>NZ_BAAGTR010000003.1:0-29546 GCF_054781815.1 Lysobacter humi (ex Lee et al. 2017) | reverse complement strand
GCAGGTCGATCGTCACCGGCACCGGGCAGCCGTCCGGACCGATCGCCTGGCCCGCCTGCGAACCCGGGCACTTGTCGTCGCAGTTGTTGACGCCGTCACCGTCGTCGTCCTTGTCGGCGCAGTTCGGCGCGACCGGGGCCGGGGCGACCGGGGCGGTCGGCTCCGGACCGAGCGGGATCACGACGCCGACCGAGGCCAGCACGTCGCCGAACCAGTCCTCGCCGTCGTCACGCGGCACTTCGTCGTTGAGGTAGGCGGCGACGCTGTCATTGTCGAGGTCGGCGCGGTAGGCCAGCTCGGTGCGCAGCTTGACGCGGCCGACGTCGCCCTGGAGGCCGAGGCCCAGCTTGGCGGCGAGGTTCGTGCTCTCACGCTCGCTCGGCGCGCCGTTGCGCGTGAAGCGGGCCGGGATGAGCGGGTTGGACGGGTCGAACTCCTCTTCCACGCGCTGCGCGCCGAGGCCCATCACCACGTACGGGTTCCACGAACGGCCTTCGGTGACGAAGTGGCGACGCACGTCGAACGAGATGCCGTACTGGCTGAAGAGCAGGTCTTCGTTGCCTTCCTGCTTCGGGTTCTGGTAGTTCGCCTCGATGTCGAACGACCAGTTCGGGTTGATCATGCGACCGAAGCCGATCGCACCGAACGGCGCATTCTCGGTGCCGCGCTCGTCGTCCTGCAGGTTGCCGCCGACGGTGCCGGTGACGTACCAGCGGTCATCGAATTCCTGGGCCTGAGCCACCGGGAGGATCGCGAGGCCACCCAGCAGGGCGGCGCAGAGGAGTTTCTTGTTCATCTAGTTGTTGCTCCTTGGGTTCGGGGGATGAGGAATCCGCAATTGCGTGTTCCGACCGTTCGAGACGGCTGCCTGAACAAAGCCATCGGCGCGGAGCCTAGGCGCGGCTCCGTGAAGGGGCTGTTAACTGGCACGTAACATTCGCGGAAGTTCCCGTTCTCGCTTTTGTTGCTACAGCTCCGTTCAACGTTGCATGTGCGTTGTCATGTGCGGACACGCCTGCAACGTGGCGAACGTAGGGTCTGCCCATGTGCGAATACGTGGGCGGAAGGTGGTGTGACGCAGCAGCCTGCTCGCGCGTCTTCGAAAGGGTTGCTGCACCGGGGCGATGCATCGGTCTGAGCCGACAAGCGGAATGTTGCGCGCGTCGGCAGTGGCATATCGCTCCTGCGGGCCCGTCGCTAGCTCCATGCAGCGGAAAGCCGCCCATTCTGCCAGAGCGGCGGAACGGGTCGGTGCATTACGCTGCACACAGGGCCAGTACGCGAGTCGGGCGGACAACCTGACATCGCTTGCCGGACCTGCGATTTCCGGGCATCTTGCGCACTCCATACGCCAGCGTATCCCTGCATGACGGTCGTGGCCCCGCCTGCGTTTCCGCATCTTCTCGCCCCGCTCGACCTCGGCTTCTGCACGTTGCGCAATCGCGTCCTGATGGGCTCGATGCACACGGGCCTGGAGGATCGCGCGCGCGACTTCGACAAGCTGGCCGCGTATTTCGAGGAACGTGCCGAGGGTGGCGTCGGCCTGATGGTGACCGGGGGATTCGCGCCGAACCTGCGGGGCTGGCTCAAGCCTTTCTCCGGCAGCCTCGCCTCGCGCCTGCAGGTGGCGCGGCACCGGCGCGTGACCGCCGCGGTGCATCGCCACGACGCGCGCATCTGCCTGCAGATCCTGCACGCGGGCCGCTACGCCTACCACCCGCTGCAGGTCGCGCCCAGTGCGATCAAGGCGCCGATCAATCCGTTCACCCCGAAGCCGCTCGGCGCACGCGGGGTGGAGCGCCAGATCCGCGCGTTCGTGCGCAGTGCCGTGCTCGCGCGCGAGGCCCGCTACGACGGCGTCGAGGTGATGGGCTCGGAGGGCTACCTGCTCAACCAGTTCACCGCGCCGCGCACCAACCGGCGTGAGGACGTCTGGGGCGGTGATGCGGTGCGCCGCATGCGGTTCGCGGTCGAGATCGTGCGTCGGATCCGCGAGGCCTGCGGCCCGGACTTCATCCTCATCTACCGCCTGTCGATGATCGACCTGGTGGACGAAGGCCTGACGTGGGACGAGGTCGTCGCGCAGGCCCGCGCCGTGGAGGCCGCGGGCGCCACGATCATCAACACCGGCATCGGCTGGCACGAGGCGCGCGTACCGACGATCGCGACGTCGGTGCCGCGCGCGGCCTTCGCGGACGTCACCGCGCGGCTCAAGCCGCACGTGCGCGTCCCGCTCGTCGCGACGAACCGAATCAACATGCCCGACGTCGCCGAGCGCGTGCTCGCGAGCGGCGCGGCCGACCTGGTGTCGATGGCGCGCCCGCTGCTCGCCGATCCCAAGTGGGTCGCGAAGGCACGCAGCGGGCGGGTCGACGAGATCAACACCTGCATCGCCTGCAACCAAGCCTGCCTCGATCACGTCTTCGAGAACCGCCGCGCCACGTGCCTGGTCAACCCGCGCGCCTGCCACGAAACCGAACTCGTCTACCGGCCCGCTACGACGCCGCGCCGCATCGCGGTCGTCGGCTCGGGCCCCGCCGGACTTGCCTGCGCGACCGTCGCCGCGCAGCGCGGCCATCGCGTCACGCTGTTCGAGAAGTCGTCGCACATCGGCGGACAGTTCGATCTCGCGCGACGCATCCCCGGGAAGGAGGAATTCGCCGAGACGATCCGCTACTTCCAGCGTCGCATCGAGCTCGATGGTGTCGAGCTGCGACTCGGCACCGTTGCGACGACGGAAACGCTCGAGCCCTTCGACGCGGTCGTCCTGGCCACCGGCGTGGCGCCGCGCGGCGTCGACTTCCCCGGCAGCGACGATCCACGCGTGCTGCGCTATGACGACGTGCTCGCCGGCCGCGTGCAGGTCGGCGCACGCGTCGCGATCATCGGGGCGGGCGGCATCGGCTTCGACGTCGCGGAATTCCTTGCCGAGCACGGCGCATCGCCGTCGCTCGACGTCGCGTCCTGGCGACGCGAATGGGGCGTCGACGTGCACTACACCGATGCACGCGGCGGGCTGGTATCGCCGGTCGCACCTGCGCCGGCACGCGAGATCTGGCTGCTGCAGCGCACCGCAGGTCGACCGGGTGCACGCCTTGGTCGAACGACGGGCTGGATCCATCGCGCCTCGCTGAAATCGCGGCGCGTGCAGATGCTCGGCGGCGTCTCGTATCGCCGCTTCGACGATGCAGGCCTGCACGTGGAGATCGACGGCGGGCCGCGCGTGCTGGCCGTGGACCATGTCGTCGTCTGCGCCGGTCAGGTCTCGGTCAACCCGCTCGCGGCGCCGCTGCGCGCACGTGGTGCCGAGGTGCACGTGATCGGCGGCGCGGAACTCGCCGCGGAACTCGATGCCAAGCGCGCGATCGACCAGGGCAGCCGGCTCGCCGCGGTGCTGTGACCACCGGCAAGCGACGACCGTGTTCACATCACGTTTATAGACGCGACGATACGGTGCGCGCCGACCTCGCCGCCGACTGATCCTTCACGGTGGCACCGGCACGGCCCGCGAATGCGGGATTTGTGCCCGGGCAATGCGAGCCGTTGCGGCCACCGTGCCGCGCAATGGACTGCGGCCGCCGCCCTCCTTCGGTAACGCCATGCCGGCAACCGCCGACGACGCGCCTTGCGCGTTCGTCGTCCCGCGCCGGCGCAACGGAGCAAGGAGTACGACGACGATGAAACTGGCTTGGGTCCTCTGGCTGGCCACGGTGCTCCCTCCGGAGCCCGCCGATTCCCTCTGTCTCAGCGCGACCGTCTACCTCGAGGCACGCGACCAGTCGGTCCGCGGGCAGAAGGCTGTGGCGGAGGTCGCGCTGCGGCGGCGCGACAGCGGCCTGTGGGGCGAGACCGTCTGCGACGTGGTCACCGCGCGCAAGCAGTTCGCGCCGACACTGGTTGCGCCGACCACGCAGATGTCGAATACCGAGGCCTGGGCGCAGTCCGTGACCATCGCGCTCGAGGCCGAGCAGAACTGGTCGCTGCCGACCGGCGAGCGCGAGGAGATCGTGCCCGGCGCGAGCCATTTCGCCGCGCATGCGATCGCCTCGCCGAGCTGGCGCAATTCCTACCAGGTCGCGCGCATCGGCGACCACACGTTCTATCGCGTGCAGTCGCTCCGGCCGCGCCGCGTCTGAGCGGGCCGCTGCGTTCCGCTGCGCGCCTTGAGCGCAGCGTCGAACGTCATCGATAGTGCGGGTCCCACGATGGAGACCGCGATGAAGCTCTACACGATGCCCGGCGCCTGTTCGACCGCCTGCCACATCAGCCTGCGCTGGTCGGGGCTGCCGTTCGACGTCCACGTCCTCACTCGCGAGGCCCTGAAGGGCCCGGAGTACCTCGCGGTCAATCCCGGGGGCGCGGTGCCGGCGCTCGTCGACGGCGACTTCGTGCTGACGCAGAACGCGGCGATCCTGGGCTATGCAGCCGACCTCGCGCCGGCATCAGGGCTCGCCGGCGACGGCTCGGCCCGCCAGCGCGCTGAAGCCAACCGCTGGCTCGCTTTCGTCAATGCCGACCTGCATCCGGCCTTCCATCCCCTGTTCGGCCCTGCGCGTTTTCTCGCCGACGAAGGGCAGCACGAGGCGCTCAAGGCCGCCGCACGCGCGCGTCTGCGCGGCATGTTCGAGCGCGCAGATGCGCAGCTGCGCCGCGGCGACTGGCTCGCGGGGTTCCGCAGCTATGCCGATCCCTATCTCTACATCACGCTGCGCTGGGCAACCCGCACCGGTGTCGACCTTGCGGGCTTCGAGGGGCTCGAAGCCTTCCGCGCGCGCATGGACGCCGATCCCGATGTCCGGGCGGCCCTCTCGACGGAAGGGCTGGCCTGACGCAGCACATGGCTCCAGTAAAACGCACGAAGGCGGCCGAGGCCGCCTTCGTCGTCTGCGCGGGGCAGTCGATCAGCGCCGGTCGATCGGCACGTAGTCGCGGTCTTCCGGCCCGGTGTAGTTCGCGCTCGGGCGGATGATCTTGCCGTCCTCGCGCTGCTCGATGACATGCGCGCTCCAGCCCGTGGTGCGCGCGATCACGAACAGCGGCGTGAACATCGGCGTCGGGATGCCCATCATGTGGTAGGCCGACGCGCTGTACCAGTCGAGGTTCGGGAACATCTTCTTGGTGTCCATCATCAGGTTCTCGATGCGCTCGGACACGTCGAACAGCATCGGGTTGCCGCCCTCGTGGCAGAGTCGGCGCGAGAGCTCCTTGATGATCGGATTGCGCGGATCGCCCACGGTGTAGACCGGGTGGCCGAAGCCGATGACGATCTCCTTGCGCTCCATGCGTGCGCGGATGTCGGCTTCCGCCTCGTCGGCCGTCGAGTAGCGGCTGATGATGTCCATCGCCACTTCGTTCGCGCCGCCGTGCTTCGGGCCGCGCAGCGCGCCGATCGCGCCGGTGATGCACGAATGCAGGTCCGAGCCGGTGCCGGCGATCACGCGCGCGGTGAACGTCGAGGCATTGAACTCGTGCTCCGCGTACAGGATCAGCGACTTGTCGAGCGCCTCGGTGTGAAGCGACGACGGCCGCTCGCCATGCAGCAGGTGCAGGAAGTGCGCGGCGACGGAATCATCGTCGGTCTGCACCTCGATACGGTCGCCGTTGCGGGTGAAGTGCCACCAGTACAGCAGCATCGAGCCGAAGCTCGCGATGAGCTTGTCGGCGATGTCGCGGGCCTCGGACGCCGGATGGCCCTCGCGCTCGGGCAGCACCGTGCCGAGCACCGAGCAGCCGGTGCGCAGCACGTCCATCGGGTGCGCGTTCGCGGGAATCAGCTCGAGCGCTTCCTGCACCAGCGCCGGCAGGCCGCGGAGACGCTTGAGCTTGGCGCGGTAGGCCTTGAGCTGCGACGAGGTCGGCAGGGCCCCGTGCACGAGCAGGTGCGCGACCTCCTCGAAGGTCGACTGCGTTGCGAGGTCCTTGATGTCGTAGCCGCGGTAGTGCAGGTCGTTGCCGCTGCGGCCGACGGTGCACAGGGCCGTGTTGCCGGCGGCGGTGCCGCTGAGTGCGACGGACTTCTTCACCTTGGGGAGCACTTGCTCGCTCATGCGCTTCTTCTCGTCAGTGCCCGGGCGACGCCGCGGGCGGTCGGTTCGGTGGCAGGCGCCCTCGCCCGCCGTCGGGTCGTGATTATTCGCTCTTCGTCGCTGCGAACAAGCGGTCGAGCGTGTCCTCGTAGGCGTGGTAGCCGAGGAAGTCGTAGAGCTCTGCACGCGTCTGCAGCTGGTCGACGATGCCCTTCTGCGTGCCCTCGCGGCGGACGGTCTCGTAGAAATTCAAGGCGGCCTTGTTCATCGCCCGGTAGGCGCCGCAGCAGTAGAGCGCGATGTCGACGCCGGCCTCGCGCAGCTCGTCGGTGGTGAAGAACGGCGTGGAACCGAACTCCGTGAGATTGGCGAGGATCGGCACCTTCACCGCGGCCTTGAACCTGCGGTAGTCGTCGAGCGAGGTCATCGCCTCCGGGAAGATCATGTCGGCGCCCGCCTCGACGTACGCCTGCGCGCGCTCGATCGCGGCGTCGAGGCCTTCGACCGCGGCGGCATCGGTGCGCGCCATGATCACGAAGCCCGCGTCGGTGCGGCCGTCGACCGCAGCCTTCACGCGATCGACCATCTCCGACTTCGAGACCACTTCCTTGCCCGGCCGGTGGCCGCAGCGCTTCTGGCCGACCTGGTCCTCCATGTGCACGGCGGCCACGCCGACGCGCTCGAACGAGCGGATCGTGCGGGCGATGTTGAACGCCCCGCCCCAGCCGGTGTCGATGTCGACCAGCAGCGGCATCTGGGTGGCCTCGACGATGCGGCGTGCATCGGTGAGCACATCCTCCATCGTCGAAATGCCGAGATCCGGCATGCCGAGCGAGTTGGCGGCCACGCCGCCACCGGAGAGGTACAGCGCCCTGTAGCCGGTGCGCTTGGCCATCAGGCCCGCGTAGGCGGTGATCGCGCCCATCACCTGCAGCGGGGATTCTTCCTGGACGGCGGCGCGGAAGCGCGCGCCGGTGGACTGGTGCGTCATGTGGACCTCATCGAATACTGCCCACGTCTATCGCGGGCGATGACGGCGCGTCACGCCGTGGGCCTCCAGAGCAACGAAGGCGACCGTGGCCGCCTTCGTCGTGGTGCTCAGAGCAGGTGTGCCACGCCCTGCCGCTCCTCCTCGAGCTCGGCGAGGGTCCTGTCCATCGCTGCGCGGCTGAAGTCGTCGACCGGCAGGTCGGTCACGCGGGTGTACTCGCCGTTCGCGCAGGTCACCGGCACGCCGTACATCATGCCTTCGGGGATGCCGTAGCTGCCGTCGGACGGCACGCCCATGGTCACCCACTTGCCGTTGGTGCCGAGCACCCAGTCGCGGACGTGGTCGATCGCGGCATTGGCTGCCGATGCGGCCGACGACAGGCCACGCGCCTCGATGATCGCCGCGCCGCGCTTGCCGACCTGCGGGATGAAGGTGTTCGCATTCCAGTCGTGATCGCTGATGCGGTCCTTCAGTGACTGGCCGCCGACGGTGGCGAAGCGGTAGTCCGGATACATCGTCGGCGAGTGGTTGCCCCACACGACGAGGTTCTCGATGTCGCCCACCGGCACGCCGGCCTTGTTCGCGAGCTGGCTCAGCGCGCGGTTGTGGTCGAGGCGCAGCATTGCGGTGAAGTTCTTCGCCGGCAGGTCCGGCGCCGACTTCATCGCGATGTAAGCATTGGTGTTCGCGGGGTTTCCGACGACCAGCACCTTCACGTCACGCGAGGCGACCTTGTTCAGCGCCGCGCCCTGCGCGGTGAAGATCTTTGCGTTCTCCAGCAGCAGGTCCTTGCGCTCCATGCCCGGGCCGCGCGGACGCGCGCCGACCAGCAGGGCAATGTCGGCGTCCTTGAACGCGACTTCCGGATCGTCCGTGCCGACCATGCCGGCGAGCAGCGGGAACGCGCAGTCCTCGAGCTCCATCATCACGCCCTTGAGCGCGGCCTGGGCCTTCTCCATGGGCAGCTCGAGCAGCTGCAGGATCACGGGCTGGTCCTTGCCGAGCATCTCGCCGGAGGCGATGCGGAACAGCAGCGAGTAACCGATCTGGCCGGCTGCACCGGTGACGGCGACGCGGACGGGGGTCTTCATGTACGAACTCCGTGGAACGTGCGTGGGGTTATCGAAGGGATGTTCCTGGATGCCGCTGCCACCGGTCTTGCCGGACGGCTTGGACGCCGAGCTCAGCGCTTCGGCGTCCAGCATGCTCATGCCAGTTCCGCGAAGAACTCGCGGAAGCGCTCGAGGCCGGGCTGCAGCTGCGGCGTCGGGCAGGTGTAGCTGATGCGCAGCGCGGTCGGCGCACCGAAGGCCGAGCCCGGCACGCAGGCCACGCCTTTGGCCTCGAGGAGCGCATTGCAGAAGTCGACGTCGCTGTCGATCTTCGCGCCCGTTGGCTCGTGCGTCTTGCCGAAGGCGCAGCTGATGTCCGGGAAGACGTAGAACGCGCCCTCGGGGCGTGGGCAGACGAGTCCCGGGATGCTCTCCATCACCGCCATCACCTGGTCGCGCTTGGCCTGGAACTCGGCGCACTTCAGTGAAGGGATGTCCTGCGGGCCGGTGAGCGCGGCTAGCGCGGCGGCATTGGTCACTTCGGGCAGGTTGGTGATGTGGTTCGAGTTCATCGTCACCACGGCCTTCGCGATCTGCTCCGGCCCGGCCATGAAGCCGACGCGCCATCCGGGCATGCCGTAGGTCTTCGAAAGCGAATCGATGAAGATCACGCGCTCGCGCAGCTCGGGCCGTGCATGCACGAAGTTGTGGTAACCCACGCCGTCGAACACCATGCGGTTGTAGATGTCGTCGGTGATGACCCAGGTGTCCGGGTACTTCGCGACGACATCGGCCAGCGCGGTGATCTCGTCCTTCGAATAGACCATGCCGGTCGGGTTCGACGGATTGTTGAACAGGAACACGCGCGGCCTCGAAGCGAGCGCGGCGTCGAGCTGCGCCGGCGTGAGCTTGTAGTTCTGCTCCGCCGGGCACGGCAGCAGGTCGATCTTCGCGTTGAGGATCTCCGCGATGTCGACGTAGCTCGTCCAGTAGGGCGTCGGGAAGGCGATCGTGTCGCCCTCGTCGAGCAGCGCCTCGCAGAGGTTGTAGATGACGTGCTTGGCACCGATGCCGGTCGCGATGTTGGCGCGCGTGTAACCTGTCAGGCCGACGGCTTCGATGTGCGCGAGGAAGGCGTCCAGCAGTGCGTCCGGGCCGCGATTGCTGCCGTACTGCCCGCTGTCGTGCTTCAGCGCGTCGGCCGCGGCGGCATAGACGTGCTCGCCTGGCAGGAAGTTCGGGACGCCGATCGAGAAGCTGATGATGTCGCGGCCTTCGGCCTTCAGGCGCTTGGCCTTTTCGGCGACCTGCATGATCGCGCTGGGCTTGGCGCGACCGATGCGCGAGGCGAGCTGTGGCATCGCGGAACCTCGGAAAAATGCGGCGGTGGGAGACCGGCCGAGGCGCGACGGCGCGGGGCCGGAACAGCCGCCGAATGGTATCACGTGAAACTATCGGGCCACCGGCGCCGGACACGAAAACGCCCGCCGGCTCGCACCGGCGGGCGCTCGCCATGCCGTGCCGAAATTACGGGCGGGCGTTGGCGTCGAGCGTACGGTTCCAGTCGGCAACCCGATCGGCCTGCGCGGCAAGCGCGGCATCGGCGTCGCCTTCGATCTTGATCGAGCGGATCACGTCGCCCTGCTTCACCGCGTCGACCACCTCCTGGCCTTCGACGACCTTGCCGAAGACGGTGTGCTTGCCGTCGAGCCACGGGCACGGCACGTGGGTGATGAAGAACTGGCTGCCGTTGGTGTTCGGGCCGGCGTTCGCCATCGACAGCACGCCGCGCTCGTGCGACAGGCCGTTGCGGGCCTCGTCCTCGAACTTGTAGCCGGGGCCGCCGGTACCGGTGCCCTTCGGGCAGCCGCCCTGGACCATGAAGTCGTTGATCACGCGGTGGAACGTGAGGCCGTCGTAGAAGCCACGGCGGGCGAGGTTCACGAAGTTGGCGACGGTGAGCGGCGCCTTGTCGGCGGCGAGCTCGACGCGGATCAGGCCGCGGTCGGTGTCGAAATGGGCGGTCAGGGACATCGGGGAACTCCAGCAATCAGGGGGAAGGCGGTGGGCGGCGCGCATGCAGATGGCGGGCGATCGCGACGGCGCAGGCGATCAGGCCCGCCCCGCCGACAAAGATCAAGACCCACGGCAAGCCTGGGGGCACGTGCGTGGATGGCGCCGAGCGAAGGAAAAAGCCGGTGGCGAGCGCCAGCGCGCAGAACCCGTCGACGACGAAGAGCCAGAGCGGAACCGGCAGTCGGGAGACGCGTTCAGGCACGGCAGGCACCGGCGGTGGCGGCCCGCTATAATAGCCGGCTTCCCTTCCCTGCTTGCGCCTTAAGGCGTCTCTTCGCATGTCCATCGAACGCCTGCGCAACATCGCCATCGTCGCCCACGTCGACCATGGCAAGACCACCCTCGTCGATTGCCTCCTCAAACAGTCCGGCACGCTCAACGAGCGCACCGTGCTCGCCGAGCGCGTGATGGACAGCAACGACCAGGAAAAGGAACGTGGCATCACGATCCTTTCCAAGAACACCGCCATCACCTGGCAGGGCAATCGCATCAACATCGTCGACACCCCGGGCCACGCCGACTTCGGCGGCGAGGTCGAGCGCGTGCTGTCGATGGTGGACTCGGTGCTGATCCTCGTCGACGCGATGGACGGCCCGATGCCGCAGACGCGCTTCGTGACGCAGAAGGCGTTCGCGATGGGCTTCAAGCCGATCGTCGTCGTCAACAAGATCGACCGGCCCGGCGCGCGCCCGGACTGGGTGATCGACCAGGTGTTCGACCTGTTCGACAAGCTCGGCGCGACCAACGAGCAGCTCGACTTCCCGATCGTCTACGCCTCGGCGCTGCACGGCTACGCCAGCCTGGACGATTCCGCGCGCAGCGGCGACATGACTCCGCTGTACGAGGCGATCATGAAGCACGTCGAGCCGCCGAAGGTCGACCTCGACGGCCCGTTCCAGATGCGCATCAGCCAGCTGGACTACAGCAACTTCGTCGGCCTGATCGGCATCGGCCGCATCCAGCGCGGCAAGGTGCGCACGAACATGCCGGTGAGCGTGGTCGACCGCGAGGGCAAGAAGCGCCAGGGCAAGGTGCTGCAGGTGCTCGGCTTCATGGGCCTGGAGCGCATCGAGGTTCCGGAAGCCTCGGCGGGTGACATCGTCGCGATCTCCGGCGTCGCCGAACTCAGCATCTCCGACACGGTCTGCGCGCTCGATACGCCGGAAGCGCTTCCCGCGCTGACGGTCGACGAGCCGACGATCTCGATGACCTTCCAGGTGAACAACTCGCCGTTCGCGGGTAACAAGGATCTTTCCGGCGGCAAGTTCCTCACCAGCCGCCAGCTGCGCGAGCGCCTAGAGCGCGAGACGCTGCACAACGTCGCGCTGAAGGTGGAGGAAGGTTCGGACCCCGACAAGTTCCTCGTGTCGGGCCGCGGCGAGCTGCACCTGTCGGTGCTGATCGAGAACATGCGTCGCGAGGGCTACGAGCTCGCCGTGTCGCGCCCCGAGGTCATCATCAAGGAGATCGACGGCCAGCAGATGGAGCCGATCGAGCAGCTCGTCGTCGACATCGAGGAGCAGCACCAGGGCGGCGTGATGGAGAAGCTCGGCATCCGCAAGGCGCAGCTCAAGAACATGGAATCGGACGGCAAGGGCCGCGTGCGCTTGGACTACATGATTCCGGCCCGCGGCCTGATCGGCTTCCAGAACGAGTTCCGCACGCTGACCCAGGGTTCGGGCCTGCTCTTCCACGTCTTCGACCACTACGGTCCCAAGGAACAGGGCGCGATCGCCAAGCGCATCAACGGCGTGATGATCGCCAATGCCGCCGGCGCGACGCCGGCGTATTCGCTCGGCCCGCTTCAGGAACGCGGCCGCCTGTTCGCCGCGGAAGGCGACATGGTCTACGAGGGCCAGCTGATCGGCATCCACTCGAAGGACAACGACCTCACGGTCAATGCCATCAAGACCAAGCCGCTCACCAACATGCGTGCATCGGGCAAGGACGATGCGATCCAGCTGAGCCCGGCGGTGAAGTACTCGCTGGAGCAGGCCCTCGACTTCATCGAGGACGACGAGCTCGTCGAGGTCACCCCGAAGGAGATCCGACTGCGTAAGAAGCTGCTCACCGAGAGCGAGCGCAAGACCGCGTCGCGCCGCGGCTGATCGCCCGAGGTGCTCCACGAAAAAGCCCCGCATCGCGGGGCTTTTTCTTTTCGGGGTCCGGATCGGGCGCGTCGCGGGCGGTACGCGACCCCTGTCCGTTTCGCCTCACACCGGCGTGCTGAGCTGCGTCTGCTTGCGCACGATCAGCATCGCGACCTCAAGCGCCTGCTCGTAGTTCAGTCGCGGGTCGACGCAGGTGCGGTACGCACGCTCGAGATCCAGTTCGGTCAATTCGCGCGCACCGCCCAGGCATTCGGTGACGTCCTCGCCCGTGAGCTCGAGATGCACGCCGCCCAGGCGCGTGCCGGCCGAGGCATGCAGTTCGAACGCCTGCTCGACCTCGCTCGCGATGTTCGCGAAGCGCCGGGTCTTGTAGCCGTTCGCAGTCGGCTCGGTATTGCCGTGCATGGGATCGCAGACCCACAGCACGCGGCGACCGTCGCGACGCATCGCCTCGAGCAGCGGCGGCAGCTTCTGCGCGATCTGCGAGGCGCCCATGCGGTGGATGAAGGTGAGGCGGCCCGGCTCGTCCTCCGGATTCAGCACGTCGACGAGCCGCAGCAGCTGGTCCGGCGTGACCGACGGCCCGACCTTCAGCGCGATCGGATTGCGGATGCCGCGCAGGAATTCCACGTGCGCGCCGTCGACCTGCGCGGTGCGCATGCCGATCCACGGGTAGTGGGTGGAGAGGTCGAACCAGCCCCAGTTGCGCGGCACCTGCCGCGTCATCGACTCCTCGTACGGCAGCAGGAGCGCCTCGTGCGAGGTGTAGAAGTCGACGCGGTTGAGGTTGTGCACCTCGGAGCCCGACAGGGTCTCCATGAAGCGCACCGCGTCGCCGATGGCGGCGACCATGCGGTGGTATTCGTCGGCGAGTGGCGAATGCGTGACCCAGCCGAGGTCCCAGTATTCGGGATGGTGGAGGTCGGCGAAGCCGCCGTCGATCAGGGCGCGGACGAAGTTCATCGTCATCGCCGAGCGCGCATGCGCCTTGATCATGCGCCGCGGGTCGGGGCGCCGTGCCTCGGCGGTGAACCCGGGCCCGTTGACCATGTCGCCGCGATAGCTCGGTAGCGTCACGCCGTCGATCGTCTCGGTGTCCGTCGAGCGCGGCTTGGCGTATTGCCCCGCGAAGCGGCCGACGCGAACCACCGGCTTGCGCATGCCGTGCACCAGCACGAGTGACATCTGCAGCAACACCTTCAGCCGGTTGGAGATGACGTCCGACGAGCACTCGTCGAAGCTCTCGGCGCAGTCGCCGCCCTGCAGGAGGAAGCGCTTGCCTTCCTGCGCCTCGGCGAGCTGCTGCTTGAGGCTCAGGATCTCCCACGACGTCACCAGCGGCGGCAGGCGACGCAGTTCGGCGAGGGCAGACTCGAGCTCGCTGGCGTCGGGGTACTGCGGCATCTGCACCGCCGGCCGCGCGCGCCATGACTGCGCGCTCCACTCGCGCGGAAGCGTCACGGCCTGGAGGTTCGAATCGTTCATCGGCATCACACGTCTCGCCTTCGACGGAACGCAGCGAAGGCAGCCCACAGCGCCAGCACCACGAAGCAGATCAGCGTCCACACCGGCATCGACTGGCCGAGGAACGTCCACTCGATCTTGGCGCATTGTCCGTCGCCCGTCAGCACCTTTCGAACGACGTCCATGAACGGCAGCGTCTCGCGAAGGAAGGCGAGCGGCGGTCCACAGGACGGCACCTGGTGCGGCGGCAGGTGCTGGATCCAGACATGGCGCCCGGCGATGCCGATGCCGGTCATCGCCGCGGCAAGCGCGAGCAACCCGAACACCGTGTGCCCCCCGCGCCGCTTCGGTCCGACGACCGCGCCGAGCAGGAAGACCACGCCCAGCGCCATCACCGCGATGCGCTGGAAGATGCACAGCGGACAGGGCTGCAAGTGGAGCACGTGCTCCGCGTACAGCGCATAGGCCATCAGCGCGACGCAGGCGAGGAAGCCCAGCAGGAACTGGACGCGGAAGGAGGCACGGAGTGGATTCGGAGCCATGTCGACGATGTATTCCCCAGTTCGTGGATGGTCGCAGGCCGCCGGGCCCGACGCAAAGCAGCCGATCGCATGTGCATCGAACCGACCGGCGATGCGGACGCGGGTTCCGCGCGACCGACGGCCGACGCCAGGACACCGACCGGCGGCCGATCCCACCCCATCGAAACGCAGAAGCCCCGGCAGGACCGGGGCTTTGCGTCACACCGGCCGCAGGGCCGGCGCATGTGCGGTGTCGCTTACTGCGCGCCGTCCGGACGGTCGACGAGCTCGACGTAGGCCATCGGCGCATTGTCACCGGCACGGAAGCCGCACTTGAGGATGCGCAGGTAGCCGCCCGGACGGGTGGCATAACGCGGACCGAGCACGGTGAACAGCGTACCGACGGCTTCCTTGTCGCGCAGGCGCGAGAAGGCGAGGCGGCGGTTGGCGACGCCGTCGATCTTGCCGAGGGTGATGAGCGGCTCGGCAACGCGGCGCAGCTCCTTGGCCTTCGGCAGCGTGGTACGGATCAGGCCCGTCTTGATCAGCGAGGCCGCCATGTTGGTGAACATGGCATCGCGGTGGGCGCTGGTGCGGCTGAACTTGCGGCCGGCTTTCTGGTGGCGCATGGCGGTGTATCCCTGGAAGTGAATGTTGGAACTGCTGGATTTCGCTGTCGCCTTCCCGGCGTTGGAGCTGTGGACTGCGGATGGTCCGGTTCCGGCCGTCCCTGACCGGTCATGCCGCGGGCTTGCTGCCCGTCGGTGGTGGAGCCTTTCGTGCAGGATCCCGCCGGATGAGGGCGGGATCCGGTGCCGCGTCGTGGTGGATTACGACGCGGCGGGCGGTGCGGATGCGGGTCCTGAAGGACGACTGCAGCGGGATAGTCCCTGAGTCGTCGTCCCCGGCCACAGCCGCCAGCGGCTAGGGCGTGCGGCAGTGCCGCGTGACCGGCCTGCCTTATCCCATCATCCCGTGCGACGCGATGCCGGCCGGCGGCCAGTTCTCGAGGCGCATGCCGAGCGACAGGCCGCGCTGCGCCAGGACTTCCTTGATCTCGGTGAGCGACTTCTTGCCGAGGTTCGGGGTCTTGAGCAGCTCGACTTCCGTCTTCTGGATCAGGTCGCCGACGTAGTAGATGTTCTCGGCCTTGAGGCAGTTGGCCGAACGCACCGTCAGCTCGAGATCGTCGATCGGACGCAGCAGCAGCGGGTCGACGCCACCGGTCGCCGGCTTCGCCGCACCACGCTCGCGGTGGGTGAAGTCGCCGAACACCGACAGCTGGTCGGTGAGGATGTCGGCCGCGGTGCGGACGGCTTCCTCGGCATCGATCGTGCCGTTGGTCTCGATGTCGAGGACCAGCTTGTCGAGGTCGGTGCGCTGCTCGACACGCGCCGCTTCCACGGCGTAGGCGACGCGACGGACCGGCGAGAAGCTCGCGTCCAGCATGAGGCGACCGATCGCGCGGGTCTCCTCGTCCGGACGGCGACGCGCGGCGGCCGGCTGGTAGCCGTAGCCACGCTCGATCTTCAGACGCATGTTGAGCGCGGTGTCCTTGGTCAGGTGCGCGACGACATGCTCGGGATTGACGATCTCGACGTTGTGGTCGGTGCGGATGTCACCGGCGGTGACGATGCCCGGGCCCGACTTGTTCAGCGACAGCATCGCGCTGTCGCCGGTGTGCATCCGGATGGCGACGTCCTTGAGGTTGAGCAGGACTTCGAGCACGTCCTCCTCGAGGCCTTCGACCGTGGTGTACTCGTGGAGTACGCCATCGATCTCCACCTCGGTGATCGCAAACCCGGGGATCGACGAGAGCAGGACGCGGCGCAACGCATTGCCGAGGGTGTGGCCGTAGCCGCGCTCCAGCGGCTCGATCACGACCTTGGCGCGATTGCCGGTCAGGCGCTCGATCTGGGGACCACGCGGGCGCAATACCTGGTTGGCGGTAACCGTCATGTTGTGGCTTCTCCTGGGGGCCGGCGTCGTCACGCCGGCCCGGATGAAATTACTTCGAGTACAGCTCGACGATCAGCGCTTCGTTGATGTCCGCGGGCAGGTCCGAACGATCCGGAACCGCCTTGAAGACACCCGCGAACTTCTTCGCATCGACCTCGACCCACGACGGCGACAGGTCCATCTGCTGGGAGACGTTGACCGCCTCCTGCACGCGGAGCTGCTTCTGCGCCTTCTCGGAGAGCGCGATCGCGTCGCCCGCCTTGACCTGGTACGACGGCAGGTTCACCGGCTTGCCGTTGACCGTGACGCCGCGGTGCGAGACCAGCTGGCGCGCGGCGGCGCGGGTGACCGCGAAGCCCATGCGGTAGACGACGTTGTCGAGGCGGGTCTCGAGCAGCTGCAGGAGGTTCTCGCCGGTGTTGCCCTTCCGGTTCGACGCCTTCTTGTAGTAGTTGCGGAACTGACGCTCGAGAAGGCCGTAGATACGCTTGACCTTCTGCTTCTCGCGAAGCTGGGTGGCGTAGTCGGACATCTTGCCCTTGCGGGCGGTGGCGCCGTGCTGGCCGGGCTTCTGCTCGAGCTTGCACTTCGAGTCGAGGGCGCGGGCCGAGGACTTCAGGCCGAGGTCGGCGCCTTCGCGGCGCGCGAGCTTACAGGTAGGACCGATATAGCGTGCCATGTCTCAATTCCTCCTCAGACGCGGCGCTTCTTCGGCGGACGGCACCCGTTGTGCGGGATAGGCGTCACGTCGATGATGTTGAGGATCTTGTAGCCGACGTTGTTGAGCGAACGCACGGCCGACTCACGACCCGGACCCGGGCCCTTGATGCGGACTTCCAGCGCCTTGACGCCGTAGTCCATCGCAGCGCGACCGGCCTTTTCGGCGGCGACCTGCGCGGCGAACGGGGTCGACTTGCGGGAGCCACGGAAACCGGCGCCGCCCGAAGTCGCCCACGAGAGCGCGTTGCCCTGGCGGTCGGTGATCGTGATGATGGTGTTGTTGAACGAAGCGTGGACGTGCGCGATGCCGTCGGTAACGACGCGCTTGATCTTCTTCTTCGGAGCTTTCGCGGCAGGCTTGGCCATGTCGGTTCCTTACTTCTTGATGGCCTTGCGCGGACCCTTGCGGGTGCGTGCATTGGTCCGGGTGCGCTGGCCGCGCAGCGGCAGGCCGCGGCGGTGACGGAGGCCACGGTACGAACCGAGGTCCATCAGGCGCTTGATGGCCATGCCGATCTCGCGACGAAGGTCGCCCTCGACGGTGAACTTGCCGACTTCGCCGCGCAGGCGCTCGACTTCCGGCTCGGACAGGTCGCGGATCTTGGTCGACGGGTTGACCCCGGCCGACTCGCAGACCTGCTTGGAACGGGTACGGCCGATGCCGTAGATGCTCTGCAGCCCGACCCAGACGTGCTTCTGGGCAGGCAGGTTGACGCCCGCAATACGCGCCATATGGCGATCTCCAAACTGGTTTACGCCGGGCGCGGGCCCGACGGGATGAACACTCGAGAAGGTCTCGAAAACCTGTAGCCCCGTAGCTGTGCGGCACCGTGCTCGCGCGCGATGCCCGGCATGGGGAGTGTGCCCATGCTCCGGCGACGGCATCCGGCTGTACCGGACGGGGCGCTGACCTGCCCTGCCCGGCCCCGCGCACTCCTCAGGTGCGCGTATGGCCACGATGCCACCCGTGCGCGGGACTGCCGCCCGGGTCGCCCTTCTGCAGCGGCCGGACCTGCTCTCCGGCGTCGCCGCGTTGAATCTGGAACCCACCGGCCGCAGGCCTGTGGGTCGCGAGCGGCCATTGGAGCCGGTCAGCCGCCGATTATGTCACGACCGCGTGACCGATGCACGCGGCCGCCGGATCAGCGCGTCAGGCCGCGCGTGCCGCCCTTGAGGTTCGCCTTCTTCAGCAGGCTCTCGTACTGGTGCGACATCAGGTGCGCCTGGATCTGCGCGATGAAGTCCATGACGACCACCACGACGATCAGGAGCGACGTGCCGCCGAAGTAGAACGAAGTGCCCAGCTGCGTGCGCATGATCTCCGGCAGCAGGCAGACCAGCACTAGGTAGACCGCACCGGCGGCCGTCAGGCGCGTCAGCACCGCGTCGATGTAGTCGGCCGTGGCACGACCCGGACGGATACCCGGAATCAGCGCGCCCGACTTTTTCAGGTTGTCGGCCGTCTCCTGCGAATTGAAGATTAGCGCCGTGTAGAAGAACGAGAAACCGACGATCAGCGCCGCGTAGAGGATCATGTGGAGCGGCTGGCCCGGGCTGAGCATCGTGCTCAGGCGCAGCAGCCAGGACTGCGAGCCGCTCGCGCTGAGCCAGGTCGCCGCCGTCGCCGGGAACATCACGATGCTTGACGCGAAGATCGCCGGAATCACACCCGACATGTTGAGCTTGAGCGGCAGGAACGACGACTGGTTCTGGTAGGCATTGCGACCGCCCTGGCGGCGCGCGTAATTCACCGTGATGCGGCGCTGGCCGCGCTCCACGTAGACCACGAACAGCGTCGACACGAACACGAGCGCGATGACGATCAGCGCGTTCAGCGGCGGCATGTCGTTGTTGCGCACCTGCTCGAACATCGTGAGGACCGCACCGGGCAGCCCCGCGACGATGCCCGCGAAGATCAGCAGCGAGACGCCGTTGCCGATGCCGCGCTCGGTGATCTGCTCGCCGAGCCACATCAAGAACATCGTGCCCGCGGTCAGCGCGACGACCGCGGTGACGATGAAGCCGACGCCCGTCGCATAGACGACGGGCGAGCCGTCCGGCGCGAGCTGCGACTGCAGGCTGCTCGCGATGCCATAGGCCTGGAACACGGCCAGCGGGATCGCGCCGAGGCGCGACCACTGGTTGATCTTGCGACGGCCCGACTCGCCTTCCTTCTGGATGGCTTTCAACGTCGGGACGATCTGCACAAGCAACTGGACGATGATGGACGCGGAGATGTAAGGCACGACGTTCAGGGCGAGCACGCTCATGCGCTCCAGTGCGCCACCCGAGAACATGTTGAACATGTCCACGATCGTGCCCTGCTTGCTGTCCATGAACTTGGCCATCGCGACCGGATCGACGCCCGGCACCGGGATGTAGCACCCGATGCGGTAGACGATCAGCGCCCCGAGGACGAACAGCAGCCGCTGACGGAGCTCGGTGAACTTCCCGAGCCCGCCACCGAGGCCGGCCATCGAATTGCCGCTCCGCGCCATCAGGCCATTACTCCGCGATCGAGCCGCCGGCCGCCTCGATGGCGGCGCGAGCGCCGGCCGTCGCGACGACACCCTTCAGGGTGAAGGCCTTGGAGACTTCGCCCTTCTTCACGATCTTCACCTTCTTCACGTTCGGCGCCACGAGACCGGCTTCCTTGAGCGAAGTGATGGTGATCTCGCCGGCTTCAAGAGCGTCGAGGGCGTACAGCAGCACCTCGGCGGACTCCTTGGCCGTCGTCGAGCGGAAGCCGATCTTCGGCAGGCGGCGCTGCAGCGGCATCTGGCCGCCTTCGAACCCGGCCTTGATCTTGCCCTTGCCGGCGCGTGCGAACGAACCCTTGTGACCGCGGCCGCAGGTCTTGCCCAGGCCGGAACCGATACCGCGACCGACGCGCTTGCGCTCGGTACGGGCGCCCTCACCGGGCTGCAGAGTGTTGAGACGCATGGCGATTACTCCTCGACGCGGACGAGGTAGTGAACCTTGTTGATCAGACCGCGCACCTGCGGGCTGTCCTTCAGTTCACGCACATCGTTGAGCTTGTTGAGACCCAGCGCGCGCACCGACAGACGATGGATCGACTGCGTGCCGCGGAGGCCCTTGACCAGACGGACCTTGACGGTGCCGCCCTCGACTGCCTGGTTCTTAGCCATTGACCAGATCCTCCACCTTCTTGCCGCGCTTGGCCGCGATCTGCGCCGGCGACCGGATCTCGGTCAGGCCGCGCATCGTGGCACGCACGAGGTTGATCGGATTACGCGAACCGACCGCCTTGGCGAGGACGTTCTTGACGCCCGCCGCCTCGAGCACGGCGCGCATCGCGCCGCCAGCGATCACGCCGGTACCTTCCGATGCCGGCTGCATGAATACGCGCGCCGCGCCGTGGCCGGCCTTGACCGTGTGCCACAGGGTGCCATTGTTCAGGTCGACGTTCGCCATCGACTTGCGGGCGTGCTCCATCGACTTCTGGATCGCGACCGGCACTTCGCGCGCCTTGCCGTAGCCGAAGCCGACCTTGCCGTTGCCGTCGCCCACCACGGTGAGCGCGGTGAAGGTGAACTGGCGGCCGCCCTTGACGGTCTTGCTGACGCGGTTGACCGCGATCAGCTTCTCGATCATGCCGTCGTCGATCTCTTCACGGTTGCGATCACGATCGCGACCGCGCTGCTGACGCTCTTCTGCCATTTCAGTATCTCGGTAGTTGAAAGGATTTGCGGCGTGGCCGCTTATCGTTGTGGGTTACCGCGGGTGCACCGACGGCGCGGGAACCCGCGCCGTCGCCCGATGCGCGACTGCATCGGCAGGCCGAACGGACGAGCCGTTCTTAGAACTGCAGGCCACCCTCACGGGCGGCATCGGCGAGCGCCTTGATGCGGCCGTGGTAGCGATAGCCCGAGCGGTCGAAGGCGACCTTCTCGATGCCCGCGGCCTTGGCCTTCTCGGCGATGGTCTGGCCGACCTTCGTCGCCGCATCGGCGTTCTTGCCGTTCTTCAGGCCGTCGCGCACGTCCGACTGGACGGTCGAGGCCGATGCCAGGACCTTCGAGCCGTCGGCCGTGAAGATCTGGGCGTAGAGGTGCTGGCCGGTGCGGAGCACCGAGAGGCGCGGAACGCCGAGCTCGCGGATGTGGCAGCGGGTCGACTTGGCGCGGCGCAGGCGGGCGATTTTCTTGTGCATGGTCTTGTCCTCGAAAGCTGAAGGCGGAAGGTCCGGCGCCGCGTTCGGCGGCGCCCGGCCCGGTTAGGCCTTCTTGGCTTCCTTACGAATGATCACTTCGCCGGCGTACTTCACGCCCTTGCCCTTGTAGGGCTCCGGCGGACGGAAACCGCGAATCTTGGCGGCCACTTCACCGACGCGCTGCTTGTCGGCACCCGCGACCAGGATCTCGGTCTGGGTCGGCGTCGTGATGGTGATGCCTTCCGGCGCCGGGAACACCACCGGGTGCGAGAACCCCAGCGAGAGGTTCAGGTCCTGGCCGGACATCGAGGCGCGGTAGCCGACGCCGACGAGCTCGAGCTTCTTCTCGAAGCCATCGGAGACGCCCTTCACCATGTTGGCGAGGATCGCGCGCAGCGTACCGGTCAGCGGGATCAGCGCGGCGTCCTCGGTGACGAACACGGCCGTGCCGTCTTCCACCTTGACGTCGATCGCGGCCGGCTTCGGCACGCTCAGCGTGCCCTTCGGGCCCTTGGCGCTGATGGAGTCGGACTGGACGTTGAGCTCGACGCCCTTCGGGAGGGCGACCGGCTTCTTGGCAACTCGGGACATGTCTGTTCCTCCCTTAGGCCACGAAGCACAGGACTTCGCCGCCGACGCCCTGCTGGCGCGCCTGCGAGTCGGTCATGATGCCCTTCGAGGTGGAGATGATGGCGACGCCGAGGCCGTTGAGGACCTTCGGAAGATCGCTCTTGCCACGGTACTGGCGACGACCCGAACGCGAGAAGCGCTCGAGACGCTCGATGACCGGACGGCCTTCGTAGTACTTCAGGACGACTTCGAGCTCGGTCTTGCCCGGGCCCGCTTCGCTGGTGCGGAAGTCGAGGATGTAGCCCTCCGCCTTCAGCACGCCGGCGATGGCGACCTTGATCTTGGACGACGGCATGGTCACCGTCTGCTTCCGAACAGCGGCCGCATTCTTGATGCGGACCAGCATGTCGGCGATGGGATCAGTCATGCTCATGAGAGTTTCCTTATGAGAAGCACCGATATCCGCGCGAATGCGAATTTCAGTTGTGAGCCGCCGCGGGGGACCCCGCGGCGGTAGAGCCGGCTAGTTTACCAGCTCGCCTTGCGCAGGCCAGGAACGTCGCCGTTCATGGTCGCCTTGCGGAGCATGTTGCGGCCGAGGCCGAACTTGCGGTAGACGCCACGCGGGCGGCCCGACAGCTCGCAGCGGTTGCGCTGGCGGCTCGGGGAGGAATCGCGCGGCAGCTTCTGCAGCTTGACGACCGCGTCCATCTTCTCCTCGTACGAGGCGGTGGTGCTGGCGATGATCTTCTTGAGGGCGTCGCGCTTCGCGCCGTGGCGCTTGGCGAGCTTCTCCCGCTTGATCTCGCGGTTGATCATGGAGGTCTTGGCCATGTCTGTGTCCTGGGATCAGTTGCGGAACGGGAAGCGGAACGCTTCGAGCAGCGCGCGGGCCTCGGCGTCGGTCTTCGCGGTCGTGGTGATCGCGATGTCCATGCCGCGCAGCGCATCGACCTGGTCGAAATCGATTTCCGGGAAGATGATCTGTTCCTTGACGCCCATGTTGTAGTTGCCACGGCCGTCGAACGCCTTGCCCGACACGCCGCGGAAGTCGCGGACGCGCGGAAGCGAGATGTTGATCAGGCGGTCGAGGAACTCGTACATCTTGGCGCGGCGAAGCGTGGTCTTGGCGCCGATCGGCCAGCCGTCGCGGATCTTGAACGAAGCGACCGACACGCGGCTCTTCGTCACGATCGGCTTCTGGCCCGCGATCTTGGTCATGTCCGCGACCGCGTTTTCCAGGATCTTCTTGTTCGTGGCGGCCTCGCCCACGCCCATGTTGAGCGTGATCTTGACCAGGCGCGGCACTTCCATGACGTTCTTGTAGCCGAACTTCTGGATGAGCTGCGGGACGACTTCGTCCTTGTAGAACTTCTCGAGACGGGTGGTCATTTCAGCATTCCTCAGGCGTCAACCGCCTCACCGCTGGAGCGGAACACACGCAGTTTGCGTCCATCCTCCAGCACCTTGAAAGCAATGCGCTCGCCCTTGCCGGTGGCCGGGTTGAAGAGCATCACGTTGGACGCGTGGATCGGCGCTTCGCGCTCGATCACGCCACCGGGCTGACCCGCCTGCGGGTTCGGCTTGGTGTGGCGCTTCACGACGTTGATATTGGACACGACGACCTTGTCGCCGAGCACGCGGACGACTTCGCCCTGCTTGCCCTTGTCCTTGCCCGCGGTCACGACGACGCGGTCACCCTTGCGGATACGGTTCATTCTGATTCCTCCGCTCAGAGCACTTCAGGGGCGAGCGACACGATCTTCATGAACTTCTCGGTACGCAGCTCGCGCGTGACCGGTCCGAAGATGCGGGTGCCGATCGGCTCCTGCTTGTTGTTGAGCAGCACGGCGGCGTTGCCGTCGAAGCGGATCAGCGACCCGTCCGGACGACGCACGCCCTTGCGGGTGCGGACCACGACGGCGTCATAGACGTCGCCCTTCTTGACCTTGCCGCGCGGAATGGCGTCCTTGACGGACACCTTGATGATGTCACCGATGCCGGCGTAGCGACGCTTCGAGCCGCCGAGCACCTTGATGCACATCACTTCCTTCGCGCCGGAGTTGTCGGCCACGTCGAGGTAGCTCTGCATCTGGATCATGGTCTGAGCCTCCTCTTACACGGCCGCGCGGCTGACGATCTCAACCACGCTCCAGTTCTTGGTCTTGGACATCGGCGCGATCTCGCGCAGACGGACGATGTCGCCCTCGTTGCACGAATTCTCGGCGTCGTGGGCGTGCAGCTTGGTCGAGCGGCGGATGTACTTGCCGTACAGCGCGTGCTTGACCTGGCGCTCGATGAGCACGGTGACGGTCTTGTCCATCTTGTTGCTGACGACTCGACCTTCGACCGTGCGAATAGCCTTCTCTGTATTGTTGTCGGTCATGGCGGGTCCTTAGTTCTTCTGGTCCAGCAGCATCTTCGTGCGAGCGATCTCGCGACGGACGCGGCGGACTTCGTGGCTCTTGGCGAGCTGGCCGGTGGCCTGCTGCATGCGGAGCGCGAAACGCTCCTTGTGCAGGTCGGTCAGGTGGCTGTTCAGCTCGTCGGCCGACTTCGTGCGGAGGTCTTTCAGGTCCATTAGCGCACCGTGCGGGTAACGAAGGTGGTGGTCACGGAGAGCTTCGCGGAGGCCAGACGGAACGCTTCGCGCGCCACGTCCTCGGAGACGCCCTCGATCTCGTAGATCATGCGGCCGGGCTGGATCTGGGCGACCCAGTACTCGACGTTGCCCTTGCCGGAGCCCATTCGGACTTCGATCGGCTTCTGAGTGATCGGCTTGTCGGGGAAGACGCGGATCCACATCTTGCCGCCGCGCTTCACGTAGCGGCTGATCGCGCGGCGGGCCGCCTCGATCTGACGCGCCGTGAGCTGGCCGTGGCTGGTCGCCTTCAGGCCGAACTCGCCGAAGCTGACGGCGTTGCCGCTCCAGCTCAGGCCTTCGTTACGACCCTTGTGCATCTTGCGGAATTTGGTTCGCTTGGGCTGCAACATGGCGGATTACCTCTGCTCGCGGCTGCGACGATCGCCACGATCGCCACGGTCACCGCGGTCCGAGCGCTCGCCGCGCGGCGACGAGTTCTCTTCGGGCTTTTCCTGGCCGACCTGGGCGAAGTCGAAGATCTCGCCCTTGTAGATCCAGGTCTTGATTCCGATGATCCCGTACGTGGTCTTCGCCTCGGCGAAGCCGTAGTCGATATCGGCGCGGAGGGTGTGCAGCGGCACGCGGCCTTCGCGGTACCACTCCGAACGGGCGATTTCCGCACCGTTGAGGCGGCCGGCGACGTTGACCTTGATGCCGAGCGCACCGAGGCGCATCGCGTTGCCGACGGCGCGCTTCATCGCGCGGCGGAACATGATGCGGCGCTCGAGCTGCTGCGCGATCGACTCGGCGACCAGCTGCGCGTCGAGCTCCGGCTTGCGGACCTCGGAGACGTTGATGTGCGCCGGAACGCCCATCACGCCCGAGATCTCGCGACGCAGCTTCTCGATGTCCTCGCCGCGCTTGCCGATCACCACGCCCGGACGGGCGGTGTGGATCGTGACGCGCGCATTGTTGGCGGGACGCTCGATGAAGATCTTCGAGATGCCCGCGGCGGCGAGCTTCTTGCGAAGCAGCTCACGGACCTTGAGGTCGGCCGTCAGGAACCCGGCGTACTGCTTCTTGCTCGCGAACCACTTCGAGTTCCAGTCCTTGGCGATGCCCAGGCGGATACCGGTGGGATGAACTTTATGACCCATTAGTCTGCTCCGCCTTACTTGCCCGCGCCCACGACCACAGTGATGTGGCTGGTGCGCTTGAGGATGCGGGTGCCGCGGCCTTTCGCTCGCGCCATGAAGCGCTTCAGCGTGGGGCCCTCGTCGACCATGATGGTCTTCACCCGGAGTTCGTCGACGTCTGCGCCCTGGTTGTTCTCGGCGTTGGCGATGGCGGACTCGACGACCTTGCGGATCATCGAGGCGGCCTTCTTGTCCGAGAACTTCAGGAGGTTGACGGCGCGTTCGGCGGAAAGACCGCGCACCTGATCGGCGACCAGGCGGGCCTTCTGCGGGGAGATGCGCGCGGTGCGCAGGATGGCTTTCGCTTCCATGGTCATCTCCTTACTTCGACTTCTTGTCGGCCACGTGACCCTTGAACGTCCGGGTCATGGCGAACTCGCCGAGCTTGTGACCGACCATGTTCTCGTTGATGAGAACGGGGATGTGGTTCTTCCCGTTATGGACGGCGATCGTGAAGCCGATCATTTCCGGCAGCACGGTCGAACGGCGCGACCAGGTCTTGATCGGCTTCTTGTTGTTGCCCGCGGTCTCCACCTTCTTGATGAGGTGGTGATCGGTGAACGGGCCCTTCTTGAGTGAACGTGGCATGGCCGATTAGCTCCTGCGGTCGCGGACGATGAACTGCGCGGTCCGCTTGTTCTTGCGGGTCTTGTAACCCTTGGTCGGCACGCCCCACGGCGTGACCGGGTGCGGATTACCCTGGCCGGCCTTGGCCTCACCACCACCGTGCGGGTGGTCGACCGGGTTCATGGCGGCGCCACGGACGGTCGGGCGGACACCGCGCCAGCGCTTCGCACCGGCCTTGCCCAGCTTCTCGAGGTTGTGCTCGTCGTTGCCGACTTCGCCGATCGTCGCGCAGCACTCAGCCGGAACCTTGCGCATTTCGCCCGAACGCAGGCGGAGCGTTGCGTAGCCCTGCTCGCGTGCGACCAGCTGCACGCCGGCACCCGCGGCGCGGGCCAGCTGCGCACCCTTGCCCGGCTTCATCTCGATGCAATGCACCGTGGAGCCGACGGGGATGTTGGTGAGCGGCAGCGTGTTGCCGACGCGGATCGGGGCATCGCGGCCCGCGATGACCTGGTCGCCCTGCGACAGGCCCTTCGGGGCGATGATGTAGCGACGCTCGCCGTCGACGTAGCACAGCAGCGCGATGTGCGCGGTGCGGTTCGGGTCGTACTCGATCCGCTCGACGCGGGCCGGGATGCCGACCTTGTCGCGCTTGAAGTCGATGATGCGGTAGTGCTGCTTGTGGCCACCGCCGACGTGACGCGTCGTGATGCGGCCATGGTGGTTGCGGCCACCGCTCTTGCCCTGCTTCTCCACGAGGCCCTGGTAGGGGTCGCCCTTGTGGAGGCCGGGGGTCACCACGCGGACCGCACTGCGGCGACCGGGCGAGGTGGGCTTGAAGGTCATCAATGCCATCTGTCTATCCTCAGGCCGTGGCCATCACGTCGATCGACTGGCCTTCGGCCAGAGTGACGTACGCCTTGCGCCAGTCGCTGCGGCGGCCCGTGCGGAACTTGAAGGCCTTGCTCTTGCCCTTCACGTTGACGACGTTCACCGCGCGCACGTTCACGCCGAAGATCTTCTCGACGGCCGCCTTGATCTCGAGCTTGTTGGCGTCGGTGGAGACTTCAAACACGTACTGGTTCGAGACTTCCTGCAGGCGCGCCGTCTTCTCGGAGATGCGCGGTGCACGGATGATGCTGTAGAGCTTGGCGTCGTTCATGCCAGCCACTCCTCGATCTTCTTGACCGCGTCGGCCGTGAACACCACCGAGTCGGCGCCGACGAGCGTCACCGGGTCGAGACCCTGGACATCGCGGACTTCGACGTACGGCAGGTTGCGCGCCGACAGGTACAGGTTCTCCGTCGCGTCCTCGGTGACGAGGAGCGGACGGCGGCCGGTGCCGAGATCCTTGAGCTTCGCGATCAGGTCCTTGGTCTTCGGCGCCTCGATTTCGAAGGCGTCGACGACCGAGATGCGGCCCTGACGGTTGAGCTCGGAGAGGATCGACGCCATCGCGGCGCGATACATCTTGCGGTTGACCTTCTGCGCGAAGCTGCGCGGCTTGGCCGCGAACGTCACGCCGCCGCCGACGAAGATCGGAGCGGTCAGGGCGCCATGACGTGCACCGCCACCCTTCTGCTTCTTCGACTTCTTCGTGGTGCCGTTCACTTCCGAGCGCGTCTTCTGCGCCTTGGTGCCCGAGCGGCCCGCGTTGCGGTAGGCCACGACGACCTGGTGGACCAGGTCTTCGCTGAAATCACGACCGAAGATCGCGTCGGAGACCGAGAGCGTCTTGTCGCTGTTGTTGATGGCGAGTTCCATCGTGGTTCTCCTTAGCCCTTGCTCGTCGGGCGGACGATGACGTCGCCACCCGGAGCACCGGGGATCGCACCCTTGACGGCGATCAGGCCGCGCTCGGCGTCCACGCGGACGACCTCGAGGCCCTGGATCGTCTTCGTCTCGTCGCCCATGTGGCCGGACATCTTCTTGCCCGGGAACACGCGGCCCGGCGTCTGGCGCTGGCCGATCGAGCCCGGCGAGCGGTGCGAGAGCGAGTTACCGTGGGTGGCGTCACCCATGGTGAAGTTCCAGCGCTTGATCGTGCCCTGGAAGCCCTTGCCCTTGCTGACGCCCTGAACGTCGACGATCTGGCCCGGCTGGAAGATGTCGGCCTTGATCTCGCCGCCGACTTCGAAGCCGTCGATCTGGTCGTTCTCGACGCGCAGCTCCCACAGGCCACGGCCGCCTTCGACCTTCGCCTTCGCGAGGTGGCCGGCTTCCGGCTTGGTGTGCAGCGACGCGCGGCGCACGCCCGCGGTGACCTGCACGGCGGTGTAACCGTCGGTGTCGAGGGTCTTGATCTGGGTGATGCGGTTCGGCGTCGCCTCGATGAGGGTGACGGGAACCGACTTGCCGTCTTCGAGGAAGACGCGGCTCATGCCGGCCTTGCGACCGACAATGCCCAACGAATACTTCTTCGCGGTCATGGTGGGTGGCCTCAGGTCAGCTTGATCTGGACGTCGACGCCGGCCGCGAGCTCGAGCTTCATGAGCGCGTCGACGGTCTTGTCGTTGGGGTCGACGATGTCCAGCACGCGCTTGTGCGTGCGGGTCTCGTACTGGTCGCGGGCATCCTTGTCGGCATGCGGCGAGGTGAGGATGGTGTAGCGCTCGAGCTTGGTCGGCAGCGGGATCGGGCCGCGCACCTGCGCGCCGGTCCGCTTGGCCGTCTCGACGATCTCGCTGGCCGAGCGATCGATCAGACGATGATCGTACGCCTTGAGCCGAATTCGGATCTTCTGGTCCGCCATGACGGTATTCCTTGATGAAAGAGCGACGGACACGGCGGCTTCATGCGCCGGGCCCCACGATGGCCACGTGACCCCGGCCTGGCGGCCGTTGAAACGCGTAAAACAAAGCGAGCCGGTTTCCCGGCCCGCCAGACAGAAAAGTATAGGGCGCGTGAAGCATCTCGGCAAGCAGCTTTCGGCTGCGGCCGGTGCGACACACGACGCTTCCCTGTCGGGCGAATACGAGGAGCGTCCTGCCCCACATTTCGCTGTCGGTCCCCCTGACGGATCAGAGGGACCGCGATTCTAGCCTGCATGCGAAGGCTGCGTAAAGACCCCGGCGGAAGAAAATGCTTCGGAAGCAGTGGCTTGCCTGATCGGACCGGCCGTTAATGGTCCCTGCGGGCTTCGGCCGGTACGGTACGGCAGGCGGTCAGCCCAAGTAGCCGTTGGCCCGGCCCCTGATCGCCGACCTTGCCGCCCAGCCGCCATGACCTCACGAGCCTTGGCCTCCGGTCGCGTCCACACGCGAGCAAGTTTCAAGACCAGGAGCGCAGCGCAGTCGGTCCAACGGCCATGAAAAAGGGACGTCAAGGCGTCCCTTTTTCTTACCCGGCGTTTTCGGGCCGCGAGGCCGGATGAACGGCGGGATTTACCCGCACCGAACGGTGCGGGTAACAGTCACTTGATGATCTTCGCCACGACGCCGGCGCCGACGGTGCGGCCGCCTTCGCGGATCGCGAAGCGCAGGCCCTCGTCCATCGCCACCGGGTTGATCAGCTGCACGACCATCTTCACGTTGTC
>NZ_BAAGTR010000002.1:0-16422 GCF_054781815.1 Lysobacter humi (ex Lee et al. 2017) | reverse complement strand
CGAAACGCTCCGCACCGATCTTCGTCAGCGCCGCCGTCAGCGTCGTCTTGCCATGGTCAACGTGACCGATCGTGCCCACGTTCACGTGGGGCTTGGTGCGCTCGAACTTACCCTTGGCCATTGCTTCTACCTCAGTTCTCGATTGATCCAGCGCCCCGGGCTCTCGCCCGGGGCGATACTTTTTAGTTCTTCTTGATCACGGATTCGGCGATGTTCGTCGGCGCTTCCGCGTAGTGATCGAATTCCATCGTGAAGGTCGCGCGGCCCTGCGACATGGAGCGCAGCGTGGTCGCGTAGCCGAACATCTCGCCCAGCGGAATCATCGCGTTGATGATCTTGCCCGACGGGCTGTCGTCCTGGCCCTGCAGGATGCCGCGGCGACGGCTCACGTCGCCCATCACGTCGCCGAGGTAATCCTCGGGGGTGACGATCTCGACCTTCATGATCGGCTCGAGCAGAACCGGGGAGGCCTTGCTGAAGCCTTCCTTGAAGCCCATCGAGCCGGCGATCTTGAACGCCATTTCGGACGAGTCGACCTCGTGGTACGAGCCGTCGACCAGGCGGACCTTGACGTCCACGATCGGGTAGCCGGCCATGATGCCGTTGGCGACCGCTTCCTGGATGCCCTTGTCGACCGCCGGGATGTACTCCTTCGGGACGACGCCGCCGACGATGGCGTTCTCGAACTCGTAGCCCTTGCCCTGCTCGTTCGGCGAGATCTCCAGCCACACGTGGCCGAACTGACCCTTACCGCCCGACTGGCGCACGAACTTGCCTTCGGCCTTGACCGCCTTGCGGATGGTCTCGCGGTAGGCGACCTGCGGCTTGCCGACGTTCGCTTCCACGTTGAACTCGCGCTTCATGCGGTCCACGAGGATGTCGAGGTGCAGCTCGCCCATGCCCGAGATGATCGTCTGGCCGGACTCCTCGTCGGTCCGCACGCGGAACGAAGGATCTTCCTGCGCTAGGCGACCGAGGGCCATGCCCATCTTCTCCTGGTCGGCCTTCGACTTCGGCTCCACCGCCATCGAGATGACGGGCTCCGGGAAGGTCATGCGCTCGAGCGTGATCACGGCGTCCTGGGCGCAGAGGGTGTCACCCGTGGTGACGTCCTTCAGGCCGACGGCCGCGGCGATGTCGCCGGCGCGCACTTCCTTGATCTCCTCGCGCTGGTTGGCGTGCATCTGCAGGATGCGGCCCACGCGCTCCTTCTTCGACTTGACCGGGTTGAACACCTGGTCGCCCGAATTCAGCACGCCCGAGTAGACGCGGAAGAACGTCAGCGCACCGACGTACGGGTCGGTCATGATCTTGAAGGCGAGCGCCGAGAACGGCTCGGTGTCCGACGCCTTGCGGCTGTCTTCCTTCTCGTCCTCGTCGATGCCCTGCACCGGCGGGCGGTCGGCCGGCGACGGCAGCAGATTGATGACGCCGTCGAGCATCGCCTGGACGCCCTTGTTCTTGAACGCCGTGCCGCAGAAGACCGGGACGATCTCGACGCGCAGCGTGCGGTCGCGCAGGCCCTGGACGATCTCGCTCTCCGACAGGTCACCGTCGTTGAGGTACTTGTCCATCAGCTCTTCGGACGCCTCGGCGGCGGCCTCGACCATGAAGCCACGCGCTTCCTCGGCCTTCGCCTTCAGCTCGGCCGGGATTTCGCCGTACTCGAACTTCGTGCCCTGCGACGCGACGTCCCAATGGATCGCCTTCATCTTGAGCAGGTCGACGACGCCCTCGAAGCCGTCCTCGGCGCCGACCGGCACCTGCATCGGCACCGGGTAGGCACCCAGGCGCGACTTCAGCTGCTCGACGACCTTGTCGAAGTTGGCGCCGGTGCGGTCCATCTTATTGACGAACGCGAGGCGCGGCACGGAGTACTTGTTGGCCTGGCGCCACACGGTCTCCGACTGCGGCTGCACGCCGCCGACGGCGCACAGCACGAACACCGCACCGTCGAGCACGCGCAAGCTGCGCTCGACTTCGATGGTGAAGTCGACGTGGCCGGGGGTGTCGATGATGTTGAAGCGGTGCTCGGGCAGGGACTTGTCCATGCCCTTCCAGAACGCCGTCGTCGCGGCCGACGTAATGGTGATGCCGCGCTCCTGCTCCTGCTCCATCCAGTCCATCGTCGCGGCACCTTCGTGCACTTCGCCGATCTTGTGGCTGACGCCGGTGTAGAACAGGATGCGCTCGGACGTGGTGGTCTTGCCGGCATCGATGTGGGCCATGATGCCGAAGTTGCGGTAACGCTCGATGGGAGTGGTGCGAGCCACGGGACCCTCTCGTAAGTTTTCGGATTCTCAAATGGCCGGACGCCGCCTTTGCAGGCGGCCTCCGGTTGGAGGGCGGCCATAGCCGCCCTTATTGCAGCGCTACGCGCTAGATCACCAGCGGTAGTGCGCGAACGCCTTGTTGGCGTCCGCCATGCGATGCGTCTCTTCGCGCTTCTTGATCGCGCCGCCACGGTTCTCCGAGGCATCGAGCAGCTCGGCCGCCAGCTTGCGCGGCATCGAGTTCTCGCCGCGCTTGCGCGCGGAGTCGATCAGCCAGCGCATGGCGAGCGCGTTGCGGCGGGCCGCACGCACTTCGACCGGCACCTGGTACGTCGCACCGCCGACGCGGCGGGACTTCACCTCGACGGCCGGCGCGACGTTCGTCAGCGCCTTCTCGACCAGCTCGAGCGCGTTCGGATTCTTCTCGGTGATGACGTCCATCGCGCCGTAGACGATCTTTTCGGCGATCGACTTCTTGCCGGACTTCATGACCATGTTGATGAAGCGGGCGATCGTATCGCTCCCGTGCTTGGGATCGGGCAGGACCGAGCGCTGCGGGGTGGAACCTTTACGCGACATTGGCGTGTACCTCTCGTATCAGGCGACGGCGCGGGGCGCCGGTCGAAATCAGGACTTCGGACGCTTGGCGCCGTACTTGGAACGGCCCTGGCGGCGCTTGGCGACGCCGGCGGCGTCGAGCGAGCCACGGACGGTGTGGTAGCGCACGCCCGGGAGGTCCTTGACGCGGCCGCCGCGGATCAGCACGACCGAGTGCTCCTGCAGGTTGTGGCCTTCGCCGCCGATGTACGAGATGACCTCGTAGCCGTTGGTCAGGCGCACCTTGGCGACCTTGCGGAGGGCCGAGTTCGGCTTCTTCGGGGTCGTGGTGTAGACGCGGGTGCAGACGCCGCGACGCTGGGGACAGTTCTGCAGCGCGGGGGACGTGCTCTTGTACGTTTCAGGGTTGCGCGGCTTGCGCACCAGCTGATTGATGGTCGCCATCTGGAGCTCTTCGTTTGGGCCGGGGCCCGTGGAAAACGGAAGGCCAGCCCCGAGGGGCCAGCCAAGACGAAAAAGCCTAGCCCGCGTCCGGCTTTTCCAGCCAGTCGCGGGCTCGACTCGTGCGATCCGCCGGCCGCCACGGAGGCGCCGCCGGACCGCTTAGATCCCACCCTGCCCTGGGTCCAATACGAGGCACGTCCTGTGGCCTCATTTGGTGATCTGGGGCCGCCGAGGCGGCCCGGGTCATGCTTAGCTCGGGGAGTATAGCAGGGCCGACCCGCCTCGGGGCAAGCCGGCCTGCATCGTCACTCTTCCTCGCCACCGGCGGCGGCCTCGGTCGCCGCCGGGGCGTCCTCGGCCATCACCGCCGTGCCGGCCAGCTGCTCGAACTCGGCGTCGGTCAGGCCCGACGCGTTCTTGCGGCGCTGGCTGTGGTACGCGAGGCCCGTGCCCGCCGGGATCAGGCGACCGACGATCACGTTCTCCTTGAGGCCGCGCAGCGTGTCTCGGGTGCCGCGAACGGCCGCCTCGGTAAGCACGCGGGTGGTCTCCTGGAACGAGGCCGCGGAGATGAACGACTCGGTCGCCAGCGATGCCTTGGTGATGCCGAGCAGCACCGGGTCGAACTTCGCCGGCAGCTCGTTGCGGGCGGCCAGGCGCTGGTTCTCCTCGATCACGCGCTGGCGCTCGACCTGCTCGCCCGCCAGGAACTTGCTGTCGCCGGCGTCGGTGATCTCGACCTTGCGCAGCATCTGGCGAACGATCACCTCGATGTGCTTGTCGTTGATCTTCACGCCCTGCAGGCGATAGACGTCCTGGATCTCCTTGGTCAGGTAGACGGCCAGCGGCTCCACGCCGAGCAGGCGCAGGATGTCCTGCGGGTTCGGCTCGCCGTCCACGATCGTCTCGCCCTTCTCCACGTGCTCGCCTTCGAACACGATGATCTGGCGGTACTTCGGGATCAGCTCTTCGTGCTCCCCACCCTCGGCGTCCTTGATGATCAGGCGCTGCTTGCCCTTGGTCTCCTTGCCGAAGCTGACGATGCCCGAGCGCTCGGCCAGGATCGCGGGATCCTTCGGCTTGCGCGCTTCGAACAGGTCGGCCACGCGCGGCAGACCGCCGGTGATGTCGCGGGTCTTCGAGGCTTCCTGCGGGATCTTGGCGACGACGTCGCCCACGCCCACGGGGGCGCCGTCCTGCAGGTTCACGATCGAGCGCGGCGGCAGCATGTACTGCGCCGGCAGGTCGGTACCCGGGATCTGCAGGTCCTTACCGGCGGCATCGACGATGCGGACGATCGGACGCAGGTCCTTCGCCTGCGAGCCACGACGCTTCGGATCGGTGATCTCGCGCGAGGCCAGGCCGGTCAGCTCGTCGGTCTTCTCGGTGACGGTCACGCCGTCGACGAAGTCGATGAAGCGGATGAAGCCCGCCACTTCCGACATGATCGGATGGTTATGCGGATCCCAGTTCGCGACCTGCTGGCCCGCCTTGACCTCGGCACCGTCGCGGACGGTGATCGTGGCGCCGTAGGGCAGCTTGTAGCGCTCGCGCTCGCGGCCGTGGTTGTCCAGCACCGACAGCTCGCCCGAGCGCGACACCGCGACCAGGTGGCCGCCCGCGTGCTCCACGTGCTTGAGGTTGTTGAACTTCACCGAGCCGGTCGTCTTGACCGTGATGTTGTCGATCGCCGCCGCACGCGACGCCGCGCCACCGATGTGGAACGTACGCATCGTGAGCTGCGTGCCCGGCTCGCCGATCGACTGCGCGGCGACGACGCCGACCGCCTCGCCGTGGTTGACCAGATGGCCGCGGCCGAGGTCACGGCCGTAGCACGAGGCGCAGACGCCGAACGGGGTCTCGCAGGTGATCGTCGAGCGGACCTTGATGGTCTGCACGCCGGCTTCCTCGAGCCTGGCGACCCAGGCCTCGTCCAGCAGCGTGTTGCGGGTGACGATCGGGTCCTCGTCGTTGCCCGGCAGGAACACGTCTTCGACCACCATGCGGCCGAGCACGCGCTCCTTCAGCGGCTCGACCACGTCGCCGCCTTCGACGATCGGGGTCATGGTCAGACCCTCGAGCGTGCCGCAGTCGGATTCCGTGATCACCACGTCCTGCGCCACGTCGACGAGTCGACGGGTCAGGTAACCGGAGTTCGCCGTCTTCAGCGCGGTGTCCGCGAGGCCCTTACGGGCGCCGTGGGTCGAGATGAAGTACTGGAGGACGTTCAGGCCTTCGCGGAAGTTCGCGGTGATCGGCGTCTCGATGATCGAGCCGTCCGGCTTGGCCATCAGGCCGCGCATACCGGCGAGCTGACGGATCTGCGCCTGCGAACCGCGGGCGCCGGAGTCGGCCATGATGTAGATCGAGTTCATCGACTTCTGGGCGACGGTCTCGCCCTTCGCGTCGACGACGTTCTCGGTGCCGATCGCGTCCATCATCGCCTTGGCCACGCGCTCGTTCGTGCGCGACCAGATGTCGACGACCTTGTTGTACCGCTCGCCGGCGGTGACCAGGCCCGACTGGTACTGCTCCTGGATCTCGAGGACCTCGTTCTCGGCTTCGCCGAGGATCGCCTTCTTCTCCTCGGGGATGATCATGTCGTCGATGCCGATCGAGACGCCGGCGCGCGTGGCGTACGCGAAGCCGGTGTACATCAGCTGGTCGGCGAAGATGACCGTGTCCTTGAGGCCCAGCTGGCGGTAGCAGCTGTTGATCAGGCGCGAGATGTTCTTCTTGGTCAGTTCGGTGTTGGCGAGCTCGAACGGCAGGCCTTCCGGCAGGATCTCCTGCAGCAGCGCGCGGCCGACCGTGGTGTCGACGATCGACGTGCGCTTCGTGCGCTCGCCATCCTCGCCCACCACGGTCTCGGTGATGCGCACCTTCACCTTGGCGTGCAGCTCGACGACGCGGTTGTCGTAGGCGCGCTTGACCTCGGCGACGTTCGCGAACGCCATGCCCTCGCCCTTCTTGTTCACCAGGGCGCGGGTCATGTAGTACAGGCCGAGCACGACGTCCTGCGACGGCACGATGATCGGCTCGCCGTTCGCCGGCGACAGGATGTTGTTCGACGCCATCATCAGCGCGCGCGCTTCCAGCTGGGCCTCGAGGCTCAGCGGGACGTGCACGGCCATCTGGTCACCGTCGAAGTCGGCGTTGAACGCCGTACAGACGAGCGGATGCAGCTGGATCGCCTTGCCCTCGATGAGGACCGGCTCGAACGCCTGGATGCCGAGACGGTGCAGGGTCGGCGCGCGGTTCAGCAGGACCGGGTGCTCGCGGATCACCTCTTCGAGGATGTCCCACACCTGCGGCTCTTCGCGCTCGACCAGCTTCTTGGCGGCCTTGATCGTCGTGGCGAGGCCACGGCGCTGCAGCTTGGCGAAGATGAAGGGCTTGAACAGCTCGAGCGCCATCTTCTTCGGCAGGCCGCACTCGTGCAGGCGCAGCGTCGGACCGACCACGATGACCGAGCGGCCGGAGTAGTCGACGCGCTTGCCGAGCAGGTTCTGGCGGAAGCGGCCCTGCTTGCCCTTGATCATGTCGGCGAGCGACTTGAGCGGGCGCTTGTTCGTGCCGGTGATGGCACGGCCGCGACGGCCGTTGTCCATCAGCGCATCGACCGACTCCTGCAGCATGCGCTTCTCGTTGCGCACGATGATGTCGGGCGCATTGAGCTCGAGCAGGCGACGCAGGCGGTTGTTGCGGTTGATGACGCGGCGGTAGAGGTCGTTGAGATCCGAGGTCGCGAAGCGGCCGCCGTCCAAGGGGACGAGCGGACGCAGGTCCGGCGGGAGCACCGGCAGCACGGTCATGACCATCCACTCCGGGCGGTTGCCGGAGTCGATGAAGGCCTCGATCAGCTTGATGCGCTTGGTGAGGCGCTTGAGCTTGGTCTCCGAGCCCGTGGACGCGATGTCTTCGCGCAGCTGGACCATCTCGGTCTGCAGGTCGATCGTGCGCAGCAGGTCGTAGATCGCCTCGGCGCCCATCGCGGCCTCGAAGTCGTCGCCGTGCTCCTGACGCGCTTGGAGGAACTGCTCCTCGGTCAGCAACTGGCCACGCTCCATCGGCGTCAGGCCCGGCTCCGTCACCACGAAGGCCTCGAAGTACAGGATGCGCTCGATGTCGCGCAGGGTCATGTCGAGCATCAGGCCGATGCGCGACGGCAGCGACTTCAGGAACCAGATGTGCGCGACCGGCGATGCGAGGTCGATGTGGCCCATGCGCTCGCGGCGCACCTTGGCCAGCGTCACTTCCGTGCCGCACTTCTCGCAGACCACGCCGCGGTGCTTCATGCGCTTGTACTTGCCGCACAGGCACTCGTAGTCCTTGATCGGGCCGAAGATCGCCGAGCAGAACAGGCCGTCACGCTCGGGCTTGAACGTGCGGTAGTTGATCGTCTCCGGCTTCTTGACCTCGCCGTACGACCACGACCGGATCAGCTCCGGCGAGGCAAGGCCGATCTTGATCGCGTCGAAGTCGATCGTCGTGCGCTGCTGGTTGAACAGATTGAGCAGGTCTTTCATTTCAGTCTCCAGGGGAGCGAAGTTCGCTGAGAACGTGATTGCTTCCCGGCCCGCTGGCGCGCATCACTGCCGCGCGCTGGGGCCGGTGTCCCGTCCTCAGATCTCTTCGAGCTCCATGTTGATCGCCAGCGAGCGGATTTCCTTCACGAGCACGTTGAAGGACTCCGGCATGCCCGCGACCATGTCGTAGTCGCCGTCGACGATGTTCTTGTACATCTGGTTGCGGCCCTGCACGTCGTCGGACTTGACGGTGAGCATTTCCTGCAACGTGTACGCGGCGCCGTAGGCCTCGAGTGCCCAGACTTCCATCTCGCCGAAGCGCTGGCCGCCGAACTGCGCCTTGCCGCCCAGCGGCTGCTGGGTGACGAGCGAGTACGGGCCGGTCGAACGCGCGTGCATCTTGTCGTCGACCAGGTGGTTCAGCTTCAGCATGTGCATGTAGCCGATCGTCACCGGGCGCTCGAACGCCTCGCCCGTGCGGCCGTCGTGCAGGATCGTCTGGCCGCTGCTCGGCAGCTCCGCAAGCTCGAGCATGCGCTTGATCTCGGACTCGGCCGCGCCGTCGAACACCGGGGTCGCCATCGGCACGCCATCGGTGAGGTTCTGCGCGAGCGTGATCAGTTCCTTGTCGGTGAACTGGGACAGGTCGACGCGCTCGCCCACCACGCTGGTGTCGTGGTTGTAGATGTCGCTCAGGAAGGCGCGGAGCTCGGTCACCGCGTTCTGCGCCTGCAGCATGCGGTCGATCTTCTTGCCCAGGCCCTTCGCGGCCCAGCCCAGGTGCACCTCGAGGATCTGGCCGATATTCATTCGGCTCGGCACGCCCAGCGGGTTCAGCACGATGTCGACGGTCTCGCCGTTCGCGCTGTACGGCATGTCCTCGACCGGAACGATCGTCGACACGACACCCTTGTTGCCGTGGCGGCCGGCCATCTTGTCGCCCGGCTGGATGCGGCGCTTCACTGCGAGGAAGACCTTGACCATCTTGAGCACGCCCGGGGCGAGGTCGTCGCCCTGCGTGATCTTCGCGCGCTTGTCGGCGAAGCGACGCTCGAACTCCTTCTGGTACTCCTCGATCTGCTTCTGCGCGCGCTCGATCGCCTCGACGGCGTCCTCGTCCTTCATGCGCAGCGTGAACCAGTCCTTCTTGGACAGGCTGTCGAGCACCAGCGAGGTGACCGTGTCGCCCTTCTTCAGGCCCGCGCCGCCGTTGGCGACCTTGCCGAGCAGCTGCGAGCGCAGGCGGTCATAGATCGCGGCCTCGAGGATACGGAACTGGTCGTCGAAGTCCTTCTTGACCCGACGGATTTCCGATTCCTCGATCTGGCGGGCGCGCTTGTCCTTCTCGATGCCGTCGCGGGTGAAGACCTGCACGTCGATGACCGTGCCGTCCATGCCCGGGGGCACGCGCAGCGAGCTGTCCTTCACGTCGGACGCCTTCTCGCCGAAGATCGCGCGGAGCAGCTTCTCTTCCGGCGTCAGCTGGCTCTCGCCCTTCGGCGTGACCTTGCCGACCATGATGTCGCCGGCGCGGACTTCCGCACCGATGTACACCACGCCCGACTCGTCGAGGCGGCCGAGGGCCTGCTCGGACACGTTCGGGATGTCGGCCGAGATCTCCTCCGGCCCGAGCTTGGTGTCGCGCGCGACGCAGGTCAGTTCCTCGATGTGGATCGTCGTATAGCGATCCTCCTCGACCACCCGCTCGGAGAGCAGGATCGAGTCCTCGAAGTTGTAGCCGTTCCACGGCATGAACGCGACCAGCATGTTCTGGCCGAGCGCGAGCTCGCCGATGTCGGTCGAAGGGCCGTCGGCCAGCACGTCGCCACGCTCGACGCGATCACCGACCTTCACCAGCGGGCGCTGGTTGATGCAGGTGTTCTGGTTGGAGCGCGTGTACTTGATGAGGTTGTAGATGTCGACGCCGGCGTCCAGCCCGCCCTCGTTCACCTCGTCCTCGTTCGCCTTGACCACGATGCGGGCCGCGTCAATCTGCTCGATCACGCCGCCACGGCGCGCGTTGACGGTCACGCCCGAGTCGCGCGCCACGGCGCGCTCGATGCCCGTGCCCACCAGCGGCTTCTGCGCACGCAGCGTCGGCACCGCCTGGCGCTGCATGTTGGCGCCCATGAGCGCGCGGTTCGCGTCGTCGTGCTCGAGGAACGGCACGAGTGCGGCCGCGACCGACACGGTCTGCATCGGCGAGACGTCCATGAAGTGGACCTCGCTCGGCGGCTTGAGCAGCGACTCGCCCTGGAAGCGGCAGGCGACGAACTGCGCGGTCATCGCGCCCTTGTCGTCCTGCGGCGCGTTCGCCTGCGCGATGACGTACTCGTTCTCCTCGATCGCCGAGAGGAACTCGATCTCATCCGTCACGCGGCCGTCGACCACCTTGCGGTACGGCGTTTCGAGGAAGCCGTAGCGGTTGGTGCGCGCGAAGACAGCGAGCGAGTTGATCAGGCCGATGTTCGGGCCTTCCGGCGTCTCGATGGTGCAGACGCGGCCGTAGTGCGTCGGGTGCACGTCGCGCACTTCGAAGCCGGCGCGCTCGCGCGTCAGGCCGCCCGGGCCGAGGGCCGAGACGCGACGCTTGTGCGTGACTTCCGACAGCGGGTTGTTCTGGTCCATGAACTGCGACAGCTGCGAGGAGCCGAAGAACTCCTTGATCGCGGCAGCCACCGGCTTGGCGTTGATGAGCTCCTGCGGCGTGAGGCCTTCGGACTCCGCCATCGAGAGGCGCTCCTTGACCGCACGCTCGACGCGCACGAGGCCCACGCGGAAGGTGTTCTCCGCCATCTCGCCGACCGAACGCACGCGACGGTTACCGAGGTGGTCGATGTCGTCGACGATGCCGCGACCGTTGCGGATCTCGGTCAGCACGCGGATGACGTCGAGGATGTCCGACGTCTGGCCATTGGCCTCGCGCAGGCGCGCGGACTCGTCGTCCTTGCGGTCCTGGAAATAGCGCGCGTCGTAGAGCACCGACGCGCCTTCGGTGGCCTTGCGGCCAAGGCGGCGATTGAACTTCATCCGGCCCACGCCCGAGAGGTCGTAGCGCTCGAACGTGAAGAACAGGTTGTGGAACAGGTTCTGCGCGGCGTCCTTGGTCGGCGGCTCGCCGGGACGCATCATGCGGTAGATCTCGACCAGCGCCTCGAGCTGCGTCTTGGTCGGGTCGATGCGCAGGGTATTGGAGATGTACGGGCCGCGGTCGAGGTCGTTGACCCACAGCGTGCCGACCTGCGCGATGCCCGCCTTGCGGAAGGCTTCGAGGTGGCCGTCGTTGATCTCGTCGTTCGCGCTCGCGATGAGCTCGCCCGTCTTCGTATCCATGACGTCGTGCGAGAGGATGCGGCCGACGAGGTAGCTATCCGGCACGGCGAGCGCGGAGATGCCCGCCTGCTCGAGCTGGCGCACGTGGCGCGCGGTCACGCGACGGCCGGCCTCGACGATGACCTTGTCACCGTCCGAGAGATCGAAGTCGAGCGTCTCGCCGCGCAGGCGCTCCGGCACCAGCTCCAGTTGCACGCCCTCGGGCAGCACGTGGAACGTGTTGATGTCGAAGAACGAGCGAAGCATCTCCTCGTTGCCGTAGCCCAGCGCGCGCAGCAGGATCGTCACCGGCAGCTTGCGGCGACGGTCGATGCGGCAGAACACCGAATCCTTCGGATCGAACTCGAAGTCGAGCCAGGAACCGCGATACGGGATGATTCGCGCGCTGTAGAGCAGCTTGCCGGAGCTGTGCGTCTTGCCACGGTCGTGGTCGAAGAACACGCCCGGCGAGCGGTGCAGCTGCGAGACGATGACGCGCTCGGTGCCGTTGACGATGAAGGTGCCGTTCTCGGTCATGAGCGGGATCTCGCCCATGTAGACCTCCTGCTCCTTCACGTACTTAATCGCCTTCGTCGACGACTCGCGGTCGTAGATCACCAGGCGGACCGTGACGCGGAGCGGCGCGCCGTAGCTCATGCCGCGCGTGCGGCACTCGCGCTCGTCGAAGGCCGGCTCGCCGAGCTTGTAGCCGACGTATTCGAGGGCGGCATTGCCGCTGTAGCTGACGATCGGGAAGACCGACTTCAGCGCGGCATGCAGGCCGCGGTCCTCGCGCTTGGCGGGATCGGTGTTCTCCTGCAGGAACTCGCGGTACGAGTCGACCTGGATCGCGAGCAGGAAGGGGACCTCGAGGATCGCGCGGCGCTTGCCGAAATCCTTGCGGATGCGCTTTTTCTCGGTGAACGAATACGTCGTCATGGGCTGCCTCTGAGAAGCTGGAATCCGGGACTCGGGACTGGCGGTTCGCTACGGCCGATGCGGCCGGACACTGTCTACGCGAACACCCAATCCCGAATCCCGGACTCCCGATTTGAATGAACTGTCAGTTGGAAGCCGCGGGTATTGCCGGCACCCGCACGCCTTCTGAAGCTGCTTCCAACTACCAACTCGGTTGGTTTTCTGTGCTGCCGGACCCGGGGAACGGAAGGGCTCGATGCCTCGTCACCGCAGGTGACGTTGGACAGCAGGCCTGTGGATTCGTTCCGGAAAACCGCGTCCGTCTACAACGACCAAAGGCCGGGGGCGTTTCGCCCCCAGCCTTCAGTGGGTCGCCGTGGAAAACCGGCGACGCAAAGCTGCTTACTTGACCTCGACGGTCGCGCCGGCAGCTTCCAGGTCCTTCTTCATCTTCGCGGCGTCGTCCTTCGACGCGCCTTCCTTCACGGTGCCACCGGCTTCCGTGAGGTCCTTCGCTTCCTTCAGGCCCAGGCCGGTGATGGCGCGGACGGCCTTGATGACCTCGACCTTCTTGTCGCCGGCCGACTTCAGGATGACGGTGAACTCGGTCTGCTCTTCGACCGGAGCCGCGGCGGCGGCCGGGCCCGCGGCCATGACCGGGGCAGCGGCCGAGACGCCGAACTTCTCTTCGATCGCCTTGACCAGGTCCATGACTTCCATCAGCGACTTGGCGGCGATGGCGTCGACGATCTGCTCGTTGGTAACGGACATTGGATATACCTTCTGGAAATTGATTTCTAAAGCGGGTTCAGGAAAGAACGTCGACGATCAAGCCGGTTCGGCTTCGGCGGGGGCTTCCTCAGCCGGCGCGGCATCGCCGCCACCCTGCTGATCGGCCACGGCCTTGACCGCGCGAGCGAACATCGCGGCCGGTTCGGCCAGCACGCGGGCGAGCATCGCCAGCGCCTGTTCGCGGGTCGGCAGCGCGGCGAGCACGTCCACGTGGGCGGCCGGCAGCAGCTTGCCTTCCACCGAGACGACCTTCGCCTTGAGCTTGTCGTTGCCCTTGGACGCGTCCTTGATCAGGCGACCGGCAGCGCCGGGCTCCTCGAGCGAGAACGCATACAGCAGCGGACCGACCAGGGCGTCCTTGACGCACTCGAACTCCGTGCCTTCGACGGCGCGGGTCGCGAGCGTGTTCTTGACGACCTTGAGGTACACACCCGTTTCGCGAGCCTTCTTGCGCATCTCGGTCATCTGACTGACCGTGGTGCCCGCGTATTCGGCCGCGACCAGGGAGTGCGCCTTGCCGGCGATTTCCGCCAGCTCCGCGACGACTACCTGCTTCTGGGACAGATTGAGAGCCATTGCACTCCTCCAATTGAACTCCACGACGGCTGTTCGCCATCGCGGGACGGGGCGGCGCCAGTCCTTGGCACCGGGGACACCCGAAGGCGTCCCGGTGGTGGCCGTCCAGAAACGAATTTCCAGAAGGGCACCATCTACGCAGGCTGGATGGATTAAGCGATCCCGCTTTGACCGACGGCGAATCCCTTGCCGTGTGAGCTTCCCTAGCCCGTCGCCGGTCGGCGCCGACCGCACCTGCGGTCTTTGACGGTCACGGCCGCCGGAGCGGCCGCGCCTTCAAAAGAGTCGGCCGCCGGCGTATGCCGGCGGCCTTTCAACACTTACTTGAGCGCGAGCGAGGCCTGATCGACGATCACGCCCGGACCCATGGTCGAGCTGATCGCGATCTTCTGCAGGTACTGGCCCTTCGAGGTCGCCGGCTTCGCCTTGATCAGGTCGAGCAGCAGCGCCGTCAGGTTTTCCTTGAGCTTGGCGTCGTCGAAATCGGCCTTGCCGATCGTGCAGTGAATGATACCCGCCTTGTCGGTGCGATAACGGACCTGGCCGCCCTTGGCGTTCTTGACCGCTTCAGCCGGGTTCGGCGAGACGGTGCCGACCTTCGGGTTCGGCATCAGGCCGCGCGGGCCGAGCACCTGGCCGAGCTTGCCGACCACGCGCATGGCGTCCGGCGTCGCGATCACGACGTCGTAGTTGAGCTCACCGGCCTGCATGCGCTCGGCAAGGTCGTCCATGCCGACCGCGTCGGCACCGGCGGCGAGGGCCTCGTCGGCCTTCGCACCGGCCGGCGCGAACACCGCGACGCGGACCGACTTGCCGGTACCGGCCGGCAGCACGGTCGAGCCGCGCACCTGCTGGTCCGACTTCTTGGCATCGACGCCCAGGCGCACCGCGACGTCGACAGACTCGACGAACTTGGCCTTGGTGCCGGTCTTGAGGATCTGGATCGCTTCTTCGATCGCGTAGGCCTTGCCCGGAACGACCGCGGCCTTGATGGCCTTCTGACGCTTGTTCATAGCCATGTGATCAGCCCTCCACCACGAGACCCATCGAACGGGCCGAGCCCGCGATGGTCTTGACTGCCGCTTCGAGATCCGCCGCCGTGAGGTCGGCTTCCTTCTGCTTCGCGATCTCTTCGAGCTGGGCGCGGGTGACCTTGCCCACCTTCTCGGTGTTCGGACGCTTGGAGCCGGACTGGACGCCCGCGGCCTTCTTCAGCAGCACCGAAGCCGGGGTCGACTTGGTGACGAAGGTGAAGGTACGGTCCGAGTAGGCCGTGATGATGACCGGGGTCGGCAGACCCGGCTCGAGCTTGGAGGTCGCGGCGTTGAACGCCTTGCAGAACTCCATGATGTTCAGGCCGCGCTGACCCAGCGCAGGACCGACCGGCGGCGAGGGATTGGCCTGGCCGGCCTTCACCTGCAGCTTGATGTAACCCACAACCTTCTTAGCCACGATCTTTCTCCTGGAGTTCGAACGTCAGCGGCCTGCGCCGGTGACTCCTCCGCTTGGTTGAAATCGCAAAACCGGCCACGCCGGCTTTGCCCCGCCGGTGTTATCCGACCGCCAGGCCGGATGAACAGCGGCACTTATCCGAACCGGAGGTCCGGGTAAGCCTTACTTGGCCTTCTCGACCTGCCCGAACTCGAGTTCGACAGGGGTCGAGCGACCGAAAATCAGCACCGCCACGCGCAGGCGGCTCTTGTCGTAGTTGATCTCTTCGACGACGCCGTTGAAGTCGTTGAACGGGCCGTCGACGACGCGGACCATCTCGCCCGGCTCGAACAGCACCTTCGGACGGGGCTTCTCGACGCCTTCCTGCACGCGCTGCAGGATCTGGTCGGCCTCACGGTCGGAGATCGGGAGCGGACGATCGGCGGTGCCGCCGATGAAGCCCATCACCTTCGGGGTCTCCTTGATGAGGTGCCAGCACTCGCTGTCGATGCGCGGGATGCCGTTGTCGTCGTGGACCGCGATCTGCACGAGCACGTAGCCCGGGAAGAACTTGCGCTCGGAACGGCGCTTCTGGCCGGAGCGCATCTCCACGACTTCCTCGGTCGGCACGAGCACGTCGCCGAACTTGTCCTGCATCTCCTCGCGCGCGATGCGGTCACGCAGCGCCTGGGCCACGGACTTCTCGAAGCCCGAGTAGGCGTGCACGACGAACCAGCGCTTGTTCACTTCGGTCATATCAGCGTCCCAGCAGAAGCTTGATGACCCACTGGATCACCGCATCGAATCCGGCGAGCAGCAGGCTGATGATCAGCACCGCGAGCATCACCACCCACGTCGTACGCAACGCTTCCTGGCGCGTCGGCCATACGACCTTGCGCAGCTCGAAGCGCGACTCGGACAGGAACTCGCGCGTCTGCGCGCCCTTGACCGTCGTCGCGAACAGCGCGACGCCGGCGACGATGCCCGCCACGACGACGAGTCCACGCAGCACGCTCGGCCACTGCTCGAACCAGTAGAACGCGAAGACGCCTGCCGCCACGAGCAGCAGGGCGACGGCGTACTTGGCGACATCTCCGACGGAGGCACCGCGGGCTTGTTCGACCTTGCTGTTCACGTCTTGCGAGTCCCTCGCAAAAGCCCGCACATCCCCTGCACGGACTTCGATGCTTCGGTGACGACGGGCGATCCGGATGACCGTCGAAGATGGCACGCCAGGAGGGACTCGAACCCCCAACCTGCGGTTTTGGAGACCGCTGCTCTGCCAATTGAGCTACTGGCGTATGTCTCGTTGGGCGTTTTCCGAAAAGGCGACGGCGGCTTTCGCCGCCCCGCCCTTTCCGCCCGGTTGTGCGGAAACCGGCCGGAGCCGGTTTCCGTGTCCCGTCGCTGTCGCGCCATTGGCGCCACGAGCGGCGGAGTCGCCCGGGCCGAGCCCGGGCGGGATCTTACTTGATGATCTTCGCCACGACGCCGGCGCCGACGGTGCGGCCGCCTTCGCGGATCGCGAAGCGCAGGCCCTCGTCCATCGCCACCGGGTTGATCAGCTGCACGACCATCTTCACGTTGTC
>NZ_BAAGTR010000001.1:0-606491 GCF_054781815.1 Lysobacter humi (ex Lee et al. 2017) | reverse complement strand
ACGGGCTTCGACCGCCGCAGCGTGGTGGGCCGCGAGCAGGCCCGCATCCAGGCCGCCGCGCGCCGCGCGCAGGCGCCGCGCCCGCTCGCCCGCGAGTTCAGCGCGCTCGCCTACGGCAGCCGCTATGCGAACGCGCCGGTGCCGCTCAAGCGTGCCGGCGTGCGCATGGGCCTGCACGCGAAGTCGCTGGTGGTGGACGAGACGGTCGGCGTGGTGGGCACGCACAACTTCGATCCGCGTGGCGACCGCTACAACACCGAATCGATGGTGGTGATCCGCGATGCGGCGTTCGCGCGCCAGCTCGCGGCGAGCATCGGGCGCGACATCGCGCCGGCGAACTCGTGGGTGATCGCGCCGCGCGACAAGCTCCCGGTGCTGTCGGGCGCGGACTATTCGCTCGGCAAGGCATTCGAGCAGCTGCCGCTGTTCGACTTCTGGCCGCGGCGCTACGCGACGAGCTACGAGTTCCGTGCCACGCCCGAGTGCCCGCAGCCGTTGCCGCCGACGCATCCGCGCTTCCGCGACTGCTACGCACCGGTGGGCGACTTCCCGGAGGTCGCGCTCGGCCTCAAGCGCGTGCTCACGCGCATCACCACCGCGTTCGGCGCGGGGCTCGCGCCGATCCTCTAGCGCGGGCCGGTGCCATCGCAGACTCCCGCCGCGGTGGCGCGCGGGATACAGGCAGCACCGTCCATGCGAAACCCTTCGGTGTGCATTGCGACGCGGTGATGCAGTGACGCGATGCGGCGACGTGAGGCAATCCGCCGCCGCGTCGTGCGAGGGCGCGCGACGCAGGTTCCGCCGGGCCGCTGCAGGTGGTCGCGATGCAGGACGGGCGCCGGGGAATGCGACGGGGGTGGCGTGGCGCTGCGCTGCGTGAGTCGGCGCGAGCTGTTTGTCCGCAGGACGTCTGCCCGCAGGACGATCGCCAGTTCGCCTTCGCCGCGGTGACTCCGCATCGAACATCGCCGCAAGGTCACCTGCAGCCATCCGGTGCCAATGAGCACCGCGCCACGAGCGCGTGGCACGACCGGCACGGCCGCCAGGACGGCGCATGCAGGCCTACCGCAGGGCGCTCGCATTGGCAGGGCTGCAACGGTCCGCCCCAGGCCGGCATCCCAGAGGAACGGGCGGGGCGCTTGCGCCGCCCGGTGCCACGTATCCCGCTCCCCGTAACGCCTCGAGCCCTAGCCCATCGGTGGGGTGACTTATGGCACACGTGAGTATCGATGTGGTGTTGTACTTTACCAACACACCAAGCCACTAACCCCTCCAAGAGATCGCCATGAACGCCACGACCACCACCTCCCGCCCGAACCCGACCGACGCGCGCGTCGTCGCCTTCACGGCCGCCAGCACCGCCCGCCTCGGCACCCGCGACCGCGATTTCGGCGTCGGCTACGGCAAGAGCAGCGGCTATGCCTCCACCCGCCGCTACGCGACCGCTCCGTGGGCCGGCCCGCACTTCCGCGTCGCCTGATCGCCGTCCCGGGTCGCCGGGTTCATCGCCCTCGGGCGGGTGGTCCGCCGGTGTCCTGCCGCTGAAGCCGCTGTCCGTCGTACCGTCCCACCGCTCCACCGTCGTCCGCAGGCCCCCGGCCGCCGCGTCGTTCCTCCGCCGATGCCCCCGCTGCCGCAAGGCGCCCGGGTGTCGGCGTCGAGGTCGCTCCGGCCCGACGTCTGCCGACCGGCGCCACCCGGCCCGGCCCGATGGACGAGCACGGGCCGCGACCGCGTCGGCCTGCGCCACGCGCGCACCCCGTTTCCGAGCGCGCGCCCGCGCCACGACATCCCGGGCCGCCGCGTGGCCTCGCCGGTGCAGGTAACCTTGCCGGGATGACCGAAACCGCCTCCTCGCCGTTCCGCGGCACCGCCACGCTCGACGAGCTCAACGCGCTCTCCGAGGGCACGGTGATGATCCCGCTGGGGATCCGCTTCACCGAGCTCGGCCCGGATTTCCTGCGCGGCACCATGCCGGTCGACGCCCGCACGATGCAGCCCTACGGCCTGCTGCACGGCGGCGCCTCGGTGCTGCTCGCCGAGACGCTCGGCTCCACCGCCGGCAACCTGTGCGTGCCGCCCGACCGCGTCTGCGTGGGCATCGAGATCAACGCCAACCACGTGCGTGGCGTCCGCGAGGGCGAGGTCACCGGCACCGCGCGGCCGCTGCACGTCGGCGCCAGCACGCACGTCTGGGAGATCCGTATCGAGGACACGCGCGGCCGGCTCGTCTGCATCTCGCGCCTCACGCTGGCGGTGGTCGCGCGCGGCTGACGCGCGCCGCGCCGGTCCGGTACGCTTTCACGGATGACCGCGCCGTCTTCCCCCACCGGCGCCGCACCGGGCGCGCCCGTGCTGCGCGCGCTGCGTTACCTCGTCCGCATCCCGCTGCTCACCTGGCATGCGCTCGTGCACCTGCCGGTGACGCTCCTGCTGCTCACCCGCATCAGCCGCCGCTGGCGCTGGGGCGACGAGCCCTTCCAGCACCGGATCATCCGCGCCTGGCAGGCCGGGCTGATGTGGATCTTCGGCTTTCGCCTGGCGCGTCGCGGGGCGCCGCTGCCGGGCGCGACGCTGTTCGTCGCCAATCACGTCGGCTGGGTCGACATCTCGATCCTGCACAGCCAGCGGATGATGGGCTTCGTCGCCAAGGCCGAGATCGAGCGCTGGCCGCTGGTGGGCTGGCTCGCGCGGCGCGGGCAGACGATCTTCCACCGGCGCGGCAGCACCGAGTCGCTCGGCGGGGTGATGGGCGAGATGGCGCGGCGCCTGCGGCGCGGCCAGTCGGTCGGCGTGTTCCCCGAGGGCGGCACCCGCGGCGGCAGCGAAGTCGGCCCGTTCCACGCGCGCATCTTCACCGCGGCCGTCGAGGCGGGCGTGCCGGTGCAGCCCGTCGCGCTCGTCTACGGCGTGGACGGCGCGGCGCAGCAGGTCGTCGCCTTCGGGCGTGGCGAAAGCTTCGCCGGCAACTTCCTCCGCCTGCTCGGCGAGCCGGCGCGCAGTGCGACCGTGCACTTCCTCGAGCCGATCGTCCCCGGCCCCGAGGACGGCCGCCGCCGCATCGCCGAGCTCTCGCGCCAGCGCATCGTCGAGGCGATCGGCGCCTGAGCGCGGTGCCGCCCCCGGTGTTCGACCCGCCGAGGCTGCTGCGCAGCCCGCACGTGCAGACCATGCTCGGCTCGAGCCCGATGCGGCGCCGGCTCGGGCTCGCGCGCCTGCAGGCGCAGCGCCCGGTGACGACCCCCCACATCGTCGACGCCGGCGACGGCGTGCGCCTGCTCGGCCTGCACGACGTGCCCGCGCGGGGCGCCGCCAAGGGTCTCGCCCTGCTGCTGCACGGCTGGGAGGGCAGCGCCGAGTCGAGCTACATGCGCCTGACCGCCGCCGAGCTGCTCGCGCGCGGCTGGGCGACGTTCCGCCTGAACTTCCGCGACCACGGCGAGAGCCACCACCTCAACGAGCAGATCTTCCACTCCAACCGCATCGACGAGGTGGTGCGCGCGGCGGTGGAGGTGGCGCAGCGGTTTGCGGCGCCGCGCCTCGTGGCGGCCGGCTACTCGCTCGGCGGCAACTTCGTGTTGCGCCTCGCGCTGCGCGCGCCGGGCGCGGGGCTTGCGCTCGAGCGAGTCGCGGCGATCTGCCCGGTGCTCGACCCGGCGCGCACGATGGCCGCGATGGACGCGGGCGGCGGGCTGTACCGGCGCTACTTCGAGCGCAAGTGGCGCGCATCGCTCGTGCGCAAGCGCGCGCTGTTCCCGCACTTGCTGCACCTCGACGACCGCACGCTGTCGATGCGCCTCGTCGAGCTCACGCGCTGGCTGGTCGAGCGCCATACCGACTTCGGCACGATCGAGAACTACTTCGACGGCTACACCATCGCCGGCGACCGCCTCGAAGCGCTCGCCGTGCCGGCCGAGATCCTCACCGCCGCGGACGATCCGGTCATTCCGGTCGACGATTTCGCGCGCCTCGTGCTCCCGCCGACCGCTCGGCTCGCGATCACCGCACGCGGCGGCCACTGCGGCTTCCTCGAGGACCTGCGCCTGCACGGCCTTGCCGAGCGCTGGATCGCCGAGCGGCTCGACGCCGCGACCTGAGCGCGCCGCGCGCCGTCCCGTCGCGGACGGCATGGCTACAATCGCCGATTCCCGAAATTCCGGTGCCCCATGTACGACACCGTCCTCGCCGCGCTCCGCCGCAGCGACGCCGACGCCGCGCTCGCCGCCGCGCAGGAACTCGTCGAGCTGCAGCCCGACGACCCGGCCGCGCGCCGCCTGCAGGCGCACGCCCTGCGCCTGGCCGGCGATCATTCCGGCGCGCTCGCCGCGATCGACGCCGCGCTGGCGCTCGCGCCGGAGGACGCCGACCTGCACCTCGAGCGCGCCGGCCTGCTGCTGCACGTGCGCGACCTCGACCGCGCGCAGGCCGCACTCGCGCGTTCGGTGGGCCTGGATCCGAACCAGTTCCCGGCCTACATCATCCAGGCGCAGCTCGCGCTCGGACGCGGCGAGCTCGACGAGGCCGAGCGCCTCGTGCGCACCGCCGCGCGCATCGCGCCCGAGCACCCGCAGCTCGCGGCGGTGGAAGGCACGCTCGCGCTGCGCCGCGGCCGGCCCGACCAGGCGCTCGCGCTGCTCTCCCGCGCGAGTGATGCCGCGCCGCAGGAGCCGATGCTGCGCCATGCGCTGGGCTTCGCCTACCTCGCGCAGGGCCATCTGGCCTTCGCCGAACAGGCCTTCCGCGGCGTGCTGCAGGCACAGCCCGACCACGTCGCGCTCAAGGCGCTGATCGCCGACCTCGTACGTCGCCAGGGCCGTCCGGGCCCGGCCGCGGCCGAGCTCGCGCCACTGCTCGACGACCCGGCGGCGAGCCCCGCGCTGCATCGCCTGGTCGGCGAGCTCGAGGTCGAAGCCGGGCAGGTCGACGCCGCGCTGCCGCGCCTCAAGCATGCCCTCGCGATGCTGCCCGGCGACCGCCGCACGCTCTCGGTGCTGTTGCGCGCGTGGCAGCAGCGCGACGACCGCGACGACGCCCGCAGCACGCTCGACGCCGCGCTCGCCACGCATCCGCACGTGCCCGACCTCTGGCTCGCGCGCCTGGGGGTGGAGACGTTCGCGGGCGACGAGGCCCGCGCGGTCATCGACCGCTGGACCACCGCGATGCCCGACCACGTGCCCGCGCTGGTGGCGCGCATCACCGCACTCGACGCGGCGGGTGATCGCGATGGCGCCGAGACCGCCGCGCAGCGCGTGGTCGAGCTCGAGCCCGGCCACACGCAGGCCGAGATGCGCCTGCTCGACGGGCTCATGCAGCGCGAGCCCGACGCCGCGGCCGCGCGGTTGCGCGAGCTCGCCGAGCGCGCGCCCGATGCGGACGTGCGTCGCGGCCTGCAGCAACTGCTCGGCTTCGCGCTCGACCAGGCCGGCCGCGCCGACGAGGCCGTCGCGACCTGGACCGCCCTGCAGGCCGATGCCGCGGACCAGCGCCTGCCGCTGCCGCCGGTGACCGGGCATGCCGGCCCGTGGCCGGAGACCGCGCCGGTGGCGGAGGACGCGCCCGGCGTGCTGCTGCTCTGGGGCGCACCGGGTTCGATGGTGGAACGCATCGCGCGCACGCTCGAGCTCGCCGGCGGCCCGATGAGGAGCGACCGCCTGGGCCCGCAGCCGCCGAACGATCCGCTGCAGCGCTGGGACACCGCCCCGCGCCTCGTGGCGGGCGAGCTCGACCCGGCCTACATGGTCGCGCAGTGGCGGGCCGCGCTGGCGAGCCGTGGCGTCGAGGACGGCAACGTGTTCGACTGGCTGCTGCACTGGGACAACGCCCTGTTGCTCGCGCTGCGCCCGCACCTGCCCGAGGCCGTGCTGATGTTCGCCGTACGCGATCCGCGCGACATGCTGCTCGACTGGCTCGCCTTCGGCAGCCCGGTGCCGCTGCGGATGGAGTCGCCGCGCATCGCCGCGCAGTGGCTCGCGCGCGTGCTCGACCAGGTGGCCGATGCCTACGAGCAGGCGCTGTTCTCGCTCAAGATCATCCGCCTCGACGAGATCGGCGACGACCCGCGCGCGCTCACCCAGGCGCTCGCCGACAGCCTGCGGGCGGAGATCGCGATCCCGCCGGCGCAGGCGCTCGGCCCGGCGCGCCTGCCGGCCGGCCACTGGCGCCGCTTCGAGGGCCCGCTCGCCGAGGCCTTTGCCGAACTCGCCCCGGTCGCCGCGCGGCTGGGCTACACCGACTGACCGCCGGAGGACCCATGCGCCTGACCAGCCAGAGCTTCGAGAACCGCCAGCGCCTGCCGGGCGAATTCGCCGCGGGCGTGCGCACCGGCGATGCCGCGGGCGTCGGCTTCGGGCCGAACCGCAGCCCGCACCTCGCCTGGGACGACGTCCCGGCGGCAACCCGCTCGTTCGCGCTCGTCGTCGTCGACCCCGACGTGCCGACGGTGCCCGAGATGGTGGGCAAGCCGGGCGTCGAGATCCCGATCGAGCAGCCGCGCTGCGACTTCGTGCACTGGGCGATGGCGGACATCCCGGCCGACATGCGCGAGCTCGCCGCCGGTGCCTGCAGCGACGGCGTCGTGTCGCACGGCAAGCGCGAGCCCGCGGGCCCGCCCGGCAGCCGCCAGGGCCTGAACGACTACACCGGCTGGTTCGCGTCGAACGCGGACATGGCGGGCGACTGGCTCGGCTATGACGGCCCTTTCCCGCCGCCGAACGACCTGCGCCTGCACCGCTACTTCTTCCGCCTGTTCGCGCTCGATGTCGAGCGGCTCGACCTGCCGGCGCGGTTCGCCGCCGCCGACGTCTTCCGGGCCATGCACGGCCACGTGCTCGCCGAGGCGACGATCCACGCCACCTATTCGCTGAATCCCGCGGTGAAGGACTGACGTACCGGGCCGTTAGGATCATCAGGGCGACCCAGCGCGGGTTCATCGCGGGCTCGCCATGATGCGGACACGCCGGGGGACCGGCCGTACGGGAGGCGTCGCAGTGCAGCAGGCGGGTCGATCGGGAATCGGTGGGGCGATGCGCAGGCTCGCCCCGCTCGTGCTCGCCCTCGGGCTCGTCGCCTGCGCCCAGGCGCCCGCACCGCCACCCGCGCCGACCGTCGTACTCGGCGAGGACGCCCCGCCGGCCCCGGCCCGCCTCGCGGCGCCGCAGCCGCAGCCCACCGACACGCTCTCCAGCACCCGCTGGCCCCCCGCGCGAGTGGGCAGCGGCCATGCCGAGGTCAGTTGCGAGCGCGAGGATGCCGACGACGCCCCGCGCGTACTCGACGCCCTCGAATTCTTCAGCCTCGTCGACGCGATGACCGCCTGCCAGTCGACCGGGCTGGTGCGCCTGCACTACAGCGGCCGCATCGACGAGGGCTTCAGCGAGCTCGCCCGCCGCGTCGCGGCGATGGCCGAGCGCATGGACCTGCCCGAGCGCGTGCTCGACCTCGATTCCGCCGGCGGCATCATCGAGGAGGCGATCGAGGCCGGCGACGTGCTCGCCGAGACCGGCTGGACCGTGCGCATCCGCGAGAGCGCGAACTGCCACAGCGCCTGCGTGCTCATCCTCGCCGCCGCCGACGACCGCGACATCGAGGGCGACGTCGGCGTGCACCGCCTGATGCGCGATCGTTCGACGGCGACCTCGCGCGCCGAGCTCAACGAGGAGCTGCGCACGGTCAACGGCCTGGTGCGCGAGTACTTCGAGCGCCACGGCGTCGCCCTCGCGGTCGCCGACCTGATGATGACGGTGCCCAACCGGCGCCTGCGCGTGCTCACCGCCGACGAGCTCGACCTCTACGGCCTGCAGGGTCGCAATGCGGCGCAGGACGACCTCGAGCGGATCGTCGCGCGGCGCAAGTGCGGCGAAAAGTTCGTGCGCCGCCGCGATGCCTTCCAGCGCCAGTACGAGCAGCGCTGCCTCGTCGCCGATGCCGACTGGGAGACGAGCACGCGCTGCGGCCTGGAGCTGCGCGCGGCGTTCGGCTTTCCCGATGCCCGCTGCCCGGCGGAGACCCCGCTCGCCGACGCGGCGCGCCGGTTGCAGCTGGTCGAGGCTCATCGCGCGCGCGTAGCGCAGGCCGCGGAGGCCGGATCGGCCGTCGGCGCCACGAGCGAAGCCAGTGCGACCGCCACACAGGCCGCGACCGCGCCCTGAGCGCACCACGCCATCCGCGCCACCCGAGTCCCGCGGACACCGATCGGCAAAGCGCGAGCGTCGTCGCATTCGCGCGCACACCGGCCGGCGAGTGGTGCGTGACGGCTTAGGCTAGGTGCCCCGGCGATCGCGCCGGCAGGCGCGGGAGGCGAGGCATGCGCAGGTCGGGTGAGGTCGATGATCGCGTCGGATCGGGCACGCTCGAACTCGCCCGCGACCGCGATCGTCTGCGCCAGATCGTCGACGGCCTCGCCGAACTCGCCGCGCTCGGCCTGCCCGGTGACATGCTGATGGAGCGCATCGTCGCCCGCGTGCGCGAGATGACCGGCGCCACCGGCGCCGTGGTCGAGTTGCTCGACGGCGACGAGCTCGAGTACGTCGCCGCCACCGGCAGCATCGCGCGCCATGTCGGCATGCGCCTGGCGCGCGGCACGAGCCTGTCGGGCCTGTGCGTCTCGTTCCGCTCGCTGCAGTACTGCGACGACACCGAGAACGATCGCCGCGTGGACCGCGAGGCCTGCCGACGCATCGGCGCCCGCTCGATGCTGGTGGTGCCGCTGATCCATCGCGACGACGCGGTCGGCGTGGTCAAGGTGGTCTCCGACCGCCCGGGCGCGTTCGACGAGGTGCACGAGTACGCGGTCCGCCTGTGCGCCGGGCTGGTCGCCGGCATCATTGCGCGGCACCTGGTGGCCGAGGAGAGCCGGCGCCTGCTGGTCGAGCGCTCGTTCGCGTTGCAGCGCGCGACCGCGATCCTCGATGCCGCGCCCGTGCCCATGCTGGTGCACGACCTCGACGGCCGCGTCGAGCTGTGGAACGCCGCGGCCGAGCGCCTGCTCGGCTGGCGCGCGGACGAAGCGATCGGCCGCGCGGTGCCGTTCATCGCTCCGGAGCGCCTGCCGGCCTTCCTCGCCGAAGCGCGCCGCTGTGCGGCGGACGACGGTGATGTCGAAGGCCAGCTGGAGTGGATCGGGCGACGCGACGGCAGCCGCGTGGAGATGCGCCTGTCGGCGGTGCCACTCGAGGACGAGCGCGGCCGGGTGACGAGCCTGGTGCGCAGCTTCGACGACGCCCCGCAGCGCCTGCGCGCGCCACGCGGGGGCGATGCACGGGTGCGCCAGCTCACCGCGGCGAGCCGCGATGCGCACATCGCGATGGACGCCGACGGCCGCGTGCTCGAGTGGAACCCCGCCGCCGAGGCGCTGTTCGGCTGGACGGCGGACGAGGCGCGCGGCCGGCTGCTCGCCGAGCTCGTGATCCCGCCGGCGATGCGCGACGCGCACCACGACGGCCTCAACCGCTACGTGGCCTCGCGCCGCAGCGGCGTGGTCGGGCGGCGCCTCCAGTTGCCGGCGCTGCATCGCGACGGCCGTCCGCTCCGTATCGAGATGACGCTGAGCGCGGCCTGGGTCGATGGCGCGCCGGTGTTCGACGCCCTGCTGCAGGACGCCGGCACCGCCGACCCGGCCTGAGCCGCGCGCATACTGACCCCGCACCGCTTCCGAGGAACCCACGATGCCGTCCGCCCTGCGCACCACCGCCGTCGCCGTCCTGCTCGCCGCCACCTGCGCCGCCGTGCCCGCGGCGACCGCGCCCGACCTGCTCGGCCACGCGTTCCGCCCGCTCGCCGGCAAGACCCCCGTGAACCTGCGCAAGGCGTATGGCGGGCAGGTGCTGCTGGTGGTCAACACCGCCAGCAAGTGCGGCTTCACTCCGCAGTTCGAGGCGCTGGAAAAGCTCCACGCGAAGTACCGCCCGAAGGGCTTCGCCGTGCTCGGCTTTCCCTCGGGTGACTTCAAGGCACAGGAATTCGACGACGAGAAACAGATCCAGGAGTTCTGCACGCTCACCTACGGCGTGAAGTTCCCGATGTTCCAGAAGACGCACGTCGTCGGCGACCAGGCGCATCCGCTGTACCGCCAGCTCGCGCAGGCGTCCGGCGAGGCGCCGAAGTGGAACTTCCACAAGTACCTGCTCGGCCGCGACGGCCGGATCGCCGCCACCTGGGGCAGCAAGGTCAAGCCGGACGATCCGGCGATCGTGGCCGCGATCGAGCGCGAACTCGCGAAGCCGCGGCCGAAGTAAGGCGCACGGCGCGGCCTGCACGACGCGCGGCCGGCACCGGCGACGGGTCGACCGCCCCGTGCGCCGGTGCCGTGGCCGCCTACCGGGCGCCGTGCCCGCACGCGACCGCACGTCGCTTTCCGGGCCGCCCGGACATACTCGGGCGCCCGCCGCCCGGTATCGCGATGCTCACGTCCGCGCTCGTCCGCCGCCTGGAGATCGACCCGGCCGCCCACCCCCGCGGCCAGCCGCACATCAGTTCGGCCAGCGGCCTGGTCCTCGTCGGTGACTGGTTCTACGTCGTCGCCGACGACGAGAACCACCTGATCACGCTGCCACGCGCCGGCGTGGACACCGCCGCCATCGGGATGCGGCCGCTCGGCGACGCGCCGCTGCCCGCGGATCCGGCCGAGCGCAAGCGCCGCAAGCGCGACTTCGAGGTGCTCGTCCACGTGCCGCCGCGCGCGCAGCGGCCGTCGATGCTGGTTGCCTGGGGCTCCGGCTCGCGGCCGACGCGCGACGTCGCCTACGTGATCCCGCTCGAGGCCGATGGCCGCCTCGGCGGTGTTCCGCGGCGCGTGTCGCTCGCGCGCCTGCACGACGCGTTGCGTGCGCACCGGGCGCACCTGAACATCGAGGCCGCGCTCGTCCGCGACGACGAGCTGTGGCTGTTCAGCCGCGCCCACGCCAAGGCGCCGTCGAATGGATGGTTCCGCCTCGGGCTCGATGACGCGGTCGGCTTCCTGCTCGCCGAGGACGACGGCGCCGACGTGCCTCCGGTGCGATTCGCCGAGATCGATCTGGGCCGCGGTGGCGACGTGCCGCTCGGCATCGGCGACGCCGTCGGGCTCGATGGCGGGCGATGGCTGCTCACCGCCACGGCGGAAGCCACGTCCAACACCTACGACGACGGCGCCTTCGAGGGCAGCATGCTGATGGTCTGCGAGGCGGACGGCGAGGTGGCCTGGCGGGCGCAGCTCGCGGGCCATCACAAGGTGGAAGGCCTCGCCTTCGACGCCCACGACATGCTCTGGATGACCACCGACGCCGATTCGCCCGACGTGCCCTCCGAGCTGCGCCGCCTGCACTGGCCGCCGCCGGGCTTTCGCGGCTGAGCCGGGCACCGGGCGGCGCGCGGACCGCCCGCCGCGATGATGCGCCGCCGTCGATGCCGGCCTTCGCCGTGGCCAACGCGATGGTGGCGTCGCGCAGGGTCATGTCGGCGCTCCGACGATCGCGGCGTCGGCCGGTGGACGTCGGATGCGCGAGGCATCCGCTGTGCGCCACATCCGCGCTCGCCCCACAGCCGCTCGCGGGGCGCCGCGACCGGGGCCGTCGTCGGCCCGGCATTCGCCCGTCGCCGGTCAGCCCGGCACGAGCCCCAGCAGGGCGACACCCAGTACCAGCCGGTAGACCGCGAATGCGGTGAAGCGGTGGGTCTGGATGTAGCGCAGCAGCCACTTCACCGCGACGAACGCGGTCACCATCGACGCCACGAATGCGACCCCGAGCGCGGCCCAGTCCTCCTGCGCCGCGCCGCCTTCGCCGATCACGTCGACGAGCTCGTAGGCCGTCGCGCCGAACATGGTCGGGATGCCGACGAGGAAGGCGAACTCGGTCGCCGCCGCGCGCGACGTCGTGCCGGCGAGCAGCGCGACGAAGATCGTCGCGGCCGACCGCGACGTGCCGGGAAACACGCCCGCGACGACCTGCGCCACGCCGACCAGGATCGCGACCGTCCACGTCACCGTGGTGCGCTCGCCGATGGCCGCCGCGCGGCGTGCGGCGAGATGTTCGGCCAGCACCATCCAGACCGCGCCGATGACCAGCGCCCAGGCGATCGGCTTCACCGTCTCCGGCAACTCGAACCCGAGCTTCTTGACCACGATGCCCAGCACGGCGGTGACCGCGAACGCCGTCCCGAGCTTGTAGGCATAGCTGCGCCATTCGGCCGGGCTGATGTCCACGCCGAGCGGATCGAAGCGCGCCGCGGTGTCGCGGCCGAGGAATGCATTGAGCAGGCCCCACAGGCGCTCGCGATAGATCACGACCACGGCGAGGATCGCACCCGCCTGGATCGCCACGTTGAACAGGTCGGAGCGATGCCCGAGCCAGCGCTCGGCGATCAGCAGGTGGCCCGTGCTGGAGATCGGCAGGAACTCGGTGATGCCCTCGATGATGCCGAGCAGCAGGGCGTTGATCAGGTCGGACATCGGGCGGGTCGCTGGGGCGAGGGCCGCATGGTACGGGCTGGGACCGTTCCACAGGCATGCACCATGCTGGTGCCGCGTCACGGCCGGTGCACGTCAATGGTGCGGTTTTCGGCGCCTGCAGTGCATTGCTTCCATAGATATCAAGCAGTTAACCGAAGCGGCCGGTTGGCATCGTCCTTGCTGTGAAGACCGGGTCAGCGCAATCCCGCGCCGCGCCCTTGCCCTCCCTCGGAGCCGCCATGTCCCTCGAGAACGTCGAAAAGCTCATCCGCGACCACGCCGTCGAATTCGTCGACCTGCGCTTCACCGACATGCGCGGCGTCCAGCACCACGTGACGTTCCCGGCGTCGATCATCGAGGCCTCGCTGTTCGAGGACGGCAAGATGTTCGACGGCTCGTCGATTTCGGGCTGGCGCGGCATCCAGCAGTCCGACATGGTGCTGCTGCCCGATCCGTCGACCGCCTTCCTCGATCCGTTCACCGCGGACCCGACGCTGGTGCTGATCTGCGACATCCTCGACCCGACCACGATGCAGGGCTATTCGCGCGATCCGCGCGGCATCGCCAAGCGCGCCGAGGCCTTCCTGAAGTCGTCGGGCATCGCCGACACCGCCTTCTTCGGTCCCGAGCCCGAGTTCTTCATCTTCGACTCGGTGCGCTTCGCCAACGAGATGGGCCACACGTTCTTCCACGTCGACTCGGAAGAGGCGCACTGGAACTCCGGCCGCGACTACCAGGGCGGCAACACGGGCTACCGCCCGATGGTGAAGGGCGGCTACTTCCCGGTCGCGCCGCTCGACTCCCTGCACGACATCCGCGCCGAGATGTGCAAGACGCTCGCCGCCGTCGGGCAGGAAGTCGAGGTGCACCACCACGAGGTAGCCAACGCCGGCCAGTGCGAGATCGGCGTCAAGTTCAACACGCTGGTGAAGAAGGCCGACGAGCTCACCACGCTCAAGTACGTCATCAAGAACGTCGCGCACCGCAACGGCAAGACCGCGACCTTCATGCCCAAGCCGATCGTCGGCGACAACGGCTCCGGCATGCACGTGCACCAGTCGCTCGCCAAGGGCGGCACCAACCTGTTCAATGGCGACGGCTACGGCGGCCTGTCGCAGACCGCGCTCTGGTACATCGGCGGCATCTTCAAGCACGCCCGCGCGCTCAACGCGTTCTGCAACTCGACGACGAACTCGTACAAGCGCCTGGTGCCGGGCTTTGAAGCCCCGGTGATGCTCGCCTACTCGGCGTCGAACCGCTCGGCCTCGTGCCGCATCCCGTTCGTGGCGAACCCGAAGGCGCGGCGCGTGGAGTTCCGCTTCCCCGACCCGATGAACTCCGGCTACCTGATCTTCGCCGCGCTGATGATGGCCGGCCTGGACGGCATCAAGAACCAGATCGACCCGGGTGCGCCGAGCGACAAGGATCTCTACGACCTGCCGCCGGAAGAGGAGAAGGGCATTCCGACGGTCTGCCATTCGCTCGACCAGGCGCTCGACGCGCTCGATGCCGACCGCGACTTCCTCAAGGCCGGCGGCGTGTTCACCGACGACTTCATCGACGCCTACATCGCGCTGAAGATGAAGGAGGTCACCGCCTTCCGCGCGGCGACGCATCCGCTCGAGTACCAGATGTACTACACGATCTGATCAGGCTGAGGGCTGAGGGCTGAGGGCTGAGGGCTGAGGGCTGAGGGCCGTCCGTCGCGTCGGGTCAATATCCGGCGCGGCGGAAACTCGGGCGAACGTGCGGGCGTGCCGCGCGCGCCGTCCACCCTCACGCACTCCGGTAATCGATGCACCCGACGAATCGACGCGACTCGTCGGATCGACCGGCGGCCCGGGGCGCAAGCTCCGGGCCGCTGCGTTTTCGCGCCCGCGCTCGGCGAATAGGCCCGCGCCACATCGACGCGCATGACGATGGGTGATGCGCGCAGCCGCGATACCGAAACCCGCCGCGAGACGATGCCGGCGCCGGGGCGCGATCGATGTCCCAGAGCTTCAGGTCGCCGCGATCGCGACGGCCTCGTCCGCCAGTTCGTGCACGCGATAGGCGCCGCCCGTCTCGCGCTTGGCGTCGTACATCGCGGCATCCGCCGCCTGCACCAGGCGCGCGGCGGCGAACGGCCCGGCGCGCTGCACCGCGATGCCGATGCTGCCGTGCATCCTCAGCCGCGCGGTGCCCACGTCGATCGGCTCGGCCATCGACGCCTGGACCGTACGCGCGGCGCGTTCGGCGAGCGTCCGTGCGTCGTGCGGATCGGTCAGCAGTGCGACGAACTCGTCGCCCGCCAGGCGCGCGACCACGCCGTCACCCATCGCCGCCCGCAGGCGCTGCGCGAAGACACGCAGCACCGTGTCGCCGGCCTCGTGGCCGTGCACGTCGTTGACCTGCTTGAAGCCGTCGAGGTCGAGGAACAGCACGGCCACGCCCGCGCCGGTCGCGCCCGCCACGCCGAGACCCGCGTCCAGCGCACGCATCCACCCGGCGCGATTGGGCAGGCCCGTGAGTTCGTCGGCGAGCGCGCGCGCCTCCATGACGTCGGCGAGGCGCCGGTGCGCGGTGACGTCGTGCGCGGCGATGAAGAAGCCGCAGGCGCCGGTGCCGGCGTCGGACGCGGCATCGGGCACGTAGGTCACGTGCTCGTAGCGCATGCTGCCGTCGGCGGCGCGCGTCTGCCGGTCGAAGCTCACCCGCTCGCCCGCGAGCACGCGCTGGAGATACGGCTCGGCCTCGGGGAACTGCTCGGCGCCGAGCATCTCGCGCATGTGCAGGCCGGCCGCGTCGCCGCGATGCCCGAACCACGCGCGGTAGGCCTCGTTGGCGAAGCGGTAGCGCAGGTCCGGCCCGACGTAGGCGATCATCGCGGGCACGTTGTCGGTGATCGTGCGAACGCGGTTCTCGCTGTCGCGGAGCTGCTGCTCGGCGGCCACGCGATCGGAGATGTCGTGCAGGAAGGCGGTGAACAGCCGCCGCGTTCCGAGCGTCACGAGGCTGATCGTGAGCTCGACGGGAAACTCGCGCCCGTTGCGATGGCGCGCCGGCAGCTGCAGGCGCTGGTCGAGCACGCGCGAGGCGACGCTGCCCGTGATGAAGCGCGCCATGCCGCGCTCATGCGCCTCGCGCAGCGCGGGCGGGATGATCAGCTCGCTCATCGAGCGACCGAGCGCCTCGCTGCGGCGCCAGCCGAAGATCGCTTCGGCCGCGCGGTTCCACTCCACGACGCGCCCCGCCTCGTCGCTCGCGACGAAGGCATCGTGCGAGTTCTCCAGGATGCTGCGCATGCGCAGCTCGTTGTCGCGCAGCGCGATCTCGATCTCCCGGCGCTGCTCGACCTCGACGGCGAGCGTGCGGTTGGCCTGCGCGAGCGCCTGCGTGCGCTCGGCCACGCGCGTCTCCAGCATCGAGTGCGCGGCGCGCAGCGAGAGCTCGGCCTGCACGGTGTCGACGATGTCCTCGACGACCGAGATGAAGTGCAGCGGCGTGCCGTCGTCCGCGCGGCGCAGCGAGACGGTGAGCTGCGCCCACACGTCGTGGCCGTCGGGACGCAGGTAGCGCTTGCGCATCTCGTAACGCTGGATGCGCCCGGCCAGCAGGTCGTCGAGGCGGTCCAGATCGCTTTCGAGGTCGTCCGGGTGCGTGATGTCCTGGAAGGTCAGGCTCATCAGCGTGGCGGCGTCGCGCCCGAGCAGGCGGCAGAGCGTGTCGTTGACGCGCAGCCAGCGGCCGTCGATCCCGACGTGGGCGATGCCCACCGGGGCCTGCTCGAACGTCGCGCGGAACAGCGCCTCGCGCTCGGCGGATTCGGCCTCCGCGGCGACGCGCGCGGTGATGTCCTGCGCGAAGGCGAGGATCGACAGCAGCCGGCCCTCGTCGTCGAACACCGCCGACATGAACCACTCGCAGTGCACGGTGGCGCCATCGCGCGTGTGGTTGCGGTTGCGGATGACCTGGCTCGGCGTTTCGCCGGTCACCAGCGAGAGCATGGCGGTGGCGACGTTGTCGGCATCGGCCTCGTGGATGAAGCGCCACTGGTCGGGGCGATCGCCGACGACCTGTTCCTCCGGCCAGCCGAACAGTGCCTCGGCGCGCGTCGACCAGCGCCGCACGCGCAGGCGCTCGTCGAATTCGACGACCGCGAGCGGGGTGTTGTTGACGTGCACGCCGAGCCGCTGCTCCGCCTCGTCGAGCGCCTGCCGGCGGCGCTGCATCTCCGCCTCGAAGATCAGCAGCGCCTGCTGCTGCTCCGTCACGTCGCGCGCGGTGCAGTACAGGCGGCCGTCGTCGCCACGGCGCGAATGCCATTCCAGCCAGCGGTAGTGCCCGCCGCGGCTGCGGTAGCGGTTGCGGAAGCGCGGCGTCGGCTGGCCGTCGAACGCCGCCTGCTGCTCGGCGAGCGTGCGCGTGCGGTCGTCGGGATGCACGAAGTCGAGGAGGGGCCGCTCGGCCATGTCCGACGACGTCCAGCCCAGCAGTGCCGTCCAGGCGGCATTGACCCGCAGCAGCCGGCCGTCGGGCGCGGCGATCGCGAGCGGGTCGGCGCTCAGGTCGAAGAAGGCGTCGCGCTCCTCGCGCATGCGGTGCTCGGCGGTGACGTCCGTCAGGCTCGCGCAGAGGTAGGCCGGCCCGCTGCCGCCGCGGCCGCGCACCACGGAGGCGTCCAGCCGGAGCCGGGTGCGGCTGCCGTCGAGCCGCGGGATCCGCAGCTCCAGGCCGAACGCCGGAATCCCGTCGCGCAGCACCTGCTCGATGCGGTCGACCAGTCCGAGCGCATCGGCCAGCTCGCAGTCGGCCTGCAGCGGCCGACCGACGAGACTCGTGCGCGGGCGGCCGAACAGCCGCGCCGCCGCCGCGTTGAGCTCGAGCCAGCGGCCGTCGAAGCCGATCAGCGCGAGCGCCGCGCTGCTGCGGCGGAAGGCATCGTCGATCGACCAGGCGACGGGTGCCGGGGCGTTCGACGGGATCGGGCTCGCGGGCAGGCTCATGCGCGCGACCATGCAAGCGATGTACCCGGGACTGCCTCTGCTGGGGGCTGAACGCCTTCCACCCCGCCTTCACGGCCACGCGCCAGAGAAATCAATGACTTGCGCGATTCCGTTAGAGCCGTGTGAATGAGTCGTGCACATTCCCGCCGATAGACTCGCGCGTCCATGCCCGTGGGGTCGGGCCTTGCGAGAAATTCCGTGACCGAAGCCACCGTGCGGCGCAGCCGTTCCGCCGCCAAGAATGCAGCCCGCCCGCCCGTTTTCGAGGACCCGCTCCACGAACTGCTCGCCGCGATGGCGGCGGTGCAGGGCGGCGATTTCGACGTCAACGTGCCGCGCCACTGGGACGGCATCGCCGGCCGCCTGGCCGAGGCGTTCAACGAGATCGTGGCGCAGAACCGCGAGCTCGCCCGCGAGCTCGCCCGCGTCGGGCAGACCGTCGGCCGCGAGGGCCAGACGCGCCAGCGCGTGACGCCGGCCGCGCGCCGCGGCCAGTGGGCCGACATGGAGCGCTCGGTCAATGAGCTGATCGACGACCTCGTGCGGCCGGTCGAGACGATGACCGAGGCCATCGCGGGTGTCGCCAAGGGCGACCTCACCCGCCAGGTGCCACTCGATGCCGACGGCCGCCCGCTGCAGGGCGAGTTCCTGCGCTCGGCGACGATCGTCAACCGCATGATCGAGCAGATGGGCGAGTTCTCGTCCGAGGTCACGCGCGTGGCGCTCGAGGTCGGCACCGCCGGCGTGCTCGGCGGCCAGGCGAAGGTGGTCGGCGTCTCCGGCGTCTGGAAGGACCTCACGGACTCCGTGAACCAGATGGCGTCGAACCTCACGGCGCAGGTCCGCAACATCGCCGAGGTGACCATCGCCGTGGCGAACGGCGACCTCTCGCGCAAGATCACCGTGGACGTGCGCGGCGAGATCCTGCAGCTCAAGGAAGCCATCAACACGATGGTGGACCAGCTGCGCGGCTTCGCCTCGGAAGTGACGCGCGTGGCGCGCGAGGTCGGCACCGAGGGCAAGCTCGGCGGCCAGGCGATCGTGCCGGGCGTGGCCGGCACGTGGAAGGACCTCACCGACTCGGTGAACGCGATGGCGTCGAACCTGACGAGTCAGGTGCGCAACATCGCCGAGGTGACCACCGCGGTGGCGAAGGGCGACCTCTCGCGCAAGATCACCGTCGACGTGCGCGGCGAGATCCTCGAGCTCAAGAACACCATCAACACGATGGTGGACCAGCTCAACGGCTTCGCCGCGGAAGTGACGCGCGTGGCCCGAGAAGTCGGTACCGAAGGCAAGCTCGGTGGCCAGGCCGACGTGCCGGGCGTCGCCGGTACGTGGAAGGACCTCACGGACAACGTGAACCTGATGGCGTCGAACCTGACGCTGCAGGTGCGCAACATCGCCGACGTGACCACCGCGGTGGCGAAGGGCGACCTCTCGCGCAAGATCACCGTGGACGTGCGCGGCGAGATCCTGCAGCTGAAGGAGACCATCAACACGATGGTCGATCAGCTCAACGGCTTCGCGGCGGAAGTGACGCGCGTGGCGCGCGAGGTCGGCACCGAAGGCCGCCTCGGCGGCCAGGCGGTCGTGCCGGGCGTGGCGGGTACGTGGGGCGATCTCACCGAGTCCGTGAATGCGATGGCCTCGAACCTGACGGGTCAGGTACGAAACATCGCGGAAGTGACGACGGCCGTGGCGCGAGGCGACCTCTCGCGCAAGATCACGGTGGACGTGAAGGGCGAGATCCGCGAGCTCAAGGACACCATCAACACGATGGTGGACCAGCTCAACGGCTTCGCCGCGGAAGTGACGCGCGTGGCGCGCGAGGTGGGTACCGAAGGCCGCCTCGGCGGCCAGGCGCAGGTACCGGGCGTGGCGGGCACATGGAAGGACCTCACCGACTCGGTGAACTCCATGGCCTCCAACCTCACCGCGCAGGTGCGAAACATCGCCGAAGTCACCACCGCGGTGGCGAAGGGCGACCTCTCGCGCAAGATCGCGGTGGACGTGAAGGGCGAGATCCTCGAGCTCAAGGTCACCATCAACACGATGGTCGACCAGCTCAACGGCTTCGCCGCGGAAGTGACGCGCGTGGCGCGCGAGGTCGGTACCGAGGGCAAGCTCGGCGGCCAGGCCTCGGTGCCCGGCGTCGCCGGCACGTGGAAGGACCTCACCGACAACGTCAACTCGATGGCGTCGAACCTCACCACGCAGGTGCGAAACATCGCCGAAGTGGCGACGGCCGTGGCGCGAGGCGACCTCTCGAAGAAGATCGAGGTCGATGCGAAGGGCGAGATCCTGCAGCTGAAGAACACCCTCAACGTGATGGTGGACCAGCTCAACGGCTTCGCCGCGGAAGTCACGCGCGTGGCGCGCGAGGTCGGCACCGAGGGCAAGCTCGGCGGCCAGGCCTCGGTGCCGGGCGTCGCCGGTACGTGGAAGGACCTCACCGACAACGTCAACTGGATGGCGGCCAACCTCACCACGCAGGTGCGCGGCATCGCGAAGGTCGTGACGGCGGTCGCGAACGGCGACCTGCGCCAGAAGCTCACCGTGGAGGCGAAGGGCGAGATCGCCGAGCTCGCCGACACGATCAACTCGATGACCGACACCCTCGCGATCTTCGCCGACCAGGTGTCGACGGTGGCGCGCGAGGTCGGCGTCGAAGGCCGCCTCGGCGGCCAGGCGAACGTGCCGGGCACCGCGGGCGCGTGGAAGGACCTTACCGCGAACGTCAACGAGCTCGCGGCGAACCTCACCACGCAGGTCCGCGCGATCGCCGAAGTGGCGACCGCGGTGACGCAGAACGACCTCACGCGCTCGGTCACGGTCGACGCGCGCGGCGAGGTCGCGGACCTGCGCGACAACATCAACGTGATGATCTCCACGCTGCGCGCGACCACCGAGTCGAACCGCGAGCAGGACTGGCTCAAGACCAACCTCGCCGCGTTCGGCGCGATGATGCAGGGCCAGCGCGACATCGTGACGCTCGGCCAGCAGCTGCTCAGCGAGCTCGCGCCGCTGGTCAATGCGCAGCAGGGCCTGATGTACGTCGTCGAGGCCGACGAGGACGTCGGCCATCGTCGCCTGCGCCAGCTCGCCGGCTATGCCGACGCGCCGGTCGCGCCGCTCAACCATACGCTCGAGCTCGGCGACGGCCTGATCGGCCAGTGCGCCGCCGAAGGGCGCATGATCCTGCTCGAGGACATCCCGGGCGAGCTCGTGCAGGTGCGCTCGGGCCTGCTCAGCGTGAGCCCGCGCAACGTGATCGTGCTGCCCGTGCTGTTCGAGGACGAGGTCAAGGCGGTCATCGAGCTCGCCTCGGTGCACGCCTTCAACGAGGTACACCGCACCTTCCTCGGCCAGCTCAGCGGCTCGATCGGCATCGTGCTCAACACGATCGAGGCCGGCATGCGCACCGAGGGCCTGCTCAAGCAGTCCCAGCAGCTCGCCGCCGAGCTGCAGTCGCAGCAGACCGAGCTGCAGCAGACCAACGAGGAAATCGCGCTCAAGGCCGCGCTGCTCGCCGAGCAGAAGGCCGAGGTCGAGACCAAGAACCAGCAGATCGAGCAGGCCCGCCGCGAGCTCGAGGCCAAGGCCGCGGAGCTCGCGCTCACCTCGCGCTACAAGTCCGAGTTCCTCGCGAACATGTCGCACGAGCTGCGCACGCCGCTCAACTCGATCCTGATCCTCGGCCAGCAGCTCGCCGAGAACCCGGAGACCAACCTCACCCCGCGCCAGGTCGAGTTCGCCAAGACCATCCACGCCGCCGGCACCGACCTGCTCAACCTGATCTCCGACATCCTGGATCTTTCCAAGATCGAGTCGGGCACGGTCACGATCGAGACCGAGGACATCACCTTCGCGCACCTGCGCGAGAACATGGAGCGCGGCTTCCGCCACGAGGCCGAGCGCCGCGGCCTCGACTTCTCCGTCGACTTCCCCGCCGAGCTCGGGCGGTCGCTCACCACCGACCCGAAGCGCCTGCAGCAGATCCTCAAGAACCTGCTGTCGAACGCGATGAAGTTCACCGAGCACGGATCGGTCCGCATGGCCGGCCGCGTCGTGCGCGGCGGCTGGACCGAAGGCCACAAGGTGCTCGACACCTCGCCGACCGTGATCGCGATCGACGTCACCGACACCGGCATCGGCATTTCGGCCGACAAGCAGCGCATCGTCTTCGAAGCCTTCCAGCAGGCCGACGCCGGCACCTCGCGCAAGTACGGCGGCACGGGCCTGGGCCTGGCGATCTCGCGCGAGATCGCGGGCCTGCTCGGCGGCGAGCTCACGCTCTCCAGCCAGCCGGGCAAGGGCTCGACGTTCACGCTCTACCTGCCGCTGCGCTACACCCAGCCGGAAGTCGCCGAGTCGCCGCGCCCGCGGCCCGGCCTGTCCAATGCGATGGCGCTCGCCGCGGCCGACGCGGAGACCGAGGCGATGGCCCTGCCCACGCCCGAGGCGGTCAGCGACGACCGCGAGCGGCTGGACACCGAGCGGCCGACGCTGCTGGTCGTCGAGGACGATCCGCGCTACGCCGCGGTGATGCGCGACCTCGCGCGCTCGCGCGGCTTCAACGTGCTGGTCGCCAATCGCGGCGCCGACGCGCTGAAGCTGGTGCGCGAGTACAGCCCGAACGCGATCAGTCTCGACATCTTCCTGCCCGACATGCTCGGCTGGACGGTGCTCGCCCGCCTCAAGCAGGACGCCAACACGCGCCACATCCCGGTGCAGATCGTCACCGTCGAGGAAGACCGCCACCACTCGCTCGAGCGCGGCGCCTTCAGCTACGTCGCCAAGCCGTCGAGCTCCGACGCGATCGGCTCGGCGCTCGACCGCATGCGCGAGTACGCGCGCCCGCGGGTCAAGAAGCTGCTGGTCGTCGAGGACGACGCCGCCGAGCGCATGTCGATCGAGGCGCTGATCCAGCACGACGACCTCTCGATCGACAGCGTGGGCACGGGCGCCGAAGCGCTCGAGCACCTGCGCCGCGGCGGCTACGAGTGCGTCGTGCTCGACCTGCGCCTGCCCGACATGACGGGCTTCGAGTTGCTCGACGCGCTCCAGGCCGAGGAGCCGCTGCGTGACATCCCGGTGGTGGTCTTCACCGGCAAGGAGCTCTCGCACGAGGAGGACGCGCGCCTCAAGCGCGCGGCCAAGTCGGTCGTGATCAAGGGCGTGGAATCACCCGAGCGCCTGCTCGACGAGACCGCGCTGCTGCTGCACCGCGTGATCGCCGACCTGCCCGAGCACAAGCAGAAGATGGTCAAGCGCCTCACCGAGTCGGACGAGGTGCTGCAGGCCAAGCGCGTGCTGGTCGTCGACGACGACATGCGCAACATCTTCGCGCTCTCGATCGTGCTCGAGCGCCACGGCATGGAGGTCATCACCGCGAACAACGGCCGCGAGGCGGTGCAGAAGGTGACGGTCGACCACGACATCGACATCATCCTGATGGACATCATGATGCCGGGCATGGATGGCTACGACACCATGCGCGCGATCCGCAAGGACCCGGACGCGCGCGCCATCCCGATCGTCGCGCTGACCGCCAAGGCGATGAAGGGTGACCGCGAGAAGTGCCTGGAGGCCGGTGCCTCCGACTACCTCGCCAAGCCGGTCGTCACCGACCAGCTCCTCGGAGTCCTGCGCCAGTGGCTGCATCGCTGAACACGCCCGTGCCCGATACGGCCGCGGCGCCGCCGCAGGCCGCGCACGAGCCGGTGACGATCCTGCTGGTCGACGACCAGCCGGGCCGCCTGCTGTCGTACCGCGCGATCCTCGAGCCGCTCGGCGAGAACCTCGTCGAGGCGACCTCGGGCATCGAGGCGCTCAGGTTCCTGATGGAGCACGAGGCCGCGCTGATCCTGCTCGACGTCAACATGCCCGGCATGGACGGTTTCGAGACCGCGAGCCTGATCCACCAGCACCCGCGCTTCGAGAAGACGCCGATCATCTTCGTCACCGCGGTCAACGTCTCCGACCTCGACCGCCTGCGCGGCTACAAGCTCGGCGCGGTCGACTACGTGATGGTCCCGGTGATCCCCGAGATCATGCGCAGCAAGGTCTCGGTGCTGGTCGAGCTCTACCGCAAGCGTCGCGAGCTGCAGGTCGCCAACGAGCAGCTGGCGAAGTCGAACGAGGACCTGCGCGTCGAGAAGGCGCGCGAGCTCGAGGCGCTCAACGAGTCGCTACGCGCGGCGAACGTCGCGCTCGCCCAGCGCAACATCGAGCTGCAGGCGCAGATGGCCGAGCGCGAGCGGGTGCAGGCGCGCCTGCTCGAGCACGACCGGCGCAAGGACCAGTTCCTCGCCACGCTCGCGCACGAGTTGCGCAATCCGCTCGCCGCGCTCGGCAATGCGGTGAACGTGATGAAGCTCGGCGGGCCGGTGGGCCCGGCCCTGCAGGACGCGATGGACCGCCAGCTCGGCCTGCTGGTGCGGCTGATCGACGATCTGCTCGACATCGCGCGCATCAGCCAGGACAAGCTCACCCTGCGGCAGACGCCCACGACGCTCGAGGCCGTGCTGCGCGCGGCCGTGGAGAGCGTGGAGCCCTTGCTGCGCGAGGCCGGGCATTCGCTCGAGCTGCACCTGCCGCTCGAGGACGTGCCGCTGCGCGCCGATCCCGAGCGCCTGTCGCAGGTCTTCGGCAACCTCATCAGCAATGCCGCGAAGTATTCCGACCCCGCGCAGCCGATCCGTGTCGAGGCGGTGCGCGACGGTGATCGCATCGCGGTGCACGTGCAGGACCAGGGCATCGGCCTGGCGCCCGAGCAGGTCGAGGCGATCTTCGAGCCGTTCGCGCAGGTCGACACCTCGATCGAGCGCGCACGCGGCGGCCTCGGCATCGGCCTCACGCTGGTGCGGAGGCTCGTGGAGATGCACGGCGGTGAAGTCGCCGCGGCCAGCGACGGCCTCGGCCGCGGCAGCCGCTTCAGCGTGCGCCTGCCGCTCGGCGCGGCCGGTGCCGTCGCGGTCGTCGACGACGCGCCGATCGCTGCCGCGCAGCCGCGCCGGATCCTGGTGGTCGACGACAACTGCGACTCGGCCGACACGCTGGCGATGATGCTCGAGATGCTCGGCCACGAGGCGCAACGCATCTACGACCCGCGCATGGCGGAAAAAGCGGTCGAGGACTTCGCACCCGACGTGGTCCTCCTCGACATCGGCATGCCCGGCCTCAGCGGCTACGACGTGGCGCGCCAGTTGCGCGAGTCGCGCTTCGGCGCCGGGCTCACGCTGGTCGCGGTGACCGGCTGGGGCCAGCCCGAGGACCGCCGCCGCACCGCCGAGGCCGGCTTCGACCACCACCTCGTCAAACCCCCGGAGATCGACGCCATCTGTCGCCTGCTCGCCGCGCTGCCGGCCTACCGCATGGAGGCGCGATGAACGACCGCCCGTTGTTCGAACGCCTGGTGCACGACCTCAAGGGGCCGCTGTCGCCGCTGCAGACCGCGGCCTACCTGCTGCGCCGCCCGGAGTTGCCGGAGGAGCGCCGCATCGAACTCGCCGAGACGATCGAGCGGCAGTCGCGCCGCATGGCGGGCATGATCGAGGAACTCGGCGACTGGGCGCGTGCGCAGGAGGGCCGGCTGATCAGCCGGCGGCGCCCCGCCGACATCGCCTTCGTGATCGACATGGCCATCGGCACCGTGCCCGGCTGCATGACGGTGTCGGACGTCGGCCCCGAGGTGCACGGCGCGCAGGTCGACGGCGACGAGAACCGCCTCGCGCAGGCGATCGCCGCGCTGCTCGCCTTCGCCCAGTGGCGCGACGGGGCGCCGCCCGAGCTGCACGCCTGGCGCGAGGGCAGCCGCGCGATCGTCGAGGTGGCCGACCGCGGTCCGGCCCTCGACACCGCCGCACTGCTCACCTCGCCGCTGCCGGAGCCGTACGACCTCGGCCTCGGCCTGCGCCTGATGGTGGCCGACGCGATCGTCCGCGCGCACGGCGGCACGCTGGTCGCGCACGCGCTCGACCCGGGGCTCGCCTTCCGCATGGAGCTGCCGCTCACGGCCTGATCGGCGCGATGGCATGCACTACGATGGTGCAATGCCGAGCGCGCCGCCCGATGCCGACCACCTCGCCACGCCGCTCGCCTGGGCCGACGCGGCGGGTCGTCTCGCCGGCTGCAACCTGGCGTTCGCGCGCTGGCTCGGCGTCGGCGCGCGCCGGCTCGCCGGCCTGCCGCTCGCCGCGCTCGCCGCCGAGGGTGGCCTCGACGCGGCGCTCGCCCGGCCCGCGGCACCCACCGATGCACCGCTGCGCCTGCGCCGCCTGAGCCTGCGCCACCCCGACGGTGCCGAGCGCTTCTGCGACGGCTGGCTCAGCCGGCAGCCCGACGGCTGGCTGCTGGAGGCGCATCCGGTCGACGAATTCCCCGACGACGATCCCGCACGCCTGCCGTCCGCGCTCACCGCCGCGCTGCGCGGGCTCGCCCACGAGCTGCGCAACCCGCTCGCCGGACTCAAGGGTGCCGCGCAACTGCTCGGGCGCCGGCTCGATCCGCGCGATGCCGATGCGCAGGCGCTCACCGCGCTCATCGACGCCGAGACCACGCGCCTGGGCGACCTGCTCGAGCGCCTGCTGAGCCCCGCGCCCGCGCGCCCGCATGCGCCCGTCAACATCCACGCCGTGCTCGAGCGCGTGCTGCGCCTGGCCGAGGCCGATGCCGGCTGGGCGGTGCGGCTGGTGCGCGACTACGACCCGAGCCTGCCCGACATCGACGGGGATGCCGACCGCCTCACGCAGGCGGCGTGGAACCTCGTGCGCAATGCAATCGAGGCCGGCGCGTCGCAGGTGGTGCTGCGCACGCGCATCGAGCACGGCGCGCGCATCGGCGAGCAGCTGCTGCCGCGCGTGCTGCGCCTGGAGATCGCAGACGACGGCCGCGGCGTGCCGGCCGACCTCGCCGAACGCCTGTTCCTGCCCCTCGTGACCGGGCGCGCCGACGGTACCGGCCTCGGCCTCGCGCTCGCGCAGCAGGTCGCGCGCGAGCACCGCGGCGCGCTGAGCTACCGCTCGCGCCCAGGCCATACCGTCTTCACCCTGCTGTTGCCGTGGCCGGAGGCCGCCGATGCCTGACGCCCTGCTGTGGATCGTCGACGACGAGCCGGGCATCCGCCTGGTGCTCGCCACCGCGCTGCGCGATGCCGGCTGGCGCGTCGAGGCCTTCGGCGACGCCGCCGCCGCGCTCGCCTCGCTCGATGCGGGCGTCGTCGTGCCCGACCTGCTCTTCACCGACGTGCGCATGCCGGGCGAGGACGGGCTCGTGCTGCTCGGCCGCCTCAAGCAGCGCCATCCGCAGCTGCCCGTCGTGGTGATGAGCGCCTACACCGACGTCGCCAGCACGGCCGGCGCCTTCCGCGCGGGCGCGCACGAGTTCCTGTCCAAGCCCTTCGACCTCGACGAGGCGGTCGCGCTCGCCACGCGCGTGCTCGGCGCGGCGCAGCCGGCACCCGCGCCGGTCCTGCCGGCCGCGGCCCAGGATGACGCGCTGCTCGGCCAGTCCCCGGCGATGCGCGAGCTGTTCCGCGCGATCGGCCGCCTCGCGCAGGCGCCGCTGTCGGTGCTCGTCACCGGTGAGACGGGCACCGGCAAGGAGCTGGTCGCGCGCGCGCTGCACCGCGAGTCGCCGCGCGCGCAGCGGCCCTTCGTCGCGCTCAACACCGCGGCGATTCCCGCCGAGCTGCTGGAATCGGAACTGTTCGGCCACGAGGCCGGCGCCTTCACCGGTGCGACGCGCCGCCATGTCGGGCGCTTCGAGCAGGCCGACGGCGGCACGTTGTTCCTCGACGAGATCGGCGACATGCCGCTCGCGCTGCAGACGCGCCTGCTGCGCGTGCTGGCGCAGGGCGAATTCTTCCGCGTCGGCGGGCGCGAGCTAATCCGCGTCGACGTGCGCGTGCTCGCCGCGACCCACCAGGACCTCGAGGCGCGCGCACGTGCCGGCCAGTTCCGCGCCGACCTGCTGCACCGGCTCGACGTGGTTCGCCTGCGCCTGCCGCCGTTGCGCGAGCGTCGCGAGGACCTGCCATTGCTCGCGGCGCACTTCCTCGCACGTGCCGCGCGCCGCTTCGACGCCGCGCCCAAGCAGCTCGATCGCGATGCGCTCGCGCGGCTCGCCGCGCACGACTGGCCCGGCAACGTGCGCGAGCTGGAGAACCTGTGCTGGCGCCTTGCGGCGCTGGCGCCGGCCGAGCGCGTGACGCGCTCCGACATCGAGACCGCGCTGGGCCCGGTGTCGGGCGCCGACAGGTCCGCTGATCTCGCGACCCCCACGCCGCACGCGCGCGACGGCAGCGATGCATCGTCCCTGCGAGCACCCGACGGCCCGGACGCCTGGGACGTCGCGCTCGCCGACTGGGCCGCCCGCGCACTCGCCGCTGGCGAGCGCGACGTGCATGCACGGGCCCGCGAGCGCCTCGACCATGTGCTGCTCGAGGCCGCGCTCGCACGGACCGGCGGTCGCCGCACGCAGGCCGCCGCGCTGCTCGGCCTCGGCCGCAACACGGTGACCCGCAAGCTCGGCCCGGGCCGGCGCGGCACCTGACGCTTCATCGCCACCTGACCCGGACGCCGCTAGGCTGCGGCGTCCCCCGACCGAGGAGCCCCGCCATGAAGCTGCTGCCCGCCGCCTGCCTCGCCGTACTCGTCGCCGGCTGCGCGACCACCGCGCCCCCGGCGCGGCCCGTCGCCGTCGAACCCTCGCCGACCGCGCCTGCGCGCTCGGCCACGATCAACCTCGCGCCGGCCTCCGGCAGCCTCGTGAGCGGCAAGCTGACCGCGATGCCCATGAGCGGCGGCGTGCACTTCACGGGCGAGATCGGCGGGCTCACGCGCGGCGGCACGCATGCGATCCACGTCCACGAGAAGGGCGACTGCAGCGCGGCCGACGCCTCCAGCGCCGGCGGCCACTTCAATCCGAAGAACCAGCCGCACGGCCGGCCGGACGCCGGCACGCACCATGAAGGCGACATGCCCAACATCGTCGCCGACGCGAACGGCGTGGCGCGCGTGAACCTGCACGTGCAGGGCGTGACGCTCGGCGGCGCCGCGGCGGGCGACATCGCCGGCCGCGCGGTGGTCGTGCACGCGCAGGCCGACGACTACGCGACGCAGCCCGCGGGCAATTCCGGCGCGCGCGTCGCCTGCGGCGTGATCGCCGCGCACCGCTGATGCCCGGCACGCTGCGCATCCGCGAGGCGACGGCCGACGATGCCGAGCGCCTCGCGCAGTGGGCGCTCGCGATGGCCTGGGAGACCGAGCACCGCCGGCTCGATGCGGCCACGGTGCTCGAAGGCGTCACCCGCGGCATCGCCGACGCGTCGAAGGCGCGGTACTTCGTCGCGATGCACGAGGTCGGGGTCGCCGGGCGCGAGGTGATCGCGCAGGCCGTCGGCACGCTGATGCTCACGCGCGAATGGAGCGACTGGCGTTGCGGCGACTGGTGGTGGATCCAGAGCGTCTACGTCGATCCCGCGCATCGTCGCGGCGGCGTGTTCCGCGCGCTCTACGCACACGTCGAGAAGCTCGCGCGCGCGACGGACGACGTGATCGGGCTGCGGCTCTACGTCGAGCACGACAATGCGATCGCGCAGCGCACGTACGCCGCGCTCGGCATGACGGACGCGGGCTACCGGATCCTCGAGGCGCCGCTCGCCCGCGGCGACTGACGGCGTCGTCCGGCGCACCGGGGCGCGGCGCCACGTCGGCGTGTAGCGCAGTGCGATGACTGGGTCGTTCGACGGTTCGGCGACGCGCGCATCGCGCATGCATCGGCAGACCGTCCGATGTTGCACGGCGCCATGCGGTCCCGATCGACACGTGGAGTGCGCCGCGCGAACGCGGCCTGCCATGCATCCACGCAGCACGGCGACCGAGGGAAACGCCTCGCGCGGCTGAACTCCGCTCGAAGGGTCGAATGCGTGCTCCCTGCGCGAGCGCCGCGCAAATGACTGTGTGCTGCCGGCATTACGGCGGGCGACCCCAAGACACGACCAACGGCCGCTTCCACGCAGCCTCGTCGGCACGGACGACGGACACGGCCGCTGTTCTGCGGAGCGCGTCACGCGGGCGTGCGCGGGCCGCCACCATTCATGTGAAAAGCGCGTGACGCCTTTACCCTTTAGCCCTGCCTGACGCGGTCGATACCGGTTTCAAGCCCCGGCACGATCCGGGCTCCACCGATACACAGGCCCGTCGCCGCGCGCGGGCGCATCCGTTCCAGGAGCAGTTCCATGCAGGTGATGGGCGCCACCCTCCGCAAGATCACGCTGAAGGACGGCCTGACCGCCGCCGCGTTCAGCCTCGCGCTGACTGCCGGTCTCGCCTTCGCGTTCAAGCAGTCGGGCCGTGACGTGTGGGAAGCGACCGACGCGCTGATGCCGGTCTTCGTCGGCGGCCTCGCACAGGCCGCGGGCATCAATCCGGTACGCAGCCCGCTGCTGCTCGCGCTGGTCGCCGCGGGCGCCGGCGTGGTGATGTTCGTCGCCAAGCTCGCGATGGGCACGCTCTAAAGCGCCCCGCGTGTCGTTCGACGGCCGGCCTTCGGGTCGGCCGTTCGCGTTCAGGGGCCGGGAAATCCCGTGGCATGCCGCTGCCGCGTGCGATGCCGGCCTCGTTCGACGCCGCCGGGCCTCAGGCGAGCGCGGCGAGGCAGTCCGCGCCCGGGTCGCAGTGCACGAAGTTCACCGCCACGCCATGCGCCTGCAGCACCGCGGCGAGCTGGCGCTGGCGCGCCTGGAAGTGCGCATGCTGGCGCAGCGCCTGCTCGCGGTTCGCCTCGGCATCGCAGTCGAGGTCCTGCGCGTAGCGCGCCTGCCAGGCGCGCGGCGAGAACAGCGCGATGCGCGCCTCGCCGTCGCCGTAGCGGATCAGCGGCTCGGGCGGCGCATCCAGCCAGGCCTCGTCCTGCGGGGCGAGCAGCGCGGTCTCGATCACCGGCCACAGCGGCGCCAGCCCGGCGTGCTCGTACTGCAGGGACATCATCGCGGCGAGGTCGTGCACCGTGAGGTAGCGCGCATGCTCGACGTGCAGGTCGAACAGGTCCTGCGCGGCGAGCGCCGTCGCCGCGCCGGCCATGCCGGTCTCCAGCAGCACCTGCTCGAAGCGGTCGCCGACCGGCGCGACATCGGCGGGGTCGCCGCCGAGCACGAACGGCACCAGGCGCAGCGGACCGCCGACGAAGTCCGGCGATGGTGCGAGCGTGCCCGGCAGCCGGCCCTCGTGCGCACCGAACGCGATCACGCGCCCGCCGGCGCGTCCGGGTGCGCGTGCGGCGAGCGCGTCGAGCTCCTGGTGCACGGGCCAGCCGGGCCGCAGCAGCTCGACGGGGTCGTAGTGCATGCCCACGGTGACGAGGTCGAGCGCCGACGCACCGGGCGCGAAGCCCGCGAGGTCGGCGGCCATGCGCGCGGCGAGCTCGCCGACGCGGGCCTGCTCGAGCGGCGTCGGCGCGGCATCGAGCCCGCCGCGCAGCTCGAGCGCGAGCGCGCCGAGGACATGGACGGGGGCATCGGCGGCGGATCGTTCAGTCATCAGTACGGGGGCGTTTGGTCGGCCGGGGAGGCGGCGCTACACTCGGCCCGATTATGCCCGCGCGCCCTGCGCGGGCCGTGTCGTCGAGTCGAGGTCCCCCGCATGCGCCTGCTCCGCCCCGTCGCCGTCATCGGCGGCGTCCGCATCCCGTTCTGCCGCCAGAACACCGCCTATGCCGACGTCGGCAACCTCGGCCTGTCCGTGCGCACCCTCGGCGCGCTGGTCGAGAAATACGGCCTGCAGGGCCAGCGGCTGGGCGAGGTCGCGATGGGCGCGGTGATCAAGCATTCGTCGGACTGGAACCTCGGCCGCGAGGCGACGCTGTCGTCCGGCCTGTCGCCGCTCACGCCGGGCATCACGATGCAGCGCGCCTGCGGCACCTCGCTCGACACCATCGGCCACATCGCCAACAAGATCGCCCTGGGCCAGATCGACGCGGGCATCGGCGGCGGGTCCGACACCACCTCGGACGTGCCGATCGTCTACGGCGCGAAGCTGCGCGGGCGCCTGCTGAAGGCCGCGGCGGCGAAGACCCCGATGGACAAGCTGCGCACGCTCAGGGGCTTCTCGCCGCGCGAGCTGAAACCCGATTTCCCCGGCGTCGGCGAGCCGCGCACCGGCAAGAGCATGGGCCAGCACTGCGAGGACATGGCCAAGGAATGGGGCATCGTGCGCGAGGACCAGGACGCGCTCGCCTTCGCCTCGCACCAGAAGCTCGCCGCCGCCTACGACCGCGGTTTCATGGCCGACCTCGTCGCGCCGTTCCGCGGCGTGTCGCGCGACAACATCCTGCGCCCGGAGACGACCCTCGCGAAGCTCGCCACGCTCAAGCCCGCGTTCGACCGCCACAGCGGGCGCGGCACGCTCACCGCGGGCAATTCGACGCCGCTCACCGATGGCGCCGCGGCCTGCCTGCTCAGCAGCAACGAATGGGCCGACCAGCGCGGCCTCGCGCCGCTCGCATGGATCCGCGACGTGCACGTGGCGGCGGTCGACTTCGTCGCCGGCGAGGGCCTGCTGATGGCGCCGGCGGTCGCGGTCGCCGAGATGCTCCAGCGCAATGGCCTGGCGCTGCAGGACTTCGACTTCTACGAGCTGCACGAGGCCTTCGCCGCGCAGGTGCTGTGCACACTCCGGGCGTGGGAGAGCGAGGCCTACTGCCGCACGCGCCTCGGGCTGGAGCGCGCGCTCGGGCCGATCGATCCCGCGAGGATCAATCCGAACGGCTCCTCGCTCGCGACAGGCCATCCTTTCGCCGCGACCGGCGCGCGCATCGTCGCCACTGCCGCGAAGGAACTCGCCGCGCGCGGGCGCGGGCGCTGCCTGATCTCGATCTGCACCGCGGGCGGCATGGGCGTGGTGGCGATCCTCGAGCGCTGAGATCCCGTACTACGCGGCTTTGCGCCGTGTATCCGCGGGGTCGCGGCGATGGATACGGGGCGACCGCAGCGAATCCGACCTGCCGATCACGTTCGCGCAACAGGCCAGCAGAACTCGCGGGTGAGGCGGCTCCGCATCGGGCTCGCGGGCGGCCCGCGTCGCCGGGTGCCTTGCCCGGTGGTCGCGGAGGTCTCGCCCCTCAGCACAGCAGGCGGCATGGGCGCGGTGGCAATCCTCGTCTGACATCGAACATCGGGCCAGAACCTGCGCATCGCGCACGGCCGCTGCCGACGCGCGATCATCGACGCGGTGCGACCCCATCGCGCCGGCTCCCGCGTTGGAGCCTCCGTCTCCCTCGACCGAACCCGCCATGGCCCGTCCCGCCCGCATCGCCCTGCCTGCGTCCCTTCTCCTCCTCGCGCTCGCGTCGGCCGGCTGCAGCCGCCGGGACTCCGCGGCATCCGCCCAGCACGCGGAGGTGGCCGCGGCGGATGCCGCGACTTCCGCGGAAATGCCGCCGGCGAATCTCTCGAAAGCCGGATCCGCGCCCGCCGCCCCCGCACCGCGTGCCGGCGTCGACGGCCCCGGCGTCGATCCCGACGCGATGGGCTCCGCCACGCTCACCCAGGACACCGGCCCGCGCCGCTTCATCCGGACCGCGCAGGTCGAAGGGCAGGTCGCCGACGTGCTGCGCAGTGCGCGCCGCATCGAGGACCTCGCCGCGAGCCATGGCGGCTTCGTCACTCGCAACGATGTGCGCACCGACGTCACCGAGGTGCGCCGCCAGCCGCGCGGCGACGGCACGCTCGTCGAGCTGGCCACCTACACGCTGCACGGCGACGTGCAGGTGCGCGTGCCGAGCGATCGCGCGCAGCCGTTCCTGCGCCAGCTTGCCGCGGAGCTCGAGTTCCTCGACGCGCGCCGGTTCGCGGCGGTCGACGCGCAGTTCGAGCTGCTGCGCCAGCAGCTTGCGCAGGCGCGGCACCAGCAGGCGCAGGCCGCGCTCGGGCAGGTGGGCGGCGGCAAGCCCGGTGAGCAGGCCGACGTGATTGGCGCACGCGCGGATCAGCAACTTCAGCGCGACGAGGCCCTGGTCGCGCGACGCACTTTCGAGGACCGCGTCGCCTTCGCCACGCTCGACATCGCGATGCGCCAGCCCGAGCGCGTGCGGCGCAGCGAGCGGCCGGACGTCGACGCGATCCTGCGCCACGAGGGGCCGGGCTTCTTGGCGCGTGCGGGCCGGGCGCTCGCCGCCGGCTGGCGTGGGGTGCAGGAGGCCGCGATCGTCGCGCTCGCCCTCTGGCCGCTGTGGCTCGCAGCCGCGGCGGCGGTCGCACTGCTGCGGACGGTTCGCCGGATGCGTCGCGCGCGGAGCGACGCCACGCGGACCTGAGCCGCGAGCGTCCCCGCGGCGCCTGCGCGGCGCGACCACGCGCCGCGCGGTCCGACGCGCTACTGCAGGCGCGAGCCGCCGCCGTGCATCTCCGCCTGCATCGGCGTTGCGTGCAGCGGATGGCCCACGGGCAGCTCGATCAGGCTGTCGTTGCGCGACGCGCGCAGGGCGTTCGCATACGCGATGCGTGCGCGGCTGTCGTCGCCACCGGCCGCATAGCCGTGGCCGAGCAGTTCCCAGGCCTCGGGACCGGCGCCGCGGTCGATCGCCTGCCGCAGGCTCGCCTCCGCATCGCGCCAGTCGCCATGCGCGTACTGCAGGCGCGCGCGGCTGAGCAGGAGCCCGCTGCTGCCCGGGTGCTGCTCGAGCCAACGCTCGATGCGCGCCTGGCGCTCGTCGAGCCGACCGATCGACAGGCGGCCGTACATCGCGGCGAGCGATTCGTCCCAATGATGGTCGAGCGACTGCTCGATCGCGCGCGCGGCGGCATCGTCCCAGTGCAGCGCCGCGGCGCGCTCGGCATAGGCGCCCACGATCGCCGGATCGTGGCGCAGGCCCTTCGGTATCGCGTCCCAACGCGAGGCCAGTGCGTTGCCGTCGCCGGCCGAGGCCAGCGCACCGCGGGCCCAGCGCGACTCCAAGCGCGCGAGGTCGGTGGCGGGAATCGCCTCGTGCTTGCGCAGCGTCCCGAGCATGCCGTAGGCCTCGTCGTATCGACCGAGGTCGGCGAGCGCCTGCGCGCGCAGCACCAGGCCGCGCGGCGGCAACGGCTGCGCGGCCGGGGTGTCGAGCGCGTCGAGGGCTTCGGCCGTGCGGCCCTGTGCCAGGGCGAGCTCGGCGAGCGTGACCGCGCGCAGCGGGGCGTGGGTGCCCGCGATCGCATCGAGGTGCTGCTGCGCCGCCGCGGTGTCGCCGCGCGCCGCGGCGGCGCGCGCCGCATGCACGCGCGCGACGGCCTGCGTGTCCGGATCCTCGTTCGCGAGCAGCGTGCGCTCGGCACGGTCCCAGCGGCCGTAATGCAGGTCGGTGAGGCCGTCGGACAGGCGCGCCCGCGCGGCACGCTCGCGGCGGCGGCGCAGGGCGGCCGCCGGCGCGGTCAGCAGGCGCGTGAGGAGCCACAGCCCGGCGAAGGCGGCGAGGCCGATCGCGAGCGCGCGCGGGATGGTGGTGCTGTAGTCGACGCCGCCCTGGCGCAGCAGCACCAGGCCCGGATCGGGAAGGAGGATCTGCGCGGCGAGCGCGGCGGCGAGGACAACGACGGTCCAGATCAACAGGCTGCGGAGAAGACGCATGGCGGGGCCCCGGATGGCACGGTGTCGATGCCTGCGAGTGTCCGCGGCGTGCGGGGAGAGCCCGTGAAACTGCCGCTCGCGGCGACGGCCGGTTCAGCGGGGCGACACGTTGCCGGCGCGTCGGATGCCGCAGGCATGCCGGCCGAGCACCGCGCATGCGCGCCGCCGAAGCGCCACCGCACCGCTACGCCGACCGATCCGGCGAACCTCGCCGCGCCGGTCAGCCGGCCACGGCCGCGACCAGCTGCGCCGGCCGAGGGCCTGCCGCACGCACTACGTCGACGAAGCCGCGTGCCTGCGCGAGCGCGGCCAGCCGGTCGCTCGCCGCGACGATCCGTGCTCGACGCAGTGCCTGCGCGCGCGGCGGCTCCATGCAGGCGAGTAGGGCATCGAGCGCCTCGCCGCTCGACAGTGCGATCGCGGCGCGCGCCCCCAATGCGTCGAGCTGGCGCAGGGCCGTCGCCGGGGGTGCGCAGGGCGCGCGTTCGTACACGTCGGCGCGTCGCACCCGTGCGCCACGCGCGACGAGCGAGGGTGCGATCGCGTCGCGGCCGCCGGGTGCGGTGACGAGCCCGACGGCGCGCCCGTCCACGTCGTCGAGCACCGGCAGCGCGAGCAGGCCGTCGCTGTCCATCCGCGCGGGATGCAGCACGCGTGCGACACCGGCGCGACGCAGTGCGCGTGCGGTGCCGGCGCCGATGGCGAGCGCCTGAGGCACTGCATCGAGCGGCTGCAACGAGGCCGCCGCGCGCACGGCGGCCGGACTGGTGAAGACGACGACCTCCGCAGCGAGCGCATCGGCTAGCGCGGCGCGCGCAGTCGCATCGCCGCGCGCCACGATGCGCGAAACTGACAGCGCGAGAAAGCCGTGTCCGCGTCGTCGCGCCGCTTCGCGCAGGGCCGCGTGTCCACCGCGCGGACGCAGCGAGATCACGTACCATCGCGGGCCCGTCGACAGGGACTCGTGCATGGCCGACAGCTTCGCACATCGATCGGAAGGCGCCGAAGGCGCGCTCGCGCACCTCGAGTCGCACTACCGCGGCATGCCGCCCGTGCGCGCGCTGGAGCTCGCGATCGACGGCTTCGACGGCACGCACCTGCGCCTGCGCGCGCCACTTGCGGCGAACGTCAACGACAAGGGCTGCGCCTTCGGCGGCTCGCTCGCCTCGCTGATGACGCTCGCCTGCTGGGGGCGCGTCTGGCTCGCGGTCGATGCGGCCGGGCTCGATGCGGACATCTACGTGGCCGACAGCCAGATCCGCTACCTCGCGCCGCTCTTCGACGACCTCGTCGCCACCGCCTCGCTCGCACCCGGCAGCGACTGGGACGGCTTCCTGCGCGCGCTCGCCGAGAAGGGCCGCGGCCGCGCCGAGCTCGTCGCGCGCGTCGACCTGCCCGACGGGCGGCCCGCCACCACGTTCACCGCGCGCTTCGCCGCGATCGCGCGCCCCCCGGCGGGCTAGCATGCAGCTTTCCCCCGGAGCGGCGCGATGCCCCGACTGATCCGACTCCTCGCCGCCGTCGCACTCTTCGTGCTCGCCGGCTGCGCGAGCACCGCCACGAACCGCAATGCCCTCGTCGAGGCGCAGTCGGCCTGGTCGGCCGCGATCCGCTGGGGCAACTTCGAGGGCGCGCAGAACCTGGTCGACCCGGCCGTGCGCGCGCAGCGCACGCCGACCGCGGTCGAGCTCGAGCGCTACGCGCAGGTGCAGATCTCGGGTTATCGGGACATCGGCGCGAGCAGCGACGAGGCCGCCGGCACAGCGGTGCGCGACATCGAGATCGGGGTGATCGGCCGGCACACGCAGGCCGAGCGCACGGTGCGCCACCGCGAGACCTGGCGCTTCGATGCGGCGACCAAGCGCTGGTGGAACACGAGCGGCCTGCCGGACCTCTGGGCGGGGCAGTAGCCCGGCGCTTCCGTCGCGCGCCGCCGCGGGCGACAATCCGCGCCCCGATCGACCGGCCCCGCCCGTGAACCTCGAAGAACTCCTCGCCTTCGCCGGCCGCCATCCGATGCTCTCGCTGGGCTTCGTCGGCCTGACGCTCGCGCTGATCTACACCGAGGTCGCGCGGCTTATGCGGCCGTACAAGGGGCTATCCCCGGCGCAGCTCACCGTGCTGGTCAACCGCGAGGACGCGCTGGTCGTCGACCTCTCGGCGCCGACCGACTTCGACAAGGGCCGCATCGCCGGCAGCCGCAACGTGCAGGCGAGCGCCTTCGGCCCCGAGCACAAGGTCGTGGCCGGCGCGAAGGAGCGCCCGGTGGTGCTGGTCGACCGCATCGGCACGGCCTCCGGGCCCGCGGCCGCGAAGCTCAAGAAGGCGGGCTTCGCGAACGTCTACGTGCTCGACGGCGGCGTTGCCGCCTGGCAGCAGGCCGATCTCCCGCTGGTGAAGGGCCGCTGAGCCCCGCCGCGCTGGCGTTTCCGCCGGCCGCCCCCATCTGATCGAGGCACCGCCCGCCGGCCCGCGCCGGCTCGGGGCCGCGTGCCATAATCCCGCCCCTTTCTCGCCGCACCCGTTGGAGACGACCATGACCGAAGAGACCCAGAACGACGCCCAGTTCGGCGCCACCGACGAGAACGAGGCGACCGCTCCGGCGTTCACGGTCGAGAAGCTGTACGTCAAGGACGTCTCGTTCGAGGTGCCCGGCGCCCCGGCGGTGTTCAACGAGACCGCGCAGCCGCAGCTGCAGATGAACCTCAACCAGCAGGTCACGCGCCTCAACGACGCGGCCTTCGAGGTGGTGCTCGGCATCACGCTCACCTGCAATGCCGACGACAAGCCGATGTACCTCGTCGAGGTGAAGCAGGCGGGCGTGTTCGGCCTCGCCGGCTTCGACGCGCAGACGCTCGACGCGATGCTCGGCACGCACTGCCCGAACGTGCTGTACCCGTACGCGCGCCAGCTGATCTCCGACCTGATCCAGGCCGGCGGCTTCCCGCCGTTCCTGCTGCAGCCGATCAACTTCGACGCGCTCTACGCCGAAGGCCTGCGCCAGCGCATCGCCCAGCAGGGCCAGCTCGGCGATGCCGAGGCCCTCGGCAACGCGTAAGGCGTCGTGACGTCGACGGAACCCGCCGCGGCGCCGATGCGCGTCGCGGTGCTCGGCGCGGGCTCGTGGGGCACCGCGCTCGCCGCGCTGATCGCGCGCCACGGCCACCACCCGGTGCTGTGGGGGCGCGATGCCGATGTCATCGAGGCGATTGCGCAGCGCCACGAGAACCCGCGCTACCTCAAGGGCCTGCCGCTGCCCGAGTCGCTCGACGCGACGACCGACCTCGCCGCCGCGCTCGCCGGCTGCGACCTCGTGCTCGTCGTGGTCCCCTCGCATGCGTTCGCGGAGACCTTGCGCGCGCTCGCGCCGCATCGCCCGGCGAGTGCCGGCGTTGCGTGGGCGACCAAGGGCTTCGAGCCCGGCAGCGGGCGCTTTCTGCACGAGGTCGCCGGTGAAGTGCTCGGCGACGGCGTGCCGCTCGCGGTGGTCACCGGCCCGTCGTTCGCCAAGGAAGTCGCGCAGGGCCTGCCGACCGCGCTCACCGTTCACGGCGACGATGCCGCGTTCGCGCAGGACGTCGCCGGCGCGCTGCACGGCGCCGCGTTCCGCGCCTACACCGGCGACGACATGCTCGGCGCCGAGCTGGGCGGCGCGATGAAGAACGTGCTCGCGGTGGCGACCGGTGTCGCCGACGGCATGCAGCTCGGCCTCAATGCGCGCGCAGGGCTCATCACGCGCGGGCTCAACGAGATGCTGCGCCTGAACCACGCGATCGGTGGCAAGGCCGAGACGCTGATGGGCCTCGCCGGCCTCGGGGACCTCGTGCTCACCTGCACCGGCGATCTCTCGCGCAATCGCCGCCTGGGCCTCGCGCTCGGACGCGGTCAGTCGATCGAGGACGCCGTGCGCGAGATCGGGCAGGTCGTCGAGTCGGTGCAGACCGCCGACGAGGTGATGCGCCAGGCGGACCGCGCCGGCATCGAGCTGCCGATCTCGAGCGCCGTGCGCGACGTTCTGCACGGGCGCCTCACGCCGGCCGATGGCCTGCGCCAGCTGCTCGCACGGCAGCAGAAGCCGGAATATCCGGCGGACCTGTTCGACTGAGCGGTCGCACTACGCAGCTCGCCAAGAAAAAGCCCGGCCGAAGCCGGGCTTTTTTGTTGCCGCGGAGCGGAGCGACGCGATCAGAACGAGATGCGCGGGCCCACGAAGACCTGCGTGTCGCCGTCGGCGAACTTGACGTCGCCGTTCAGGCCCCAGGTCGGGTTGAACTTCACGTTGGCGCCGACGCGGCCGTAGAAGTCGCCCTCGAACTCCTCGCTGTCCTCGTAGCCGGCGAGCGCATAGCCGTCGAAGTTCGGGGTGAACGCGCCGCGCACGCCGGCTTCCACGCTGTAGCCGTCGAAGTCGAGGCCGGCGCCGGCGTCGAACTTCTCGTAGGCGACGCGGGTGAGCAGGTCGACGCGCGGGTTGATCTCCTTGTTGTAGCCCACGCCGATGCGCGTCTGGTCGAAGTCGAAATCGGTATCGCCGATCTCCTGCTTCGAGTAGCCGCCGAAGATGTGGAAGTTCGGATGGATCGCAGCGGAGCCATTCAGCGCCCAGCCGTCGGCATCGTTGTCGGTGCCGCTGTTGTCGATGTCGGTGCGCGTGTAGCCGCCCTCGACATAGGAATAGGACACGCCCTCGGCCGCGGAGGCGGCGAACGGCAGGGCGGCGAGCAGGGTGAGGGCGAGAAGAGTGCGCTTCATGGTGATGCCTCGTTCTTATTGGAATGCCGACCGGGGAGCGGTCGGTGCAGCGCAGTATCCGGTCCGGACCCGAATCCGGCCTTAATGCTGAACCGGCGGGTACAGGAACTTGCCGCCGTGCTGAGGGTCCCGCCACGCCGGGCCTGAGTGTTAATCCCCCGTGACGTACCGCGGTCTCGATGTGACGCTTCGCGTCATGTCGCGTCAAGAACCTGTGAAGACAGCGCGGTCCGGCCCAAGTGTGACGGGCTTCTCCGAGTGGCACGGGACTTGCTCGCAGCACGTGGTCGGTCGGCATGCGATCGACACGCCCGCGGCCGCATCCGAACCGCCGCTTACGTCGTAGCGCATGCGCCAGGGCCGTGGTCCGCCACGGGGGAGCCTTGGTCCTGCCTTTTCCGGCCGATCGCGGCCGGCCCCAGTGCCCGGCCCCGGGCGAATTGCCCGAGTCGAATCCATGACGCTTACCCAGCGCCTGCGCCATCTCGCCCTGCAGGCCGTCGCCGGCCTCGCCCTGATGGCGGGCATCCTGCCCGTCGCCGAGGCCTCGGTCGTCGATCGACCGTTCACCTCGCGCTACCAGACCACCGGGCGCGTGGACTCGTTCCTCGTCGGCAATTCGGTCCTGAACTGTCAGGGCGGCTGTGCGGCGCAGAACGGCAGCGGCAACAACAACAGCTTCACGATGGTGCACATCGACGTCGACAGCGATGGCACCACGTTCAATTCCAGTCGCGCGAACTTCACCCTGCCGGCCGGCGCCACTGTGCTGCGGGCCTTCCTCTACTGGGGCGCGGACACCTCGGCCGGCACCGCCGGCACGGTGCTGACGCCGGCACCGGACGCCGCAGCGCGCAATACCGTCCAGTTCGCGACGCCGGTCGCGGGATACACCCCGATCACCGCGGCGACGCTCACCGATTCCACCGTGCAGACCACGCGCTACACGGCGGTCGCCGACGTCACCGCGCAGGTGGCGGCGGGCGGCACGGGCAACTACACCGTCGCCAACGTGCAGGCAGGCAACGGCCAGGACCGCTACGGCGGCTGGAGCCTGGTGGTGATCGTCAGCGATCCCGCCGCACCGCTGCGCAGCGTCACCCTGTTCGATGGCGCGGTCACGATCAACACCACGGCGCCGACCTCGATCACCACGACGGTGACCGGCTTCCGCACGCCCGCCACGGGCCTCGTCGGCGCGCGCGTCGGCCTGGTCGCGTTCGAGGGCGACAACGCCCTCACCGGCGACCAGTTCCAGGTCAACGGCACGAACCTCGACGACGCCGTCAATCCCACGGGGAATTCGTTCAACTCGACCAACAGCCGCCTCGGCGTCCTGCTGACGGGCCGCACGCCGCAGCAGAGCAACCTCCTCGGCCTGGACATCGACTTCATCGGCGTGGCCGAGGGCGTGATCGCCAACAATGCGACGTCGGCGAACCTCACCTTCAGCACCACGCAGGACTTCTACTTCCCGCTCACGCTGCTGTTCCAGACGAACGTCTACGAGCCGGAGATCGTCACCAACTTCACGAAGTCGGCGGCCGACGTGAACGGCGGCCAGTTCCGCCCGGGCGACGTCGTGACCTACACGATCAACCTCAGCAATACCGGCGATGACAGCTCCGACGCCACGGTGATCAACGATCCGCTGCCCGCCGGCGTGACCTACGTGCCGGGCTCGCTGCAGGTGGTGAGCGGCCCGAACGCGGGCGCGAAGAGCGACGCGAGCGGCGACGACCAGGCCGAGTACATCGCCGGTTCGCGCACCGTCCGCTTCCGCGTGGGCACCGGCGCGAACGCAACGGTCGGCGGCCGCATCACGCCCGTGGCCTCCGCCACCCCGGCGCCCTCCGACTCCGCGACCGTCGTGCGTTTCCAGGTGACGATCGACGCCAACCAGGCGAACGGCACCAGCATCGCGAACCAGGCCGGCGTGACGTATGTCGGCGCGACGAGCGGCGTCGCGGGCAACGGCAATACGCTGCCCTCGACGTTCAGCGTCTCGCGCAACGCCGACATCTCGATCACTAAGACCGGTACCGCCAGCGTCCTTCCGGGCGGCGCGATGAGCTACACGGTGACCGTCAGCAGCGCCGGCCCCGATGCCGCCGACGGCGCGACCGTCACCGACGACGTGCCGAATGCCATCACCGGCGTGTCGATCACCTGTTCCGCCAGCGGCGGCGCGGTCTGCCCGAATACGGCCGGCCTGACCGACCTCACCGCGCTCGCGATCCCGACGTTCCCGTCGGGCGGGCAGGTGGTCTTCACGATCACCGGCACCGCCCCCAATGCCGCCACCACGCTGAGCAACTCGGCGAGCGCGGCCGCGCCGTCCGGCACCGTCGACCCGACGCCGGCGAACAACAGCGCCGGCCCGGTGACGACGACCGTAACGCCCAGTGCCGACGTATCCCTCGTCAAGACGCTCGTGACCGCGGGCCCATACCGCCGCGGGCAGGCGGTGCAGTACTCGATCGTCGTCAGCAATGCCGGCCCCTCGACCGCGACCAACGTGCAGGTCACCGACACGCCGACCAACCTCACGATCACCTCGGTGACCGGCGGCGGGTGCTCCGCGCTGCCGTGCTCGATCGCGTCGATCGCCTCGGGCGCGAGCGTCACGCTCACCGTCAACGCGACCATCAACGCGGCCGGCGCGTTCGACAATGCCGCGACCGCCACGAGCACCGTGAGCGATCCGGATGCGGGCAACAACACCGATCCGAGCGGCAACGGTGGCACGGCCGTCGAGAGCGCGGACCTGTCGGTCACCAAGACCGCCGCGGTCGGTCCGTCCTACCCGGGGCAGAACCTCACGTACACCATCACGGTGAGCAATGCCGGCCCGAGCGCGTCGTCGAACGCGACGCTCAACGACACGCTCCCGGCGGGCACCACGTTCGTCTCGCTGACGACCCCGGCCGGCTGGTCCGCCGTGACCCCCGCGGTCGGCGCGGGCGGCACGATCACCGCGACCAACCCGTCGCTCGCCGCGGGCGCCAGCGCGACGTTCACGTTGACCGTCGCCGTGCCCGCGAACACCGCGGGCGGCACCTCGATCGCCAACACCGCCTCGGTGTCGAGCGCGACCGATGATCCGACCGGTGCGAACGATGCCTCGACCGCGACGGTGACCATCACCCCGCAGGCCGACATCGCCCTGTCGAAGACGCTGCTCACGCCGGGCCCCTATGTCGCCGGCCAGGTGCTGACGTATTCGATCGTCGTCAGCAACGGCGGCCCGTCGACCGCGACCAACGTGCAGGTCACCGACACGCCGACCAACCTCACGATCACCTCGGTGACCGGCGGCGGGTGCTCTGCGCTGCCGTGCACCATCGCGTCGATCGCCTCGGGCGCGAGCGCCACGCTCACGGTCACGGCGACGATCAATGCCTCCGGTGCGTTCGACAACGCCGCGGCGGCCACGGCGACCCAGAACGATCCGACGCCGGGCAACAACGGCGATTCCACCGGCAACGGCGGCACCGCCGCGCCGGTCGCCGACCTCGCCGTCGCCAAGACGCGCACCAGCGCGACCCCGGCACCGACCGGCTCGACCGTCACCTACCAGATCGTCGCGACGAACAACGGCCCGTCCGCCGTCGTGGGCGCCACGCTCACCGACACCGTCCCGCCGCAGCTCACGGGCGTGACGTGGACCTGCGCGCCGGCGCTCGCCTGCTCGGCGACCTCAGGCACGGGCGACGTCAGCCTCGCGCTCAACCTGCTGTCCGGCGCGAGCGCCACCGTCAGCATCAGCGGCACGGCGCCGGCCACCACCGCGACGCCGATCGCCGCGAATACCGCGACGATCGCGCCGCCCGCCGGCACGGTCGATCCGACTCCGGGCAACGACAGCTCGACGACGCCGGCGATTCCCGTCGCCGCGCGCCCGATCGATGCGGTGAACGACGCCGGCAGCATCGGCGGCGCCGCGGGCGGCACCGCCGTCGCCAGCGTGCTCGGCAACGACCTGCTCGACGGCGCCACCGCGACCACCTCGACGGTGACGATCTCCATCGTCACGCCGGCCTCGAACGCGGGCGTCGTGCTCGACATCGCCAGCGGCGCGGTGACCGTGGCCGCCGGCACGCCGGCCGGCACGTACACGATCGACTACCGCATCTGCGAGACCAGCAACCCGACCAACTGCGACGACGCGACCGTGACCGTCACGGTGGCGGCGGCGACGCTGGTCGCCACGAACGACGCCGGCTCCGTCGGCGGCGCTGCCGGCGGCATCGCCGTGCCGAACGTGCTCGCCAACGACACGATCAACGGCGCGCAGGCCACGCTTTCGAACGTGGCCCTGCGCCAGGTGTCGACGTCGAACCCGGGCGTCACGCTCGATCCGGCCACCGGCCGCGTGAATGTCGCGGCCGGCACGGCCGAGGGCACCTACACGCTCGTGTACGAGATCTGCGAGCTGCTCAACCCGACCAACTGCACCACCGCGACCGTCACCGTCACCGTCACCGCCGCCACGCTCGTCGCCAACACCGACGCCGGCAGCGCGAACGGCCGCACCGGCGGCACCGCGGTGCCCAACGTGCTCGCGAACGACACCGTCAACGGCACGCCGGCGACGCTGGCGAACGTCACGCTGAGCCAGGTGTCCACGTCGAACCCGGCGGTCACGCTCGATCCGGCGACGGGTGCGGTGAACGTCGCGCCGGGCACGCCCGCGGGCCCGTACACGCTCACCTACCGCATCTGCGAGCAGCTCAACCCCACCAACTGCACGACGACCACGGTCACCGTGACCGTCACCGCCGCCGTCATCGACGCGGTGAACGACACGGCCGGCCCGGTGCCGGGCAACACGGGCGCGAGCAACGTCGTCAACGTGCTCGTCAACGACACGCTGGGCGGCGCGGCCACCAGCACGGCCGACGTCAGCGTGACCCCGGCCACCGCCGGCCCGCTGTCGCTCGACGCCTCGGGCAACGTGAGCGTCGCGCCGAACACCCCGGCCGGCACCTACGTGCTCACGTACCAGATCTGCGAGCAGCTCAATCCGACCAACTGCGACACCGCCACCGTCACCGTCACCGTGACGGCGCCGGCGATCGTCGCCGTCGACGACACCGCGCCCGCACCGATCGGTGGCGCCGCGGGCGGCACCGCGATCGCCAGCGTGCTCGGCAACGACACCCTCGGCGGCGGCGCCGCGACGACCTCGAACGTGGCGATCTCCGTCGTCACGCCGGCGTCGAACGCGGGCATCGTGCTGAACACCTCGACCGGCGCCGTCACCGTAGCCGCCGGCACGCCGGCCGGCACGTACACGCTGACCTACCGCATCTGCGACACGCTGAACCCGACCAACTGCGACGACGCCGTCGCGACGGTCACGGTCGCGGCCGCCACGCTGGTCGCGACCGACGACAGCGGCACCGTCGGCGGCGCGGCCGGCGGCGTGGGCATCGCGAACGTCCTCGCCAACGACACCGTCAACGGTGCGCCGGCGACGCTGTCGAACGTCACGCTCAGCCAGGTGTCCACGTCGAACCCGGCGGTCACGCTGGATCCGGCGACGGGCCGCGTGAACGTGGCCGCCGGTACGCCGGCCGGCACGTACACGCTCACCTACCGCATCTGCGAGCAGCTCAATCCGACCAACTGCACCACGGCCGTCGCGACCGTCACGGTCACCGCGTCCGCCATCGACGCGGTGGACGACGTCGTCGGCCCCGTGGTCGGCTCCACCGGCGGCAGCGTCGGCAACGTGCGTGGCAACGACATGCTCGGCGGCGCCACGCCGACGGCGTCGAACACCACGCTCGCGCAGGTGTCCACGTCGAACCCGGGCGTCACGCTCGACACCGCGACCGGTCAGGTCGCGGTCGCCGCGGGCACGCCGGCGGGCAGCTACACGCTCGTCTACCGCCTGTGCGAAGTGCTGAACCCGAGCAACTGCGACACCGCGACGGTGACGGTCACCGTGACCGCCGCGCCGATCGACGCCGTCGACGATGCCGTCGGCCCGGTGGTCGGCTCGGCCGGCGGCCGCAGTGGCAACGTGCGCGGCAACGACACGCTCGGCGGCGCCACGCCGACCGCGTCGAACACCACGCTCGCGCAGGTGTCCACGTCCAACCCGGGCGTCACGCTCGACACCGCGACCGGCGAGGTCGTCGTTGCGACGGGTACGCCGGCCGGCAGCTACACACTGGTGTATCGCCTCTGCGAAGTGCTGAACCCGACCAACTGCGATACGGCGACGGTCACCGTGACGGTGAGCGCGGCCGCGATCGACGCGGTCGACGACGCCACTGCGCCGGTGAACGGCGTCGCGGGTGCCACCAACGTCGTCAACGTGCTCGGCAACGACACGCTCGGCGGCGCGGCGGCGTCCACCTCGACGGCCACGCTGTCGACCGTGTCGACGTCGAACCCGGGCGTCACGCTCGATGCGGCGACCGGCGCGGTGAACGTCGCGGCGGGTACGCCGGCCGGCACCTACACGCTGGTCTACCGCCTCTGCGAGCAGCTCAATCCGACCAACTGCGACACCGCGACGGTGACGGTGAACGTCGTCGCCCCGGCGATCGCGGCCACCAACGACACCGGCAGCACGCGCCAGAACACCGCCGTCGTGCTCGCCGTGCTCGGCAACGACACGCTCGGCGGCGCGCCGGCGAACTCGACCCAGGTGACGGTCAGCATCACCGCGGTGCCCGCCAACGGCAGCGCGACGGTGAACGGCGACGGCACGGTGACCTACACGCCGGCCGTGAACTATGCCGGCAACGACGTGTTCACCTATCGCATCTGCGACCGCGTCAATCCGACCGTCTGCGCGACCGCGCAGGCGACGGTGACGATCACCCCGAACGAGGTCGACGCACGCGACGAGACGATCACCTCGCCGCAGACCGGGCCGGTGCGCATCGACGTGATGGGCCGCACCCGCAACGGTGGCGGCGCGCCGCTTGACCCGGCCTCCGTGCGCATCGTGACGCCGCCTTCCAGTGGCACCGCGGTGGTCAATCCGGACGGCTCGATCACCTACACGCCGGAGCAGCTGTTCATCGGCACGGTGACCTTCAGCTACCGCGTCTGCGACACCTCGCGCCCGACCCCGGTCTGCGACGTCGCCACGGTGAGCATCACCGTCACTGCCGCCGCGCCGCAGCTGCGCCTGACCAAGACCGCGCCGCCGCGCGCGGTGAAGGTGGGCGACCTGGTGCGCTACACGGTGGTGGTCGAGAACACCGGCATCGCGCCCGCCAATGGCGCGGTGCTGGTCGACACCCCGCCGTCGGGCTTCACCTTCGTCGAGGGCTCGCTGAGCGTCGACGACGGCGACGACCGCTTCGTGCTCGCCGGCACCGATCCGCTGCGCATCGGCGGCATCGATGTCGCGGTGGGCCAGCGCGCCGCGATCGTCTACGTGCTGCGCGTCGGCGCCGGCGTCGGCCGCGGCACGCACGTCAACCGCGTCAGCGCCACCGACGCGACGGGCAGCACCGTGAGCAACACCGCCACCGCCGACGTCGTCGTCGAGGGCGATCCGCTGACGGAGGACTCGCTGATCCTCGGCACGGTCTTCGTCGATTCGAACGGCGACGGCGTGCAGCAGAGCGGTGAGCCGGGCCTGCCGGGCGTGCGCATCGCGTCGGTCGAGGGCCTGCTGATGGAGACGGACGTGCACGGCCGCTACCACGTGGCCGGAATCGACGCGCAGAACCCGCTGCGCGGCCGCAACTACATCCTCAAGGTCGACGCCGCGACGCTGCCGCCGGGCACCACGTTCACCACCGCCAATCCGCTGGTGCGCCGCATCACCCCGGGCATCCCGGTCCGCTTCGACTTCGGCGTGCGACTGCTGGACGACGGCGCCGCTTCCAACGACGCCACGCGCTGAGACACGAGCCATGAACCTCAAGATGAAACTGCTCGATCTCGCGCTGATCGGCATCCTCACCGCTGGCGTCGCGACGCCGGTGGCCGCGCAGACCGCGGCCCCGGCGACCGCGCCGGGCACCGCGTCGCCGCTCGTCGCTGCGGGGCGCTACGCCCTGCAGCTGCCGGGCGGTGGCACCGTGTGGGCGGTCGAGGATCCGACGCTCACCGCGCCGCGCCTGGGCGTCAATGCGGGCGGTACCGTGCCGTTCGCCGACGGCCGCATCCAGGGCCCGGTGCGCTTCACCGGCTACACGAACTACCCGGCCTTCATCGACCGCATCGAAGTCGTGCTCTATCGCGAGACCGACGTCGACCTCGTCACGCCGCTGGCGACCGTCACGCTGTCCGGCGGCGCGATGCCGCAGGGCGAGTGGGACGGCACGCTGCCCGCGGGCCTCGCGCAGGCCGGCGATGCGCTGCGCTACGTCACCCGCGCCTACGGCCGCGACGGCGGCGTCGACGAGACGCATCCGCAGCTGATCCAGCTGGTCACGCCGGAGGAGCACCGCCGTGGCGTGGAAGGCCGCCGCATCGCGATCGAGCGCGGCCGCGGCGAGTCGCTCGACGCCGCGCAGGCCGAGACGCTCGACCTGCAGGCGGGTGCGATGGGCACCAATGGCCTGCGCCAGCAGAACATCGCGCTGCACGGCTCGCGCGTGCGCCTCTACGGGCGCGACATCCCGCAGGGCACGCCGGTCACGATCAACGGCCAGGCCGTGCCGGTCACCCCGGAGCGCACGTTCGTCGCCGAGTTCCTCGAGCCGGTGGGCCGCCACGAGTACCGCGTCGGCACGCAGCCGGGCGCGGACACCGCATCGCTCGCCGTCGACGTCACTGGGCGCTACCTGTTCCTCGTCGCGCTCGCCGACGTCACGCTGTCGGAAAACCGCGGCAGCGACCACATCGAGCCGCTCGCCGGCGACGAGCGCTTCGACGACGGCTTCCTGTCCGAAGGGCGGCTCGCGTTCTACCTGAAGGGCAAGGTGAAGGGGAAATACCTCGTCACCGCGCAGGCCGACACGCGCGAGCGCGAGCTCGACCGCCTGTTCACCGGCTTTCTCGATGCCACGCCGCAGGACGTGTTCCGTCGCCTCGACCCGGACGCCTACTACCCGGTCTACGGCGACGACTCGACCACGCGCCGCGACGTCGACACGCAGGGCCAGCTCTACGTGCGCGTCGACTGGGACCGCAGCGAGGCGCTGTGGGGCAACTTCTCGACGGGCCTCACCGGCACCGAGCACGGCCAGTACCAGCGCTCGCTCTACGGCGCCGCGCTCAACTACGCGAGCCGCGGCACGACAAAGCTCGGCGAGCCGCGCACGCAGCTGCGTGCGTTCGGCGCCGAGGCGCAGTCCGCGGCCGGCCATTCCGAATTCCTCGGCACCGGCGGCTCGCTGTACTACCTGCGCCACACCGACCTGCTGCCGGGCTCCGACCACGTCGTGCTCGAAGTGCGCGACGAGCGCACCGGCCGCATCGAGGCGCGCGTCGAGCTCGTGCGCGGCAGCGACTACGAGATCGACGAGCTGCAGGGCCGCCTGATCCTCACCCGCCCGCTCGCGCAGGTCACGCGCGAGAACGTGCGCACGCTGACGCGCGACATGCCGCTCGACGGCTACACGCAGCGCCTGCTGGCCGACTACGAGTACATCCCGCAGGGCTTCGACGCCGACCACGTCTCCGCCGGCGTGCGCGCCAAGCAGTGGCTCGGCGATCACGTCGCCGTCGGCGGCACCTATGTGGACGAGAACCGCGCGGGCGACGACTACTCGCTCGTCGGCGGCGACGTCACCCTGCAGGCCGGCCGCGGCACCTACCTCAAGCTCGAGCAGCACCGCAGCGAATCCACCGCCGCCCCCGTGTTCTATTCCGACAACGGCGGCCTGAGCTTCGTCTCGCGCAATCCGGTCGACAGCGCCCGCGACGGCACGGCAAGCGCCGTGGAAGCGCGTGCGAACTTCCGCGAGCTCGGGTGGACCGCGCAGGACTGGTCCGTCGGCGCCTGGTGGCGCGACGTCGACGCCGGCTTCTCGGTCGCGCGCTTCGACACCGCGACGCCGACGCGCGAGTACGGCGCCGAGTTCCTCGGCCAGCTCAGCGAGCGCTTCGGTGTCTTCGGCCGCGCCACGCGTGCCGAGCGCGGCGGCGCGCGCTTCGACGACGTGCAGCTCACCGCCGACTGGCGCCTCGGCGCCGCGAACCGCCTCGGCATGGAGCTGCGCCGCGTGCGCGAGGCCGGCTTCGGCGTCGACCAGCAGGCGCTGCTCGCCGCGCTCAGCTACCGCCACCGCATCGGCAGCGCGCTCGAGGTCTATGGCGTCGCGCAGGCGAGCGCGGACGCGTCGGGCGGCTACGAGGACAATGATCGCCTCACGCTAGGTGCCAAGTACCAGTTCGGCGAGCAGTCGAGCGTGGGCGCGGAGATCAGCGGCGGCAGCCGCGGGCAGGCCGCGCAGGTCAACGGCGAGTACCGTCTGGGCGACAACCACACGCTCTACGGCGCCTACACCTACAGCACCGACACCACCGCCTCGCGCGTGGCGAGCGAGTTCGACCGCACGCTGCGCAATGGCTGGACGCTGGGCCAGCGCTGGCGCCTGTCGAACCAGCTCAACGTCTACAACGAGAGCCAGTCGATCCGCTCGCCGAACGGCGACGAGGGCATCAGTCACACGCTCGGCTTCGACCTGTTCCCGGCGACCGGCTGGACGCTCGGCTTCACGGTGATGGACGGCGAGCTCGCCGCCACGGCGGGCCTCGTCGAGCGTCGCGCCTATTCCTTGAGCGCGGGCCGTACCGATGCCTCGACGCAGTGGTCGAGCAAGATCGAGTACCGCCGCGACTCCGGCGCCGAGCAGCGCGAGCAGTGGGTGACGACCAATCACCTGATGGTCCGCCTCAACGAGGACTGGCGCATCGCCGCCCGCGCGAACTATGCCGACACCGACGACGCGCTCAACCCGCTCGCCGGCGCGAAGCTCGCCGAGGGCAATGTCGGCTTCGCCTGGCGCCCGCACGACAGCACGCGGCAGGCGCTGTTCGGCAAGGTGACCTACCTCTACGACGTCGCCACGCTCGGCCAGGACGGCGGCGCCACGTACGACCAGCGCTCGCAGATCGCCGCGCTTGAGGGCGTGTTCCAGGTCGCCGACCGCTGGAGCGTCGCGCCGAAGCTCGCCGCACGCTGGGGCGACTACCGCCTCGGCCGCGGCACGGGCGGCTGGGTCGACAGTCGCGCCGACTTCGCCGCCCTGCAGGTGCGTTACCACCTGCCGGGCGCGTGGGACGCGCTGGCCGAGGCGCGCTGGCTCGGCGTGCGCGACGGCGGTGACCGCCGCGGCGCGCTCGTCGGCGTGGACCGCCAGCTCGGCGGGAACTTCAAGATCGGTGTCGGCTACAACTTCACCGATTTTTCCGACGACCTGACCGACCTCGAGTACGACCACCGCGGCTTCTTCCTGAACCTCGCCGGCTTCTACTGAGGCGGGGGAGGGCTGCACGCGAAGGCCGCCGCATACCGGCGGCCTTCGTCGTTTCGGGTGCTGCGCGACGCGCGTGTTCGGGCGGGCAACCACTGGTGCCGGCAACGCGTCGCGTGGACGGGTCGCCGCGCCGCGCAGGCCACCGCGCGGGTGCCCGCTTCACCGCAGTCGGTTGCTACGCACGCGGCGCGGGTATCAAGGTCGCCGGCCACCGTCAGCGCTGAGCCGCAACCAAGGTGAGCTGCGATGCGCGGCCCGCGATCGCAGTCGTCGATCATTCGCGCGGTGCGGGCCCCGTCGATGCGCGCACGCACAGCGTGTACGGAATCGTCGCCATCGTGCCGGCGTCCGGGTCGCGGATCGCCGCGAGCAGGCCGAGCGTCGACAGCCGCCCCATCTCGCGCGTGGGCTGCTGCACGGTGGTGAGCGGCGGCGAGATCTGGTGGGCCAGCGGGATGTCGTCGAATCCGCAGACCGACAGCTGCGCCGGCACGCTGAGCCCGCGCTCGTAGGCCACCGAGATCACGCCCGCCGCCATGTCGTCGTTCGCGGCGAAGATCGCCGTCGGCGGATTCGCCAGGTCGAGCAGGCGCCGCGCGGCGCGCACGCCCGATTCGAACGAGAACTCGCCCGGCACCACCAGCGCGGCCTCAAAGCGCAGCTTCGCGTCCTTCAGTGCCTGCCTGTAGCCGGCGAGGCGCCAGCCCGAGGCGCCATGCGCCGCATGGCCGGTGATATGGCCGATGCGCCGGTGCCCCAGCACGACCAGGTGCATGACCATGTCGTAGGCCGCGCGCGTCTCGTCCATGCCCACGCCGATACCGTCGCTGCGATCGCGCGGGGAGATGCTCGCGAACGGCATGCCCACCTCGCGCAGGTGCTCGAGCAGCTCGGGGCGGTCGGTGAGGGGCGGCGTCAGGACGAGGCCGTCGGGCTGCGCACGGCGGATCAGCCCGTCGACATGCGCGATCAGCGCGTCGCCTGCGCCCTCCAGCGGGCACATCAGCATCGCGTAGTCGTTCGCCTCGCAGGCCGTGAGCACGCCCGACATCACTTCGGTGAGGTAGTTGCCCGACGGATTGTCGTAGAGCAGCGCGATGAGGAACGAGCGGCTGCCGGCGAGGCTGCGCGCGGAGAGGTTGGGCACGTAGCGCAGGCGCTCGACCGCGGCCATCACCTTTTCGCGCGTGGCCTCGCGCACGTTCGGCTCGCGGTTGAGCACGCGCGAGACGGTCTTCATCGAGACCTGTGCCGCCTCTGCCACGTCTTCGATCCGCACTCTCGACACGTTCCGCTCCCGGATGACGGCACCCGACGCATCGCGGGCGGCGCCCAGGGGCGCAGGACCGCGGCGAGTGTAGTGCGAAAGCCGCGGCGTCATGTCGACGCCGTCCCAAGGCCCTGCATGTCGCGGTGCATCATGACGTGCATTATGACAGCGCTATCATCCGTCGGTCGGCAGGCATCCGCGCCGCTGCTGCGCCCCTCTACCGGAGTACCCGCATGGCGATGCCCTCAGCGACCACGACCCCGCACGCGACCTCCCACGACGCCACGTCCCGCTACCCGTTCCTCGTGGTCACGATGCTGTTCTTCATGTGGGGGCTGCTGACGTCACTCAACGACGTGCTGATCCCCCACCTCAAGTCGATCTACACGCTCAGCTACGTGCAGGCGATGCTGGTGCAGTTCTGCTTCTTCGGCGCCTACTTCATCGTCTCGCTGCCGGCGGGCGCGCTGATACGACGCATCGGCTATCAGCGCGGCGCGGTGACCGGCCTCGGGATCGCGGCCATCGGCTGCCTGCTGTTCTACCCGGCCGCGCAGAGCGACTACTGGCTGTTCCTGGTCGCCTTCTTCGTCCTCGCCGCGGGCATCACGATCCTGCAGGTGGCGGCCAATCCGTACGTGACGGTGCTGGGGGATCCGCAGACGGCCTCGAGCCGGCTCACGCTCACGCAGGCCTTCAATTCGCTCGGCACCACGGTGGGCCCCTACGTGGGAAGCGCACTCATCCTCGGCGGCGCGGCGGTACTCACGGCCGACGACCTCGCCACCATGGACGCCGCCACGCAGGCCGCCTACCGCGCCCGCGAGGCCTCCACGGTGCAGGGCCCGTATCTCGGGCTCGCCCTCGCGCTGGCGCTGCTCGCGGTCGTCTTCGCGATCGTACGGCTGCCGAAGATCAGCCACGCGGACGAGTCCCGCGGCAGCGCGGGCTCGATCCTGCGCCATCGCCGCCTCGCCTTCGGCGTGCTCGCGATCTTCGTCTACGTCGGCGCCGAGGTGAGCATCGGCAGCTTCCTCGTGAACTTCCTGGAGAACCCGGCGATCGGCGGCCTCGACGCGGTCACCGCCGGTAAGACCGTCGCGCTCTACTGGGGCCTCGCGATGATCGGGCGGTTCATCGGCGCGGCGGTGATGCGCCGCGTGCGCCCGGGGCTGGTGCTCGGCTTCTGCGCGACGATGGCGGCGCTGCTGGTGCTGGTCGCGATCCTCGCCGGGGGCAAGCCGGCGATGGTCGCGATCCTCGGCGTGGGCCTGTTCAACTCGATCATGTTCCCGACGATCTTCAGCATGTCGCTGCACGGCCTCGGCGAGCAGACCAGCAAGGGCTCGGGGCTGCTGTGCATGGCGATCGTCGGCGGCGCGATCGTGCCGCTGGTGCAGGGCGCCTTCGCCGACCGCATCGGCCTGCAACCCTCGTTCTTCGTGCCGATGCTCTGCTACCTCGTGATCCTCGCCTTCGGGCTGAAGTACGCGCGCCTGTACGACCGCGCCTGATGCGCGCGGTCGTCGTCCTGCTCGCCGCGGCGCTGGCGGGCTGCGTACACGCCCCCGCCCAGGTGCGCGGAAACGTGCCGGCGGACGTGCGCATCGTCCGTGACGGGCCCGGTTGGCAGCTCCGCGTCGACGGCCGTCCCTTCGTGATCAAGGGCGCGGGCCTCGACGATGGTGATCAGGAAGCGCTCGCCGCGCGCGGGGCGAACTCGTTCCGCACGTGGCGGCCCGGCACCGAGCGCGAATCGGGCGATGCGCTGCTCGACCGCGCGCGGCGCAACGGTCTCCACGTCGCGCTCGGAATCCCGATGCCGACGCAACGCCACGGCTTCGACTACCGCGACGCCGCGGCGGTCGACCGCGAGATCGCTCGCGTGCGCGCCGAGGTGATGCGCTATCGCGACCATCCCGCGCTGCTGATGTGGGTGGTCGGCAACGAACTGAACCTCGAGTCGACCGAGCCCGCGGTATGGGACGCGATCGGTCGCATCGCGACGGTGATCCACGAGCTCGACCCGCATCATCCGGTGATGACCACGCTGGCCGGTGTCGATCCCGCCGTGGTGGCCGAGATCCGCCGCCGCGCGCCGGATCTCGACGTACTCGGCGTGCAGCTCTACGGCGACGTCGATCACCTGGTCGAACGCATGCGCGCGAGCGGCTGGCCCGGGCCGTACGTGGTCACCGAATGGGGCCCGACCGGTCACTGGGAGAGCCCGACGACCGCCTGGGCCGCGCCGATCGAGGACGACGCGAGCCGCAAGGCCGCGCTGCTCGCCGAACGCTATGCGCTGCGCATCGCGCCGGCGTTGCAGCGCGGCGCGCTCGGCTCGTATGTCTTCCTGTGGGGCCAGAAGCAGGAGCGCACGCCGACGTGGTACGGCCTGTTCCTGCCGACGGGCGAATCGACGCCGGGCGTCGACGCGATACAGCACGCATGGACCGGCCGGTGGCCCGCGAACCGTGCGCCGCACGTCACCGCGCTGCGCATCGACGGCCGGCTCGGCGTCGAGAACCCGGTGCTCGTGGCGACGACCGTGCACGAGGCTCGCATCGAGGCCCGTGATCCGGAGGGCGACGGGCTGCGGTACCGCTGGGTCGTGCGCGAGGAGAGTCGCGCGACGTCGAGCGGTGGCGACCCGGAGTCCGTGCCGCGTGTGATCGACATGCGCACCGACGACCTCGGCGATGGCCGCCTGCGCTTCCACGCACCCGGCACGGCCGGAAACTTCCGCCTGTTCGTCGAAGTGCACGATGGCCGGGGCCACGCGGCCTACGCGAACATTCCGTTCCGCGTGACGGAGACGGCCGCGCACGCTGCGCCGTAACCCGTGCCGCGTGTGGCGACGATGGCAATGGCGCCACTCCGGATTCGGGTCCGCTCCCACACGAGCGATCGAACAACGCGAGTGCGTGCGACCCGGCATGCGACGGACGGCCGACCACTCGACGAGACGGCGCGAATTCCGCGCCCCGCACCTCGTCAAGCCCGCGGTTCGCTGGCGCACCGCGTCGCGGCGTGCGCGTTGGAGCCGACGCCCCGATGCTGCAACCGCACACAAGTCGTCCCCGATTCTTGTTGACAACGCTGTCATCGGCGTCCGCATAATCCAGCCGCTCGCAGTGGGCGCCGTCGTCGACGTCGGCGCCGTGGAGGATGGATGGATTCGCACCGCATGCAGTCGCGCCGCACCCGACCGATCGCCCACGGGCTCGCGCTCGGGCTCGCGCTGGCCCTCGCCGGCACCGCCCCCGCGGCCACGCCCACGACCGTCGCGATCCCACCCGCCGCGCTCGCCGATCCCGCGCAATGGCCCGCGATGCGTTCGCCGGTCCCCGCCGATCCGCGCATCGAGGCACGCATCCGCGAACTGCTCGCGACGATGACGGTCGAGGAAAAGGTCGGCCAGATCGTGCAGGGCGACCTCGGCAGCCTCACGCCGGAGGACGTGCGCACCTACCGGCTCGGCTCGGTACTCGCCGGCGGCAACTCCGACCCGGGTGCGAAGTACAACGCCCCGGCCGCGGACTGGCTTGCACTCGCCGATGCGCTGCATGCCGCGTCGATGGACACCTCGAACGGCCGCAAGGCGATCCCCGTGCTGCTCGGCATCGACGCGGTGCACGGCCACAACAATGTCGTCGGCGCGACGCTGTTCCCGCACAACATCGGCCTCGGCGCGATGAACGATCCCGCGCTCGTGCGCCGCATCGCCGAGGCGACGGCGACGGAGCTGCGCGCGACCGGCTTCGAATGGACCTTCGCCCCGACGGTCACGGTGCCGCGCGACGACCGCTGGGGCCGCACGTACGAAGGCTATTCGGAAGACCCGGCGCTCGTGTCGCGCTATGCGACCCAGGTCGTCGAAGGCCTGCAAGGCGTGCCCGGAAAGCCGGGCTTCCTCGATGCACGCCACGTGCTGGCGTCGTCCAAGCATTTCATCGCCGACGGCGGGACGTTCGAGGGCAAGGACAAGGGCGATGCGCGCATTTCCGAGACCGAGTTGCGCGACATCCATGGCGCCGGCCACATCGCCGCGCTCAAGGCCGGCACGCAGACGGTGATGGCCTCGTTCTCCAGCTGGAACGGCCAGAAGATGCACGGCAACCGCACGCTGCTCACCGACGTGCTCAAGGACCGCATGGGCTTCGACGGCTTCGTCGTCGGCGACTGGAACGGACACGGCGAGGTACAGGGCTGCACGAACGACAGCTGCCCGGCCGCCATCAATGCCGGCCTCGACATGTTCATGGCGCCCGACACCTGGAAGGCCGTCTACACGAACACCGTCGCGCAGGTGAAGTCGGGCGAGATCCCGATGACGCGGCTCGACGACGCCGTCGCGCGCATCCTGCGCGTCAAGCTGCGGATGGGGCTGTTCGACGCGCCGGCACCGTCGAAGCGCGTGCTCGGCGGTCGCATGGAGCACCTCGGCAGCCCGGCGCACCGTGCCCTGGCCCGCGAGGCCGTGCGCAAGTCGCTGGTGCTGCTGAAGAACGAAGGCGTGCTGCCGATCCGGCCGGATGCACGCGTGCTCGTCGCCGGCGACGGCGCCGACGACATCGGCAAGCAGGCCGGCGGCTGGACGCTCAGCTGGCAGGGCACCGGCACCGCGCGCGCGGACTTCCCGAACGCCGAATCGATCTGGAGCGGCATCGACGCGGCGACGCGTGCCGCCGGCGGTCGCGCGACGCTGTCCGTCGACGGCGCGTACGCGGAGAAGCCCGACGTCGCGATCGTCGTCTTCGGCGAGAACCCGTACGCCGAGTTCCTGGGCGACGTGCCCACGCTCGCCTACCAGCGCGGCAGGGACACCGACCTCGCGCTGCTGCGCCGGCTCAAGGCCGCGGGGATCCCCGTTGTTGCGGTGTTCCTGTCCGGCCGGCCGCTGTGGATGAACCGCGAGATCAATGCGTCCGACGCGTTCGTCGCCGCCTGGTTGCCGGGCTCGGAGGGCGGCGGCGTCGCCGACGTGCTCATCGCCGATGCCCGCGGCACGCCGCGCCACGACTTCAGCGGGCGCCTGCCGTTCTCCTGGCCCAAGACCGCCGTGCAGACGCCGCTCAATGCGGGCCAGCCCGGCTACGACCCGCAGTTCCCGCTCGGCTACGGCCTGAGCTACGCCGCACCGCGCACCACCCCGGCGCTGCCGGAGGACGCAGGCCTCGCGCATGCCGCGGCCGACCCGTCGCTGCTGTTCGCCAACGGCATCGCGCAGCCAGGGTGGTCGCTGCAGGTCGCCGACGCGGGCGGCGCGCCGAAGGCCGTCACGCGATTCCCCACGGGCGACCTCGCACGGGGCGTCACGTTGCGCGCCGTCGACCACCGCGCGCAGGAGGATGCGCGCCGCGCGACATGGCGCGCGCCCGCGGCGCTGTGGCTGCAGGCCGACGCACCGGTCGACCTCACGCGCGAGAGCATGGCCGGCGCGTCGCTGGTCGCCACGATGCGCGTGGACGCACGCGGCACCACCGCGCCGACGGTCGCGATCGCCTGCGGGGACGGCTGCGGCCGTGCGGTTCCGTTGCCGGCCACCGTGCCCACGGGGCGCTGGACGCGCATCGGCATCCCCCTGGCGTGCTTTGCGCGCAACCCGGGCGAACTCGCGCGCGTGAGCGAGATGTTCCGACTCGAGGGCGGGCCGGGCGCCGACATCGCGGTGTCCCGCGTCGAACTCGGCACGCAGGCGGATGTCGCGCTGCAATGCCCGGCGCCTTGAGCACGCTGCATCGCAACAACGTTTTTCCGTGATTTCGCAGGCGGATCCACGCGCGGCGACCGATCGTCGCTCCAAGTTTGACAACGCTGTCATGTACGCGTGGAATGCCGTCGTCCGCGGGCTCCGGCCCGCTCAGCCCAATCGCCGCACCGCGGCCCCGGGGGATCCATGAAGTACCCGATGCACCGCCGACCGAACCGCACCCTTCTTGCCGCCGCGGTGCTCGTCGCACTCGCGCAGCCTGCGTTCGCGCAGGAGACAGGCAGCGCCGCGCCGGCTACCACCACGACCGAGTCCAGCGCCGACGAGCTCGACAGCGTCGTCGTCAAGGGCATCCGCGGGTCGCTGACCTCGTCGATGAACCTCAAGCGCGACTCGCAGGGCGTGGTCGACGGCATCGTCGCCGAGGACATGGGCAAGTTCCCGGACACGAACCTCGCCGAGTCCCTGCAGCGCATCACGGGCGTCTCCATCGACCGTGTCAACGGCGAGGGCTCGCGGATCACGGTGCGTGGCGTCGGCCCCGACTTCAACCTGGTGCTGTTCAACGGGCGGCAGATGCCCGGCGCGCGCATCGAGGACGCGGGGGCATCGAACTCGCGCTCGTTCGATTTCGCGAACCTCGCCTCGGAGGCGGTGAGCGAGATCGAGGTCTACAAGACCAGCCGCGTCGACGTGCCCACCGGTGGCCTGGGTGCGACGGTGAACATCAAGTCCGCGCGCCCGCTCGACAACACCGGCACGCGCGCCAACTTCGGCCTCAAGGCCGTGCACGACACGTCCGTCGAGAACCTGCCGGACCACCTCCAGGGCAGTCGCGTCACCCCCGAAGTGTCGGGCATCTACAGCACCACCTTCGGCGGCGACCGCTTCGGCATCGCGCTGAGCGCGAGCTACCAGGAGCGCGAGTACGGCTTCAGCCAGGTCAACGTCGGCAACGGCTGGCGCAGCTTCCGCGGCGACGAGAACAACTGGGGCACGATCCCGCAGCCCGGCCAGCCGGGTTCGGAGCGCATCACCAACCGCCCGGGCCCGACCGACATCTATTCGGTCCCGCAGAACCTCAACTACAACGTCAACGGCGTACGCCGCGAGCGCACCAACGGCCAGCTGGTGTTCCAGTATGCGCCCACCGACGACTTCACCGCCACGCTCGACTACACCTACTCGGAGAACCGCGTGCAGTCGCGGCGCAACGAGATGTCCGTGTGGTTCAACTTCGGCCCGTCGTCGAGCTCGTGGACGGATGGTCCGGTCGCCGGGCCGAACGTCTATTCCGAGATCATCAACCCCGCCAACAGCGACTTCGCGATGGGCGGCGCGCAGAACGCGACCAAGAACGAGAACGGCTCGCTCGGCCTGAACCTCGAATGGGACGTCTCCGACCGCCTCAAGCTCGGCCTCGACTACCACGACTCGTCGGCCGAGTCCGGCGCGGACAGCCCGTGGGGCTCGAGCGGCGTGCTGGGCACCGCGGGCTTCTTCCGCGGCACCACCACAGTGGACTTCTCGGGCGACTTCCCGATCCTCAACGTCCAGTTGCCGCCGGGCATGACGCGACCGGACGCGTCGCTGATGCAGGTCACCGGCTCGACTTTCCGCAACAGCTACATGAAGTCCGAGGTGGAGCAGCTGCAGCTCGGCGGCAGCTACTCCTTCGAGAACTTCTCCAAGCTCGATTTCGGCGTCGCGGCGACCGAGGTCAACAACCGGTCGGCCTTCTCCAACGTGCAGATGGATACCTGGGGCGGCGCGACGAGCCCGGCGGACTATCCCGACCAGGTCTGGCGCCTTGACGAGATGGGCCGCTACTTCGACGCGTTCCCGGGCGCGAGCAGCCCGAACTTCAGCGACGCATTCTTCGTCTGGGACTTCGAGACCGTCCGGCAGCTCGCCGAGGACGCATGGGCGCGCCGTGGCGGCGACCCGGCGATGTACCGTGCCTCCCCGGTGTTCACCACTGACCGCCGCGTGACCGAGAAGTCGCAGAGCGCCTACCTGGAGTGGAGCCAGACCTGGGACATGGCGATGCCGCTGAGCGTGGCCCTCGGCGTGCGCTACGAGAAGACCGAGGTGACCTCGTCGGCGCTGGTGCCGACGCCGACGGCGATCTCGTGGGGCTCGGCCAACGAGCTCAACATCATCAACGGTCCGGCCAACTTCACCACGCTGCGCGGCGAATACCGCTACTGGCTGCCGAGTCTGGACACCAGCCTCGACGTCACCGACAGCCTCAAGCTGCGTGCGAGCTATGGCCACACCATCGGCCGGCCGGGTTGGGGCGACATCCAGGGCGGGCAGACGCTCGACGCGATCGTGCGCGTCGACGGCGGCGTCGGCGCGCAGGGCAATCCGGCGCTCGAGCCGCTGCGCTCGAAGAACATCGACCTCTCGCTCGAGTGGTACTACGGCCGCAGCAGCTATCTCTCGCTCGGCTACTTCCGCAAGAACATCGACAACTACATCGGCACCACGCAGATCGTCGACACGCCGTTCGACCTGCACACGCCGGTCGGGGGCGCCCGCTGGAACCAGGCGGTCGCATCCGGCTGCGCCGCGACCGACGTCGTCTGCATCCGCAACTACATCTTCGCCAACTTCAACGGCCAGCCGGGCGTGACGCAGACCGGCGTCGACTCCACCGGCAACCGCACCGGCACCATCGTCGGCCAGCCGGGCGATCCGCTCGCGCAGTTCCGCATCAGCACGCCGGCCAACCAGCGCTCCGCGTCGCTCGACGGCTGGGAACTGAACGTCCAGCACCTGTTCGGCGAAAGCGGCTTCGGCCTGTCGGCGAACTATACGATCGTCGACTCGAGCCTGACCTACGACAACTACCGCATCGGTGAGCAGTTCGCGCTCGAAGGCCTGTCGGATTCGGCCAACCTCGTGGGCTTCTACGAGAAGGGTCCGTGGTCGATCCGCGCGGCCTACAACTGGCGCGACAAGTTCCTGGCCGGACGCTTCGACGGCACGGGGCCGAACCCCGTGTATGTCGAGGACTACGGCCAGATCGACCTCAACGTCAGCTACACGCTCAACGACCGCCTGAGCTTCGCGTTCGAAGGCATCAACCTGACCGACGAGACGGTGCGCCTGCACAGCCGCCATCCGAACCAGCTCGAGTTCCTCACGCAGACCGGCCCGCGCTATATGGTCGGCGTGCGCTACAAGTTCTGACCGCCCTGCCCAGCGGGCGCGTCCTGTGGCGGCGCGTCCGTTCGGGCCTATGCTGGCGGCGCAGGACGGGGGAACCGGGTGGACGGAGCGATCAGGCACGTGGTCATCGTCGGCGGCGGCACCGCCGGCTGGCTGAGCGCGGCCGTGCTCGCCGCCGGCCATGGGGCCGACCGTCCCGATGGCCTGCGCGTCACGCTGGTGGAATCACCCGGCGTGGCGCCGATCGGCGTCGGCGAGGGCACCTGGCCGACGATGCGTGACACCCTGCGCGGCATCGGCGTGTCCGAGGCCGACTTCGTGCGCGAATGCGACGTCGCGTTCAAGCAGGGCTCGCGCTTCGACCGCTGGGTGACCGGCGCGGCGGACGATCGCTACCACCATCCCTTCATGCTGCCGCAGGGCCATGGCGAGGCCGACCTGGTCGGCGCGTGGCTCGAGCGTCATGCCGACGCGCCGTTCGCCGAGACGGTCTGCGTGCAGCCGCAGCTCTGCGCCTTCGGCCGCGCCCCCAAGCAACCCGGCACGCCCGAATTCGCCGCGGTCGCGAATTACGGCTACCACCTCGACGCCGGCAGGTTCGCGCCGTTCCTGCAGCGCCACTGCCTGCAGCGGCTCGGCGTGCGCCATGTCGCCGACCACGTGACCGGATTGGACGTGCACGAGAGCGGCGACATCGCCGCGCTGCGCCTGCAAGCGGGCGAGCCGCTCGCCGGCGACCTGTTCGTGGACTGCACCGGCCTGCACGCGCGCCTGCTCGGCGGGCACTACGGCGTACCGTTCGTTCCTCGACGCGACGTGCTCTTCAACGATCGCGCGCTCGCGGTGCAGGTGCCCTATGGCGCGCCGGATGCGCCGATCGCCACGCAGACGATCGCCACCGCGCAGGCCTGCGGCTGGACGTGGGACATCGGCCTGCCGACGCGGCGGGGCGTGGGCTACGTCTACTCGAGCGCGCACACGAGTGACGACGAGGCGCACGCCGTGCTTTCGGCGCACCTGGGCGGCGTCGACGTCGCCGCGCGCCAGCTCGGCTTCGAGCCCGGCTACCGCCGCGAGTTCTGGCATCGCAACTGCGTCGCGATCGGCCTGTCGGCGGGCTTCATCGAGCCGCTCGAGGCCTCCGCCATCGCGCTGGTCGAGCTGTCGGCGGCGATGCTCGACGCACAGCTGCCGGCCACGCGCGAGGACATGGACCGCGTCGCGCGCCGCTTCAATGCGACGTTCACCCACCGCTGGGCGCGCATCGTCGACTTCCTCAAGCTGCACTACGTGCTCTCGCGCCGCGACGGCGCCTACTGGCGCGACCATCGCGACTCCGCGTCGATCCCGGACCGCCTGCACGAGCTCCTCGCGCTCTGGCGCCACCGCGCGCCGTCGCGATACGAGCTCGACCGGGCGGACGAGGTGTTCCCGTCGGCGAGCTGGCAGTACATCCTCTACGGCATGGGCCACCGCCCGCAGCCATCGGCGCTCGCGACGCGGCCCGAACCCCGGCGCCTCGCGCAGGCGCACTTCGCCGACGTCGGCCGGCTCGGCCGCCGGCTGCTCGGCGGCCTGCCCGCGCATCGCGACCTCATCGACGCCATCCACCAGCAGGGCCTGCGGAGGGCCGAACCTTGACCCAGGCGGTACTGCTCAACAATGTCGACCACGTCGACCTGCGCATCGAGACCGCGCGCGGCGCGCGCTACGGCGACGACCTCATGCTCGCGCCCACGTTCCCGGGCGAATTCCGCGACGTGCAGGCCCATTACCCGATCGTGTTCGCGCCGACGCCGGACGGTACATTCCAGCCGGTCGCCCTGTTCGGCTTCCGCGAGGGCGAGAACCTGTTCCTCGAGGGCGACCGCTGGGACGCCACCTACCTCCCGCTCGCGGTGCACCGCCAGCCGTTCCTGATCGGGCGGCAAGGCGACGAGCTCGTCGTGCACGTCGACCTCGCGCATCCGCGCGCCGGCCGCAGCGGCGAGCGCCTGTTCCTCGAGCACGGCGGCAGCACCGACTACCTCGAGCGCGCGACGTCCGTGTTGCTCGCCCTGCACGAAGGCCTCTCGGCGACGCCCGCCTTCGTCGCCGCGCTCGCCGAGCTGCAGCTGATCGAGCCGTTCATGCTCGACGTCGAGCTCGACGACGGCACGCAGAACCGCCTCGCCGGCTTCTCGACGATCCACGAGGAACGTCTGCGCGCGCTGGATGCCACGGCGCTCGAGCACCTGCATCGCGCCGGCCACCTCGAGGCCGCCTACATGGTGCTGGCCTCGCTCGCGAATTTCCGCGCGCTCATCGAGCGCATGAACCGGCGGCATGCACGCCGCGCTTGAGCCGATCGCGGCGCGCGACGACGTCCGTGCCGATGCGATCCCCGACGACGTGCTGCGCGCGACGCAGCCGGTGCTGCTGCGCGGGCTGGCGCGCGACTGGCCGGCGGTGCATGCGGGGCGGGCCTCGCCGCGGGCCGCGGTCGACCTGCTGCGGCGCTTCGATGCCGGCCGCACGGTGGGCGCGATGGTGGGCGCGCCGGACATCGGCGGGCGCTTCTTCTACGACGCGGCGCTCACCGGCTTCAACTTCCACATGGAGCGCCCGCCGCTCGCCGCGGTGCTCGAGGCGCTGCTGCGCCATGTCGACGACCCCGCGCCGCCCGCGCTCTATGTCGGCTCCACCACGATCGACGAGGCGCTGCCCGGCTTCCGCGCGGCCAACGACCTCGCGCTCGGCGCGCGCGACGCGCTCGCGAGCATCTGGATCGGCAACCGCACGCGGATCGCGGCGCACCAGGACGTCCCCGACAACATTGCGGTCGTCGTCGCCGGACACCGCCGCTTCACGCTGTTCCCGCCGGACTGCCTGCGCGACCTCTACATCGGCCCGCTCGACCTCACGCCCGCCGGCCAGCCGATCAGCCTGGTCGACCTGCATGCACCCGACTTCGACGCCTACCCACGCTTTCGCGAAGCCCTCGCGCGCGCGCAGGTCGCCGAGCTCGGTCCCGGGGACGCCCTGTTCATCCCCAGCCTGTGGTGGCACCACGTCGAGGCGCTCGAGGCCTTCAACGTGCTCGTCAACTACTGGTGGCGCGACGCGCCGGCGCACATGGATTCACCGATGGCTGCGCTGATGCTCGCGCTGATGACCATTCGCGATCTGCCCCACGAGCAGCGCGAGGCGTGGCGCGAGATCTTCCGCCACTACGTCTTCGAGGCCGACGAGGCCACCGTCGCGCACATCCCGCCGGAGGCGCGGCGCTCGCTCGCACCGCTCGATCCCGCCACCGCGCGCGAGCTGCGCGCGCGCCTGCTCAAACGCCTCAATCGCTGAGATGCGCATGCACGAAAACACCCCGATCCGACGCGTCGTGATCGCCGGCGGCGGTACCGCGGGCTGGATGGTTGCCGCCGCGCTGGGCAAGACGCTGGGCCGGCAGCTCGACATCGTGCTGGTGGAGTCCGACGAAATCGGCACCGTCGGCGTGGGCGAAGCGACGATCCCCACGCTCGTCACCTTCCATCGCCTGCTCGACCTCAATGAGGCGGAGTTCATGGCCGCCACGCAGGCCACGTTCAAGCTCGGCATCTCGTTCGAGAACTGGCGCGACGTCGGCCGCGACTACATCCATTCGTTCGGCACGACCGGCACCGACCACTGGACGGCGGGCTTCCAGCACTTCTGGCTGCACGGCCGCGCGCGCGGGCTCGCCTCGGACTACGGCGACTATTGCCTGGAGCTGCGCGCCGCGCAGGAGGACCGCTTCGCGCACCTGCCGCGCGGCGGCATGAATTACGCCTTCCACATGGACGCCGGGCTGTACGCGCGCTTCCTGCGGCGCTTCAGCGAGGGCTTCGGCGTGCGTCGCGTGGAAGGGAAGATCGCCGACGTGGTGCGGGGCGAGGGCGCCGACCGCATCGCCGCATTGCGGCTCGCGTCGGGCGATCGCATCGAGGGCGACCTCTTCATCGACTGCACCGGCTTTCGCGCGCTGCTCATCGGCCAGACGCTCGGCGCGGAGTTCGAGGACTGGTCGCACTGGCTGCACTGCGACCGCGCGGTGGCGCTGCAGACGGCGAGCGTGGGCCAGGCCGTGCCGTACACCCGCTCGATCGCCCGCGACGCCGGCTGGCAGTGGCGCATCCCGCTTCAGCATCGCGTGGGCAACGGCCTGGTCTTCAGCCACCGTGACGTCGACGACGACACCGCGATCTCGACGCTGCTCGCCAACGTGCAGGGCGAGGTATTGACCGAGCCGCGCGTGATCCGCTTCCAGCCCGGCCAGCGCCGCGAGACCTGGCGCGGCAACTGCGTCGCGATGGGGCTCGCCAGCGGCTTCCTCGAGCCGATCGAGTCGACCAGCATCCACCTGATCCAGCGCGGCATCGTCCGCCTGCTGCAGATGTTCCCGGCGGCGGGCATCAGCGCACACGACATCGCGGAGTACAACCGGCAGACGCGCGCGGAGATCGAGCACATCCGCGACTTCATCATCCTGCATTACCACGTCACCGACCGGCGGGACACCGCGTTCTGGCGCGGCTGCCGCGAGATGACCGTGCCGGCGTCGCTGCGCCACCGGATCGAGCTGTTCCGCGAGACCGGGCGTGTGTTCCGCGAGCCGGGCGAGCTCTTCGCGGAGAACTCGTGGATCCAGGTGATGCTCGGGCAGGGCATCACGCCGCACGGCTACCACCCGGTGGCGCGGCTGATGGGCGATGCTGAGCTGCGCGGGTTCCTCGACGGCATCCGTGGCGGCATCGAGCGCACCGTCGCGCAATTGCCCCCGCACCAGGCGTATGTCGAGCGGTACTGCCCGGCGAACGCTGCAGCGGGAAAGAGCGCGATGCCGGCCTGAGCCGTGCGCGACCGTCGCATGGCCTCGACGCCCCTGTAACGCGGACGCGCGTGTCATCGCAGCTCCCCGTCCACGGAGCTGCCCATGGCGCGCGTCCTCATCCTCTATTACTCCGCCTACGGCCACGTCGAGACGATGGCCGAGGCCGTCGCCGAAGGCGCGCGCGAGGCCGGCGCGCAGGTCGATATCCGCCGCGTGCCCGAGCTCGTGCCCGAGGAGGTCGCGCGCAAGTCGGGCTACAGGCTCGACCAGCCCGCGCCGATCGCGAAGGTCGACGAGCTGCCGCAGTACGACGCGATCATCGTCGGCGTCGGCACCCGCTTCGGGCGCATGGCCTCGCAGATGGCCAACTTCCTCGACCAGTGCGGCGGCCTGTGGGCGACCGGCGCGCTCACCGGCAAGGTCGGCGCGGCCTTCACCTCGACCGCCACGCAGCACGGCGGGCAGGAGACGACGCTCTTCGCGATCCTCACCAACCTGATGCACTTCGGCATGGTCACCGTCGGCCTGCCCTACAGCTTCCAGGGACAGATGCGGCTCGACGAGGTGACCGGCGGCGCGCCCTACGGCGCGACCACGATCACCGGCGGCGACGGCGCCCGCCGGCCGTCGCAGAACGAGCTCGACGGCGCGCGGTTCCAGGGCCGCACGGTGGCGGAGCTGGCGGCGAAGCTGGCCGGCTGACGCGCCTACGCCGGCTTGGCCACCATCAGCCAGAAGATCGCCAGGAAGGCGAACAGCGCCGGCACCCCGAGCAGCACCCACCCGCGGAATACGCGCCAGTAAGCCGGCGGCAGCGCGGTGCCGTCGCGCGCGGCGGCCGCTGCGAGGTCGCGCAGGCGGATCTGCAGCCCCACCACCGGCAGCCAGCAGGCGATCGCGAGCGCGTAGAGGACGACGGACGTGCGGAGCCACGCCACCTCCATCAGCGGCATGCCCATGCGGTGCGCGAGCCACCAGCCGGTGAGTGGCTGCGCGACCGCCGTGGTCGCGGTGAACAGCCAGTCGGCGATGACGACCCAGCGGGTGACCGCCGCCACCACGCGCACGTCGCGACCGAGCGTGGTGACCAGAAGGTAGAACGCGGTGCCGATGCCCGTGCCGAACAGGATCGTGGCGGAGAGGATGTGCAGCGTCTTGACGAGCAGGTAGTCGTTCATCGGCGGTCGAGCGCGTGCAGCATCCACAGCAGGACGAGGATCGGGAGGTTCTTGAGCACCGGCCCGAACGGATGGCGCCAGAACTCGGGGAGCGCGATGCTGATGATCGCCGTGTAGCTCAGCACGAGCGCGATCGACGCGAGGTACGCGGGGCGTCGCCACCGCCGAGGTGCGAGCAGGCCGAGTCCGAGGGCGATGTCGATCGCGGCGCCGCCGAACAGCGCGACGTCGGCGGCCAGGCCGTGCAGCCCGGCGCGCGCGAGCAGGGCACGGCTGGCGTCGAGCGGGTACAGGCCGAGCGAGAGCAGGCCGGTGACGACGAACACGATCGCGAGCGCGAGCCGCGCCGCGGGCAGCAGCACGCGCAGTTGCGCCTCGCGTCGCAGCATCGGCGCCTCCGCGGGCGTGACGAAGGCCTCGACCGCGCGCGGCATGCGGCCGAGGAACGACGCGAAGGGCCCGGCCGCGGCGCAGTTGCCGCGCTCGAGCATCGCGATCGTCTCCGGATCGACGATCGAGCCCGGGACGCGTGCCATCACGCGCGCGGCCTGCCGCACGAGCGGCATCGGCACCGGCAGCACGCGCAAGGCACCGCCGCCGAGCTGCCGACGCAGCCGCGCGAGGTAGTCGCGCAGCGCCATGCACGCCGGCCCGACCGCCTCGATGCGTGCAGGGGGCGCCGGGTGCTCCAGCGCACGCAGGATCGCCTCGACCACGTCGTCGCGATGCACCGGTGCGAGACGCTGCACGCCGCCACCCGGCAGGGCGAGCACGGGCAGGCTCGCCATCGCGAGGAAGGCGGCCGCGCTCGCGCCGCCCGGTGCGAAGACCACCGAGGGCTGGATCACCACGCCCTCCACCGGCAGCGCGAGCACGGCGTCGTCGGCCGCACGCTTGGAGCCGTGGTAGCGGCTCGTCGCCTGCGCATCGGCACCGAGCGCGGACACCTGCACGATGCGTCGCACGCCGGCGTCCGCGCAGGCGGCGAACAGCGCACGGGGCGCGGCCGAATGCAGCGCGTCGAAGCTCGCGCCGCCTGATTCGCGAAGGATGCCGACCGCATTGACCACCGCGTCGATGCCTGCCAGGCGCGGTCGCCATGCGTCGGGCTCGACATCGCGCAGGAAGTCGCAGGCGATCGGCTCTAGCTGCGGCCAGCGGCGTTTCGCGGCGTCGACGTCGCGCACTGCAGGCACGGGCACATGCCCGCGCGCGAGCAGTGCCTCCACCACCGCGCCGCCGATGAAGCCCGTCGCACCCGTCACCAGCACGCGCAGCGCACGCGGTGGCGTCGGGGCGGGGGCGACGTCGTGGCTCATGCGCCGCCTTCGTAACCCTGCTGCCGCCAGGCCTCGAAGACCACCACCGCCACCGCGTTCGACAAATTCAGGCTGCGCACCTGCGGTCGCATCGGCAGGCGCAGGCGCTGCGGCGCCGGCACGGCCTCGAGCACGTCGTCGGGCAGGCCGCGCGTCTCCGGCCCGAACAGGAAGGCGTCGCCCTCACGGTAGGCCGGCGTGTCGAAGCGCTGCGTGCCGCGCGTGCTCAACGCGAACAGGCGGAACGCCTCGCCGTGCCGGTCGCGCAGGTGGGCGAGGGCGGTGTCCAGGTCGCGATGCACGCGCACGGCCGCGTACTCGTGGTAGTCGAGCCCCGCGCGCTTGAGCTGGCGATCGTCCATGTCGAAGCCCAGCGGCTCGACGAGATGCAGCCGCGCGCCGGTGTTCGCGCACAGGCGGATCACGTTGCCCGTATTGGGCGGAATCTCGGGCTGGTAGAGGACGACGTCGACCATCCGGCGATTATCGCCGCAGCAGGCGCGTCACCACGGCAGCGCCTCGCCCTGCCAGTCGAGGAAGCGACCGGTGTCGGTGCGGCCCAGGCCGTCGATGACCCCCAGGAGCCCGGCGACCGACTGCGCCGCCTGCAGCGGCGCCTGCTCGCCACCCATGTCGGTCTGCACCCAGCCCGGATGCAGCGCCACCACCCTGATGTCGCGTTCGTGCAAGGCCGCCGACAGCAGCCGGACCACCATGTTGAGCGCCGCCTTGGTGACGCAGTAGGTCGGGGTGCCGAAGCGCGTGGTGCGCTCGATCGAGCCGAGCTGCGAGCTCATGCAGACCACGCGGGCGCCGTCGGCGAGGTACGGCGCGAGCGCCTGCGTGAGCAGGAACGGGCCCATCGCATTGGTGCGGAAGCTGTCCTCGAAGTTCGCCGCGGGCACGTGCGGCCAGCGTTCGCCGGAATGCAGCAGCCCGGCGTTGTTGATCAGCAGGTGCAGGCGTTCGTCGCCGAGCACGAGCGGCAGCTCGCGCGCGACCTCGACCTCGGACTTCGGGTCGGCGACATCGAGCGGCAGCACGTGCAGGCGCCCCGGATGCTCGGCGACCAGCCGGCCGAGCTCGTGCGCTTGCGCGGGGCGTCGCGCCGTGGCGACGACGTGGTCGCCGCGTGCGAGCAACTGCCGGCAGTACTCGAGCCCGAGCCCGCGGTTCGCGCCGGTGACGAGGACATTGCGACGGGCCATGGCCGGGCCTCCTGGGGGATGCACCCCAGTCTAGGCGCGGCGCATGCGGCCGATGCGAAGACGCGCGGCCCGCGCGTCGGCCTCGGCTACGATGCCGCGTCCGGCGTCCACGCCGGCCCCGTCCCGGAGTCCACCGATGAAGCCTGTCGCCCGCCCGCGCACCGCGGTGCTGTCCCTCGCCCTCGCCGCCGCCCTTGCGGGCATCGCGACGCCCGTCCTCGCCGCGCCCGCCGCGGCGCCCGCCGGCGTCGAGATCCCCTACGAGCAGTTCACCCTGCCGAACGGCCTGCGCGTGATCGTGCACACCGACCGCAAGGCGCCGATCGTGGCGGTGAACCTCTGGTACCACGTCGGCAGCAAGAACGAGACGCCCGGACGCACCGGCTTCGCGCATCTGTTCGAGCACCTGATGTTCAACGGCTCGGAAAACTACCGCGACGAGTTCTTCGGTCCGTTCGAGATGGTCGGCGCGACCGACCAGAACGGCACCACCGACGTCGACCGCACCAACTACTTCCAGAACGTGCCGACCAGCGCACTCGACATGGCGCTGTGGATGGAATCGGATCGCATGGGCCACCTGCTCGGCGCGATCGACCAGAAGGTGCTCGACGAGCAGCGCGGCGTGGTGCAGAACGAGAAGCGCCAGGGCGAGAACCAGCCCTACGGCCGCCGAATCACCGCGCGCATGTTCGAGGCCCTGTACCCGGCCGGCCATCCGTATTCGTGGCAGACCATCGGCTCGATGGCCGACCTCAATGCCGCCACGCTCGACGACGTCAAGACGTGGTTCAAGAGCTGGTACGGCCCGAACAATGCGGTGCTCGTGCTCGCCGGCGACATCGACGTCGCCACCGCGAAGCAGAAGGTGACGCGCTACTTCGGCGACATCCCCGCCACCGCCACGCTGCCGGAGATGGCGCCGAATATCCCCAAGCGTGCGCAGGCCACGCGCGAGTCGATTCCCGACCGCGTGCCGCAGGTGCGCATCTACCGTGCCTGGCCGGTCGCGCAGGCCGGCTCGCGCGACGCCACGCTGCTGGAGCTCTTCAGCCAGATCCTCGGCAGCAGCGCGACCTCGCGCCTCGACGCGCGCCTGGTCTACGGTGACAAGCTGGTCGACAGCGTCGGCACGTTCCTGTGGGACGCCGAGCTCGCGAGCACCTTCTTCGTCACCGCCGACGTGAAGCAGGGCGTGGATGCAGCGAAAGTCGAGGCGGTGATCGACGAGGAGCTCAAGCGCCTGGTCGAGCAGGGCCCGACCACAGCGGAGCTCGAGCAGGCGCGCACCGCGATCCGCGCGGGCTTCGTGCGCGGCGTCGAGCGCATCGGCGGCTTCGGCGGCAAGTCCGACGTGCTCGCCGAATGCGCCGTCTTCGAGGGGCGTCCCGACTGCTACAAGCAGGAGCTCGCCACGCTGATGGCGGCCACACCCGCGCAGCTGCGCGAGGTCGGCCGCAGGTGGCTCGGCACCGGCTCGCACACGATCATCGTGCAGCCGGGCGACACGCCGGCCTCCGCGCTGCCCGAGCGCGTGGTCGCTGCGCCTGCGACGAAGCCCGCGCCGCTGCCGAAGCCCGATCCGAAGTTCAAGACGGTCAAGACCGACGTCGACCGCAGCGCCGGCCCGCCGAAGACCGCGACCTTCCCCGAGCTGCGCTTCGCCGCGCCGCAGACGGCCACGCTGTCGAACGGCATGACCGTCGCGCTGGTCGAGCGCCACGAGGTGCCGGTCGTGCAGATGTCGATGGAATTCCCGGGCGGCTACAGCGCCGATGCCGGCGGCACCCTCGGCCTCGCCAGCTTCACCATGCAGATGCTCGACGAGGGCGCCGGCGAGCTCGGCGCGCTGCCGCTCAAGGCGCGCGCCGAAGGCCTCGGCGCGGACATCAGCGCCGGCGCGGGCCTCGACCATGCCGCGATCGGGCTGTCGGCGCTCACCGACAAACTCGGCGAGTCGCTCGACCTCTATGCCGACGTCGTGCGCCGTCCGCGCTTCGACGCCGCCGAGCTCGAGCGCGTGCGCGCGCAGTGGCTGGCCGGCATCAAGCAGGAGAAGGCGCGGCCGCAGACCGCGGCGCTGCGCGTCCTGCCGCCGCTGCTGTACGGCGCCGGGCATCCGTATGCGATCCCGTTCACCGGCTCCGGCACCGAAGCCTCGATCGCCTCGATCGACCGCGACGACCTCGTCGGCTTCCACCGCAACTGGCTGCAGCCGGAAAAGGCGCGCATCGTCATCGTCGGCGACACCACGCTCGCCGAGATCGTGCCCGAGCTCGAGAAGCGCTTCGGCGACTGGCGCTCGCCGGCCGGCGCGCCGTCGCTGCCGGCGGTGCAGGATGTCGCGCGGCCGTCGGGATCGCGCGTCTTCCTCGTCGACCAGCCCGGCGCCATCCAGAGCAACGTCTACGTCGCGCAGGTGGTGCCGTCCACGCGCGATGCGGCCACGGTGGACTTCGACTTCGCCAACGGCGTGCTCGGCGGCGAGTTCTCCTCGCGCCTGAACATGAACCTGCGCGAGACCAAGCACTGGGCCTACGGCGCCTACAGCAACGCGACCAATGCGCTCGGCCCGCGGCCGTGGATCGCCTCGGCCGCCGTGCAGAGCGACAAGACCGCCGAGTCGATCGCCGAGCTGCGCCGGGAAATCACCGAGTTCGCGGCCGGCACGAAGCCGCCGAGCGCGGAGGAGGTCGCGAAGATCCGCGCGGCCAACACGCTGAGCCTGCCGGGCGCGTTCGAGACCGGCTCGGCGGTGCTGTCGCAGGTCGCCGCCGACCTGCGCTACGGGCGCCCGGCCGACTACATCCTGCGCTACAAGGCGCGCAACGAGGCGATGACGCCGCAGCTCGCCGCCGAAGCGGCCAAGCGCATCGACCCGTCGAGGCTCACGTGGGTGGTCGTCGGCGACCTCGAAAAGATCGAGGCGCCCGTGAAGGCGCTCGACCTGGGCGAGGCGAAGACGCTCGACGCCGACGGCCAGCCGGCGCCGCGCTGAGCCCGAGGCCGGTTCAGGCGCGCGGGGCGACACTCCGCGCGCCGCCACCTGGAGAATCCGAATGCCGTCCTCCCGCCTGATCACGATCGGCGCGTTCGCGCTCGCGACGTCCGCCTGCACCTGGGTGCCGCTGCAGGGCGGGGCCGCCGCGGTGCGCGTGCTCCCCGCGAACGCCGCCACCGCGGGCTGCACGCAGCTCGGCGAGATCGAGGTGAACGTCACCGATCGCGTCGCCTTTTACGAGCGCAATCCGCTGCGCGTGCGCGAGGAGCTCGAGTCGATGGCCCGCAACGAGGCCGTCGGCCTCGGCGCGACCGCGGTGCGCCCGGTCGCGCCGCCCGTCGACGGCAGCCAGCGCTACACCGCCTGGCGCTGCCCGCGCTGAGGCCGCTGAACGACAGCCCTGAACGCACCGCCGCGGCCGTACGCCGGCGTGCGCGTTAGGGTCACGCGCGTTAAGCTAGCGTGTTCCCTGCCGTCCCCGAGCCCACCCATGCTGTTCCAGCACGTCGCCATCGCCGGCCTCGCCCACATCGACGCCCCGCGTCGCCTCACCACGGACGAGATCAACGCGCGCCTGCAGCCGACGCTCGACCGGCTCGGCATCAAGACCGATGTCATCAAGGACATCGCCGGCGTCGACGCGCGCCGCCTGTGGGACGGCCCGATGCTCGCCTCCGACGCGGCCACGCTCGCGGCGGTGAAGGCGCTCGCCGACGCGGGCGTGGACCCCTCGCGCATGGGCCTGCTGGTCAATACCTCGGTCAGCCGCGACTACCTCGAACCGAGCACGGCCTCGATCGTCTCCGGCAACCTCGGCCTGCCCGATACCTGCCAGAACTTCGACGTCGCCAACGCCTGCCTGGCCTTCATCAACGGCATGGACATCGCCGCGCGCATGATCGAGCGCGGCGAGATCGACTACGCGCTCGTCGTCGACGGCGAGACGGCGGACCTCGCCTACGAGAAGACCATCGAGCGCCTCACGCGCGCCGACGTCACCGAGGAAGCCTTCCGCAACGAGCTCGCGACGCTCACGCTCGGCTCGGGCGCCGCCGCGATGGTGATGGCGCGCGCCGAGCTCGCGCCGGGCGCGCCGCGCTACAAGGGCGGCGTCACGCGCGCGGCGACCGAATGGAACAAGCTCTGCCGCGGCAATCTCGACGGCATGGTCACCGACACGCGCCAGCTGCTCATCGAGGGCGTCAAGCTCGCGCAGAAGACCTTCGCCGTCGCACGCCAGAAGCTCGGCTGGGTCGCCGAGGAGCTCGACGAGTTCGTCGTGCACCAGGTGAGCAAGGTGCACACCGCGGCCTTCACCAAGGCGATGGGCATCGATCCCAAGAAGGTGCTCACCATCTTCGGCGAGCACGGCAACATCGGCCCGGCCTCGGTACCGATCGTGCTCTCCAAGCTGCGCGAGATGGGCCGCCTGAAGAAGGGCGACCGCGTCGCGCTGCTCGGCATCGGCTCGGGCCTGAACTGCTCGATGGCGGAAGTCGTCTGGTAACGCGCCGGGCGTATCGACCGCGACACCACCGGCCGCCTCGTGCGGCCGCGTGCTTTCAGGCCTGACGACATGACGGCGATGGACCCCGCGACGTTCCCCGACTACCCCTTCGTCCCGCAGCGCCTCCAGGTGCGGCCGGGTATCGCGATGAGCTATCTCGACGAGGGCCCGCGCGACGGCGAGGTCGTCGTGATGGTCCACGGCAATCCGTCGTGGAGCTACTACTGGCGCCACCTCGTGCTCGGCCTGCGTGACCGCTACCGCTGCATCGTGCCGGACCACGTCGGCATGGGGCTGTCCGACAAGCCCGACGACGGCGGCGGCGTGCGCCCGCCCCGCGCGCCCTCGTCCGATCCAGCGCATTACGACTACACGCTGCAGTCGCGCGTCGATGACCTGACGGCGCTGCTCGATCGCCTCCGCGTCACCGGTCCGGTGACGCTCGCGGTGCACGACTGGGGCGGCATGATCGGCTTCGGCTGGGCGATGGCGCACATGCCGCAGGTGCAGCGGCTCGTCATCCTCAACACCGCCGCGTTCCCGCTGCCCGAAGCGAAACCGATGCCGTGGCAGCTCTCGCTCGGGCGCGACTCGCGCCTCGGTGCCTGGGCGATCCGCCGCTTCAACCTGTTCGCGCGTGGCGCCTCGCGGTTCGGCGTAACACGGCGCATGCCACGTGCCGTGCGCGACGCCTTCGATGCGCCTTACCACGGCTGGGTGGACGCGATCTCGACGATCCGCTTCATGCAGGACATCCCCCTGCAGCCCGGCGATCGCGCGTGGCCGCTGCTGGAGCAGGTCGGTGCGGCGCTGCCGTCGTTCGCCGACCGCGCCACGCTGATCGGCTGGGGCCTGCGCGACTTCGTCTTCGACCGCCATTTCCTCGACGGGTTCCGGCGCGCGCTCCCGCAGGCCGAGGTGCATGCCTTCGACGATGCCAACCACTACGTGCTCGAGGACAAGCACGAGGTGCTGGTGCCCGCGATCCGCGATTTCCTCGACCGCACGGGGCCGCTCACGGGCTGAACGTCGCACCGCACGGTCGGCGTGACGCGTTTGCCGGGCGGGCGACAAGCGCAGTCGCGGCTTCGAGCAGCCCCGCAAGTCATGCGCCCCGCGACATCGGCTCGGCGCCGGCCTTCATGTCATCAGGCACTCGGAGCGCAGGCGCCGCACCGGTACCGATCGCCACGGCGACCTCGCCCGCGGCCGACATACCCGGACGCGTCAGGCCGGATCGATCACCGCAGCCTGCGCCGGTGCCGCCCAGTCGGCCGGCGTCAACGGCGCGAGCCCGTGCGCGATGCGCGCGCGGTCGCACTGCGCATCCACGGTGCCGTCCTCCCAGGAGGCGCTCACCTCGCGGCAGGGGCTCGGTCGCTGCGCATGGATCGTGCAGCGGCTGGAGCGGCCGATCTCCGCATCGAGCGCGATGCAGCGCGGCGCGCGCGCCCACGTGCCGCGCATGGCGACCCGGTGCGCGTCCACCGTCTCGACCAGCGCCGGCGGCACCACCCCGCCGAGCGCCGGATCGGCTTCCGACCAGTGCATCGAGACGCGGAACGCGGCGCAGCACGCGCCGCAGGCGAGGCAGGGATGGGACATCGCGCAGGGCGTCGCAGCGGGCCGGAGCGCGATTCTGACGCGCCTGCCGAGGCACGCAAGCAGGCGGAAGGCAGGCGGTTAAGCTGTGCGCCCCGCGCCGCATCCGCGCGCCGATGCCGCCCCGGATCCCGTGACCCCCGACACGCCCGCGTCCGAACCGTCGATGCCCTGCAACATCGCCGCGGCGCTGCCGCGGCTGGCGGCCGAGCGCGGCGCGCAGGTCGCGATGCGCTGCCCGGGCACGCGCGGGGCCGACGGCCTCGCGCGTTACGACGTCGAGCTCACGTACGCGCAGCTCGATGCACGCAGCGACGCGATCGCCGCAGGGCTCGCGCGTCGCGGCATCACGCGGGGCACGCGCTGCGTGGTGATGGTGCGGCCCTCGCCCGAGTTCTTCCTGCTGATGTTCGCGCTGTTCAAGTCGGGCGCGGTGCCGGTGCTGGTGGATCCCGGCATCGACAAGCGCGCGCTGAAGCAATGCCTCGACGAGGCGCGGCCGGAGGCCTTCATCGGCATCCCGCTCGCGCACGTCGCGCGCCGCCTGCTCGGCTGGGCGCCGTCGGCGCGCCTGCGCATCACCACGGGCGCGCGTGCCTGGCTCGCCGACGACACGCTCGCGCGCGCCGAAGCCGATGGCGCGAACGCCGGTCCGCAGCTCGCCGACACGCAACCGGACGACGTGGCCGCGATCCTCTTCACCAGCGGCTCCACCGGCGTGCCGAAGGGCGTGGTCTACCGGCACCGGCACTTCGTCGCGCAGGCGGCAATGCTGCGCGACGCGCTCGGCATCCGCGAGGGCGACGTCGACTTCCCCACGTTCCCGCCGTTCGCCCTGTTCGGCCCCGCGCTCGGGCTGACGTCGATCATTCCCGACATGGACGCGACGCGCCCCGCGAAGGCCGATCCGCGCCGCCTGCATGCGGCGATCGCGCGCTTCGGCGCGCAGCAGCTGTTCGGCTCGCCCGCGCTGATGCGCGTGCTCGCCGACTTCGGCGCGCCGCTGCCCACGCTGCGGCGCGTGACCTCCGCCGGCGCGCCGGTGCCCGCCGACGTGGTCGCGCGCGTGCGGGCGCTGCTGCCGGACGATGCCGGCTTCCATACGCCCTACGGCGCGACCGAATGCCTGCCGGTCGCGGTGATCGAGAGCCGCGAGCTCGCCGGCACGCGCGAGGCGACCGAAGCGGGGGCGGGCACCTGCGTGGGCCGGCCGGTGGCGCCGAACGTGGTGCGCGTGATCGGCATCGACGACGCGGCGATCGCCGAGTGGTCGGATGCGCGCGAGGTGCCGGCCGGCACCGTCGGCGAGATCACCGTCGCCGGCCCGACCGCCACCGACACGTATTTCGGCCGCGAGGCGCAGACGCGGCTCGCGAAGATCACCGAGCACCTGCCGGGTGGCGGCACGCGCGTGGTGCACCGCATGGGCGACGTCGGCTACTTCGACAGTGACGGCCGGCTGTGGTTCTGCGGACGCAAGACGCATCGCGTCGAAACCTCGACCGGGCCGCTCTACACCGAGCAGGTGGAGCCCGTCTTCAATGTGCATCCCGAAGTGCATCGCACCGCGCTGGTCGGCATCGGCCCGCACGGCGCGCAGGTCCCCGTGCTGTGCGTGGAGCTCGCCGGCGGCGTGCCCGCGTCGGCGTGGTCGCGCATCGAGCGCGAGTTGCGCGTGCTCGGCGCGCCGCATCCGCACGCTGCATCGATCGCGCGCTTCCTGCGGCATCCGGCGTTTCCGGTCGACATCCGCCACAACGCGAAGATCGGCCGCGAGGCGCTCGCGGCCTGGGCAAAGGACAAGGTGCATCCATGAGGATCCTGGTGACAGGCGGCGGCGGCTTCCTCGGGCAGGCGCTGTGCCGCGGGCTGCGCGCGCGCGGGCACGAGGTCGTCAGCTACAACCGCGGGCATTACCCGGAGCTCGAGGCGATGGGCGTCGAGCAGGTGCGCGGCGACCTCGCGACGCGTGACGGCGTACTGGCGGCGGCGCGCGGCTGCGATGCGGTGTTCCACAACGCCGCGAAGGCCGGCGCGTGGGGGCCGTATGCGGAGTATTACGCGGCCAACACCGCCGGGACGCAGCACGTCGTCGATGCCTGCCGCGCGCACGGCATTACGCGGCTCGTCTATACGTCGACACCGAGCGTGACGCATCGCGCCACGTTCCCCGTGGCCGGCCTCGGCGCCGACGCCGTGCCCTACGGCGAGGGGCTGAAATCGCCGTATGCGCAGACCAAGAAGCTCGCCGAGCAGCTGGTGCTCGCGGCGAACTCGGCGGAGCTCGCGGTCGTGGCCCTGCGGCCGCGGCTGATCTGGGGACCGGGCGACAACCAGTTGCTGCCGCGGCTGGTCGCACGGGCGAAGGCGGGGCGGCTGAAGCTCGTGGGCGACGGCAGCAACGTCGTCGACACCACATACGTCGACAACGCCGCCGACGCGCACATCGAGGCCTTCGACGCGCTCGCGCCGGGAGCGGCCTGCGCGGGCCGCGCCTACTTCATCAGCAACAGCGATCCGCGCACCATGCGCGAGACCATGAACGGCCTGCTCGCCGCGGTCGATGCGCCGCCGGTGCGCGGCAGCATCCCGTTCCGCGCCGCCTATGCGATCGGCGCTACCTGCGAGGGCCTGTGGCGCGTGCTGCCGCTGCGTGGCGAGCCGCCGATGACGCGCTTCCTCGCCGAGCAGCTCGTCACCACGCACTGGTACGATATGGGCCCCGCGCGCCGCGACTTCGGCTGGGTGCCGCGCATCTCGTTCGACGAGGGCCTCGCGCGGCTGCGCGAGGCCTGGTCGCCGCACGTCGCGCCGGCGCCCGGATGACCATCACGCCGGTGCCGGTGCCGGTGCCGGTGCGGCATCCGGAATCGGCACGGCGCGCCGATCGCCCCGCAGGCCGCGCCAGAGCAGGGCGACGGTGAACGCGATCTCGCCGAGCTGCGCCGGCACCGCGACAAGCGCGACCGTGGCCGCCCATTGCGGCGCGAGGATGCCGCTCAGGCTGAGCGCGAGATAGGCCGCGCCGTTCACGACGAGCCACGCCGCGACGACGCGCGGCACGATGCCGGAGCGCCACGCGACGACGGCGAGCGGGAACAGCCACGCGCCCCAGAAGATCTGCAGCATGTGGATGCCCGCCTCGTGCAGGCGCGCCGCGAGCCCCACGAGTGCGGCGGCCTGTGTCGCGTCGGTGCCGTCGGCCGGCGCGTCGAGCACGAGGTGCGCGATCGCGAAGTCGCCGAGCACGTTGACGAAGTAGAGGGGCACCGGCATCAGGCCGAGTACGGCCATCAGGACGGCGGGCTGCCGTCCCGCGGGGCGGAAAAGCCGGTAGAGCGCGAGCGTGAGGAAGACCTCCAGCGTCGCGCAGAACAGGTCGGTGGCGATGCCGAGCCGGAACAGCTCCGCGTTCGCCGTGATGCGCGCGACGGCAGCGGCCGCGGAGTCACCGCCGAACAGCTCGTTCTGGATGTAGACCAGGCGCACCGGCGCGACGAGGACGAGAAGCAGGTAAAGCCCGCCTGCGATCAGTGCGTGGCGTCGATTGAAGGGCATTCCATTTCTCCCGCCGGGTGCTTCACGGTAGCCGCGGGCGGGCCGACGGGCCCCGTGCCGATCGTCAGGCGGCCTTCCGGCCGCCCGATGCGGTCGACACCCGCGTATCGCAGCGCTCGCGCCTGCACCGCCCGGCGCACACGCCCGGCATAGAATGCCCGCATGGACGAACGCCGCCGCTCGCCGCTCGATGCCCTGAAGCCGCTCGCCGGGCGTGCGCTCGAGGCCGCGCTCAACCGCGCGCTGGCCCTCGACCCCGAGACCCGCGACAGCCTCCGTAGCCTCGACGGCCGCCGCATCGTGCTCCGCCTCGCCACGCCCGCACTCGCGCTGCAGGTGCAGGTCGACGGCGAGCGCCTGCGCGTCGGGCCGGTCGCGGATGAGGAAGCCGACCTCTCCGTGCGCGCGACGCTCGGCGGCCTGCTCGCGCAGCTGCCGTTCCTGCGCCGCGACGATGCCCCGCCGGTCGGCAAGCTGCGCATCGAGGGCGATGCGGACCTCGCGCGGCGGCTGCAGCGGCTCGCCGAGCGCTTCGACCCCGACTGGCAGCGCCCGTTCGTGGCCGCCTTCGGCGACATCCTCGGCGTGCAGGTGGCGGAACTCTTTGCCGGTGCGCTGCGGGGCGCGAAGACCGCCGCGGGCGTGCTCGCCACCAACACCGCCGACTTCCTGCAGCACGAGTCGCGCGACGTGATCCCGCGCGCCGAACTCGACGCCTTCTTCGACGACGTCGACGGCCTGCGCGACGACGTCGAGCGCCTCGCCGCGCGCATCAGCCGCCTGCGCGAGCGCAGGGCCGCATGACGCCGATCCTGCGCGCGTGGCGGATCGGCCGCGTGCTGATCCGCTACCGCCTCGACGCACTCCTCGACGGCACGCCGGCCGAGCGCTGGCTGCGCCTCGCGCGCCCGTTCGTGCCGCGCGCCTCCACCGAGGTCGTCGCGCTCTCGCGTGGTGCGCGCCTGCGCCTTGCGCTGCAGGAGCTCGGCCCGATCTTCGTGAAGTTCGGGCAGATCCTCTCCACGCGACGCGACCTGATCGCGCCGGATATCGCGGAGGAGCTCGCGCAGCTGCAGGACCGGGTGCGCCCCTTCGACGGCGAGGTGGCGCGGGAGATCGTCGAGCAGGCGCTCGGCCGGCCGGTCGCCGAAGCCTTCGCCACGTTCGACACCGCGCCGCTGGCGTCCGCCTCGATCGCGCAGGTGCATGCGGCCACGCTGCCGGGCAGCGGCCGCGCGGTGGTGGTGAAGGTGCTACGCCCGGGCATCCGCCGGCAGATCCGCGAGGACATCGCCCTGCTGCGCGCGCTCGCGGGCATCGTCGACCGCACGCATCCGGCCGCCGACAAGATCCGCCCGCAGGAAGTAGTGCGCGAGATCGAGTACACCCTCGACGCGGAGCTCGACCTGCAGCGCGAGGGCGGCAATGCCTCGGTGCTGCGGCGCTTCTGGCTCGACTCGGACGATCTCTACGTGCCCGAGGTGATCTGGTCGCACACCGGCGACCGCGTGCTCACGCTCGAGCGCGTGCACGGCATCCCGTCGGACGACATCGAAGCGCTCGACGCGGCCGGCATCGACCGCCGCGCGCTCGCGGCCAAGGGCGTGCGCGTCTTCTACACGCAGGTCTTCCGCGACAACTTCTTCCATGCCGACGCGCACGCCGGCAACATCTGGGTCGACACCGATCCGGCGCGCCGCGAGAACCCGCGCTTCATCGCGCTCGACTTCGGGATCATGGGCCAGCTCTCGGACGAGGACCAGTTCTACCTCGCCGAGAATTTCATGGCGATCTTCAACCGCGACTACCGCCGCATCGCCGAGCTGCACGTCGACGCCGGCTGGATGCCCGCGACCACGCGCATCGACGAGCTCGAGGCCGCCGCGCGCGCGGTCTGCGAGCCGTACTTCACCCGGCCGCTGAGCGAGATCTCGCTCGCCGAGGTGCTGGTCAAGTTGTTCCGCACCGCGCAGAAGTACGAGCTCACGCTGCAGCCGCAGCTGATCCTGCTGCAGAAGACGCTGCTCAACATCGAGGGCGTCGGCCGCCAGCTCGATCCACGCATCGACATCTTCGCGGTCGCGCGACCGGTGCTGCAGAGGATCCTGGTCAAGCGCTACAGCCCGCGCCGGCTCCTCATGGAATTCGGCAAGCGCCTGCCCGAGCTCGTCACCCAGGCGCCCGACATGCCGCGCCTGCTCCACACGTGGCTGCAGCAGCAGGTGGAAGGCCGGCAGGAGCTGTCGATGCGCTCGGCCGACCTCGCTGCGCTCACCACCGCCGTGCGCGACATGCAGAAGCGCACCGTCGCCGCGATCCTCGGCGCGGGGCTTCTGATCGTCGCCTCGGTGCTGTTCGCGCTCGACACCGGCGGGCCACGGCTGTGGTCGGTACCGGCGGCGGCGTGGGTGGCCGCGCTCGGCGGCGTGTGGGCGCTGCTCGCGGCGTGGCCGCGCCGCTGAGCCGCATGCCGCGCAACATTCGCCCGCGCGGTGGATTCAGCGCGCACCTCGACTGGCTGGTCCCGGGCCTGGCCTTCGTGCTGGTCGTCGCCGGCGGCATCGCCTGGGTGCGCGGCGTACTGCCGCGGGCCGGCGTCGGGCCCGCGCCGGGCCTCGTGCAGCGGCCGACGCCGCCCGCCACCCAGCCGCCGCTGCGTCCCGACGCGCGGCGCGTCGACACCGCGCACTACGTTATCTTCTCGACCGCCACGCCCGAGCAGACACAGCGCGTCGCCCGGGCGGTCGAGCACCTGCATGAGGCCTACGTCGGGCTGTTCCCGGTCGAACCGGCCTACGCGCGCGGCCTCGAGCTCGTGCTCTACCGCGACCGCCGCGAGTTCCAGCGCTCCAGCGGCAGCCGCATGCCCTGGGCGGAGGCCTACTACCTCCGCCCGCGCAGCCATGCCTACTTCGGCGAGGGCGACAATCCGTACCACTGGATGCTGCACGAGGCCACGCACCAGCTGATGCGCCAGGCGTCGGGCTTCGCGCCGCGCCGCTGGTTCGACGAGGGCATCGCGACCTACTTCGGCACCAGCCTGATCGACGACCGCGGTCTGCAGCCGGGCCGCATCGATACCGCGACATATCCGGTCTGGTGGCTGCGCGACCATCGGCTCAGCGGCGACCTGGCGAAAGACCTTCGCAGCGGTGCAGTGATCCCGCTGCGCGCCGTGCTCACCAATACCGGGCCCGACTTCAGCACCGCGTTCAACCGCTACTACGTGCAGTACTGGAGCCTGGTGCATTTCCTGATGCACGCCGATGGCGGCCGCCATGCACAGGCCTTCCGCAGGCTCGTCGCCCGGGGCGGCACGGTCGACGAGTTCGAGCGGCTCATCGGCCCGGTGGAGGCGATCGAGCGCGACTGGTATGCCTACCTCGTCGCGCTGACCGCGCAGGCGCGCGACGGGCGTCTGCACGGGAGCTCCGGCCCCGGCTGAGCCGGCGCGGTCACGTCCGCGCGGCGCCGGGGTGGGCCGCGTCCACGAAGCGTCACGATCGACCACCTCGCGATCTCCGGCTGGACCGTAGCGACCGGGGCATCCCGGGCCGATCGCCGTCGGCGCAGTCGTGCATTACGAGGCACCCCGCGACAGCGCACGGGGTTCCAGCTCCGGCGCCGTCGTCCTGCATACCGCGCGATGTGGCACGCATGCGGTCGCCCGGTCAGGGCGATCGCGCGGTCGCAGGCGGTGCCGCGCCGTCGAAGTCCCCGGCGAGGTAGACACTCAGCCGCTCGGGGCGGACCTTGCGACGCAGCGCGGCATTGACGGCGTCCACGGTCAGCGCGGCGAGTGCGGCGTCGACGCGCTTCTGGAAGTCGAGCGTGCGCTGCAGGTAGAGGTTGCGCGCGAGCATGCCGGCCACGGTGGCGTCGCTCGCCCGAGCCTGCCGGCGCTGGGTGAGCAGGCCCGAGACGGCGTCGCGCAATTCATCCGCGGTGACGCCGCCACTGACGAGCCGCGCGAGTTCCTCGCGGATCGCGGCCTCCACGCGCTCGGCGTTCTGCGGCGCGGCGATGGCCTGGATGGTGAGCGCGCCGGCGTCGTCGCGGCCGTCGATGCTCGCGTCCGCGCTGATGCTGCTGGAGACGCCGTAGCTCAGGCCGTCCTTCTGGCGGACGCGGTCGCCCAGGCGCGACTTCAGCGTGCCGCCGCCGAGGATGCTGCTGGCCACGAGCAGGGCGGGGTAGTCGGGGTCGGCCTCGTTGAGCGGCAGGTTCAGGCGCGCGAGCACGACAGCGTTCGCCTTGTCGGGCGCGGCGAGGCGCTCGCGCTCGGGCGTGATGTCGACATGCGACGTGCGGATCGGCGCGAACGGCACCGGCGCGCGCCAGCCGGCGAACAGCGTCTCGATGCGGGTACGCATCTCCACCGGATCGAAATCGCCGACGACGGTGATCTCGCCTTCCGCCGTGCCGTAGAAGGCCGCATGGAATCGGCGCACGTCGTCGAGCGTGAGCGCGCGCAGGTCGGCGAGGGTCTCGTCGAGCGAGCGATGGCGCAGCGGATGGCCCTCGGGCCAGACGTCGAAGTGCTCGGCCATGGCACGCCCCGCGATCGAGCCCGGGTCGGCGCGCGAGGCGTCCAGCCCGGTGATCGCCTGCAGCCGCAGCTGCTCGAATTCGGCCTCGGGGAACGTCGGCTCGCGCAGCAGCCGCGCGGCGAGGTCGAGGGCCTCGCCGACGTGCTCGCGGCGCGAGAGCAGGTCGATCGACGCGCCCTGCAGCCCGCCGGAAACCCCGCCCTGCGTGCGCAGCGCGGTCAGGCGCGCATCGATCGTGGCGCGGTCGAGGCCGCGGGCGCCACGCATCAGCATCGCGCCGACGAGGCCGGCGGCGCGATGCGGGCCGCGCGCGAGCGCCTGGGCATCGGCGAACCGGAAGTCGGCCTGCACGGTGACGGTGTCGCCGCGGGTGTCCTTGGGCAGCAGCGCCACCTTCAGCCGCTCGCCGACGGTGAAGACCTGCGTGCGCGCCTCAATGTTGTCGAGCGTGGCCTCGAAGGCCTCGCCGGCGGAGACGGCGGTGCGTCCCGAATAGCCCTTCAGCGCGTCGGCCGCGGCGGGCGCGACGGGGATCTCCGCGCGGTCCGGTGCGTCCGTCGGCACGAAGCGGCCGAGCGTGCGGTTGGCCGGCTTGAGGTAGGCGCGCGCGACGCGGTTGACGTCGTCGGCGGTGACCTTCGCGATGCGGTCGCGCTGCAGGAAGTACAGGCGCCAGTCGCCGCTGGCGAGCGCACCGGTTAGGCCCATGGCGACGGCGTTCACGTCGGTCAGGCGGGTCTCGTAGACGTTCTCGATGCGTTGCCGTGCGCGCGCGACCTCGTCCGCGGTGACCGGGCGCGTGGCGAGGGCTTCCACCTGACGCAGCAGCTCGGCCTCGACCTTCACCGCATCGGCCTCGCGACCGGCGACGGCGATGATCGTCGCCAGGCCCGCATCGCGCAGTGCCTCGACGCCGGCGACGGTGCCCGCGGCCAGCCGCGGCTCGACGAGCGCGGCATGCAGCCGTCCGCCGGGGACGTCGCCGAGCACGTCGGCGAGCACCGCGAGCGCGGCGCTGTCGGGATGCGTGATGGCGGGCACGTGGTAGGCGAGCATCAGCAGCTGCAGGTCGCCGCGACGGCGGACGGTGACGGCGCGCTCGCCGTCCTGCACGGGCTCGACGGTATACGCGGCCGGCAGCGGCGTCGCGGGCCGCTTCAGCGGACCGAAGTGCCGGACCACGCGGGCGAGGGCGGCCTCCGGCTCGATGCGCCCGGCGATCACGAGGGTCGCGTTGTCCGGCCGATACCACGCGCGGTAGAAGGCCTGCAGTCGCTCGATCGGTACGTTCTCGACGTCGCTGCGCGCACCGATCGTCGAATTGCCGTAGTTGTGCCAGTCGAACGCGGCGGCGCGCACGCGCTGGCCGAGCACGCGGCCCGGCTCGTTCTCGCCCGCCTCGAGCTCGTTGCGCACCACGGTCATCTCGCTGTCGAGATCCTTCTTCGCGACGAACGAGTTCGTCATGCGATCGGCCTCGAGCGCGAGCAGCCAGTCGAGCGTGGCGTCGTCGGCGGGAAAGCTGCCGAAGTAATTGGTGCGGTCGAGCGAGGTCGTGGCGTTGTAGGCGATGCCGCGCTTCCTCATGTCGCCGGGGATGTCGCGGTGCGTCGGCGTGCCCTTGAACAGCAGGTGCTCCAGAAGGTGCGCCATGCCGGTCTCGCCGTAGTTCTCGTGCACCGAGCCGACCCCGTAGGTGAGGTTGACCGTCACCGTCGGGCGCGTGGCGTCCGGGAATAGCAGCATGCGCAGGCCGTTGGGGAGGCGGTATTCGCAGATGCCTTCGACGCAAGGTCCCGCGGCGACGCCCGGGGGCAGCGTGGGCGCGGCCTGCAGGGCGGGGGCGAGGGCGCAGGCGAGGAGCAGCGGGAGCAGGCGTCGGGACGGCGGGAGACGGGGCACGGGCGGCATCGTGGCGTGGGAGCGCCGATTCTGCACGCCGGCGCACGCGCCGGCCGTGCGATCGCCGATGGCATTGCAGCGGCTGTCAGGTTTCGCGGCCGGGTCCGGACTATCGAAGGACATCACCGGAGCTGCCCATGGACCGATCGCTCGCCGCCTCCTTCACGTCGCCCGTCACCCTCGCCGTCAATCCCGATGCCGTCCTGCCCGCGGCGCGGGCCCTCCAATGGCTGCGGGCAGGCGTTCGCATCCTGCGTATCGCACCGCTGCGCATCGTGCTCCTCGCGCTCGCGCCGATCCTGCTCGAGGCGCTGTGCCAGATGCTGCCGTCGGCCGGCGTGGTGCTGTCCAAGCTGCTCACCCCGGTCGCGGCCGCGGCGATGCTCGTGCTGCTCGACCGGCGCGTCCGCCATGGCGGCTTCGCGCCCGCCGTGGCTCTTCGGCACTGGATCGAGCGGCTGCCGGCGGTCGCGACGGTCGCCCTGTTCTCGACGGGCGTGTTCGCCGTCCAGCTCGCGGTCGCCGCGGTGCTCGCGGGCGTGCCGAATGCCGTCGCGCTCGCCAGCGGTGCCGTCGCCGACCTGCACATGACGCGCCTGCAGATGGCGCTGGTCCTCGCGTCGGGCTGCCTGCCCGCGGTCGCGCTGACGTTCGTCATGCCACGCGTGCTGTTCGACGGCCTCGGCGCGGTGGCGGCGATGATCGACAATGCCCGCGCGGTGGCCCGCGCCTGGAAGCCGGTCGGCGTGATCATGCTGCTGTCGGCGGTCCTGGTCGGCGGACTCGTTGTCTGGCCCGCGCTGCTGCTCGTCGTCCTGCCGATGGGGTTGACCGTGGGGTATGCGATGTACCGCGACGTCTTCGACGCGCCCACCGACCGATGACGCCGCCGGCGATCGACGACGTGCTCGCCGAGCACGGCGCGATGCTCTCGCGCATCGCCGCGAGCGTGGAGGCCGACCCGGTGCGCCGGCAGGACCTGCTGCAGGAGATCGCGCTCGCGCTGTGGCGCGCCCTGCCGGCATTCCGCGGCGAGGCCGGGCTGCGCACGTTCGTCGCGCGCGTCGCGCAGAACCGCGCGGTGGACCATGTCGCGCGCCACGCCGGGCGCGCGGGCCTGCCGCTCGACGAGACGCACGTCGACGAGCACGGTGACCCGATCGACTCGGCCGATGCCGTGCAGCGTCGCGGCCGCCTGCTCGCCGCGATCCGTCGCCTGCCGGTCGGCCAGCGCCAGGCCGTCGTGCTCGCGCTGGAGGGCTTCAGCCAGCGCGAGATCGCCGAGGCCCTCGGCGTCGAAGAGAACAGCATCGCCCAACGACTGAGCCGCGCGCGTCGCCAGCTGCGCGCGTGGCTGGAGCCCATCGCATGACCCCCACGAACGACGACTGGTCCGGACTCGACGCCCTGTGGCGCACGCAGCCCGTCGACCTGCCCGACCTCGACCGCCTCCGCCGCGAGGCCGCCGCCGGCCGCCGGCGCGCGCGTCTGCTCTCCCTGCTCGACATCGCATCCGTCGTGCTCGCGGCGCTCGTGGTCGGGCGCTTCGTCGCCACGGCACCCGCATTCGGCCTGCGCGAGGCGGTGGCGCTCGGCTTGCTCGCCGCCGGGCTGGTGTTCGCGGGCTGGACGGTGCGCTACCGGCGCACCGCCGTCGCCCACGAGGGCCTCGCGCCGCGGGCGATGGTCGCGGCGGAGATACGACGGGCGCTCGCGGCCCGACGCTTCTGGCGCGTCAACACGCGGGTGATGCTCGGGCTCTCGGCGCTGCTGGCGGTGCTCGCGCTCGCGCAGCTCGCGGGTGCGCCGGGCCTGCCGCGCGGCCATGCGCTGTGGATCACCGTGCTGGCGAACCTCCCGCTGGTGGCCGCGTCGTGCCTGTGGGCGCGGCGGCGGGAGCGCGAGCTGCGCGCGCGGGTCGAGCACCTCGAAGCGATCGGCCGTCAGCTGGAGGCCTGATCGGGCGCTGCGGCCCTCGCGCCGCGCCCTCCCGCGACGCTGTGGCGTTCGACCCGCGTCGCCTGCCGCGCGCGCAGGCGCCGGGCATGGAGGATCGCGCCGCGATCGCCGCCGGTGAGCGCACCCCGCGTGCCCCGGCCTCGGTGGTGCGACGGGCGTCCCGAAAACCGGCTTCGCGACGCTCAGGCCTCGCCATCGGCGGCCGATAACCGGGACGGGTGCGTCCTTCCGGCGCGCCGCCGGAGCCGCCGTTGTCCCGCTTCGCCTCCCGCGTCCTGAGCCTGCTGGCGAGCGACGACCGCCGTCGCCGCCTGCGCCTCGCGCAGTGGCTCATCGCCAGCCTCGTCTACGCCGGAGCCGCGGCGCTGCTGGTGCCCGGTGTCGGCCAGGGCTGGATCAGCGCCGCCGCGCTTGCGCCGTGGCTGGGATTCATCGGGCTGGTGATGGCGGCGGGCTACGTCGCCCTGCGCAGCGGATGGAGCGAGCGCTTCCGTGATCCCTCGCTCACCGTCTGGCAGCTCTCGATGGGCGTGCTCGCGGTGAACTGGGGTTACCTGATCTGCGGGCCGATGCGCACGTCCGCGCTGTTTCCGATCATGGTGATCTTCGCGTTCGGCGCCTTCACCCTGCGGTGGCGGCAGATCGCCTTCGTCACCGTGCTCGCCGTGTCGAGCCTGGTGGCCGCGGTGGTCGCGCGGACGCTGCATCCGGAATGGGTGCCCGCCCGTGGCGAGGTTTCGGCGCTGCGCGTCGACGTCAACAACGTGCTGATGCTGATCGTGGTGCTGCCCGCGCTGGCGGTGATCGCCGCGCGGCTCTCCGCGCTGCGCCAGAAGCTGCGCGACCAGCGCGAGGCGCTCGCGCGCGCGCTGTCGGAGGTCGAGCGGCTCGCGACGTCGGACGAGCTCACCGGCCTGCCGAACCGGCGCTCGATGAAGCTGCGGCTCGAGCAGGGCGTGGCGATGTCGACGCGGCAGGTCGCGCCGCTGTGCGTGGCGATCCTCGACATCGACCACTTCAAGGCGGTCAACGACGACTTCGGGCACGCGGCGGGCGACGGCGTGCTGCAGAGCTTCGCCCGGCTCGCCAGCGGCGACCTGCGGGCGACCGACGTACTCGGCCGATGGGGCGGCGAGGAGTTCCTGCTCGTGCTGCCGGGCGGATGCGAGGGCATCGAGCGCGTGATCGAGCGCATCCGCGTGCGCGTGCGGCGGGACTGCCTGCGCGCACGCGCCGTGACCTTCTCGGCCGGGATCGCCCAGCATCGCCCGGGCGAGGACGCCGAGGCGCTGCTCGCACGGGCGGATGCCGCGCTCTACCGCGCGAAGGCGGCGGGGCGGGACCGCACGCTGGTCGACGCCTGACGCGCCAGCGCGTCGAATCGCGATGCTCGGCATGCGGCATGCGGCATGCGGCACCGCGCGCCGGGGGCGTCGGGCCGTTGCGCCCGCGCCGGGGCCGCGGACGGCGCCCCGTCAGCGGCCGCGCAGGCAGCCCGCCATCAGGTCCAGGTCCCGCCGGTAGACCGACGTGGACACTTCGGCCAGCCCCATGAGCGTGTGGCTCAGGTGGTCGTGCGAGACCACGTCGTCCGCCCGCGCGTCGACACAGGCGCGGTCCAGTCCGTGCGCCGTGGCGAACTGCGGCGAGGCCCACATCATCATCGGCACGTGGGTCTGCTGGTCGGGCGCGATCACGTACGGGGCACCGTGCAGGTACAGGCCGCTCTCGCCGGTCGACTCGCCGTGGTCGGAGACGAACCACAGCAGGCCGTCGACGCGCGGCGCCGCGGCGAGCGTGCGGATCGCACCGGCGAGCACGTGGTCGGTGTAGGCGATCGTGTTGTCGTAGGTGTTGACGATCTGGTCGCGCGTGCAGCGCTGCAGCTCGTTGACACGGCACTCGGGCGTGAACCGGGCGAAGGCCGGCGGATAGCGCTCGTAGTAGGCGGGGCCGTGGCTGCCCAGCATGTGCAGCACCACGACCGTGTCGCGCCGGAGGGTCGGCAGGAGCGCTTCGAGATGCTCGACGAGGATGCCGTCCCAGCAGCCGTCGTCATGGCACCAGGCACGCTCGTGCGCCGCCGCGAGCGCGACCTCGCGCCCGCGCGCCGCCAGCCCCTTGCTGCCGGTGTTGTTGTCGAGCCAGACGACATCGAAGCCCGCGTGGCGGAGCACGTCGAGCACGTTCTCGCTGTGTCGCGCCGCCGACTCGTCGTAGTGCGCGCGGCCGAGGATCGAGAACATGCACGGCAGCGACGTGGCGGTGTTGGTACCGCAGCTCGTGACGTGGCGGAAGTTCACCAGCGGCAGCCGGCGCAGCTCCGGCGTGGTGTTCCGGCCGTAGCCGTCGAGCGCGAAGCTCGCCGCGCGGGCGGATTCGCCGATCACCACCACGATCACCGTGGGACGATCGCCGGGATGGCGTGCGGCGTGCCGGGCGTCCTGCCCGAGCGGCTGCAGAGGGCGATGGTCGTCGCGCTGGTGCCGTGCATACGACAGCGAGGCCGCGACCAGCGCATACGGGTTCGCGACGTGCCGCAGCTCCATGCGGCCGCGCAGCAGCGAAGCCAGCTCGCGCCCCTGCAGGCCGACCGCGAGCGCAAGCCCGAGGCCGCAGCCGGCTAGCAGGGCGAGTCGATGGAGGGCTTCCTTTCCCGCGGAGCGGAAGCGCACGCGCGTCCACGTGACGAGGATCGAGGGCAGCACGCCCAGCAGCAGGACGTCGAGCGCGAGCCGCGGCGACAGCCACTCCATCGCCTCGCGCGTGTCGGTGCCGAAGACGCTCGCGATGGCGTGCCGGTCGATCACCGCGCCGAAGCGCGTGGTGAAGTGCGATGCAGCCGCCGACAGCAGGAGCACCGCGATAAGCCCCGGCCGCAGCAGTCGCGGAACTCCGAGCGGGGCGAGCAGCAGCGTGGTGAGCGCGAGCAGCGCGAGGCCGACCGCCGCATGCGTGGCGGCGCCCATGCCGGCCTGCCCGACGATCGACCACGTGCGCGCGTTGGCCGCCGCGACCAGGAACAGCGCGACGAGCAGGATGAGCGCGTTCGCCGACAGCTCCGGCCGGCGCAGGCGCGGGCCCGCCATCACTGGCCGAGCGCTTCCTCGAACAGCTCGCGGATGCGCCGGTACTGGTCGTACCAGGCCTCCGGATGCACGTAGCCGTGCCGCTCGAGCGGATAGCTCGCGAGCTCCCACTTGTCCTTCTTCAGCTCGATCAGGCGCTGGGCCATCATCACCGAGTCCTTGAAGAAGACGTTGTCGTCCATCATGCCGTGCGCGATCAGCAGGTGGTCCTGCAGGCGGTGCGCGTACTCCATCGGCGAACTCTTGCGGTAGGCCTCGGGATCGAGCGCCGGCGTGTTGAGGATGTTCGACGTGTACTCGTGGTTGTACTGCGACCAGTCGGTGACCGGGCGCAGCGCGGCGCCGGCCTTGAACGTACCGGGCTCGCGCATCAACGCCATGAACGTCATGAAGCCGCCGTAGCTGCCGCCGTAGATGCCGGCGCGGTCGCGGTCACCCTGCTTCTCGCGCACGAGCCAGTCGAGGCCGTCGAGGTAGTCCTCGAGCTCGGGATGGCCCATCTGGCGATAGATCGCCGTTCGCCAGTCGCGGCCATAGCCTTCGGAGGCGCGGTAGTCGAGGTCGAGCACCACGTAGCCCGCATCCACCAGCAGGTTGTGGAACATCTGCTCGCGGAAGTAGTTCGGGTACCTGTCGCTGACGTTCTGCAGGTAGCCCGCGCCGTGCACGAACATCACGATCGGGTACTTCTTCCCCGGCTCCGGATTCTTCGGGCCGTAGTACTTGCCCCAGATCGTGCCCGCGCCGTGCTGGCTCGGCACCTGCACGTACTGCGGCTCGATCCAGTCGATCGCCTTGAACTTCGCGCTGCGCGTGTCCGTGAGCTCGCGCGCGGTGCCGGCGGCGAGGTCGACCACCGCGAGCTGCGGCGGCAGGTAGCTGTCGGAGTGGCGCACGAGCAGCTTGCGGCCGTCCGGCGAGAGCGCGAAGTCCTCGACGCCGTCGAGCGAGGTGATCTCGCGCACGTCGCCACCGGACGTCGGCACGCTGCAGACCTCGTAGTCGCCCGGCCACTTGCGGTTGCACTGGAACAGGAAGCTGCGGCCGTCGTGCGACAGCGTGGGCGACGAGACTTCCCACGTGCCGGACGTGAGCGCGCGGGTGGTCGCGCCGTCATTGACATAGAGGTGGCCGTAGCCGCTCTTTTCCGAGACGAACCACAGGCGGTTGCGGCCGTTGCCGGGCAGCCAGCCGAACTCGTTGAAGTTCCAGTTGATCCACGCGGGGTCGGTGAGGCGGTCGCGCGCGACGAGCTTCGCGTTCGCCACGTCAACCGCCGCGATCCAGCGGTCCTTGTTGTCGACCGCGCGCACCAGCACCGCCGCATCACGGCCGTCGTCGCTCCAGTGGATCGCAGGGCCCGAGCCGTCGCCGTCGGTTTCGATGCGCACCTCGCGCGCGCCCTCGAGCGGCTTCTGCTTGGCGGCTTTGCGCAGGTCGGCGAGCGGGTCGGTCTTGATCCCCGGCAGGTCGTCGAACTTGAGCTCGCGCACGGCGCCGGTCGCGACCTCGACGAGCCACAGGCGATGGGGCGCCGGCGCATTGCGGCCGACACGCGTACGCACCTCCTCGAATTCCTCGTAACCGGACTCGGTGACGTACTTGGGCATCTTGCCCTGCGTGCCGAGGTCGGCCGACTTCGCATACGTCACCGCGAGCAGCCAGCGGCCGTCCGGCGAGAGCGCGCTGTCGACGAGGTTGTGGTCCTTCCCGAGGTAGGCCGGCAGCGGCGCGCGCGTGGGATCGGCGGCACGCCAGGCTTCGTCCTGCTCGCGCGCGGCCTCGCGGCGCTCGCGGTCGGTGCGCAGCGTGTCGATATAGCGCAGCTGGCGCTCGCGCAGGTCGTCGGCCTTCGGCGCCTTGCCGGGGTCGTCCTCCGTTTTGAGCACGGTGGCCTGCGCCACGCCCGTGCCGGCGCGCCAGGCGAACCAGTCGTTGCCGGCGCGGAAGACGAGCTGGCCCTGCGGCCCCCATTGCGGGCGCGATTCTGCCGCGTCGGTGCGGGTGACCTGCGTCAGCGCGCCGCTGCGCAGGTCGCGCACGAAGATGTCGCCGTTTCGCGCGAACGCCATGCGCGCGCCGCCGGCTTCGATGACGCCGCGCGGGCCGTCGATCGCCGCGCGGTCGTCGCCGTCGAGCTTCGACGCCGCGCCGCCGTCGACCGGCTGACGGAAGGTGTCGCGGATCGTCGCGCCCTCGCGCTTTTGCGTGAAGTAGGCGGTGCGCCCGTCCCACGACCACCACGCCTGTTCCACGGCATTGCCGATCCAGTCGGGATCGGCCATGGCCTGGTCGAGGCTGATGCGCGGCGCCGTCTGTGCGGCGGCGAGCGGTGCGAACGAAGCGATGAGGGCGGCGGCGAGGAGCGTGCGACGCATCGAGCGGGTCCGTCGGCGGAAAAGTCGACGGAGCGTAGCAGCCGCCGGCCGCCGCCGGCTGTGGCGATCGTCAGTGTTGCGCGGACGGGCCGGTGGGATTCAGCGAGGCATGGGCACGCGCGGCGAGGTGCTCATCGGCGACCTGCGCCGAGTCGGCGTCGTGCAGGCCGCACGGCGCCGGGCCGTTCAGGCACGAGCCGTCGCGCGCATCGAACCGCGAGCCGTGCACCGGGCAGTCGAACGAGCACTCCGCCTGATTGAACGCCACGATGCCCCCGAGGTGTGGGCACATCGCCGAATGCACGAAGAGCCGGCCGTCGGCGTCGCGGAAGATCGCCTTCTGCGCCATGCCCTCGCGGACGATCGCGCCCTGGCCCGGCGCGATGTCGTCGACCGACTTCACGTCGCCGGGCGTCACCAGGTCCTTGTACTGCGCGACCATGTTGGCGTTCTCGTGCACGTACTCGCTGAGCGCGCCGCCGTGCAGGTTCTTGCGAGCGGGGTCGTAGAGGTCGGCATAGGGCGCGGGGCGCTCGGTGATGAGCTGGCCGATCGTGACACCCGCCAGCGTGCCGTGCGTGAGGCCGTTGCCGGAGTCGCCGGTGGCGATGTAGACGTTGCGCGTCTGCACGCCCGGGTTGTGGCCGAAGTAGCCGAGCGAATCCATCGGCTCGTAGACCTGCCCGGACCAGCGATAGCCGACCTCGCCGGCCGCGGGGATCCAGCGGCGCGTCCAGTCCTCGAGCTTCGCGTAGGCGCCTTCGGGTTCGTCCTCCTGCCCGACCTTGTGGTCCTCGCCGCCGACGATCAGCCAGTCCTGCCCGTCGATCCGCGCGGTGCGCACGTAGTGGTAGGGGTCGAGCGTGTCCCACAGCAGCACGGCCGGCACCGCGTCGCGCTCCAGCTTGAACGCGACGACATACGTGCGGTACGGCCCCTGCTTGGTATGCATGGTCACGCGGTCGTTGAACGGCGTGTTGCTCGCGACGACGACCGCGCGCGCCTGCACACGGCGCCCGTCGTCGGTCGTCACTTCGGTCACGTCGCCGCTGTCGACGTCGCGCACGTGCGTGAAGCCGTGGATACGCCCGCCCAGTCGGGTCACCGCGCGCGCGAGCCCGTCCATGTACTTCGTCGCATGGAACTGCGCCTGCCGGCGGAAGCGCAGCGCGCGGCCGAAGGCGGACCAGGCGCCGGGCGGCGCGTCCACCCACTCGACGTCGAGGCCCGCGCGGCGCGCCGCGTCGTACTCCTCCTCGAGTTCGTCGCGGTTCCCGGCGTGCTCGCCGAGCACGAGGTAGCCATCGACGTAGTCGAAGTCGGCCTCGATGCCTTCCTCGCGGCAGATGCGCTCGATGTGTTCGACCGCCTCCCGATGGCTGCGCGCGGCCAGACGTGCGCCGTCCTCGCCATGCAGGCGCTCGAGCTCGTGGAAACGATCATCGAGGGCATCGCACAGGTGGCCGGTGGTGCGCGCGGTCTGCCCGGCGCTGATGCCGGCCTGGTCGAGCACGATCACTTCGCGACCGGCCTTGAGCAGCTCGTAGGCGGTGGTGAGGCCGACGATGCCCGCGCCGACGATGCAGACGTCGGCCTGCGCATCGACCTCGAGCGGCGGTGCGTGCGGGACCTGCGCGGTGGCCGACCAGAGGGACGTGCTGCCCGAATCTCTGCGCTCGCTCACGACGATGCTCCGGTTTCGCGGGAGCGCCACTGTCCTCCCGCCGCGGTGAATCCGCCGTCAGTAGCGACGGGTCCGAGCGAACGGGCGATGCGTACGGACGATGCACGCATCCGGATGCGGCCGCTGGCGAGGTGATGGTGATCGCATGCGTCGCGCCGGGATTCGGTGCGTCGGGTCGTCGGCAGGAACGGCATCGCAACGCGCGCTGAAACCTGCCGTCACGGGCCGGGCGCCGTGGTGGCGCGCGCGCGTTCGCAGGCGCACAATACGCAGGCGAATAGAAGACCACGGATCGTAGGGAGAGCCCTCGATGGATGCGCTGTTGCTGTCACGGATCCAGTTCGGATTCGTGATCTCGTTCCACATCATTTTCCCCGCCTTCACCATCGGCCTCGCGAGCTGGCTCGCGTTCTGCAAATGGCGGTTCCTCAAGACGCGCGACGGCGTCTGGCAGGACATCTACTTCTTCTGGCTGCGCATCTTCGCCATCTCCTTCGGGATGGGCGTGGTCTCCGGCGTGGTGATGAGCTTCCAGTTCGGCACGAACTGGGCGGTGCTCAGCGAGAAGGCCGGCAACATCCTCGGGCCGGTCATGAGCTACGAGGTGCTCACTGCCTTCTTCCTCGAGGCCACGTTCCTCGGCGTGATGCTCTTCGGCCACAGGCGTGTGTCGGAGAAGATGCATTTCTTCGCCACCTGCATGGTCGCGCTCGGCACGTTGATCTCGATGTTCTGGATCCTGTCGGCGAACAGCTGGATGCACACGCCACAGGGTTACACGATCGCGCCCGACGGCACGTTCCATCCGGCCGACTGGTGGGCGATCGTCTTCAACCCCTCGTTCCCCTATCGCCTCGCGCACATGGGGCTCGCCGCCTTCATCACCACCTGCCTCGTCGTCGGCGGCGTGAGCGCCGGCTACCTGCTGCGTGGCGTGCACGTCGAGCCCGCGAAGAAGATGCTGCGCATGGCCGCGCTGTTCGCGGCGATCACGGTGCCGACGCAGATCCTCGTCGGCGACCTGCACGGCCTGCAGGTGGGCGAGTACCAGCCGACTAAGCTCGCCGCGATCGAAGGCCACTGGGAGGCGGCGAAGCCGGGCGAGGGCATGCCGCTGGTGCTGTTCGGGCTGCCGAACCAGGCCGCGGAGCGCAACGACTACGAAGTGAAGCTGCCGCGGCTCGGCTCGATCATCCTCACGCACACCTGGGATGGCGACATCCGGAACCTCAAGTCGGTACCGCGCGAGGATCGTCCGCCGGTCGCACCGGTGTTCTGGTCGTTCCGCGTGATGGTCGGCCTCGGCATGCTGATGCTGCTGATGGCGGCCTGGTCGGCCTGGGCGTTGCGGAAGGGTCGCCTGTTCGAATCCCGCATCCTGTTGCGCTTCTGGCGCACGATGATGTTCTCCGGCTTCATCGCGCTGCTCGCGGGCTGGTACGTCGTCGAGATCGGCCGGCAGCCGTGGGTGATCTACGGCCTGCTGCGCACGGCCGATGCGGTCAGCCCGACGGTCGCCGCATCCAGCGTGATCGCGTCGCTCGCCGCGTTTGGCCTGGTCTACGCGATCGTGTTCGGCGCGGGCATCTGGTACCTCGTGAAGCTGGTGAAGAAGGGGCCGCTGCCGCACGATCCGGGCCCGAAGGCGGATGAGGGCGAGCGTCGGCCGAAGCGGCCGCTGTCGGTCGGCACGCCGTTCGACGGCGAAGACATCCGGGAGGCACGCTGATGGACGTCGCGACCGTGCTGCCCGTCGCCTGGTTCTTCGTCGTCGGCTTCGCCGTGCTGATGTACGTGCTGCTCGACGGCTTCGTGCTCGGCATCGGCGTGCTGGCGCCGTTCGCGCGCGATGCCGACGAGCTCGATCATTCGATGAACACCGCCGCACCGATCTGGGACGGCAACGAGACCTGGCTGGTGCTCGGTGGCGCCGGCCTGCTCGCGGCCTTCCCGAAGGCCTATGCGACGATGCTGTCGGCGCTGTACCTGCCGGTGCTGCTCATGCTGATCGCGCTGATCTTCCGCGGCGTGGCCTTCGAGTTCCGCTTCAAGGCCACGCGCGCGAAGAAGTTCTGGGGCGCGGCCTTCGCACTCGGGTCGACGTTCGCCGCCTTCGCGCAGGGCGTGATCCTCGGCGCGGTGGTCGAAGGCATGCCGCTGCAGGAAGGCAAGTACATGGGCGGCGCCTTCGGCTGGTTCAGCCCGTTCTCGATGCTCACGGGGGTCGCCGTCGTGTTCGGCTACGCGCTGCTGGGCAGCACCTGGCTGATCCTGAAGACCGAGGGGCGCCTGCAGCGCGTCTCGCGCTACATGGCGCGGCCGCTGGTGCTGGTGGTGGTGGCCTTCATGGGCCTGGTCAGCGCATGGCTGCCCTTCCTCGACTCGCGGATCATGGCGCGCTGGTTCGAGAGCGGGAATTTCTGGTGGCTCGCGCCCGTGCCGGCGCTCGCGCTGATCAACGCCGTCGCGCTGTGGCGCGCGGCCATGCGCGAGGGCCGCGACGCCGCGCCGTTCCTGCTCACCCTGAGCTTCTTCGTGCTCGGTTTCGTCGGCCTGGTGCTCGGCCTGTGGCCCTACATCATCCCGCCGAGCCTGACGCTCTGGGAGGCCGCCTCGCCGCCGTCGTCCCAAGGTTTCACGATGGTCGGCATGGCGATCCTGCTGCCGGCGATCCTCGGCTACACGTGGTGGTCCTACCGCGTGTTCGCGGGCAAGGTCGCGGCGGACGCCGGCTACCACCACTGACGTCAGCGATGCGGGCGGCGGGTATGCTGTGCCGACGCGATCCCCCGGCGCCGTCATGCACGCCTACGTCTACAAGAGCCTGCGCAAGGCCGATACCTACGTCTACCTCGCCGAGCGCGAGGCCTTCGACGCGTTGCCCGAGGCGGTGCGCGCGCAGCTCGGCGCGCTCGAGTTCGTGCTGGAAGTCGACCTCGCACCCGGGCGCCGCCTGGCGCGCGCGGACGTCGCGCAGGTGCGTGAGGCGCTGAGCACCCGCGGCTTCTTCATCCAGGTGCCACCGCCGCCGGATGCGCCGGCCTACGACGCCGGTGAGTACTACCGGAGCCGCGATGCCTGAGCGGCGGTCCCGCACCGGACTCGGCGTGGCGCTGCTGCTCGCCGGCATCGCGCTGACCGCCGTCGCCGTGCTGCCGCTTCCGGTCGCGGCGCTCGCGGTGATCGCGGCGCAGCCGCCGGTCGCGTTGGGCGTGTCGGTGCTGCGTGGCAACGGCCGGCACCGGCCGCTGCGCCATCTGGGTGCGCTCGCGGGGCTGTGGGCCCTGGCCGCCGGCGGTGCCGCCGCATTGCTCGCCTGGCCGCTCGCCGCGCTGCTGCGCAGCGGTTCGCTGCCCGCGGCGATCGCGGCGAGCCTCGCGGTCGGCATCGCGCTGCTGCTGCTGTGGCCGGCATGGCCGCTGTGGTCGGGCGTGGAGCGCGACGGCGACTGGCGCGCGCACTGGCGCGACCTGCACGACGCCGACCGCGCCGCCTGGCGCGGCGCCGGCATCGCCGGCTGCGTGCTCGCGGTGGCGGTCGCCGTGCTGCTGCTCGCCTGGCCCGGCCTGCTCGACGGTGCGTCGCGCATCGCCGCTGTCGCCGGCGTCGCGCTTGTCGCGCCCGTGTTGCACTGGACCATGCAGCGCCTCGCACCGGTCGCGGCGACGAACGTGGCGGCTCGTCGCGAAATGACGCGCGAGTCGGTCGAGCCCAGGCCCGCGCCCGCGTCCACGGCCGTCGACATGCCGGACCCGGCACCCGTCGCACCCACGGCGCCGGCCGATCCCGCCGCGCTCGCCGTCGAGCTCTACGCCGCCGCACGCGGCGGGCGCGTCGAGCGCGCGCTCGCACTGATCGACGCCGGGGCCGACGTCACCGCGCTGCCGCCGGCCGGCGAGCGCGACCGGCGTGCGCTGCCGGTACTCGCGGCGGTGCTGCCCGACCTGCGCCTGCTGCGCGCGCTCATCGCCAAGGGCGTCGACCTCAATGCCGCGCAGGCCGGCATGACGCCGCTGCTCGCCGCCACGCGCGACAGCTGGCACGGCCGGCCCGAGGCGGTGATGACGCTGCTCTCGAACGGCGCCGATCCACGCCAGCGCGACGCCGACGGCAATACCGCGCTGCACTTCGCCGCGCGCAGCACCGATCCCGGCGTCGCCGCGCTGCTGCGCGATGCGGCCGCCGAGCTCGAAGCGATCAATCGCGAAGGGCTGTCGCCGCTCGGCATGGCCTGCGCGGCAGGCAACTGGCGCGTGGCCAAGTTCCTGCTCGAGCGCGGTGCCAAGCCCGAGCCGCCCGGCGGGCAGCCGGCGCTGATCGCCGCCGCGGCCCACGAGGACGACGACCCCGCGGGCGTGCAGCTGCTTCTGCGCCACAAGGCGCGCGTCGACGCGAAGGATCCGCAGGGCCGCAGCGCGCTGCACGCGGCCGCGTTCGCCGGGCATGTCGAGATCGTGCTGGCGCTGCTCGATGCCGGTGCCGATCCCACGCTCGCCGATGCGCAGGGCCGCACGCCGCTGATGGAGGCCGCGCGCGGCGGGCATCTGGAGGTCGTCGACGAGCTGCTGCGCCATCTGCCCGACGGCGGTGCGGCGCAGGCAATGCGCGTCGACGCGACCGGCCGCAGTCTCCTCGCGCTCGCCTGCGAGGCCGAAGGCGCGACGCCTGCGCTCATCGAGCGGCTGCTCGCGCTCGGCGTCGACCCGACGCTCGCCGATCGCGACGGCAAGCGTGCGGTCGATCGTGCCGCCGAGGCCGGGCGCTGGTCGCTGGTCGCCGCGCTGGACGCCGGCTACCGCCTGCCCGCGGCGCTGCGCGACGACGACGACGCGCCGCTGCCCGACCGCGCACCGATCGCGTTGCTGCGCGAGGGCCTGCAGGCCGGGCGCACCGACCTCGATGCCCTCCTGCGCCTGCTCGAGCCGGCCGATCTCGGCCTGCTGCTGCACGACGACGACCTCGTCCTCGAGCCCGCGCATGTGGCTTGGCTCCTGCGGCACGGCGCCGACCCCGAGGTGCGCGACGGGCAGGGCCAGACGCCGCTGTTCGTGCTGCTCGGCCGCGGCCCGGCTGCGCGGCGAAGCCTGCGCGTTCTGCTCGATGCGGCGGTGTCGCCCGCCGGCCGCGGCAGCCTCGCGCGCTTGCTCGCCACCGCGTCCGCGCAGGACCCCGACGGCGAGGGGCTCGCCCTGGAGCTGCTCGATCGCGGCGCCGATCCCTTCGGCCCGTCGCGCGCCGGCGATCCGCCGCTCGCGCTCGCGATCCGCCTGGGCTGGGCGCGACTGGTCGACCGGCTTCTCGCCACCGGTGTCGCGCTCGATGCGCGCGACAGCCGCGGCATGGGCGCGCTGCATCTCGCCGCCGCGCTCGGTCGCGTCGACGTGGTCAAGCGTCTCGTTGCGCACGGCGCCTGCGCCGACCTGCGTGCCACCGACGGGCAGACGCCGCTCGGCGTCGCGCTCGCCTCCGGCCGGCGCGACATCGCCGAATGGCTCGACTGGCGCCAGTGGCCGTTGCCGCGTCGTCCGCTGCGCGCGGGCGACGTGCCCGCCGCCGCCATCGCGGGCGACGCCGACGCGGTGCGTCGCCTGCTCGACCTCGGCCTGCCGGTGGATGCGCTCGACCGCCAGGGCTGCAGCGCGCTGCTGCGCGCGGCCGGTGGCGGCCAACTCGCTGTCGTCGACCTGCTGCTGCGGCGGGGCGCCGATCCGGGCCTCGCCGCGCCGTCGGGCGCCACGCCGCTGTCGGCGGCAGTGAGCATGCGGCACCTGCCGATCGTCGATCGGCTCGTCGCCGCGGGCGTGCCGCTGGAGCAGCGCCTGCCGGGCGACCTCACCGTGCTGATGGTCGCCTGCGCGCTCGGCCTGCCGGACCTCGCCACGCGCCTGCTGTCGGCGGGCGCCGACGTGCAGGCGGTCGACGCGCAGGGCCGCGGGGCGCTGCACTGCGCCGCCATGTACGCCTTCACCGCGCGCGACCGCGCGCGGGTGGTCGCCCTGCTCGATGCGCTTCTGCTCGCCGGTGCCGACGCCGATGCGCCCGCCGCCGGGGCCACCGCCTTGCTGCTCGCGCTCGGCGCGCGTGCCGAGCCCGGCGCGACCGCCGACGAGGGCGTGCTGCTCGCGGTGGTCGACCAGCTGCTCGCGCAGGACGTCGCGCTGGATGCGCGCGATCCGCGTGGCTTCGGGCCGCTGCACCTCGCCGCGCTGCACGGGCTGTCCCGCGTCGTGCAACGCCTGCTGCAGGCCGGCGCGGATCCCGAGATGCGCGACTCGCTCGGCCGCAGCCCGCGTGAGGTCGCGCTGATGCGGGGCTATGTCGACATCGCCGCGGAATTCGCGCCGGCGAGCTCGCCGCGCGACATCTCGATGGCCCGCTTCCTGCGCGATCGCTGAGCACTGCGCGGACGCGCGACAGCATTCCGCCCTGACGGGCCACACCGCCTCGCGCGCCACGACGCGCGCATCGGTTCGCGTCGATCGCGACGGCTCGACGTGCGCGCTCCGGCCGCGGCCCCATCGGGCGGCGTTAGCGGTTCTCCGCCGTCGCCTCGCCCACGATTCCCCCCAGCACGCCATGCCCCCGGTCGGCATTGAACAGCTCCTCGAGCTCGCGTCGGGCATCGCGCGCGGTCTGGATCAGCGCTTCCTCGTCGTCGCGCACCTGGTACTGCGCGGTGAGCAGGCGCTCGTCGTGCTCGGCGAAGCGCCGCGCATGCGCGTGCGCGGCATCGGGTGCGAGCCCGAGATCGACCAGCACGCGCTCGCCCATGTGCAGGCTCGAATGGAAGGCCTCGCGCACCGCGCGCGCGCCGAGGTCCATCAGCTCCCAGGCATGGCGGCGGTCGCGCGCGCTCGCGTGCACGATCGCCTCGGGATACAGCTGGCGGATCGCGCGCACCGTGCGAACCGACGCTTCCGGATCCTCGAGCGCGACGACGAAGACGCGCACCGATGCCGCGCCGGCCGAACGCAGCAGGTCGCTGCGGCTCGGGTCGCCGTAGTAGACCGGGTTGCCGAAGCGTCGCACGAAGTCCACCTGGTCGGCGCTCGGCTCGATCGCGATGAACGGCCGCTTCTGCGCGGCGAGCAGGCGCGCGACCACCTGCCCGAACCGCCCGAAGCCGGCGATCAGCACCTGCGGATGACCGTCGGGCAGGGTGTCGTACGCACGCGGCGCGTCGGCCGTGCGCCGCAGCAGGCGCGTCAGCAGCACCAGCAGCACCGGGGTGACCGCCATCGATAGGCCGACGATCGCCATCAGGCGATCGCGCCAGGCGGCGTCGATCAGGCGCACGCGCGCGGCCTCGGTGAACAGCACGAAGGCGAACTCGCCGCCGAGCGCGAGCAGCACGGCGAGCCGCCATGCATCGTCGCCGCGCAACCGGCCCGGGTGACGTCCGACCGCCGCGATCAGTGCGGCCTTCACGACGAGCAGCGCCGCGACGCCGAGCGCGATCGACGCCGGTTCGGCGAGCACGCGCGCCAGGTCGATCGACATGCCCACGGCCATGAAGAACAGGCCGAGCAGCAGGCCCTTGAACGGCTCGATCTGCGACTCGAGCTCGTGGCGGAATTCGGAGTCGGCGAGCAGCACGCCGGCGAGGAAGGCACCGAGCCCGGGCGAAAGGCCAGCGACCTGCAGCAGCCAGGCCGCGCCGAGCACGGTGAGCAGCGCGGCGCCGGTGAACACCTCCGGCATGCCGGTGCGCGCCACGAGACGGAACAGGTGGCGCAGCACGAAGCGCCCGCCCACGGCGACGAGCGCGACGGCGCCGATCGCGCGCGCGATCGCGAATGCATCGACTTCGGTCTCGCCGCGACCGAGCAGCGGCACGATCGCCAGCAGCGGGATCGCGACCAGGTCCTGGAAGAGCAGGATCGCGAAGGCGAGACGCCCGTGCTCGCTGTGCACCTCGCGGCGCTCGGACAGCAGTTGCAGCCCGACCGCGGTCGAGGACAGCGCGAGCGCGGTGCCGACCACCGCCGCGGCCGTCCACGGCAGGCCCGCAAGGCGCGCGAGCACGGCCAGCGCGACGCCGCACAGCAGCATCTGCGCACTGCCCGCGCCGAACACCGGGCGCCGCATCACGCGAAGGCGCGACGGCGAGAGCTCGAGGCCCAGCACGAACAGCAGCATCACCACGCCGATCTCCGACGCGGCCAGCACCGGTGCGGCGTCGCGAACCACGCCGAGCGCCTGCGGCCCGAGCAGCACACCGGCGAACAGGTAGCCGAGCACCGCGCCGAGCCCGAGCCGCCGGAACAGCGGCACGGCGAGCACCGCCGCGAGCAGGAACACCAGCGTGAGCTCCAGGCCGCTGCCGTGCATCGATGTCCTCCTGTCGAGGCCGCCATCGTATGCCGGGCGCGGCCGCGATCGACACCCGTGCGGCGGGACGCTGCGTGTCCGCGCGACCGGCTCGGCGTCCGGCACGCAATCGTCGCGTCGGCCGGGCCCGCAGGTCCGTCGATCCATCGCCGCCGTGCCCCGATGCGCGCGCGGCAGTCACGCTTCGCAGGCGTTCAGCCGCCCGCTTGCGGCCCGCGCACTGCCGGTGGTTCCATGCGGTCTCTCCACGGGCCGAGGGCCGCCGTGTCGCTGAGCCGCCTGCGCGCCGATTTCCAGTTCACGATCTTCGCGATGTTCTGCATCGCGGCGATGCTGGGCATCGGACCGTTCGCGCTCTACCGCTTCGCGCAGGGCCAGTGGGTCGCCGGCGTCGTCGACAGCCTGATCGTGCTCTCGCTGGCCGCGACCTTCGTCTATGCCTGGCGCGGCGGCGTGCTCGAGCACGCGAGCCTGGTCGTGGTCGGCGTGACCACGATCGGCTGCATCGCGATCGGCCTGCTCATCGGCCTGCCGGGCGCGCTCTGGTCGTATCCGGCGGTGATCGCGAATTTCCTGCTGGTGCGGCGCGGCATCGCGTTGATCGCGTCCGCGCTCGTGGTGATCGTGCTCGTGGCCGAAGGCAGTGCCTTCGAGTCGGTGCCCGAGAGCCTGATGTATTTCGCCAGCGCGTCGGTCTGCTGCCTGTTCGCCTACGTCTTCGCGCGGCGCACGCAGGAGCAGCGCGCGCAGCTCGAACTGCTCGCCTCGCGCGATCCGCTCACCGATGCCAGCAACCGCCGCGCGATGGAGCGCGAGCTGCACATCGCCGCCGAAGCGTTCCGCCGGCATCGGCTGCCGGTCGGCGTGCTCGTGATGGACCTCGACCACTTCAAGCGCATCAACGACGCGTACGGCCACGAGATGGGCGACCACGTCCTGGTCGAATTCGCACGCCTGCTGCAGGCCCGCTGCCGCGCCGGGGATCGCCTGTTCCGCTACGGCGGCGAGGAGTTCGTGCTGCTGCTGCCGGGCCTCGACCGCGAGGCGCTCGCGCGGCTCGCCGATTCGCTCCGCGTCGCCGTGCACGAGCACGTGCGCGCAGCCGGGCGCCCGGTCACCGTCTCGATCGGTGGCGCCGTGCTCGCCCCCGGCGAGGACAACGCGCAGTGGCTGGCGCGCGCCGATGCCGCGATGTACGCGGCCAAGCGCGGCGGCCGGGATCGTGTTGTCGTCGCCGAGGCGCCGGATGCGGTTGGTCCCCCGGCAGCCTGACGTGCGACGTGCAGCTGGCGTTGCAGCGGGTCGTGGCCGCGTGTCGCGCGGTGGTTGCAACGACTCGGCATAATCCAGGCCGGCCCCCAATGCACGATCGCCCATGAAGAGCCTGCGCTGTGTCCTGCTGTTCCTTGCTCTTGTGGCCCCCGCGAACGCGGGTGAGCCGCTACGGCTCGAGGCCCCCGTCTCGATCCTGCGGGTCGACGGCGAGTTGGCGATCGATCCCGCGGGCGTGCCGGTTTCCTTTACGCCCTCGCAGCCCTTGCCCGGTTCGATGGGCGCGCGCCTGCCGGAGATGGTGGCGCAGCTGCGCTTCGAGCCGGTGCTCAAGGACGGCCGGCCCGCGCCTGCCCGAATGCCCGCGCGGGTCACGCTCGCGGCGCAGGAGATGGAAAACGGCAACTACCGGATCGGGCTCGAGAACCTGACGTTCCCGAAGCATTGCGACTGCATGCGCAATGGCGTCCGATTGGAAGCGAAGAACCGTGCCAAGCCACGCTACCCGCGCGAGGGCCTCATCCTCGGTGCGGACGTCGACGTGCTGGTTGCGGTGCGGGTCGGGCTTGACGGACGCATCGCCGAGGCCGCTGTCGCGCAGAGCGCGCTGATCGGCAAGAAGGGTACGTCCAACCGGGTTGCCGGGGTGCTTGAGGACTTCGAACGGTCGAGCCTCGAAGCCGTGCGCAAGTGGCGCGTCGACGTCCAGCTCGAGCCGGGCGCCACCCCGTCTGCCGAAGACCTATCCGGGCTCGTCATCGTCAGCTACCGCATCGATGGAGGTGGCTACGACACTGACAACCCGGGCTGGATCTACCAGGTCCGTACCACCAAGCGCCCGGCGCCGTGGCTGCCCGAGCGACTCAATGCGACCGGCGTGGCCGATGTCGGCGGCGATGCGATCGTTCCAGCCGGCGCGCCCGCCCGCCTCATCAGCGGCCTCGGCACCGCGCGGTGATCCCGGTCGACGTGCACGTCTCAAGGCATGACGCCGCACCGGGACCCGCCTGCCGGCTGGCTCTCGAGCACCGCCATTGCATTGACGGTCGCGGCGTCCCGGTTGCACCTCCGTCCCACTGGCGCCTGTCTAACGGTTATCCGAGGCGGGCGGGTGCGCTAACCGGCCGCACGAGACAGTACCGGTGATCCAAGGCATCATCGCCCCAGCCCTTTACGGAAGAACGGCCATGCCCCGGATCAGCCAGCAACCGCCTCACGCCACCTCGAAGTTCCTCCGCACGCCTCGCGCACGCGTGGCCGTGCCGGGTGTCGTCGGCGCCCTGCTGACGGCGATCTGCCTGCCGGCGGTGGCGACACGGGGCGCCGCGACCGGCCCGGTGTCCGTCAGTACACAAGCGCGGGTGGAGGTGGACGCGCAGGGCCGCGTCGTCGACGTCGTGCCCGACCCCTCGCTGCCGCAGGTGTTCCACCAGCCACTCAAGCAGCACCTCGCGACATGGCGCTTCGAAGCGCCGCAGCGCGATGGTGTCCCGGTACCCGCGACCACGTACGCGCGCCTCGGGGTCTGCGCGATGCCGGACGCAGCCGGTGGCATGAAGATCGGCTTCAGCCGCGCCTCGCATGGCCCCGGCGCGGACATGCGCATGTACGGCGCGATGCCGCTGCCTGCCTTCAAGACGCTCGAACGCCACCGCAAGTTCGACGTCATCGCGACCTACGACGTCACGACGGACGGCGATCTGCAGGTCGTGTCGGTGCGCGCGAACGGCCCGCGCGATCGCAGCGTCGCATCCGTCGAGAAGTCCGTGCAGCGCTGGCTGGAAGGTCTGCGTTTCGAGCCGGAGCGCCTCGCGGGCGTGCCGGTGGTGACGCGCATGTCACTGCCCGTGCATTTCGACATGACGCCAGTGCCTCGTGGCAAGCGCCCCGAGGACGTGCTGCGCGAGCGCCTGGGCGAGACTTGCGAGTCGCGCCTGGAGCAGGCCTCGCGCACGCAGGCGACCGTGCTCGCCGGGCCACTGAAGCTCGTCGCGGCGCCCTGACGCCGCCAAACAAAAAGCCCCGCCGAAGCGGGGCTTTTTCGTATCCGACGGCGCGATCAGCGCTTCATCGACCCGAAGAACTCGTCGTTCGACTTGGTGTTCTTCATCTTGTCGAGGAGGAACTCCATCGCTGCGATCTCGTCCATGCCATGCAGCAGCTTGCGCAGGATCCAGATCTTCTGCAGCAGCTCCGGCTCGATGAGGTAGTCCTCGCGGCGCGTGCCCGAGCGGTTGATGTTGATGGCCGGGTAGACGCGCTTCTCGGCGATGCGGCGGTCCAGGTGCACTTCCGAGTTGCCGGTGCCCTTGAACTCCTCGTAGATCACCTCGTCCATCTTCGAGCCCGTGTCGATCAGGGCCGTGGCGATGATGGTGAGCGAGCCGCCTTCCTCGACGTTGCGCGCCGCGCCGAAGAAGCGCTTCGGGCGATGCAGCGCATTGGCGTCGACGCCGCCGGACAGGATCTTGCCCGAGCTCGGCAGCACGTTGTTGTAGGCGCGCGCCAGGCGGGTGATGGAGTCGAGCAGGATCACCACGTCCTTCTTGTGCTCGACCAGGCGCTTGGCGCGCTCGATCACCATCTCGGCGACCTGCACGTGGCGGCCGGCCGGCTCGTCGAACGTCGAGCTGATCACCTCGCCGCGCACGGTGCGCTGCATGTCGGTGACTTCCTCGGGCCGCTCGTCGATCAGCAGCACGATCAGGTGCACGTCCGGATGGTTGATGCTGATCGCGGTGGCGACCTGCTGCATCAGCATCGTCTTGCCGGCCTTCGGCGGCGAGACGATCAGCGCGCGCTGGCCCTTGCCCTGCGGCGCCATCAGGTCGAGGATGCGGCCCGTCACGTCTTCCGTGGAGCCGTCGCCGCGCTCGAGGCGGAACTTGCGGCGCGGGAAGAGGGCGGTGAGGTTCTCGAACAGCGCCTTGTTCTTCGACGCTTCCAGCGGCTCGCCGTTGATCGTGTCGACGATGTTGAGCGCGAAGTAGCGCTCGCCGTCTTTCGGCCAGCGGATGCGGCCGGCGATGTGGTCGCCGGTGCGCAGGTTGAAGCGGCGGATCTGGCTGGGCGAGATGTAGGTGTCGTCCGGGCCGGCGAGGTAGCTCGCCTCGGCCGCGCGCAGGAAGCCGAAGCCGTCGGGCAGGATCTCGAGCACGCCGTCGGCGGCGACGCCTTCGCCGTGGCGGGTGAGCACCTTCAGCAGGGCGAAGATCACGTCCTGCTTGCGCGCGCGGGCGACGCCCTCGTGGATGTTGAGCTGCTCGGCGATCTCGACCAGCTTCGGCGCGGGCATGCGCTTGAGGTCGGACAGCGAGTACTGCGGGAAACCTTCTGGGACCTGCGGATGCGGGCGGGCGACGAAGCCCTCGCCGTTGCCGGCGCCCTCGTCGGTCATGCCGCCGTCGCGCTGGCGCTCGCGCTGGCGCTCGCGGCGGTTCTTGAAGCGCTCGCGGCGGCTCGGGCGGCCATCGCCGTGCTCGCGTGGGGCGCCGTGCTGGCCCTGACCCTGCGGCGGGGTGGATTCGCCGGAGGTGGACGGCTCCGGCGCGCCGGCGACGGGCGCGGCCTCGCTGCGCGGGGCCTCGGCGCGTGGCGCCTCGACGCGCGGGGCGTCGCTCTCGCTGCGGGCCGGCGCTTCGGCGCGCGGCGGATCGTTGCGGGGGGCTTCGGCGACCGCGGTGGCGGTCTCGGCGGACGCGGCTTCGGGTTTCGCGACGCGCGTCTTGCGCACGCGCTTTTCGGCGACTTCGCCGGCGTCGGGGGTCTGGTCGGACAAGCGGAATTCCTCGCTAAGCGGCGAGCGCCCACGGATGCGCGGGCGAGGTCGGGATCGGATCGATTCGGAGAATCAGAGGGGTGCGGCGAGCGCGAACGCGCCGGGCCAGCGCGAAACTAGCACCGCCGCGACGAGGCGTGCAAGCGCTCGGGGCCGGGCCATTGCACCCCGCACGGCGGCAGTGGCGCGTGAAGCCGCGCGGGGCAGGGCGACGTTACGCGTTGCCACGGCCACGCGCACGTGGCATGCGCGGGCCGGTTCATCGGGAGGTCACCGGGGCGACCTCCGGGGCGTCAGAGCGCCTTGTCGATCAGCTGGGCGAGCTGCGCCTTGCCGACCGCGCCGATCTGCTGGCCGTGGATCTGGCCGCCCTTGAAGACGAGCAGCATGGGAATCGAACGGACGTGGTACTTGAGCGCGGTCTGGCGCTCGTTGTCGACGTTCACCTTGACGATCTTCGCGCGGCCCGCATAGGTGCCGGCGAGCTCGTCGAGCGCGGGCGCGATCATCTTGCAGGGGCCGCACCACGGGGCCCAGAAATCCACCAGCACGGGCTCGGCCGACTGCAGGACCTCGCGGTCGAAGTCGGCATCGCCGACGTGCTTGATCAGGTCGCTCACTGAACGGGTCTCCTCGGGGTCGAACGCGGGGCCGCCAATGGTCGCACGGGCGCCGTGGAGGCATGCGCTACACTTGGGGGCCTTCCCGCGGTGGCGCAAGCCCCGCGCGGCCGTCCGGTCGCTCCCGCACCTGTCGCGGGCGCTCCCCGCCGCTCCCCACGCGCGCCCCGGACATCCCGGCCGGCCTCCCGGCCGCCTCCCATGCATGCGCCCGCGCGGCGCGCCGGATCCCATGAGCGACAAGCCCCTTACCGACGTCACATTCGATTCCTTCAACCTGCACCCGACGCTGCTCGCGGGGCTCGAGGCCGCCGGCTTCACCCGCTGCACCCCGATCCAGGCGCTGACCCTGCCGCTGGCGCTCGGCGGCCGCGACGTTGCCGGCCAGGCCCAGACCGGCACCGGCAAGACGCTCGCCTTCCTCGTCGCCGTGGTGAACCGGCTGCTCACGCGCCCGGCGCTCGCCGACCGTAAACCTGAAGACCCGCGCGCGCTGATCCTCGCACCGACCCGGGAGCTCGCGATCCAGATCCACAAGGACGCGGTGAAGTTCGGCAGCGAGCTCGGCATCAAGTTCGCGCTCGTCTACGGCGGCGTCGACTACGACAAGCAGCGGCAGATCCTGCAGTCCGGCGCGGACGTGATCATCGCGACCCCGGGCCGCCTGATCGACTACGTCAAGCAGCACAAGGTGGTCTCGCTGCACGCCTGCGAGATCTGCGTGCTCGACGAGGCCGACCGCATGTTCGACCTCGGCTTCATCAAGGACATCCGCTTCCTGCTGCGCCGGATGCCCGAGCGCACCACCCGACAGACGCTGCTGTTCTCGGCGACGCTCAGCCACCGCGTGCTCGAGCTCGCCTACGAGCACATGAACGAGCCCGAGAAGCTGGTGGTGGAAGCCGAGTTCATCACCGCGGCCAAGGTGCGCCAGAAGGTCTACTACCCGGCGGACGAGGAGAAGATCCCGCTGCTGATTGGCCTGCTGTCGCGCTCCGAGGGCGCGCGCACGATGGTGTTCGTCAACACCAAGGCGTTCGTCGAGCGCGTGGCCCGCGCGCTGGAGAAGGCCGGCTACCGTGTCGGCGTGCTCTCCGGCGACGTGCCCCAGAAGAAGCGCGAGTCGCTGCTCAAGAAGTTCCAGGCCGGCCAGCTGGAGATCCTGGTGGCGACCGACGTCGCCGCGCGCGGCCTGCACATCGACGGCGTGTCGCACGTCTACAACTACGACCTGCCGTTCGATGCCGAGGACTACGTGCACCGCATCGGCCGCACCGCGCGCCTCGGCGCCGAGGGCGACGCGATCAGCTTCGCCTGCGAGCGCTACGGCATGTCGCTGCCCGACATCGAGAGCTACATCGAGCAGAAGATCCCCGGCGAGCACGTGACGCCGGAGATGCTCGTCGCGATCCCGCGCGCGCCGCGCGAGAAGGTCGAGGGCGAAGAGGAAGAGAGCGTCAGCACCATCTTCCGCGAGGCCCGCGAGCAGAAGGCCGAGGACGATGCGCGCCGTGGCATCAAGCCGCGCAGCGGCAGCCGTTCGGGCGCCAGTCGCGACGGCGAGCGCCGTCCGCGCGGCCCGAAGCCCGAGGGCGAGCGTCGTCCGCGTGCGCCGAAGCCGGACGCCGCGGTCGAGTCGACCGACGCCGTGGTGATCGCGTCCGCGGCACCGGACACGGCCGATGCGCCGAAGCCGCCGCGCCCGCCACGGATCGACCCGGTGACGGGCGAGGAGCTCGCGCCGCGCAAGCGCCGTCGCCGCCGTCGTGGCAAGCCGGTCGATGGCGCGGCCGTCGATGCCACGGCAACCCCTGGCGCGCCGGCAGCGCCGCGTGCCGAACGCTCGCCGCGCCACGAGCCGCGCGCGACGCGCACCCAGCCCAATTCGCCGCGCGCGAAGGCGGAGCTCGAAGCCGCGCGGGCGCCCGCGCCGTCGCCCGAGGCGAAGCCCGGCTTGCTGCATCGGGTGGCGCGTGGACTGAAGTCGCTCGTGACTCGCGCCCCGCGCAACCAGCACTGATCACCGACGGCGCGCTCCCCGGCGCGCCGCCATTACGGATCACGGAGGATCCATGCGCGCCATCCCGACTGCCATCCTGTTCGCATTCGCCGTGGCCGCGGCAGGCGCCGCCCCGGCCGGGACAGCGCCGCCCACTCCGGCCCGCGAGATCCGCGGTGTCTGGGACCTGAGCCTGCAGCCGTGCAACGGCGGAGGCGGGAATGCCTTCTCCCGGAATCCCGCCGAGGCGCGCATCCAGCGCGAGCGACGGGTCGACCTGCGCGAGATCGGCGCACGTTTCGTCGTGCCGCAGGTGCAGAACGTCGCCGAGACGGTGCTGAAGATCCGCCTCGACGACCGGTCGCGCGGCGTCACCGACCACTACCTGCTGCTCGCCGAGGACGATCTCGGCCCGCCATTCGCCGCCGTCGTCGTCACCGAGCTTCCTGAGGACGTGGATACGCGCGAGCGCGCGTTCGACGCCGCGCGCACCCTGCAGCAGGGCCTCGCGCGCACGCTCCCGGGGTTCGTCCCGGACCTGCGCGAGGTCGATGGCCCCCACGGGCCGGGACTCGAGATGCTCGTTCCCGGCCGCATCGGCACGCACTGCTTTCCGACCTCGGAATTCGCGTCGGCGCCCGCCGGCGTCGAAACCCTGGGAATCACGCGGTTCGCGATGATCCGCGGCCGTCTCGTGGAGTTCTCGGTGATCGTCCGCGTCGCGCCGGACGCGTCGCCCGAGCAGCGCGCGACGCTCGCCCGCGCGGTCATGGACGACTTCTGGGCGTCGTTGGCGCCGCTCTGACACGGTACCGCGACAAGGCACCCGGCACGGGCCACCCGCCGCGACGCTCTGCGATACTCCCCGCATGAGTCTTCTGCGTTTCGACAACGTCAGCAAGCGCTACGCGGGCCGCGAGGCGCTGAGCGAGGTCAGCTTCGACGTCGCGCCCGGCGAGATGCTGTTCGTGACCGGCCATTCCGGCGCCGGCAAGAGCACGCTGCTCAAGCTGATCCACCTCACCGAGCGCCCGACGCGTGGCGCCGTGCTGTTCGGCGAGCGCAACCTCGCGAAGGTGCGTGGCCGCCGGATCGCGCTGCACCGCCGCGAGGTGGGCGTGGTGTTCCAGGACCATCGCCTGCTGTCGGACCGCAGCGTCGGCGACAACGTCGGCCTGCCGCTGCTGCTGCGCGGCATGCACCGTGCGGAGATCGCCAAGCGCGTGCGCTCCACGCTCGACAAGGTCGGCCTCGGCGCACGCGAGAAGGCGCTGCCGTCGCAGCTGTCGGCCGGCGAGCAGCAGCGCGTGGGCATCGCGCGCGCGGTGGTCGCCGAGCCGCGGCTGCTGGTCGCCGACGAGCCCACCGGCAATCTCGACCCTGCGCTGTCGGCGGAGATCCTCGCGCTGCTCGAATCGCTCGCCGCGCGCGGCACCGCGGTGATGGTGGCGAGCCACGACCTCGCGCTGGTGCGCCGCATGAAGAAGCGCGTACTCGTGCTCGACCACGGCCGCCTCGTCGACGACATCGCCGCGACGGAGGTGGCCGAATGAGCACGACGCCTGCGCGGGCCGGCGCGCGTGCGCCGCGGACGCGCTCGAAGTTCGGCAGCTGGGTCGACCACCATGTCTTCAGCCTCGTCGCGAGCCTGGGGCGGATGGCGCGCAAGCCCTGGGCGACGGGCCTGACGGTGGGCGTCATGGCGATCGCGATCGCGCTGCCACTGGGCCTGTGGGCGACGCTCGCCAACCTGGGCCAGTTCACCGGCGACGTGCAGCAGTCGCGGCAGGTCTCGCTGTATCTCGAGCCCGGGTTGCCGCTGGCGCGCGCGCAGGCGCTCGCCGCGGAGCTGCGCCTGCGTCCGGATGTCGCGGGCGTCGAGCTGCGCAGCGCCGACGAGGGCCTTGCCGAGCTGCGCGCCCATGGGGGTTTTGCCGAAGCCGCGCAGGCGCTCGGTGAGAATCCGTTGCCGCACCTGCTGCGCGTCACCCCACGCGGCGACGATGCCGCGCTCGCCGCCACGCTGGCGCCCCTCGAAGGCGTCGACGTCGTCCAGCACGATGCCGCCTGGCGGCATCGCCTCGACCGCTGGCTCACCCTCGGCGAGCGGGTTGCCGCGGTGCTCGCGCTGGTGCTCGGCGCCGGTGCGCTGCTGGTGGTCGGCAATACGGTGCGGCTGGACATCCAGTCGCGGCGCGAGGAGATCGACGTGCTGCAGCTGCTGGGCGCGACCGGCGGGTTCATCCGTCGGCCGTTCTTGTACCTGGGCGCCTGCTACGGCCTGCTCGCGGGCCTGCTCGCGCTGGGCCTGCTCACTGGCGCGGAATTCGCGCTGCGCGAGCCGGTGGCCGAGCTCGCACGCAGCTACGGCAGCGGCTTCCGGCTGCAGGGCTTCGACCCGATCCGGGCCGCCGTCGCAGTTCTGGGGTCCGGCGTGATCGGCTGGCTTGGCGCGGGGCTGGTGAGCGGTCACTATCTCCGCCAGACCCGCTCGATCGGCGATTGAAGTGAGCCCGGAGCCGCACGACCTGCGCCATGTGACCGTGACGACCCCGCGCATCATGGTGGTCGACGGCTCGAAGCTGGTGCGCAAGCTCATCGCCGACGTACTCGTGCGCGAAGTGCCGGGCGTGGAGGTGGTCGCCTGCGAGGGCGTGGCCCAGGCGCGCGAGGCCCTCGCCCACGGCGCGGTCGATCTCGTCACCACCGCGCTCGCGCTGCCCGACGGCGACGGCATGGTCCTCGCGCGTGCGGTACGCGAGGCGGCGGGGCAGAAGTACGCGCCGGTGATCGTGGTCTCGGGCGATGCGCAGTCGCACCTGGAATCGCGCGCGTTCACCGAGGACGTCACCGACTACTTCGACAAGGCCCTCGGCCATGCCGCGCTCGCGGCGTTCATCCGCGGCTACGTGCATCCCGAGCCGATTCCTGGCGCGCGGGTGCTCTACGTCGAGGACAGCAAGGTCGTCGCGGTGGCGACCAAGCGCATGCTCCAGCGCCACGGCATGGACGTACTGCACTTCATCGGCGTCGAGGAAGCGCTCGCGCATTTCGAGGCGCACCGCGGGCAGGACGACATCGGCGCGGACCTCGTGCTGACCGACGTCTACCTCAAGGGCGAGCTCTCCGGCCATGACCTGCTCGGCCGCCTGCGCGTGCAGTTCGGCTACGGCAAGCGCCGCCTGCCGGTGCTGGTGATGACCGGCGACGCCAATCCCGACAACCAGAGCGAGCTGCTGCGCGCGGGCGCGAACGACCTGGTGCTCAAGCCGATCGAGGAGCGCCTGCTGGTTACGAAGGCGCTGTTCCAGCTGCGCGTCTCGCGGCTGAGCGAGGCCGGGGCGTCCACGCCCGTCTGAGCGGGCCCCGGCCCGTCGCGCGCCATCTGCGATCATCGCCGCATGAGCGACGACCGCATCCGCCTGGAACCGTCCTGGAAAGCCCGCGTGGGCGACTGGCTGCAGCGCGAGGACATGCGCGCGCTGTCGGCGTTCCTGCGCGAGCGCAAGGCCGCGGGCGCGCAGGTGTTCCCACCGGGGCCGCAGATCTTCGCCGCCTTCGACGCGACGCCGTTCTATCGCGTGCGCGTCGTGATCCTCGGCCAGGACCCGTACCACGGCCCCGGCCAGGCGCACGGACTCGCATTCTCGGTGCGCCCCGGCGTACCGGTGCCGCCGTCGCTCGCGAACATCTATGCCGAGCTGCAGCGCGACCTCGGCATCGCGCGCCCGGACCACGGCTGCCTGCTGCCCTGGGCCGAGCGCGGCGTGCTGCTGCTCAATGCCGTGCTGACCGTCGAGGCGGGGCATGCCGGCGCGCACCAGGGCCGCGGCTGGGAGGGCTTCACCGACCACGTCGTCGACGTGCTCGCACGCGAGCGTGAGGGGCTGGTCTTCCTGCTGTGGGGCTCGTACGCGCAGGCCAAGGGCAAGCGCATCGACACCGGCCGGCATCGCGTGCTCAAGGCGCCGCATCCCTCGCCGCTGTCGGCGCATCGCGGCTTCATCGGCTGCGGGCACTTCTCGACGGCGAACGAGTACCTGCTGCGCCGAGGCGGCACGCCCATCGACTGGACGCTGCCGCCGGCACGGAATCTGGACGCCGGCTGACGCGCGGTTCAGCCGTGCTGCAGCGCACGGATGACAGCGCTGCCATTCCGGGTACTCTAGGCGCCGCCGGCTGTAAACGTATACAGCGCGACCTTCATGGCGAGCCCCTTACGCTTGCCTGTCCTCCCCACGCGATCGCCCATGAGCCCCACGCCCGCCTCGCTGCTGACGATCTTCGGCGCCACCGGCGACCTCGCGCAGCGCATGCTGCTCCCGTCGCTGTACGGCCTGCATCGCGAGTGCCTGCTGCCCGCGGGGCTGCGGATCCTCGGCACCGCACGCAGCGAGCTCGACCGCGAGGGCTTCCGCGCCAGCGTCGCGCAGGCGATCGAGCGCTTCGTGCCGGGCGGCGAGCGCGATGACGGCGAACTGCGCGGCCTGCTCGAACGCGTCGAGTACGTGCCGGCGACATTGGGCGATGCGGACTCGTTCGCGCGCCTCGGCGATGCCGTGCGCACGCTGCGCGACGGTGGCGACGTCGTCTATCACCTGTCCACCGCGCCGCGCTTCTACGGCGACATCTGCAACGCGCTCGCCGCGCAGGGCCTCGCCGGTGCCGGCACGCGCGCGATGCTGGAAAAGCCGATCGGTCACGACCTCGCCAGCGCGGATGCGATCAACGACGCCGTCTCGCGGGTGTTCGACGAGTCGCGGATCTTCCGCGTCGACCATTACCTCGGCAAGGAAGGCGTGCAGAACCTGCTCGCGCTGCGCTTCGGCAATGCGCTGTTTGAGCCGATCTGGAACGCGCGCCACATCCAGCAGGTGCAGATCACCGTCGCCGAGACCGTCGGCGTGGAAGGCCGCGGCGACTACTACGACGACTACGGCGCGATGCGCGACATGCTGCAGAACCACCTGCTGCAGCTGCTGTGCCTGACCGCGATGGAGCCGCCGTCGCATTTCGACCCCAGCGCGGTGCGCAACGAGAAGATCAAGGTGCTGCGCTCGCTGCGGCCGATCGGGCGCGCCGAGGTCGCGACCGAGACGGTCTCCGGCCAGTACGCCGCCGGTGCGATCGACGGCCGCGCCGTGCCGGGGTATCTCGACGAGCTCGGTCGTGCGAGCCGCACCGAGACGTTCGTCGCGATCCGCGCGCAGGTCGACAACTGGCGCTGGTCCGGCGTGCCGTTCTACCTGCGCACCGGCAAGCGCATGGCGCGGCGGTCGACCGAGATCTACCTGCAGCTGCGCAGCGTGCCGCATTCGATCTTCGGCGGCGCACGCGTGCAGCCCAACGCGCTGGTGATCCGGCTGCAGCCGGAGGAGCGCATCGAACTGCAGGTGATGAACAAGACGCCCGGCCTCGACCGCGGCGGCGTGCAGCTGTCGAAGGTGGCGCTCGACCTCGACATGCACGAGGAGTTCGCCACGCACCGCCGCCGGCTCGCCTACGAGCGGCTCTACCTCGACGCGATCGAGGGCAACGGCACGCTGTTCGTGCGCCGCGACGAGACCGAGGCCGCGTGGCAGTGGGTCGACGCGATCCACGACGGGTGGCGCCACAACGGGATCGAGCCGCGGACGTATCCGGCGGGCACCTGGGGCCCCGGCGCCGCGGTGACGCTCACCGAGCGCCACGGCCACAGCTGGCGGGAGTAGGACCATGGCCTGGGTGGTGCATGACTATCGCGACGCGAGCGCACTCACCGATGCGCTCGCCGTGGTGCTGCGGCTGGCGGCCGCGGAGGCGCTGGCGCTGCGCGGGCGGCTGGTGATGTCACTCGCCGGTGGCCGCACGCCGCTGGCCGCCTATCGCGAATTCGCCGCGCTTCCACGCGACTGGTCACGGGTGATCCTGATCCCGGGCGACGACCGCTGCGTGCCGCACGACCATCCCGCCTCGAACGTGGGCCAGCTGCGCGGGATCTTTGCAGGCGCGCGCGGCGTCGGCATCGAATCGCTCACCGCCGCAGACGGCGATCCCGACGCATCGGAGCGCCAGGCGCGCGGCATGCTCTCCCAGCACGTCGAGCCGTTCGACCTGACGGTGCTCGGCATGGGCGCCGACGGGCACACCGCGTCCCTGTTCCCCGGCGCGGCGCAGCTGTCGGATGCCCTGCACGCGCGCTCGAAGCTCGAAGCCTGCCGCATCGATCCCGAGCCACTGCCACCCGAGGCGCCGTTTCCCCGCATCAGCCTGACCGCGGCGCGCCTGCTGCGCGCCCGCGCGATCCACCTCGTCGTGACCGGCGAATCCAAGCGCGCGGTACTCGCCGAGGCCTGCGCAGCGCCCGATCCGATGCGCCTGCCCGTGTCGGCGCTGCTGCATGCGCCCGGCACGCTCGTGCACGTCCACTGGAGCCCCTAATGTCCGTGCATCCCACCGTCGAGCGCGTGACCGCGCGCATCGCCGAGCGCAGCCGCCTCTCGCGCGCCGCGTACCTGGCGCGCATGGAGTCGATGCGCAAGGACGGCCCGGCGCGCAATGCGCTGGGCTGCGGCAACCTCGCACACGGCTTCGCCGCGACCGGGCCCGACAAGCCCCACCTGCGCGGCAAGCGCGGCGCGAACATCGCGATCGTCACCAGCTACAACGACATGCTCTCGGCGCACCAGCCGTTCGAGACGTATCCCACGCTGATCCGCGCGATCGCGCGCGCGAACGGCGCGAGCGCGCAGGTCGCCGGTGGCGTGCCGGCAATGTGCGACGGCATCACCCAGGGCCGCTTCGGAATGGAGTTGTCGCTGTGGTCGCGCGACACGGTCGCGCTGTCCACGGCCATCGCGCTCAGCCACGACATGTTCGACGGCATGCTGCTGCTCGGTATCTGCGACAAGATCGTGCCGGGCCTGCTGATCGGCGCGCTGAGCTGGGGTCACCTGCCGTGCATCCTCGTGCCGGCCGGGCCGATGCCCTCGGGTATTCCGAACAAGGAGAAGGCGCGCGTACGCCAGCTGCATGCCGAGGGCAAGGTCGACGACGAGGCCTTGATGGATGCCGAGGCGGCGAGCTACCACACCGCCGGCACCTGCACGTTCTACGGCACCGCGAACTCCAACCAGATGCTGATGGAGGTGATGGGCCTGCACATGCCCGGCACCGCCTTCGTCAATCCGGGCACGGCGCTGCGCGACGCACTCACCGTCGCGGCGACCGAACAGGTGCTGCGCATCACCGCACTGGGCGACGACTATCGTCCGCTCGGCCGACTGGTCGACGAGCACGCGATCGTCAATGCGATGGTCGGCCTGGCTGCGACCGGCGGCTCCACCAACCACGCGATCCATCTCGTCGCGATTGCTCGCGCGGCAGGTTTGCGCATCGACTGGGACGACCTCGACGAGCTCTCGCGCGTCACGCCGCTGCTTGCGCGCATCTATCCGAACGGCAGCGCCGACGTAAACCATTTCGAGCAGGCCGGCGGCCTGGGCTTCGTGATCCGCGAGCTGCTCGACGGCGGCCTGCTGCACGACATCGACTGCGTGCACGGCGGCACGCTGCGTGGGCAGGCGAAGCAGCCGACGCTCGACGGCCTCACGCTGCGCTGGACCGATCCACCGTCGGACACGCGTGACGCCGCGATCGTGCGCCCGCTGGCGGAGCCGTTCGACAGCGAAGGCGGCCTGCGCCGCCTGCAGGGCAATCTCGGTCGTGCGGTTGCGAAGATCTCCGCGGTCGCGCCCGAGCACCGTGTGATCACCGCACCCGTGCAGATCTTCGAGGCGCAGGAGGCGCTGCTCGAGGCCTTCCGCGCCGGGCTGCTCGAAGGCGATCTCATCGCGGTCGTACGCGGACAGGGCCCGAAGGCGAACGGCATGCCCGAGCTGCACAAGCTCACGCCCACGCTGTCGGTGATGCAGGACCGCGGGCAGAAGGTCGCGTTGCTGACCGATGGCCGCATGTCCGGCGCCTCGGGCAAGGTCCTCGCTGCGATCCACCTGACGCCCGAGGCCGCCGACGGCGGGCCGATCGCCCGCCTGCAGGCCGGCGACGTGGTCACGATCGACGCCGATGCGGGCACGATCGACGTGCACGTCGAGGCCGACGCATGGGCGGCGCGCGTGCCGCACCGGACCGACCTCGGTGCGAACCGCACCGGCATGGGCCGCGAACTGTTCGCGCTGATGCGCCGCCATGTCGGCAGCGCGGAAGAGGGCGCCTGCAGCCTGCTCGACGCCAGCGACGAGGAGCTCGGTGCATGAGCGAGGTCGCGCTGATCGCCGACATCGGCGGCACCAATGCACGCTTCGCGCTCACCGACCTCGACGCACCGCAGCCGACGCTGCGCGACGTGCACTCGCTGCGCTGCGCGGACTTCGCCAGCCTGCAGCACGCCTGCGAGCACTACCTGCAGCAGGTCGGCGCGCGGCCACGGCACGCCGCCATCGCCGTCGCCTGCCCGGTCAACATGGACGAGATCCGCCTGACCAACCGGGCCTGGTCGTTCTCGCGCAGCGAGCTCGAAGCCGCGCTCGGGCTCGATCGCCTGCTGATGCTCAACGATTTCGGTGCGGTCGCCTGGGCCGTGCCTGCGCTCGGCCCTGACGAGACGGTGCACCTGCACGGCGCCGGCGCGCTGCCGCCCGCGTCGCCCGTGACGGTGATCGGCCCCGGGACCGGCCTCGGGATGGCGCTGCTGATCGGCGACGACACGCGCGGCTGGCAGGTGATCGAGACCGAGGGCGGGCATGCGACGTTCGCGCCGGTGATCGAGGAAGACCGCGCGATCGCCCGCTGGCTCGACTCGCTGCACGGGCGCACGTCCAACGAGCGCGTGCTCTGCGGCACCGGGCTCGCGCAGATCGACGCCGTCCTCCGCGATCCGCAACGCCCGGCCGGCACGCCGCCCGTGCTGCGCGATCCGGCCGAGGTGGTGCGCCTGGCGCTCGACGGGCACGACGCCACCGCACGTCGCGCGCTCGCGCGTTTCTGCGCGATCCTCGGCGCGGTCTGCGGCGATGCCGCGCTCATGCACGGCTCGCGCAGCGTGATGATCGCCGGCGGCATCGTTCCGCGCTTCGTGCCGTTCCTGCGCGCGAGCGCCTTCCGCGAGCGCTTCCTCGCCAAGGGGCGCTTCGCGGCGTACCTCGAGAACGTCGCGATCCACGTCGTCATCCATCCGCAGCCCGGCCTGCTCGGCGCGGCCGTCGCGCTGCGCTCCACGCTGCAGGAGATGCCCGCATGAACTGGACCCCTGAAACCCGCGCCGCGCGCGTCGACGCCCTGCTGTCGAAGGCGCCGGTCCTGCCCGTGCTCGCGATCGCCGACGTCGACGACGCCGTGCCGCTCGCGCGCACGCTGGTCGAGGCCGGGCTGCCGGTGCTCGAGATCACGCTGCGCACGCCCGCGGCGCTCGGTGCGATCGATGCGATCGTGCGCCAGGTGCCCGAGGCCTGCGTGGGCGTGGGCACCGTCCTGCGCGCGGAGGATCTGCGCGCGGCGGCCGAGGCCGGTGCAGTCTTCGCGATCTCGCCGGGCACCACGCCGGCGCTTTACGAGGCGGCGGAGCTGACGGCTATGGCGTTCATCCCGGCCATCGCGACCGCGAGCGAGCTGATGGTGGCGATGGAGCGCGGCTACCGGCGCTTCAAGTTCTTCCCGGCCGAGCCCGCGGGCGGGATCGGCGCACTGCGTGCGTTCGCCGGCCCCTTCCCGGAGGCGCGGTTCTGCCCGACCGGCGGCATCGATGCCGCCAAGGCGCCCGCCTATCTCGCGCTGACGAACGCGATGACCGTCGGCGGCTCGTGGATGGTCCCCGGCGATGCACTGGCTGCGCGCGATTGGGCGCGCATCGGTGCACTCGCGCGCGAGGCGGCGGCGCTGCGTCCCGTCTAGACCGTTGGCGTCGAGGGCAACAAAAAAAGGCCGCATCGCTGCGGCCTTTTTTCATGACGCGCCGGCTCAGGCCGGATCGGGCAGCGCCGGTGCACCGCCGGACCGACGCAGCACCACGCTGCCGAGCACCGCGGAGGCGACCGTCGACACGAGCGTGATGAACATCAGGTGGATGTAGTGCAGTGGCGTCCACACGAAGGTGAAGAACGAATACAGCGCCACGCCGAACACCAAAGCCCAGCGCACCGCACGCGCATTCGCGCCGCGGAAGAAGATCGCAACCATGAAGGCGGCGAGCACCGGCATCGAGTACAGGCCGTTGAGCTGCTGCAGCGTGGCCACGATGGAGCGCGAGTTCTCGTAGAGCGGAACGATGGCGAGCGAGATCAGTGTCGCGACGATACAGACGATGCGCCCCAGCCGCTTGGCATCGGCCTGCGGATTGAACTTCGCGAGATGGATGTCGACCGTGTAGAGCGCGGCCGCCGAGTTGAGCGCGGCGTTGTAACTCGACAGCACCGCGCCGGTGATCGCGGCCGCGAAGGCGCCGGACATCCAGGCCGGCATCACGTCGGCCACCAGCCGCCCGTAGGCATCGTCGTCGACATCGCCATAGAGCTTGAAGGCGATGATGCCCGGCAGCACCACGATCGCCGGCGTCAGCAGCTTGAGCGCCGCCGCGGCATAGATGCCCTTCTGGGCCTCGCGCACCGTGGGCGCGGCGAGCGCGCGCTGCGCGATCACCATGTTCGTGCCCCAGTAGAACAGGTGGATGAACAGCATGCCGGTGAGCAGCGTGTGCCAGGGGATGTCGGAATCGTTTCCGCCGACCAGCGTCAGGCGTTCGACGGGCACGCCGGACAGGTCCCAGTCCACCGCATCGAGCGCGAACCAGGTGACGATCGTGCCGAGTACGAGCAGCACCACGCCCATGTAGGTGTCGGAGATCGCGATCGCGCGCAGGCCGCCGAGAGCGGCATAGGCGAGGCCGGCGAGCGCGAAGAGCAGGGCGATCGCCCACAGCGAGAGGTCGGGCTGGAAGAACGACTTCATGAACTTCGCGCCGGTGTAGAGCACCATCGGCAGCAGGATGGTGAGGTAGCCCAGCAGGAACAGCAGCGAGACCGCGCGGCGCAGCGAGGCGTCGCCGAGGCGCTTTTCGAGGAGCTCCGTGGTCGTCGTGCACTTGTAGCGGTAGTACATCGGTACCAGCACGTGGGCGAGCACGATCAGGCCCGCGGCCGCGCCCAGCTCCCACCAGGCCACCAGCAGCGTCTGCGCGCCGTTCATGCCGACGATCTGCTCGGCGGAGATGTTGGTGAGCAGGAGCGAACCGGCGATGAAGGGCCAAGACAGGCCATTGCCCGCGAGGAAGAAGTCCTTGCCCCCGTCCGCATCGCGCGCATCGCGCCGGCAGCGCCACCACGTGGCGAGCGCGACCGCGGCGGTCAGCGCGAGGAAGACGAGCACCTGCACGAGATTCGAGTCCATGTCGGTTCCACCCGGGCGCCTGAGCGGCGCGTTGGAAAGAAAAAGGCCCCTGCCGTCGGAGAGTAACGGCAGGGGCCTCCAGATGACAGCGCTGGACAATCAGAACTTGTAGTTCACGCCCACCAGGTAGGTGCGGCCCCATTCGATGTTCTCGAGCGGGCGGTCCTTGCTGCCGGCGTAGGTCTGGTAGGTCTCGTTGGTGAGGTTGTTGACCTGGAACAGGAGCGTGAGCCCGCTCACCGCGCTCTGCTCGCCGAACGTGTAGCTGACCTGCGCGTCGGTGATGCTCTCGCCGACCACGTAGCGCAGCGTGCGGTTGCCGTTGAAGTTGCCGATCTCGCCGATGAAATCCGACCGCTTGCGCTGGCTCACGCGCGCCTCGAAGCCGCTGCGCTCGTAGTAGGCAGTGAAGTTGTAGACCTCGTCCGACAGGCCCGGCAGGCTGATCGGGCGGTCACCGACGCTCGACGCGCTCTCCGGGTCGCGGATCTTGATGTCGCTGTCGTTGAACGTGGCGCTCGCGATCACGCCGAAGCCGTCGAGTGCCTGCGAGAACAGGTTGAACGGGATCGAGGCTGTCAGCTCGAGGCCCTGCAGCGTGCCACCCTCGCCGTTCTGGGGGGCGGTAAAGGTACCGGTCGACTGTGCGGGCGGCGAGCCCACCGGCGGCACGTAGTCGGCCACGAAGTTCGAGAAATCGTAGCCGTCGCGGGTCTGCGTGTAGATGTAGTTCCGGAGGTCCTTGTAGAAGTACGCGGCCGCGACGTAGGCCTTATTGCCGAAGTACTTTTCGTAGGAGATATCGAAGGCGTTGGCGCGCCACGGATCGAGTTCCGGGTTGCCGCCGCTGCCGCCCGGCCGGCCGGTCGCCGTGTCGACGCCGAACTCGAGCGCCGCACGCAGCTGGTCGACGCGCGCACGGGCCACCTGCCGCGCGAGGCCCACGCGGAGGGTATGCTCCGCCGGCAGCAGGAACGCGAGGTTCAGGCTAGGCAGGATGTCCGTATAGGTCTTGCCACCCTCGATCGGACGCACCTGGCTGCCGGCCGGGCGGGTGCCGTCGAAGTAGTTCGCCGACGACGACTGGTCGGTGTGCTGCACCTGAACGCCGACGTTGCCGCGCACGCCGACCGAACCCCACTGGGCGTCGATGTTCGCGCGGATGTAGCCGGTGGTGATCTTCTCCTCGACGGTCCAGGCCTTGGAGATCAGGTAGGAGAGATCGTCGCGCGGCTCGAACACCATGTAGCGGGCCACCGCGCCCGGCACGTTCCACGAGGGGATGTAGCCGACGCCGGCGAAGTTCAGGTCGACCAGCCCGTACTGCAGGTCCGGCGCGATCGTGCTGTTGCCCTGCGGGCCGAGGTTGATGTTGCCCTCCGGCTGGCGCTTGGTCTTCTCGCGGTGCGCATAGTTCAGCCCGACATCGATGTCGGCGAGCCAGCCGAGCGATTCCGGCGCAGCGAACGTCGCAGAGAAACGCAGGCCCGCGAGCTCGTCGTCCACCTGCGGCACCTTGCCGTAGCCCGACCCGTAGATCGTATTGGTCAGGAACAGCTGGCCCGGATTGGAATAGTCGCGCCCGGGATTGAGCTGCGAGAAGCCGTTGTTGCGATAGAGCAGGTCGACCGTGTCGAACTGCGGCACGGGTGCCAGCTGCGCGTTGTTCTCGAGGTTGAGCTCGTCGCGCGAGGCCTTCGAGTAGCTGGCATCGGCGTTCAGCGTGACGGTGCCGACATTGAACTTGTTGTTCCAGCCGAACGCGACGATCTCGTCCTCGCGCTTGTTGTACATGCCGCGAACCAGCGGCGACACGTTGGCGAGCGTGCCGCCGGTGAACGTGCCGTTGCCGTTGACCGTGACGTTGCTGTACTGGCAGGTCGGGTTGCAGGGGAACGAGCCGTTGTACTGCGTGTTCACCTCGAACTGGTTCGCGGTGTCGACCTGCTCAGCCTTGGTATAGAAGAGATCGAGCGTGCTGGTCCAGGCGTTCGACGGGCGGTACTGCAGCGTGGCCATCACTGCATCGCGCTCGATCTCGCCGGTGCGGCGCAGCGCCTTGATGCCGTCGGTGGCCCACGTGCCTGCCGGCAGGCCGGGACGTGCATCGGTCTTCCACGGCTCGTACAGGCCGACCTGGTTCTCCTGGATCGGCGTCTCCGAATGCGCATAACCCAGTGCGATGCCGAAGGTGCGATCGGCGAACTGGCCGATGTAGCTCGCGTTGAAGCGGTTGCCATCGTCATCGGCATCGGCGGCCTCGCCGAGCGAGTTGCGCTGCAGGCGCCCGCTCACGGCGACGACCGGCCGATCGAAGCTCAGCGGCCGCGCGGTCTGGATGTCGAGGGTGCCGGACAGGCCCTGGCCGACCAGCGCGGCGTCGGGCGTCTTGAACACGGTGACGCCGCTGACGAGCTCGGACGGATACTGGTCGAACTCGACGCTGCGGTTGTCGCCGGTGCTCACTACCTCGCGGCCGTTGAGCAGCGTGGTGGCGAAGTCCGGCGAGAGGCCGCGCACGCTGATCACCTGCGCACGGCCGGCCACGCGCTGTGCCGAGATGCCCGGCAGGCGCGCGATCGACTCGGCGATGCTGACGTCGGGCAGCTTGCCGATGTCCTCGGCCGAGACGGCCTCGACGATCGACGTCGCGTTCTTCTTGGTGTCGATCGCGCGCTCGATGCCGCGGCGGATGCCGGTGACGGTGACGGAGTCGAGCTGCTCGGCCTCCGAGCCGGCGGGCGCGGCCGTGTCGGCCTCCTGCGCCTGCGCGGCGGTGGCGACCATGAGCGTGGCCGAGGCCAGCGCGACGCTCAGCAGATTGCGTTTCAGATTCAACATCCCTCGTACTCCCCGGGGCTGTGGTGGCGTGGACCGACGTGCAGAACGCCAGTCCGATGCGTGTCGCGGGGACGCGGCCCCGAGCTTGGCGGCGATGGTAGAACTGCGCCTGCCTGCACAAATTGCGCTGCAAACGTATTCATGACCGCTGCGTGACACGCGAGTCCCGGGCTGAACGCGAGTGCGATCCGTCGCGGAGCCGGGCGCGTGCCGTGAGGCGTGCGCCGCGCGGTGCCGCCCGCCGCGAGCTGCACGTCGCGTCGCCGGTGGGTGGCCGATTCGTCAGCGCCCACCATCTCGACCTCGCGCTGCGTGGCCCACGACGACGCGGTCGAGCCCAGGCAGGCGCTTGCAGTCATCGATCCACTACGGCGCGGCCCCGGCCTGGGGCATGCCGAGCAGGAAGCGCAGCGGCACGTCCAGCCGCGCCTTCCACGCGGCCTCGTTGTGCGCGGCGCCCTCGAAGCGGCGCGTGAGCCAGTCGTGGCCGGCGCGATAGCCCAGGCCGGGCAAGCGCGCGTCCATCCGCGCCTGGTAGGGCGCGTACTGCGCATCGAGCGTGGCGGTGCCGAAGTCGAAGTAGAGACGGTGCACACCCGCGCGCGGCAGCTGCGTGGCCAGCCAGTCGATCACGATGCCCTCGCCGGCCGGCCAGTGGGTCGAGACGGCCGCCGCGCCGCCGAACACCCGCGGGTATTCGGCGAGCGCGTAGAGCGAGATCAGGCCGCCCATGCTCGAGCCCATCACGTACGTGTCGCCGCGGCCCGGGCGCGTGCGGTACGTCGAGTCGATGAAAGGCTTGAGCTCCTCGACGACGAAGCGCAGGTAGGCATCCGAGCGCACGCCTTCGATCCGGGCCTCGCCCATGAAGGCACGGCGGTGCGGCGGCGCGGCCTCGATCGGGCGGCGCGGCATGTACTCGGAAAATCGCAGGGGCGTGTTCCAGATGCCGACGACAATCGCCTCGCGCACCGCGCCCTCGGCGACCAGGCGCGTCATCGCGCCGTCCACGTCCCAATCGACGCCGGTGTAGGCGAGCGCCGGATCGAAGAGGTTCTGGCCGTCGTGCATGTAGAGCACGGGATAGCGGCGCGAGGGATCGCTGCCATAGGACGGCGGCAGCCAGACGTCGACCGTCCGTGCGGCGACGTGCTTCGACGGCAGGTCCTGCCAGCCCTCGACCGTGCCCGTCGCCTCGATGCGCGGCGCGCGCACCGCATAGGCCCAGCGCAGGAAGTCCGGCAGCATGCGTGCCCAGCTGTCCTGCCGATGCGTGCCGCCTTCGAGCACGTGCAGCGCGACGTCGCCGCGGCCCGGACGAGTGGTCCAGTCGGCGTCGACCCGGTAACCCGCCTGCCGCAGCCCCTTCAGGCCGCCGGCATCGGCATTCCAGCCGAGTGCGAGGTCGCGCGTGTCGTCGAGGGCATCGTTGATGCCGTCGACGTCGCGATCGTCGGTCTCCTCGGCAGTGCCGACCGCGAGGAAGAAGCGTGCACCGTTGCGCGGCGGCATGCCGTGCACCAGCGACTGCGCGATGCGCGTGCGCTGCGTCGCGGGTGCGTCGGTGCCGTCGGTGGACAGCCAGAACGACGGGGAGAACGCGCCGACCCGGCCGAACACCTCCGGATACTGCCAACCCATGTTGAACGCATGCGCGGCGCCGAGCGACCAGCCGAGGATCGCCCGGGCATCGGGCGTCGTGCGCGTGCGGTAGCGCGCATCGATCAGCGGGACGAGCGTCTTCGCGAGCCATTCGGAGTACGCATGTGCCCTCGTGCCGACGTCGCCGTGGCGCGTCGGCGCGACGATGCTGCGCCCGGCGGCGCGATCGGAATACCCGTAGGCCCCGAGCCGATCGGGCGGCATGTCGATCGCCACCACCAGCGGGGCGCGGATCGTGCGCGTGGCGGCCAGGCCTTCGAGCGTGTCGGCGAGGTTGACCGCCTCCGCGTCCTGCCCGTCGTTGACGTAGAGCACGGCGTAGCCGGGCGCCGCGTCGGCCGAATAGCCCGGCGGCCGCAGCACCCGTACGCGCAGGGGCGTGTCCGCGACGCCCGGGGCGTCGATGTGCAGCACGTCGATGACCGTGCGCGGGTCGGTTGCCGTGGGGGCCTCCGATGACACAGCCGATACGCCGACTGCGGAAGGCGCGATCTCGCGGGCACCGGCAGCGGCGCCGCCACCGACCATGAGCGTGGCGGCGAGAAGCACGGCGCCCAAGCGCGACGCGCCGGCGATGGAGGAATACGCAAACGCACTCATGGACGGGAGCCTCGACGCGGACCCTGCGCCGCCGTTGTGCCGTCGCGCCCGGCCACCGTGTGGCGGGGCCTGCTCACAGCGCCCGGAACCGGATGGCCTGCCCACCGCCCGGCGCCAGCCAGAGCGACAGCGTGTCGCCGCGGCGCACCGTCTTTTTCTCGACGACGAAGGCGTGCGGATTCGTCTTCCAGTCCGCCCCCTCGCCATCGCGGTAGATCTGCGCCTCGTAGCGGCGGCCGGCGTCGAGGAAATCCAGCGGCAGGCTGAGCGTGCGCGCGTTCTCGTCGGTCACCGCGCCGACGAACCAGTCGTGGCCGCGGCGCTGCTTGCGGGCGATGGCGACGAAGTCGGCCGGCTCGCCATCGATCACGCGCGTGTCCTCCCAGTCGGTCGGGACGTCCTTGATGAACTGGAAGGCGTCCATGCGCTGCTCGTAATGCTCCGGCAGGTCGGCGGCCATCTGGATCGGGCTGTAGAGCACGACGTACTGCGCGAGCTGCTTGGCGAGCGTGGAATGGAAGACCAGCCCGTTGCGGCCCTTCAGGCTGACCACGCCGGGCGTGAAGTCCATCGGGCCCGCGAGCATGCGCGTGAACACGAGCATCGCCTCGTGATCCGGCGCGTTGCCCGGGTTGCCCCAGGCGTTGTACTCCATGCCCCGCGCCCCCTCGCGCGAGACCCAATTCGGATACGTGCGGCGCAGGCCGGTGTCCTTGATCGGCTCGTGGGCGTTGATCGCGATGCGATGCTTCGCGGCCTCGCGGACCACGCGCAGGTGGTGGTTCGCCTGCCACTGCCCGTCGTGCCATTCGCGCAGCACCGCGCCGCGCTCGACGTCCTGCCGCTCGATCTGCCCGGCGTCGCAGACGTAGCCGGTCTTGACCGCGTCGACGCCCAGCCGTGCGTACATCGCGAAGGCACGATCCATCTGGCGCTCGTAGTGGCTTACCGCGCAGCCGGTTTCGTGGTGGCCGACCAGGTGCACGCCCTTCGACGTCGCATAGGTCGACAGGACCTCGAGGTCGAAGTCGGGCGTGGCCTTGAGGAAGTCGAAGCCCCAGCCGTTCGCGAACCACTGTCCGTCCCAGCCCGGGTTCCAGCCTTCCACCAGCACGCCGCGGAAGCCGTGCTTCGCCGCGAAGTCGATGTAGCGTTTCGTCTCGGCGGTGGTGGCACCGTGCTTCGCACCGGTCGCCCAGCTCCGTGTCTCCAGGTGCAGCGACCACCAGATGCCGACGTACTTGTGCGGCACCACCCAGCTCACGTCGCCGAGTCTGTTGGGCTCATTGAGATTGAGGATCAGGCTGGATTCGACCAGGCCGCCTGCGCGGTCGCTGATCGTGAGCGTGCGCCATGGCGTGTGGAACGGCGCGGTGCGGCGCACCTTCCAGCCTTCGCTCCCCGGGGAAAGCTGCGCCTTCAATCGGCGGCCCTCCACGCGCTGCAGCCACATCCCCGAGTAGTCGACCAGCGCGGCCTCGTGGAAGGCGACGTAGACGCCGTCGTCGGTGCGGATCGTCATCGGCGTATGCGCGCGGCCCACTTCGGCGAGCGGCGTCGTGTTGTAGACCTGCTCGTACCGGTTCCACTCGCCGCCCGGGATCCACCAGGCCGTCGCCGGACGGGCGACGTCGAACTCCGTGAGCTCTTCGGTGATGCGCACGTCCTTGAGCTGCGGCTGGTCGGGGAACTCGTAGCGGAAGCCCACGCCATCGTCGAAGACGCGGAAGACCACGTCGATCGCGCGCTTGGCGTTGATCGTCTCGGTGAAGCGCGCGCGCAGCTCGTTGTAGTGGTCGCGGGTGAGCCGGCGCTCGCCCCAGGGCTGCTCCCACGTCGTGTCGGAGCTGCGCGTGGACTGCGAAGTAAACGCGAGGTCGCGCTGGATCTGCGCGACGTCCTGGAACAGGAAGCCCAGTCGCGACGTGTTGATGAGCGGCTTGCCGTCACGGAACACGCGGTAGCCCATACGACCGTCGTCGAGGTCGACCTCCACCCGCAGCCGGCCATCGGGTGATGCGATCTGCGCGACCGTGGCGGCGACCGCGGGCGTACTCGCGAAGGCAGAGACGGCGAGGGCGAAGGCGAGGGCGCGGTGCGGGCGCGTGGCATTCATCGGTTCACTCGATCACGAAGACGACGGCCGTGCGGCCGGGGAGGGTGAGGCGGCCGTCGCGGCCGATACGCGCATCGCGCGCGCGCGCGTCGCTGCCGGCTTGGAGCACGGGATGCAGCGTCCAGCGCTTGCCGGCCTGCGCGGGCAGCGCGACGCTGCGCGCACCGGGGCCGACATTGATCGCATAGAGCAGTTCGCGCGGCCCGTCGTCGCGACCGCTGCCGTCCAGGTGGCCCACAACGACGGTCGGTTCCTGCGCGGGCCCGGTGTTGAGGAAGGTCAGTCGACGCTGCACCTCCTCGGCCGTGCGCAGGCGCAGCAGCGGCGTGCTTGCACGGATGCGCAGCCAGTCATGCACCGCGTCGCGCGTCCACTCGATGTCGCGACGCGCGGGCTTGATGAGGGCGTCGCGCAGCACCGGCGCCAGCAGGGGCCAGTCGCGGCCGTTGTCGGACTCGCGCGGAAGGCCGGCGCCGAAACCGTTGTCGGTGTACGTCCAGTCGAGCCGATTGAACCAGTCGCCCGAATCGAAGCTGTTGCGATCGAGCGACTTGCTGCGCAATACCTCCTGTCCCGCATGCAGGTAGGCCACGCCCTGGCTGAGCATCACGAGCGCCGCGCCGAGCACCTGCACGCGGGCGCGTTCGGCGGGCGGCGTCCCGGCGGGAAGCCGCAGCGCATTGAGGTCGAACAGGGTGAGGTTGTCGTGGTTCTCGGTGTAGTTGACGACCTCGTCGGGCTGGCTCGCGAAGCCGGCGGGCTGGCCCTTGTAGTCGAGTTCGGTGAGCGCGCCCGTCCGGCCATCGGCGAACGTGGTGCGGTAGTCGCGCAGCGTGCCCGCGAGGCCCGCGCGCACGAGGTCCGCGGCATGCAGCAGGTCGGTGCGCGGGCGTGCCGCGTCGGCATGGGCGTTCGGCGCGTAGACCAGCCCGTTGAGCCAGCCCTGCTGCTTGAGCAGGTCGATGCCGGAGTCACAGCAGCCGCCGCCGCGCGCGCCATCGCGGGCGCGGTCGCTGAAGCTGGCGATCGACGTCCCGTCGAGCCGGCCCTGCGCCGCCTGCACGAACCGCTTGCCATCAGCGACCTCGCCGAAGTTCCAGCCCTCGCCGATCAGCGGGATATGCCGCCCCACGCCCACGGCGAGCCGCGCCTGCAGCAACTCCATCGCCCGGCGCGGCTGGTGGCCCATCAGGTCGAAGCGATAGGAGTCGATGCCGTAGTGCTTCGACCACAGCACCACGGAATCGGCCATCAGCCGCGCCATCATGCGGTGCTCGGTCGCGGTGTTCTCGCAGCAGGTCGAGCGCTCCACGGCGCCCTTCGCATCCAGGCGGTGGTAGTAGCCGGGCACGACGCGGTCGAGCACCGAGGTCGCCGCCTGCCCGGAGCTGGTCGTGTGGTTGTAGACGACGTCCATCCCCACGCGCAGGCCCAGCGCATGCAGCGCCTGCACCATGCGCCGGAACTCTCGGATGCGCGTCGCGCCGTCGGTGGTATCGGTTGCGTAGCTGCCTTCGGGCGCGCTGAAGTGGAACGGGTCGTAGCCCCAGTTGAAGCAGTCGCGCGCGGCCACGGCCTGCACCGCCGCCTGCTGCACCGGGCTGTCGGGGCCGGCGTCCGGAATCGTCGGCGACACGCAGCCCGCTTCCGGCACCGTGGCGATATCGAAGACCGGAAGCAGGTGCACGTCGGTCAAGCCCGCCTCGCGAAGGCCGCGCAGGTGGCGCATGCCGGCCGAACCCGCGTGCGTGAAGCCGAGGTACTTGCCGCGATGCGCCGATGGAACCGTCGCGTCGCCGAGCGAGAAGTCGCGCACGTGCAGCTCGTACACCGTCATGTCGACGTTCGACTTGGGCGGCCGCGGGCGCGGGTGCTCGCGCCAGCCGTCCGGCGCGAGCGCCGGATCGTCGAGGTCGGCGATGTAGCTGCGCCTCGAGTCGGTGGTGAGGCTGATCGAGTAGGGATCGGTCACGCGGTTGCGCACGAGACCGACGCCGGGCACGACGACGTCCACGAGGAACGTGTAGTAGCCGCCGCGCAGGTCGCCCGGCCACTGTGCGCTCCAGGCGCCGGTGGCATCGTCGCGGCGGAGGGCCGCGATGCGTGTCGATGCCGTCGTGGCGCCGTCGTACAGGCAGACGGCCACGGCCTGCGCGGTCGGTGCCCAGAGGCCGAACCCGGTGGACTCGTCGTCCACGTGCAGGCCGAGGTCGGCATGCTCGCCGTCGAATGCCTCGTCCAGGAAACGCGGCCACTGCAGTCCGGTGGCGTCGACCACGCGGCCGTTCGCGTCCTCCTGCACGATCAGCCACTGGTCGGCGATGCGGCGTCGCACGCGGGCGGCGTCGTTCGCATCGAGGTTGAAACGCACGCCTTCGCCGACGAAACGGAAGCGCGACGCCACATCGTCGGGCCGCGGCGTCGTCGACGCCTTCAGTGCGATCGTGCCGTCGGCGCCGGACACCGCACGGCCGTCGACCGCGGAGAGCGATGCGCGTGATGCGTAGGCGAGACGGTACCGCGCACCCGCCGGCTTGCCGGGCCACTGCAGGGTCCGCGCATCGAGCCAGTACGCGCGGGCATCGGCCTGCGAACGCGGGCTGGCATGAAGCGTCCGCGCATGCATCGGCATGTCGCAATCGGCTTGCGACGGCGCGGTCGCGGAGGCCAGGCCGGGCACCGCGAGCAGGAGGCCGAAAAGCCCGGCGAGCCCGCGGCATCGCAACGTGCGCATGGCCGTACCGGCGGATCCGTCATGTCGTCCGGCGAGGAGGGCGTGGCGGCGGTGGGCACGATGGGGCGGCATCACGTCGTCGCGACCCGCGGCTGATGGCTCCCTGCGTGACGGTCCGCCGCGTGCCGGCGCGGCCTGCACGCCGATGTCGACCGGGCCGCCGAATTCCGCGCCGGCAGGTCGACGAGCGATGCGTCCCGCGTGCATCGCACCGGTGCCACGCGACGCCGGTGCGGCGTCGCCACGCTAGTCGAGGATCGCGTAGAACGCGCCATGCGCGGGCAACAGCAGTCGGCCGCAGTTGAAGGCGCCGGCATCGACGCCCGGCGCATCGATCGCTTCGCGGCAGGCGACGTCGATCGCGCAGTCCACCGGCGCGGCCGACAGGTTGAAGGCAACGAGCAGGCGCTCGCCGTCGTGTTCGCGCACGAAGGCGAGCACGGGCTCGGGCGTGTCGAGGAAGCCGATGGCGCCGTCCACGAGCGCGCGCTGCGTGCGCCGCCAGGCGAGGAAGGCGCGCACCGCATGCAGCACCGACTGCGGGTCGGCCTCCTGCCGCGCCACGCTGCGCGGGTGGTGGGCCTCGGCGACGGGCAGCCACGGGCGGCCGTCGGTGAACCCGGCTTGGTCGCCGCCGTTCCACGGCATCGGCGTGCGGCAGCCGTCGCGTCCCTTGAAGTTGGGCCAGAAGGCGATGCCGTAGGGATCCTGCAGCAGCTCGTACGGCACGTCGGCCTCCGGCAGGCCGAGCTCCTCGCCCTGGTAGAGGCAGACCGAGCCGCGCAGCGAGCAGACGAGCGCGACGAGCTGGCGCGCGAGCGCATCGCCCGCGTCGACGCCGCCCCAGCGCGTGACCGCGCGCTGCACGTCGTGGTTGCTGATCGCCCAGCAGGGCCAGCCTTCCGTCATCGACGCGTCCAGCCGCTCGACCGTGCCGCGGATGTAGGCCGCGGTGAAGTCGTCGGTGAGCAGCTCGAAGGAATAGCCCATGTGCAGACGACCGGGGCGCACGTACTCCGCCATCGTGGCGAGCGAGTCCTCCGAGGAGATCTCGCCGAGCGCGGCCACGTCCGGATAGCGGTCCATCAGTTCGCGGATGCGCTCGAGGTAGCCGAGCATCTCCGGCTGCGTGTTGTTGTGGTGGTGGTACTGGAAGGCGTACGGGTTGTCGGGCGCGAAGCCACGGCCCACGCGCAGGTGCTCAGGTTTCGGCGGGTTGTCGCGCAGCTGCGCGTCGTGGAAGCAGAAGTTGATCGCATCGAGCCGGAAACCGTCCACGCCGCGGTCGAGCCAGAACTTCACGTTGTCCAGTTGCGCCTGTTGCACGGCCGGATTGTGGAAGTTGAGGTCCGGCTGGCTGGCGAGGAAGTTGTGCAGGAAGTACTGGCAGCGCCGCGGCTCCCACTGCCAGGCCACGCCGCCGAACAGCGACATCCAGTTGTTGGGCGGCGTGCCGTCCGGCTTCGCATCGGCCCAGACGTACCAGTCGGCCTTCGCATTGTCGCGGCTCTGCCGGCTCTCCCTGAACCAGTCATGCCGGTCGGAGGTGTGGCTGAGCACCTGGTCGATCATCACTTTCAGGCCGAGCGAATGGGCGCGGGCCAACAGGCGATCGAAGTCCTCCAGCGTGCCGAACATCGGGTCGACCGCGCGGTAGTCGGCGATGTCGTAGCCGAAGTCGGCCATCGGCGACTTGAAGAACGGGCTGATCCAGATCGCATCCACGCCCAGGCTCGCGACGTAGTCCAGCCTGTCGACGATCCCCGGCAGGTCGCCGATGCCGTCGCCGTTGGTATCGAGGAAGCTCCGCGGGTAGATCTGGTAGATCACCGCGCCTCGCCACCACTGCTTCGTCGCCATCGAACGTCCCGTCGCCAACCCCCGCCGGAGGATTCCACGCGGGCGGCGGAGCATGACTGCGCGCCACGGCGCTCCGGCGTTGAATACGTTTGCAACGGAATTTGTGCGGCGGGGCCGCTGTCTACCATCGCGCCACCGCGGCATTCCGCCGCGGCGCGGCCCGGTTCCATGTTGCATCGCACACCGCGTTCTCGCGGCCCCGGCCCCACACTCGCCACGCCGCCGCAGGCGGCCGCCTGCACGGAGCCCCGATGAACCACGCAATGCACAAGCCGCAGCTCACGTTCTGGCAGATCTGGAACATGTGCTTCGGCTTCCTCGGCATCCAGTTCGGCTTCGCGCTGCAGAACGCGAACGTTTCGCGCATCTTCCAGACCCTCGGCGCGGACATGGAGGCCCTGCCGGTCCTGTGGATCGCCGCGCCGCTCACGGGGCTGATCGTGCAGCCGATCGTGGGCTATTTCTCCGACCGCACGTGGACGCGCCTCGGGCGGCGTCGCCCCTACTTCCTTGCCGGCGCGATCCTCGCCACGCTCGCGCTGTTCGCGATGCCGAACTCGTCCGCGCTGTGGATCGCCGCGGGCCTGCTGTGGATCCTCGACGCGTCGATCAACATCTCGATGGAGCCGTTCCGGGCATTCGTGGGCGACCAGCTCCCGGTGAAGCAGCGCCCCACCGGCTATGCGATGCAGAGCTTCTTCATCGGCGTCGGCTCGGTGATCGCGAGCCTGCTGCCGTTCCTGCTCGCCAAGATGGGCGTGGGCAATACTGCCGGCCCCGGTGAGGTGCCCGACACCGTGCGCTATGCCTTCTACTTCGGCGGCATCGTGCTCCTGCTCGCGATCGGCTGGACGGTGCTGCGCACGCGCGAGTACCCGCCCGAGACGCTCCACGCCTGGGACGAGGCACCGCCGCTGCCGTCGCGGCCGCGCGCGCCCGGCCGCATGCGCATCGCCGCGCTCGTCTGGCTCGCCGCAGGCGCCGTGCTGCTCGCCATCGTCGCCGCCAACGGGCTCGACAAGCAGCTCTACATCCTCGGCGGGCTGATCGCCGCCTACGGCCTCGCACTGCTCGTGCGGACCGCGATGTCGACGGGCGGGGGCGCGTTCACGCACATCATGGACGACCTCTACGACATGCCCTCGACGATGCGCCAGCTCGCGGTGGTGCAGTTCTTCTCGTGGTTCGCCCTGTTCGCCATGTGGATCTACACCACGCCCGCCGTGGCCGGCGTGCATTTCGGCAGCACCGACACCACGTCCGCCGCCTACAACGAGGGCGCGAACTGGGTCGGCGTGCTGTTCGCGGCCTACAACGGCTTCGCCGCGCTCGCGGCGATCGTGATCCCGAAGATGGTGGCCCGGTTCGGCCTGCGCACCAGCCACCTGATCAATGCGGTGCTCGGCGGGCTGGGCCTGCTGTCGATCGTCTTCCTGCGCGATCCGCAGTGGCTGCTGCTCTCGATGCTCGGCGTGGGCTTCGCCTGGGCTTCGATCCTCTCGCTCCCCTACGCCCTGCTGTCGGACAGCGTGCCGGCGCAGAAGATGGGTGTGTACATGGGCATCTTCAATTTCTTCATCGTGATCCCGCAGCTGGTCGCCGCGAGCCTGCTGGGCTTCCTGCTCAAGACGCTGTTCGACGGCCAGCCGATCTACGCGCTCGCCATCGGCGGCATCTCCATGGTGGTGGCGGGCCTGTGCGTGCTGCGGGTGCGCGATCCGCGTGCACGCACCGCGGCGATCGGAGCCGCCGCATGAGCCGCGCCGTCCGCCTTGCAGCGCTCGCCGTCGCGCTCGCCGTTGCGTTGCCCGCCGCGGCGCAGACGCGCGCGAACGTGGCCCTGCGTGCCCTCGTCGGCACCACCGAGCCGATGGCGTCCGACGCCGTCTACTTCGTGCTGACCGATCGCTTCGTCAACGGCGACCCGTCGAACGACCAGCGCACGCAGGGCGGCAGGCACCGCACCTTCAATCGCCCCACGCCGGGCGCGCCGAAGGGCCGCACGGACAACATCGGCTACCTCGGCGGTGATTTCAAAGGCGTGCTCGACAACGCCGCCTACATCGCCGACATGGGTTTCGGCGCGGTGTGGATCACGCCCATCGTCGACAACCCCGACGAGGCCTTCACCGGCGGCCACCCGGTGAAGTGGGGCGGCATGCACACCGACCAGGGCAAGACCGGCTACCACGGCTACTGGGGCGTGAACTTCTGGCAGCTCGACGAGCACCTGCCGAGCGCCGGCCTCGACTTCCGCGGGCTCACGAGCGGCCTCAAGCGCCACGGCCTCAAGACCGTGCTCGACATCGTCGCCAACCACGGCTCGCCGGCCTACACGATGCCGACCGACCAGCCCAAGTTCGGCGAGATCTACGACCGCGACGGAAAGCTGATCGCCGACCACCAGAACCTGCACCCCTCCAAGCTCGATCCGACGTCGAACCCCCTGCACGCCTGGTACAACACGAAGCCGGGCCTCGCACAGCTCTCCGACATCAACGAGACGAATCCCGCGGTGCTCGACTACTTCGTCGGCGCCTATTCGCAGTGGATCGACCAGGGCGCCGACGCCTTCCGGATCGATACGATCCCGTGGATGCCGCACGCCTTCTGGCAGAAGTTCGCCGAGCGCATCCGCGAGAAGCGCCCGGGCTTCTTCATGTTCGCCGAGGCGTTCGACCACGACGCAGCGACCATCGCGCAGCACACGCTGCCGCACAACGGCGGCATCAGCGTGCTCGACTTCCCGCTGAAGGAACGCCTGCAGGAGGTCTTCGGCACGAAGGGCGGCGGCTTCGAGCGCATCGGCGAGCGCCTGTACCTGACCGACGGCCCGTACGCGAACCCGTACGAGCTGATGACGTTCTACGACAACCACGACATGGCGCGCCTCGACGGCTCCGACGAGGATTTCATCGACGCGCACAACTTCCTGTTCACCGCGCGCGGCATCCCGGTCATCTACTACGGCTCGGAGATCGGCTTCGAGCGCGGCACCGCCGAGCACGCCGGCAACCGGAACTACTTCGGGCAGAAGCGCGTCGACGCGGCGAAGTCGCATCGCATCCATGCGGCATTGCGACGGATCGCGAAGGTGCGCCAGGCGACCCCCGCGCTGCAGCGCGGGCTGCAGGTGAACCTCGAGTTCGACGGCGACCGCGCGGCGTTCTACCGCGTGCTGCAGGTCGACGGCACCGCACAGACCGCCCTCGTGCTTCTCAACAAGGGGGCCACGCCGGCCACGTTCCGCATCGGGAAGCATCTGCAGCCCGGCACCTGGCGCTCGGCGCTCGATGGAACGCAGGTCGACGTCGCGCAGGCGCTGCTCGTGGCCGAGGTGCCCGCGCATGGGGTCCAGGTCTACGTGCGCGAGGGCCGCATCACCGATCGCGCGCTGCTCGCCACCCTGGCCGAGGCCGCGCGCCGCACACGGCGCTGAATCAGGCGGACGGGTCGACGTCGATCTGCAACCAGAAGCCGTCTTCGGCGGCGAGGCGTGCGGGCAGTCCCGTCAGCGGTGGCAGGCCCGGCGGATCGCCGGCCCGCGTGGCGAGCGCCGCCGCGATGTGCCGGCGCAAATCGGCGACGAGCAGGTCCAGCCGCGGGGCTTCGGCCTGCAGGTCGGGGAAATCCGGCAGCTGCGCGGTATACCGGCCCTCGCCGACCCGCCGCACGAGCGCGAAGTAGCGGGTCGGGTCGCGTGCCATCACGGCGGCGCGTCCGCGATGAAGGCGAGCAGGGCATTGCAGGCCTCGGCGCCCTCGATGGCGACGCGCCCGCGCAGCTGCAGGGCCACGAGCGTCGCGGGCCGCAGGTGCCGCGTCGCCAGCGGCGCGACGCCGAGCAGGAGCACGTCGTCGGCGGCGTCGAGCGTCTCGCAGGCCGGATGCCAGGGGTCCAGCAGCACCAGCCGGCCGGCGACGTCCTCGGCGAGCACGAATTCCATCCGGGCCGCGGGGTCGACCGGCTGCGGACGCACGCCCGGCACGAAGCGCGCGGCCTGTGTGCTACGCGCACGGCGGCGTCGGAGGGCGGGGCCGGGCGACTGGGCATCCATGCGCCCACGTTAGGCAGCGCGCGGCGCCGCGGCATCGGGGAAATCCCCCAGGCCGACGCGCGCGGCGTCGCACATTCGACGCGCTGGGTCGCGGGAACCCGGCCGGACGTCAGGCGCGATGGGTGTGTCCGTGGGCACGGCAGCGGGCGCGCGATCGGGGGTTGCATGCCGGCGCACTGTCATCCCGCGATACGGCCGCCGTGTCGGTGGCCGACGTCGATATCAGGACATCCCGGCAGGCCGGCTCGACGCCCGCACCACCAGCGTCGCCGGCAGCATCGCGCTCGCCGCCGGCTCGCTGCGCACCAGCTGCATGAGCGTGGCGACCAGCAGTTGGCCGGCGCGTGTGGTGTCCTGCACTACGGTGGTCAGCGGCGGCGTGGCGAAGCGCGCCATGGGAATGTCGTCGAAGCCGACCACCGAGACGTCCTCGGGGATCCGCCGGCCGGCCTCGCGCAGCGCGCGCATTGCGCCGACCGCGATCAGGTCGCTCGCCGCGAACAGGCCGTCGAAGTCGACCCCGCGCGCCAGCAGGGCCTGCGCCGCGGCATGGCCGGCCTCCTCGCTGGTCTCGGCATCCACTTGCAGCGTGGGATCGAGGGCGAGGCCGGCGTCGGCGAGCGCCGCCTCGCAGCCGCGGTAGCGGTCGAGGAACTCGGGGTAATGGCTCGAGGCATGGCCGAGGAAGGCGATCCGCCGGCGGCCGCAGGCCAGCAGGTGCTCGCCGGCCAGCCGGCCGCCGTGGACGTTGTCGCAGCCGATCGAGACGCCCGGCTGGTCGGCCGCCACCGCGCCCCAGCGCACGAAATGCGTGCCGCGCTCGACGAGCGCATCGAGCTTGTGGCGGTAGTCCTCGTAGTCGCCGTAGCCGAGCAGGATCAGCCCGTCGGCCTTCATCGAGTCCTCGTAGTCCGAATGCCAGTCGTCGGACAGCTGCTGGAAGGAGACCAGCAGGTCCTGCCCGTGCCGGGCGCAGGCGCGGGTGATCGAGCCGAGCATCGACAGGAAGAACGGGTTGATGTGCGACTCGTCCGGGGTCGGGTCCTCGAACAGCAGCAGGGCGAGGGTGCCGGAGCGCTGGGTGCGCAGGCTCGAGGCGCGCCGGTCGACCTTGTAGTTGAGCTCGCGGGCCACCGCCTCGACCCGCTTGCGGGTCTCCTCGTTCACCAGCGGGCTGCCGCGCAGCACGCGGGAGACGGTCGCCTGCGACACCCCGGCGCGGTAGGCGATGTCGAACGAGGTCGGCTTGGATTTCTTGGTCATGCCGGCCGGAGTGTAGCGGCCGGCCGGGATTCACTAGCCCATTCGTTGGGCTGGAAACGGCCGTGGCGGCCCCCAGTTCGGGAGAGGCCAGCTTCCACCGGCCGGCTTTATCCCAGCTGCACATCCACCCGGGAATCCTGCCCGACCAGCGTTCCAGCCCCGCAACACTCCGGAACTTCCGGGCCCTTTAGCAGTCAAAGGACCCGACTGCTAACCTAGACCCCATGACCTCGACAGCCAGCACTGCCCTCGTCGCCAACAACCTTCCCGTCGCCGTCCCGGCGGCGCTGAGCCCGCTCGGCTCGCTCGACGCCTACATCAATGCGGTCAACCGCATCCCGGTGCTGAGCGTCGACGACGAGCAGGCGCTCGCGCGCCGCTACCGCGACCACGAGGACCTCGACGCCGCCCGCGAGCTGGTGCATTCGCACCTGCGCTTCGTGGTGCACGTCGCCCGGGGCTACAACGGCTACGGCCTCGGCATCGGCGACCTCATCCAGGAAGGCAACATCGGCCTGATGAAGGCGGTCAAGCGCTTCGATCCCGACCAGGGCGTACGCCTCGTGTCGTTCGCGGTGCACTGGATCCGCGCCGAGATGCACGAGTTCATCCTCAAGAACTGGCGCATCGTGAAGGTCGCCACGACCAAGGCCCAGCGCAAGCTCTTCTTCAACCTGCGCAAGAGCAAGACGCGCCTGGGCTGGATGAACGCCGAGGAAGTCCGTGCGGTCGCCGCGGACCTCAACGTCTCCGAGCGCGAGGTGCTGGAGATGGAGTCGCGCCTGTCCGGCCGCGACATCGGCTTCGACGCGCCCGACGATGGCGACGAGGACGGCCCGCCGAGCCCGGTCGCCTATCTCGCGACGCAGGGCGAGGATCCGTCGCAGCTCTACGAGCGCGAGGACGAGGAGGGCAACCAGCTCGACGTCCTGCGCGAGGGCCTCGCCGAGCTCGATGCGCGCTCGCGCGACATCATCAAGCGCCGCTGGCTCGACGGCGACTCGAAGGTCACGCTGCAGGAGCTGGCCGACGAGTACGGCGTGTCGGCCGAACGCATCCGCCAGATCGAGGCGAATGCGCTCAAGAAGATGCGCGCGCTGTTCGCGGCGTAAGCCACGCACTGAGTGTCACGGAGGGCGGCCCGGGAAACCGGGCCGTTCGCTTTTGAGCGGGGCATGAATGCCGGCGCTGTGCGACGGCGGCGGATCACGCCTGCAACGCGAGCGTGCGGATATATCGAATGCAGGCACCGCGACAGGATCGACCATGCAGACGACGCCCTCCCCGAGTCCGTTCCCGAGCCAGCCGGCCCCCGTGTCTGCCGACGCGGACCTCGCGCGCGACGTCGCGCTGCGGCTCGAGCACTGGTATCGCGAGCACCAGCTCGACCTGCCGCCCGACGTGCAGGCCGGCTTCGTCGAGATGGGCGTGGAGGCGGTGACGCGCTATCCCGAGCGCCCGCGCGACGAGGTGCTCGACGAGCTGCTCGCCGAGCTCGACGCCTCGCTGTCGCGCATCAAGGCCGAGCCGGCGCCGGGCACGGCGAGCGGCGCGATGCCCGCAACCGCGCCAAGGCGCGGCTGGTGGCGCCGCCTGTTCGACCGCGACGCGCACTGAGGCACGCGGTGCATCCGTCGCGACGGTGCAGGGCCCGATGCGCATCGGCCTGATCGCCGACACCCACGGGCTCCTGCGGCCCGAGGCGGTCGAGGCGCTGCGCGGCAGCGACGCGATCGTGCATGCCGGCGACATCGGCGACCCCGCGATCCTCGACACGCTGGCGTCGATCGCCCCGCTCACCGTCGTGCGCGGCAACAACGACATGCAGGCCTGGGCCGCGACTCTGCCGGACCATGCCGTGCTCGATGCCGGCGTGCGCATTCACGTGCTGCACGATGCGCATGATCTCGCGCGCTATCCGCCACCGAGCGGGACGCGCGTCGTGGTGGCCGGTCACTCGCACCGGCCGGCGATCATCGAGCGCGACGGACTTCTGCACGTGAACCCCGGAAGCGCGGGGCGGCGCCGGTTCCGGCTGCCCGTCAGTTGCGGCGTGCTCGACGTCGACGAGCGCGGTGCCGTGCAGGCGCGCATTGTCGAGCTCGACGTGCCGCTCGCCAGGCGACGCTGATCCCGCGATCGCAAGCAGGGGTATGGAGGGTGCGGGTCGCACTTGGATTCGCAGCGGGACTACCGGGCGTCGTGCAGTCGTGTAAACCGCAGTCGCGCAATCGGCGGACAGCTCCATGCCGCGTGCAGCTTCCTGCGTGCGAGTGCAGATGGACGTGGTCGTGTCGCGTGTATAGCCGGCATCGCTCGGGCGCGGAGATCCAGGGGCCCGGTGGGGCCGGGACCCGGGCCCAATCCGACCTGCAGTCCGCCGAAACCCAGGCCCGCACACCGGCTCGGCGTCAATGGCGGGCGGTTGCACGTGATCGACGCATGCCGGTCGGGTCCACGTCGGCGTACCTCGCCGCGCCTCAGTCGACGCTGCTGAAGAACGCCGTCCACTGCTGCATCCAGCGCGCACGGTCCTCGGCGGAGGTCGACGGCGGGAAGCAGGCCTTTGCGGCGTCCAGCCCCGGCACGGCCATGCACGACCAGGCCGGTGGCGTGGACCCCGCACGCAGCAGGACCGCGCTGGCGATGCCGCCATCGCGCAGGCCGATCATGAGGTCCGGCCACGGCGAGGGATCGGCGCCCGGCATCGGGTCCGCGTGCTCGCAGACCTCGTCGAAGCCGAGGCGCTCGTCGCCATGGCAGGTGCCGCTGAAATAGGCGCGCAGGAACCGGTCGACCGAGGGATCGCGCAGGCCGGCCCGGTCCGCGGGCAATGCCGCCAGCGCGCGGACGACGTCCGCGGTCGGTGCCTCCGTGCGCAGCGGGGCCGGTGAAACGGCGCCCGCGTCGACACCGGGCGCCGCGCCGGCTTGGCTCGCGACCCGCGACGCGAGCTCCGGGGCGCCGGACGGCGCCGGCCCACAGCCGACGAGCCCGATCGCGAGCGCGGTCGCAGCCGCGCGAATCCTTCCGTGGTGCATGGTCCCGTCCTGTCGCACGCCGCGTCCTGCGGCCGTGTCAGCCTGCGCGCGCGGCGAGCAGGGCTTCGAGGCGCAGCTGGTCCTGCGCAAACTTGCGGATGCCGTCGGCGAGCTTCTCGGTCGCCATGGCGTCCTCGTTGTGCTGCCAGCGAAAGGCGGGCTCGTCGAGCCGCACGGGCGCCGCCGCGCGTGCGGCATCGTCGACCAGCGCGGGCGTCACGTTGCCGCTGTCGGCCGCGAGCTCGGCGAGCAGCTCCGGCGAGATGGTGAGGCGGTCGCAACCGGCGAGGGCGAGCACCTGCCCGGTATTGCGGAAGCTCGCGCCCATCACGACGGTCGCGTAGCCGTGGCGCTTGTACCACTGCCAGATGCGCGTCACCGACTGCACACCCGGGTCGTCCTGCGGCGTCGCCGGCTTCGCCGCGCCGCTCGCCACGTGCCAGTCGAGGATGCGCCCCACGAACGGCGAGATCAGGAACACCCCGGCCTCGGCGCAGGCCACTGCCTGCGCGAACGAGAACAGCAGCGTGAGGTTGCACTGGATGCCCTCGCGCTCGAGTCGCTCGGCCGCGCGGATGCCCTCCCACGTCGACGCGATCTTGATCAGCAGGCGGTCGCGCCCGATGCCGGCCTGGTCGTAGAGCTCGACGAGGCGATGCGCCTTGGCGACCGTCGCTTCGGTGTCGAAGCTCAGCCGTGCATCGACTTCGGTCGACACGCGGCCCGGAATGAGCTTGAGGATCTCGCCGCCAATGGCGACGGCGAGGCGGTCGCTCGCATCCGCGACGCGTGTGTCGCGAGTCTCGCCTTGCGCAGCGGCGACCGCGGCGTCGACGAGCGGCGCATACGCCGGCAGCGAGGCCGCCTTGAGCAGCAGCGACGGATTGGTCGTTGCGTCGAGCGGGCGGAAGCGGGCGATGGCCTCGATGTCGCCGGTGTCGGCGACGATCGTGGAGTGCTGGCGGAGGGCGTCGAGTCGGTTCGTCATCGCGTCATTGTCGCGCACGCACGGTGCGATCGGCTCGACGCGCCGTGCACGAGGCCGGCGGGGCGGAAGCCCGTCCCGCCGGCGCGGGCATCACATGGCCGGTACCGGCCGCGCCTGCTGTTGCTGCTGCTGGCGCGCGTCCTGCTCCTGCGCCTGCCGGTTCACCGCGACCTGGTGGATCTGCTGGCTGCTTTCGGCGATGGACTGGTGCGCCGCCTGCGGCACGCTGATCGCATCGGTGCGACCGAGGCCCGCTTCATCGCGGCCGGGGCCTGCCTGCACCGCGCGTACGAGCGTTCGCGTGTCGTTGATCTCGACGCGATCGATGCGCTGCAAGCCTTCTCGCAGACATTCGACCGCGACCGTCGCCGCGATCTGCCGGCTGTGCGGACCCGACGCGATACCCGCAGCCTTCTCGGCTGCCTGGACCTTCTCCAGCACCTCGCGGTACAGCGCGTGATGCGGGTGGGACGGGTCGGTCATCAGTGCCTTGCTGGCCTGGTCGAGGGCCGCATTCGTCTTCGGCCCGACCATGCCCTTGCCTTCCAGGCCGTGGTCGAGCTGGAACGCCTTGACCGCCGCGAGTGTGTTGGCGCCGAAGTCGCCATCCGCCGCCAGCGGGCGACCGTCGGCGCCGCGGTAGCCGAGATCGGCGAGGCGCTGTTGCAGCCGGGTGACGGCGGGGCCCTTCTCACCGCGCTCGAGTACGCCATCATGTTCCGCCGTGGCCACACGCGTCGTGGAGGTTGGTGGCGTGGTGCGGTCGCGCTCGGACTTTGCTTCCGTATGCGGACGCTCGATCAGTGCGCGTGCCTCGTGCAGCGGATCAGCCGCATAGAGCCTCGTCCCACGCGCCTGCTTTGCCTGCAGGTACTGATCGAGTGGGACCAGTTCAACGCCTTCACCACTGCGCGACTGACTCGCCATGAGCCGACCATTGGCCGGATCACGCATGACCATCACGATGTGGTCGATGCCTTTGAAGCGGCCCGCGTCCCAGTTCTTCCTGCCATTGTCCTCGCCGATCACCATGCCTTCGCGAAGTGTGGAGAGGTTGACCTGTGCGCCTTCCAGCAGGTGTCCTGACTGCCGGGACGCCTTCTCGACGATCATCGCCGCGCCATCCATTGCCGGGCTGAACAGTTCACCGCGGGAGAAGATCTCGCGCCCGGCCTTGCTGTTGATCTCCTGCATGGTGGCGTTCTGCAGCATCACGACCCAGCCCGAACAATCGATCGTTCCACCGCGCACCGACTTTTTCGACATTTCGTAGCGAACGTCATCGTGCTCGATGCTCAGTGCATGAGCGCGATCGAGCGACACCGTTTGCTTCCCGGAAGCTTGCATCGTCGAATCGGCTGGTGCGGGTTTGCTGACCGATTCGCGGACGGGCTCGATACCCTTCTCGGGAATCCGTACTCGATCGAACTTGGTATCCCAATAGGCGACGAATGTTCGAGCGAGGTCCCGATCCGACAGACGTTGAGCATCGCGATAGCTCACGCCTGTAACGCGCTCGAAGTCATCCGGGTGCACATTGTTGAGGATGTTCGAGCGCGTGTCGTCTCGGCTGAAGCGCCCTGTCGCGAGTGCGGCCTGAAGCGACTTGTAACCGCCAAGGCCCTGCTGGTGGGCGAGATACATGTCGAGTCCGTCGGGTTCCGGCTTGCCCGAAAGGTAGGCGCGGCCGTCATTGCGATGCGCGTTGGCTAGCCCGCGCCGGTTGTCGAGATACAGGCGGGCCGCGGCATCGGTGTTGAGAACCGGATCAAACTCCCGACCCGCAATGCCGTAGGCCACCGCAGTGGCCGGAACAAACTGAAACAAGCCCTTGGCGCCCCGTGCGCCGCGCGAGGCGCGTTCGTCGAAAGTGCCACCGGTCTCGATGTAGGCGAAACGCAGGAAGTCGTCGCGCGGGATGCCTCGCTCACGCGCTTCGGCTTCGATGATGTCCAGTACCTGGCGGCGGGAATAGTCCTGTGCCATGTCAGCATCCTTGCTTGTTGGAAATTAGTTCTGGCGGGTGTATTGCCGGGTATGCGGGTCGTAACGATAGTGCTCCCGCGGCGCGCCGGGAGCGCCGCGGCCGCTGAGTGTCACGACGATGTCAGGCAGCCCCCCCTGCTTCGGGGCAAATGCAATCGATCCCTTGATTGGCGCGCACGGATAAGCGTGGCCGTCGTCGCAGCCGGCGCTGTCGTCTGCACCGGCTTCAAGGGTTCCCGCGTGGTGCCAACGGGCATCGGCCGTGCGTACCAGAATTTCGTAAAGCTTTGGAACCACGCCCTGCTCGATCGCTCCGTCGACAGGGACGGCAACGACCCTGTGCTGCGCGCCGATCGCCGCAGTAACGACGGGACGTCCACGGTCGACCGCATATGCCCGCCCTCGCGCGCCGATGCTGCCGATGTTGGGCTCCGCGAGGACTTCTTTCCACTTCGTTCCACTCTTCGATGCCGAGAGGAGGTACGTCACTTGCCCGAGAACCGCAGTTGCTGTCGGCTCGGGATTTCCTGGGAAATAGGCGAACCCCGTGAAATGTTGGACCCCATCGACCGCATAGACATCCTTGGCCCACAGTTCCGGGGTTTGACTCGGCGCTTGGGTCGCATCGCCGGCGCGGGCGATCCGCTCGACCACAGCGGATTCAGCTGGCGTGCCAGGAATGCGATCTGCAGGCGACCGGTCCTCCTGCGCCGGGTGGCGATCACGTGCGTCCGTGACGTGGGTGGTGGCGATTGCAGCCGAGTTGCCAACGGTCCCGCCCGCAGTGGGACCATTGCTAGGCGAGCTGCAGGCCGCGAGGACCAGGGTGAGGAAAAATCGAGCTTGATGCATGGTCGTCGAAGGAAGCTCAGTCAGCCGCGCTGAAATATGCCGTCCACTGCTGGGTCCAGAGGACCCGATCCTCATGGGAAGTATGTGCCGCAAAGCATGTGCGCAGCGGTGCAGGTAAGGGGAGATCCCTGCACATCCAGCCGGCCAGCGGCAACGGGTGGTCGATCAGCACCACGCTGGCGAGCCGGCCTCCATCGACCCCGATGACGAGTTCGGGCCATGGCGAAGGATCAGCCTCTTGGTTGGTACCGTAGTACTGACAGACAGCGTCGAATGCCAGTCGTTCGTCGGGACTGCAGGCGTCCGGAAAATACCGATCCAGGAACTGCGAGACTTGGGGCGTCGACTGATCGAGATTCGCCGCTGGCAGTTCGGCCAAGGCCGTGAAGGGATCTACCGCGGATCGTGCATGCGTGTCGTGTGTCTGCCCCGCCTGCATCGCGGCCGTCGACGCGGGAGCATTGGCCACCGCGTCAGGCGAGCGTTCGGTTGGGGGAAATCGCGGTGCACTGCATCCCGAAAGCAGCACCATGCAAAACATGAGTCGTCCGTAACTCATTCGTCCTCCTTGGTAAGGCGCTCCCTGGACATGCCAGGGCAGGCGGCCTGAAGACTAATACAGATCGACCGGATCCACATCCAGCGACCACCGCACCCGTCGCGCTTCCGGCAGTGCGCGGATCGCCGGCAGCGCCGCATCGAGCGCGGCGTGCAGTGCGGGCCGCGCATTCGAGGACAATACGAGCTGCGCGCGCTGGAAGCCGGCGCGTCGCGGCATCGGGGCGGGCAGCGGGCCGCTGGACTTGAGCAGCATCCCGGGCGACGTCGCCTCGAGCTCGGCGCGTGCGGCGATCAGGAAGGCGTTGGCGACGTCCATGTCACGTGCCTCGGCGCGGAACATCGCCATGTGCGCGAACGGCGGGAAGCCGACCTGCTCGCGCAGCGCGAGCTCCTCGTCGGCGAAGCGGGGATAGCCGCCCTGCAGCAGCGTGTGCAGCAGGGGATGCTCGGGATGATGCGTCTGTAGCAGCACGTCGCCCGGCTTCTCGGCGCGTCCGGCGCGCCCCGAGACCTGCACGAGCAGCTGCGCGAGTTTCTCGGGCGCGCGGAAATCGGCCGAGAACAGGCCTTCGTCGATGCCCACCACCGCGACGAGCGTGAGCCCCGGCAGGTCGTGGCCCTTGGCGAGCATCTGCGTGCCGACGAGGATGCCGGGGCCGTCGCCGAGCGTTTCCAGATGGCCCGCGAGTGCATCGCGATTGCGCGTGGTGCCCTTGTCGATGCGCACCACCGGCACCTGCGGGAAGCGTGCGGCGAGCATCTCCTCGAGCTTCTCGGTACCCGCGCCCTGTGGCTGCAGGCCGAGGCCACCGCACGAGGGGCACGCGTCCGGCGCGCGCCGCGCGGCGCCGCAGTGGTGGCACTGCAGGCGTCGGCCCTTCGCATGCACGGTCATCGACGCATCGCAGCGGGCACACTCGGCGGTCCAGCCGCAGTCGTGGCAGAGCAGCACCGGCGCATAGCCGCGACGGTTCTTGAACACGAGCACCTGGCCGCCGCCTTCGAGCGTGTGGCCGATCGTGTCGACCATCTCCGGCGACAGTCCGCCGTCGAGCGGGCGCTTGCGCACGTCGACGACGCGCACGGTAGGCGGACGCGCGACGCCGGCGCGCTTGCGCAGGCGCAGGTGGGCATAGCGCCCGCTGCGCGCATTGCGCAGCGATTCCATCGAAGGCGTCGCGCTGCCGAGCACCACCGGCACGCCGAGCGCATGGCCGCGGTAGAGCGCGAAGTCGCGCGCGTGGTAGCGGATGCCGTCGAGCTGCTTGTAGCTGCCGTCGTGTTCCTCGTCGACGACGATCAGCCCGGCGTCCGGCAGCGGCAGGAAGACGGCGCTGCGCGTGCCGACCACGACGCGTGCCTGCCCGCGCATGCAGGCCGCCCACGTGCGCGCGCGCTCGCCGTCGGACAGGCCCGAGTGCAGGGCGTAGACGGGCACGCCCAGTCGCGCGCGGAAGCGCGCGAGGGTCTGCGGGGTGAGGCCGATCTCCGGCACCAGCACCAGCGCCTGCCTGCCGCGCGCGAGGCAGTCCGCGATCGCGTGCAGGTAGACCTCGGTCTTGCCGCTGCCGGTGACGCCGTCGAGCAGGACGGCGGCGAACCCGTCCGCGCCGGTGATCGCATCGATCGCGGCGCGCTGCTCGTCGTTCGGTGTAGGACCCGGCTGGGCCGGCGTGGCCGGGGCGTCGAAGACGACCTGCTCGACCAGTCCGCGCTCGGCGAGGCGACGCAGCGCGGGGCGCCAGTCGTCGAACAGGCTGTCGAGCTCGTCCTCCGCCCGCGGGGCCGCCGCGAGCTGCTCGGCGAGGCGGCGCGGCCGGCCGGGGCGCAGCTTCGCGAGCCCGTCGGCCCCGGCGGCCGACAGGCGCCAGCCGAGGCGATCGGTCGCCGGCAGCGGCTCCCCGTGGCGCAGCAGCGTCGGCAGCGCCGTGGCCACCACCTCGCCGAAGGGCTCGTGCGTGTAGTGGGCGAGCCAGCGGAGCGACTCCCAGAGTTCGCCCTGCAGGAGCGGTGTCGTGTCGATGCGCTCGAGGGCGGCCTTCGCCTCGGTGCCCTCGTCCGCCGGGCCCACGGCCGCGACGAGGCCGACGCGCTCGCGCGGGCCGAAGGGCACGCGCACGCGGCAGCCGACGTCGCTCGCCATCGCCGGGCCTTGGGGCGGGCGGTAGTCGAACAGCCGGGGCAGCGGCAGCCCGCCGATCGCGACCTTCCAGACGGTCTCGCTCGAAGCGGGCAGTGGCGGCGCAGGATCGGGCATCGGCGGAGTCTAGGCCGCGCGGCCGGCGCAGTTGGCCGCGATAGCTGTGTCGACGATCATGAATCGTACGTAAGTGATTGCCACGGCTGGGGTTCCCGCCTTATCCACATGATGTGTGGATAAGTCTGTGAATGGCCGCGGTGCGCAGGCGCCGAAACCCGCTCGGATGCAGCCCCGCCGCTGTTGGCGAAAAAATCACCACGCCGGATAATCGTTGACGGATCAATAGCTTGGGTGTGGAACACCGTTGTCAAATTACGGCAATGGGGTCGCAGGGGCTGCGAATGACAGGCGGATGACCGCTGTGGGCAAGTGCTGCGGCCGCTCGGGCCGCACCAATGCTGGAGGAGCTCCACGCCGGCCTGATGTCAAGGGGCCGGCGCGCCGTCGCGGGCCTACGCCGCCACGGGCCGCTGTGATCGGCGTCGCTATCATCGGGTGATGCCCGAGCCGTACGAATCCACCTCTGCCGACCTCGCTGCGCCTGCGGCGCTCGCCGCCTTCCTGCGTGGCGTCGAGCGGCGGGCGGCGGTGCTGGCCGAGCTGCAGGCCGGCGACCCCACGCTCGGCGATGCCGCGCTCACGCGCGCGATGGCGGCCTTCCGTGGCGAGGCGCTCGTCGCGACGCTCGCCGACTGGCCGCGCCTGTTCTGGTCGGCGCTGCTCCAGCAGCCGGCGCTGCGGCGAGCGCGCCATGCGCGTCCGCCGGACTTCATGCCGGCCTGCGCGCCGCCGCTGCGCGCCGCGCTGCTGCTGCGGCTGGCCGCGGGGCTGGACGAGGGCGACGCCGCGGCCGTGCTCGGCGTCGATCCGGCGCAGCTGCGCCGCGGGGTGCTCAAGGCGCTCGCCTGTGCCGAGGGCGGGATCGATCCCGCGGCCTGGGCGGCGTTGCAGGCGCAGGTGCAGCAGCGCATCCGCGACCTGCCGACCGACCGCGCGCTGCGGCTGATGCGCATGCGCGAGGCCGCGCTCGCCGGCCCGGCGGCCCGTTTCTTTCCGACGCCCACCGCCGCGCCCCGCGCGGGCTGGCGCGCGCCTGCGATCGCCGCGGCGATGACCGCGATCGCGCTGGGCGGCACGTACGTGCTCGAGCGCACCGGCCGCGATCCCGGAATCAGCGTCGCGGCGCTCGGACCGGCGGGGCGACCGGCCTCGCGGTTCGATCGCGACGCCGCCATCGCCTCGCATCCCGACTTCGCGCTGCTCGCCGACCCCGCGGCCGAGCGCATCGCCGCGGATGCCGCGTTCTACAGCTGGCTCGCCGCTGGCGCGCCGATACCGGCGACGGGGCATGCCGAGCCGGATGCATCGCACCCCGTCGCGGCCGATGGCGCGGAGTCGTCCGGTGCGCCGTAGGCTCGTCGCCGCCGCGCTGCTGCTCGTCACCACCGGCCTGCTCGCCATGCCGGTGCCGGGTGACTTCCGCCGCGTACTGCCGCTGCTGCAGCCGGAGCTGCGCGACAAGCTCGCACGGCAGGCGCAGCTGTGGCGGCAGTGGGGCACGACGCAACGCCGCGACTTCGCCACACGCATGGACGCCTGGGATGCGCGGCCACCGGCCGAAAAGCAGCGACGCCGCGCGGCCTGGGCCGCGTACATGCGCCTGCCGGCATTCGAGCGCGCGCAGGTGGACGCGGCCGCGATGCGTTACGCACGTCTCGACCCCGGCGCCCGGCAGCTCCTGCGCGAGCGCTTCGCGCAACTGGAACCGGTGACGCAGGCAGGATGGTGGCTCGGGCCGTCGCTGGGCCATGACTATGCGCGCCTGCAGCCGCTGCTCGCGCAGGTGCCCGTGGCCGAGCACGCGGGCCTGCTGCGCGTGCTGCGCGCGATGACGCCGATCCAGCGCGCCGACCTCGCCGTGCTGGTCTGGCGCACGCCGCCGCACGAGCGCGACCGCCTGCGCCGCGAGCTGGTCTCCACGGCGGACGCCGCGCGCGACGGCTGGCTGCAGGCGCGCCTGGAGCGCTAGTCAGGCGTCGAGCGCCTGCATCACCCGGCGCGTCGCGCGCATGCGTTCGCCGAATCGCGCGATGCCGTCGGCGCGCAGGCGCGGCGCGTGGTCTCGCAGGTAGGCCTCGAGCGCGGCGGCGTCGACCAGGCGGTACTGCACGCAGTAGCGCCGGCACGCGGAGGCCGGCGCAGGCTCGAGCACCGCGTGCAGGGTCGCCCCGGTGAAGCCCGGCAGCGCGACGATCTCGGCGATGTGCGGGCGCAGCCAGGCGAGGTAGTCCGCCTCGATCGCCGCGTCGATCTCGATGTCGACTTCGTAGACGTGCATGGCGTCTTCAGAGCCCGCTGCTGAGGCCGGCGAAGGCGCTGTAGAACGCGCCGAGGCCGATCAGGAACTGGTAGGCGATACCGATCACGACGAACTTCGCGACCGTGGCGAGCCAGTGCTGCCCGTACACCCGGCGCTGCATCAGGAACAGGTACACCGGCGCCCACACCCAGAGAAGGAAGATGGGCACGCCGAAGACGCCGGAGACCTCCGTGAGCATCACCAGCGCGAACGTGAGCCCGAGCGTCACCAGCAGGTAGCAGTGACTGTAGAGCGCGACGACGAGGTGCTCGAGGTAACCCCAGCGCGAGCGCGGGTACAACACCCGCAGCAGCAGCGCGAACACCGGCACCAGCAGGAACAGCGCCGACGGCACGGCGGCGAGCATGTACTGGCCGAGCAGCTGCGCGCCGCCGCCGTTCTCCAGGCGCTCGATGTTGGCCTGCATGTTCGCGAGGCGATGGTTGAACCAGCGATCGCCGAAGGCGGGCAGCCAGCTCACGTCGGCCGGATTGTCCTTCTCGTGCCAGGGCTTGGCCGGATCGCGCAGGCGTGCGCTGTCGAGCATCTGCAGCAGCCCGTCGACGCCCGTCTCGGCCGTGCGCTTCGCAGGTGGCGCGGGCGTGCCCGTGGCGCGGCGTGCGACGGCACCCTCGACGGGGGCAGTGGCGGTCGTGCGTTCCGCGACAACCGCTGCGGACACGCCCAGTGCGCGCAGCCGCTCTGCCGCGCCACGGCGAACCTCGGCCTCGGCGGTATCCAGCGCGGTGCCCATGAAGGGCATGCCGGCGGTCTCGCGGCGCGCCTTGGCGATGTCGGCCAGCTCGCGCTTCATGATGGCCTCCACCTCGGCCGCGGTGCCGGCCTTGGCGAAGCGCCGGGTCTCGTCCTCCGCGGTGCCCAGCTGCACGTCGACGTCCTTCACCGGCGCGGTCTCGACGCTACCCGCCATCAGCCGCCCGACGAAGAACGTGATCAGCGTGAGGATCACGAACAGGCGCAGCGGCGCGATGTAGCGCACGCGCTGGCCGGCGAGGTAATTGCAGGCCACGCGGCCGGGCACGAACAGGTCGCGCAGGGTGCGGAACACGCGGCCGTCGAGGTGCCAGAAGGATTCGAAGACTTCCTCGACCGCATGGGCGAAGTGGCGCAGCGGATTGGCCGCATGCTGGCCGCAGGCGTGGCAGTACGGGCCCTGCAGCGCGGCCTCGCAGTTCTCGCAGGTGGCGGGCAGGTCGGTGGCGGTCATCGCGGATCCCCGGTCGCGGTGGCGATGCGCATTGCATCACGCGACGGCCCGGCGCGATACGGGCCGTCGCGAGGTGGCGGCCGCACCGGCGCCGGCCTACGATGGCGCGCCGCATGGCCGTCGCGTCGATGCCGCAGCCCCGACTCCCGCACGAGATCCGCCGCACCGCGTGGCTTGCCGCCCCGCTGGTGGCCGGGCACGTGTCGACGGGCCTGATCGGCACCATCGACAGCGCGATCGCCGGCCAGCACGGCACCGCGACGCTCGCGGCGGTCGCGGTGGGCACCGCGCTGTTCTGGCTGCCGATGATGGTGCCGATGGGTACGCTGATGGCGTTGCCGCCGTCGGTCTCGCGGCTCGACGGCGCGGGCCGGCGCCAGGCGATCGGCCCGCTGTTCCGCCAGGCGCTGTGGCTCGCGCTGGTGCTCGGCCTGGCGATGTTCGCCTTCCTCAGCGTGGTGCCCTACGCGCTCGAGGCGATGGGCATCGCGCCCGGCATCGTCCCCGGCGCGACCGCGTTCCTGCACGGCATCCGCTGGGGCGTGCCGGCGCTCACCCTGTACTTCTGCATGCGCTACCTCGCCGAAGGCCTGCACTGGACGCTGCCGACGATGGTGCTCGGTGCCGGCGGCCTGCTCGTGCTGCTGCCGATGGGCTGGATCCTCACCTTCGGGGAGTTCGGCCTGCCGGAAATGGGCGCGGGCGGGCTCGGGCTGGCCTCGTCACTGATGCTCTGGGCGCAGGCGATCGCGTTCGCGGCCGTGCTCGCGCGGTCCGGGCGCATGCGCGACCTGCGCCTGTTCGAGCGCTTCGAGGCGCCGTCGTGGCACGTGCAACGCAGCCTGCTGGCCACCGGCCTGCCGATCGGCGTGACGATCCTGATGGAGGGCTCGCTGTTCATCGTCACCGCGCTGCTGATCGGCCGGCTCGGCACGGTGCCGGCGGCGGCGCACCAGATCGCGATCAACGTCGCGAGCCTGTGCTTCATGGTGCCGATGGGCGTCGCCGAGGCCACCACCGTGCGCGTCGGCCATGCGCTCGGCCGCGGCGATGCCGGCGGCGTGCGGCGTGCGGCGTTCGCCGGCTACGCGATCGTGCTCGCCACGCAGCTGGTGTCCGCGATCGTGCTGCTCGGCGCGAACGACGGGATCGTCGCGCTGTACACGCGCGACGCCGCGGTGGCGACGCTCGCGGCGAGCCTGCTGCTCTTCGCGGCGGCCTTCCAGTTCCCGGACGGCATCCAGGTGCTCTCGGCCGGTGCGCTGCGCGGCCTGCGCGATACCCGCATGCCGATGCTGCTGGCGGCCTTCGCCTACTGGGGCGTCGGCATGCCGCTCGGTTGCGCGCTCGGCTTCGGCTGGGGCGGTCTGCCGGCGATGGGTCCGCGCGGCATGTGGATCGGCCTGATCGCGGGGCTGGTGGTCGCCGCGGTGCTGCTGGGCGGCCGCTTCCTGCGATCGAGCGCGGCCGCCCGCCTGCCGTCGGGCCCGGTGACCTCTGGCGCATGACCGCCCCGCGCGACGCCCGGTACCCTGTACCGACCTGATCGAGATTCCCTGAATGAACCCCCCGACCCGTCGCGGCCCCATCGCGAGCTTCTTCGTCGGCCTGTGGGACGTGATGAACTTCACGCGCCGGCTGATCGTCAACGTCTTCTTCTTCGGCCTGCTGTTCCTGTTCGGGATGCTGTTCCTGGCGGCGATCCTCGGCGGCAACGCGCGACCCCTTGTCGACCGCACCACGCTGGTGATCGCGCCGCAGGGCGCGCTCGTCGAGCAGTACACCACCGACCCGATGTCGCGCGCGCTGAACAAGGCGCTCGGCGGCGACGGCGGTGAATTGCAGCTGCGCGACGTGCTGCGCGCGCTCGAGGCCGCGCGCACCGACCGCCGCATCGAGCGCGTCTTCCTGCACGTCGACGACCTGCAGGCCGGCGGCATGGCCTCGCTGCGCGAAGTCGCCGAGGCGATCGGCCGCCTGCGCGCGAGCGGCAAGCAGGTGATCGCGTATTCCGAGCAGATGGAGCAGAAGCAGTACCTGCTCGCCTCGCAGGCGAACGAGGTCTACCTCGACCCGCTCGGCGTGATGATGCTCGAGGGCCTCGGCCGCTACCGCCAGTACTTCCGTGAAGGCCTGCAGGACAAGCTCGGCGTGGACGTGCACCTGTTCAAGGTCGGCACGTACAAGTCCGCGGCGGAGCCCTACGTGCTCGACGCGGCCTCGCCGGCCGCGAAGGAAGCCGACCTGTTCTGGATGAACGACGTCTGGCAGCGCTACCTCGGCGACGTGGCGCGTGCGCGCAAGCTCGCACCGGCGCAGCTGTCGGCGCAGGTGAACGCGCTGCCCGCGAACGTACTCGCCGCACAGGGCGACCTCGCAAGGCTCGCGCTGCAGCAGAAGCTCGTCGACGGCCTGAAGACGCGCGAACAGGTCTGGGACCTGCTCGCCGCGCGCGGCGCGAAGGACGAGGACGCCGAGGGCGGCTTCCGCCAGATCTCGCTCGAGGACTACATCGCGCACCTCGACGAGGGCCTCGCCGGCGTCGCCTCGGGCAAGCACGTGGCGGTGATCGTCGCCGAGGGCGAGATCACCGGCGGCGACCAGCCCCCGGGCCGCGTGGGTGGCGATTCGACGTCCGCGCTGCTGCGCGAGGCGCGCGAGAACGAGGACGTCGCCGCGGTCGTGCTGCGCGTGAACTCGCCGGGTGGCGAGGTCTTCGCGTCCGAGCAGATCCGCCGCGAGGTGGAGGCGCTGAAGCGCGAGGGTCGCCCGGTGGTGGTCTCGATGGGCGACGTCGCCGCCTCCGGCGGCTACTGGATCGCGATGAATGCCGACCGCATCTACGCCGATCCGTCGACGATCACCGGCTCGATCGGCATCTTCGGCGTGATTCCCACCTTCGACCGCGCGCTCGGCAAGATCGGCGTGCATACCGACGGCGTCGGCACCACGCCGTTCGCCGGCGCCTTCGACCTCACCCGTCCGCTCGACCCGCAGGTCGGCAGCGTGATCCAGTCGGTGATCGAGAAGGGCTATCGCGACTTCACCGGTCGCGTGGCGCAGGCACGTGGGCGCAGCGTCGCGCAGATCGACGCGGTGGCCCAGGGCCGCGTCTGGAGCGGCGCCCAGGCGAAGGCGCATGGCTTGGTCGACGCGATGGGCGGCCTGCAGGCCGCGCTCGACGACGCCGCTTCGCGCGCGAAGCTCGGCAAGCGCGGTGACTACCGCGTGCGCTACATCGAGAAGATGCCGACGCCCTTCGAGCGCTGGTTCACCGGCATGGTCGAGAGCCGCGCCGGCGGCGCGCTGCTGCGCGAGTCGGAGACGGCGCGCGCGCTCATCGCGCGCGTGGCCCCGCAGGCCGCGCGCGACGCGGCCTTCCTCGAGCGCGTGGTGCGCGAGCGCCGCGGCGCGCCGGTCAAGGCGATCGCCTACTGCTTCTGCGGGCTCTGAGCCCGGCGGTGCGGGGGGACACGGGCGGCTTCGGCCGCCCGTGTCGCATTGCACGACGTGAGCGCGGCGTGCACGGCCGCTGGCTATAGTGCGCCACCCCGTTCCGGCATTGCCCATGGCCTCCGATGTCCCCGCCGAGCCGGCACTGGCCGGTGACCGCGCGCTGCTCCGCCTCGCCTTCCTGGCGCGGGCCGGCGAGGTGCTGGCGGGATCGCTGGACTACGCGCAGACGCTCCAGCAGGTGGCGCGGCTCGCGGTGTCGGAACTCGGCGACATGTGCATCGTCGACATCGTCGAGGACGGCGACCTCGTGCGCGTGGCCACGGCGCATGCGCTGCCGGCCAAGGCGCAGGTACTCACCGAGCTCGCCGAGCGCTATCCGGCACGACGCGGCTCGCCGGCACCGGCGGCCCGCGTGCTCGCGTCGGGCCGAACCGAGCTGCTGGTGAACGTCGATCCTGCGGTGGTCCGCAACCACACGGTCGATGCCGCGCACGCCGCCCTCATCGACGCACTCGACGTGCGCTCGCACCTTGCCGTGCCCATGCGCGTGCGTGGCGAGACCATCGGCGTGCTGAGCCTCGGCATCACCGACACCGAGCGCCGCTACGGCGACGACGAGCGCGCGCTCGCCGAGGAACTCGCGCGCCGGGCGGCGCTCGCGGTCGAGAACGCGCGGCTCTACCGGCGCGCGCAGGACGAGATCGAGCGGCGCGCGCGCGTCGAGGCCGAGCTGCGCATCTCCGAACAGCGCTTCCGCGCGATCACCGAGCAGTCGCCGCTGTCGACGCAGCGCCTGGCGCCCGACGGCCACACGATCGGGGTCAATGGCGCCTGGGAAGCCCTCTGGGGCCTCACGCTCGCCGACCTCAATGGCTACAGCGTACTCGCCGACCCGCAGCTCGACGCCGCGGGTATCACGCCGCTGCTGCGGCGCGCCTTCGCGGGCGAGCCCGCGGCGCTGCCGGAGGTCCGCTACGACCCACGGGTGACCGTGCCCGGGCGCGATCACGGCGCCGATCCCGTGCGCTGGGTGAAGGGCTTCGCCTATCCCGTGCGCGACGAGGCCGGCGAGATCCGCGAGGTGGTGCTCGTCCACGAGGACATCACCGAGGCCCGCCGCGCGCAGCAGCGTGCCGAGGCCAGCGAGGACCGCCTGCAGCGCGCGCTCGCCGCGGGCGGCATGTGCACGTGGGAGTGGGACCTCGCCACGGGGATCATCGAGTGCTCCGCCAATGCGGTCGAGTTCTACGGCATCCACGTCGGTCATGCCGACGACTTCCTCGCACTGATCGACGCGGCCGACCTGCCCGCCGTGCAGGCGAGCGCCGCGCAGGCGCTGGAGTCGAGGCGGCTGGAGCTGCTCGAGTTCCGCCTGCGCGGCACCGATCGCTGGGTGCAGACCCGCGGGCACGTGCAGGACGGCGACGACGGCGCGCCGTCGAAGATGCTCGGCGTCACCGTCGAGGTGACGGGGCGCCGCGAGGCCGAGGCCGCGACGCGCATGCTCGCGGACGCCGGCCGCGTGCTCGGCGCGTCGCTCGATTACGAGACCACGCTCGCCGACCTCGCTACCGTGCTCGTCCCGCAGCTCGCCGACTGGTACGCGGTGGACCTGATCAGCGAGCGCGGCGAGCTCGAGCGCGTTTCGGTGCACCACGGCGATGCCGAGCGCCGCGCGCTGGCGCACGAGCTGCACGAGCGCTATCCGCCGCGCCGCGGGCAGGGCGGCGCCTGGGCGGTGATCGACGGCGGCGAGCCGCAGTGGGGCGCCGAGATCACCGACGAGATGCTCGTGCAGGCCGCACACGACGCGCGCCACCTCGAGATCCTGCGCGGGCTCGGCCTGCGGGCCTACATCGTGGTGCCGCTCACCGCGCGCGGCGTGACCTTCGGCGCGATCACGCTGGTGATGGCCGAGAGCGGGCGCCGCTACCGCGAGGCCGACGTCGAGCTGGCGATGGATCTGGCGCGGCGTGCCGCGAGCGCGGTGGACAATGCGCGGCTGCTGCGCCAGCTGCAGCTCGAGCACCGGCGCAAGGACGAGTTCCTCGCCACGCTCGCGCACGAGCTGCGCAATCCGCTCGCCCCGATCCGCACCGGCCTCGCGTTGCTGGAGGCGGCGCCCGATGCCGATGTCGCCGAGCGTGCGCGCCGCATCATGCAACGCCAGCTCGGCCACATGGTCCGCCTGATCGACGACCTGCTCGATCTGTCGCGGGTCACGCGTGACGCGATCACGCTGCAGGTGCGCGACGTGGCGCTGGCGACGGTGGTCGCGGGTGCCGTGGAGGCGAGCCGGCCACTGGTGGAGGCGGCCGGGCTGCGGTTGCACGTCGAGCTGCCCGACGCGCCGGTGCACCTGCGCGTGGACGACACGCGCATCGCGCAGGTGCTCACCAACCTGCTCAACAACGCCGCCAAGTTCACGCCGCGCGGCGGCGAGGTGCGGCTCGTCGCGCGCGCCGCGGGCGATCGCCTGCTGCTCGCCGTGGAAGACACCGGCATCGGCATCGCGCCGGAGCAGCTCGAATCGATCTTCGAGATGTTCGTGCGCGGCGGCGGCCCGCAGGGCCCCGGCGGGCTGGGCATCGGCCTGACCCTCTCGCGCCGCCTCGTCGAGCTGCACGGCGGACACCTCCGTGCCGAGAGCGCAGGCCCGGGCCAGGGCGCAAGCCTCGTGATGGAGCTGCCGCTCGTCCCGGCGATGGCGTCGGGGCCGGCGCCGGCCGACGCGACCGCAGAACGGCCGGCGGGCCGTGCGCAGCGCGTGCTGGTGGTGGACGACAACGAGGATGCCGCGCAGACGCTCGCGACGCTGCTCGGCTTCGACGGCCACGCGGTGCGCTGCGCCGGCGACGGGCCGGCGGCCCTCGCGCATCTCGACGGGTTCGAGCCGGACATCGCTTTCCTCGACATCGGCCTGCCCGGCATGAGCGGCTACGAGCTCGCCGCGCGGCTGCGCGCACGGCCCGGCGGGGCCGGGATGCGCCTGGTCGCCCTCACCGGCTGGGGCCGCGAGGAGGATCGCGACCGTGCCCGCGACGCCGGCTTCGACCACCACCTCACCAAGCCGGTCGATCCCCAGGCGCTGCTCGCGCTGCTGCCCCGCGGACACTGACGCTCACCCGTCGCGGGCAAACGTATTCGGCCACTGAACGCGGGGCCGCGATCGCCGCGCGAGACGGCCCGGTTTCACGCGCGGCACGGCCGGCGGCGCCGACAGTGTCGGCAAGCCAACGCTGCGCAGGCATATGGGCAACAACGCGATCCTCATCGTCGAGGACAATCCGGACATCCGCGACACCTTCCGCACGCTCTTCGAGCTGGAAGGCTTCGACGTCCGGCTCGCCGGCAACGGCGCCGACGCGCTGCGCACGCTCGAGGCGGCCGAGGCGCCGCCGTGCCTGATCCTGCTCGACCTCTCGATGCCGGTGATGGACGGCTGGGAATTCCTGCGCGAGCTGCGCGATCGCGATGCAGGACGCGACGTCGAGGTCGCCGTGCTGAGCGCGAACGTCGACGCAGGCACGGCGAAGGACCTCAAGTCGCGCTACGGCTGCCGCGTGCTGCGCAAGCCCGCGGCGATCGATGCACTGCTCGGCATCGCGCGCGGCTGTCGCGACGGCGACGGCGGCGAGCGCACGCTCGCGTAGGGCTGAAGCCGGTCAGTTCGCGGGATCGGTGGCGTCGAGGGCCTCCGCGGCCCGAGCGCGTGCCGCCGCGGCCGCATCCAGCGCGGCGCGCGCATCGCGGGCCTTGTCGAGCGGGGCATCGATCGCGCGCTGCAGGTCGTCGGCCCGTGTCGCGGACTGCGGCTCGACGGGTTTGTCGGTATCGGGCGCCGTCGGGCGCGAGCAGCCGGCGAGGGCGACGAGGAGGGCGAAGGCGAGCAGACGGGTCATCGCGGCGATCTCCACGCGGACGGGGGCCGTCCGTGCACGGCTATGCTACGCCCCCGACCGGAGGACGCATGGACGATCGACGCTGGAGACTCGACGGCCGCCTGGCGCTGGTGACCGGGGGCAGCGCCGGCATCGGCCGCGCGATCGCCCGCGAACTGCTCGGCTTCGGCGCCGACGTCATGCTCGCCGCGCGCGAGCCCGATGCGCTGGAGTCGGCGCGGCTCGAGCTCGCCGACGAATTTCCCGACCGCCTGGTGATGGCCTTCACGGCGGACGTCGGCGTCGACGAGCAGCGCCGCGAGCTGCTGGACTGGGTCGAGGACCAGAGCGAGGGCCAGCTCGACCTGCTGATCAACAACGCGGGCGGCAACCTCAGCCGTCCGGCCACCGACTACGCCGAGGACGAGTGGCGGCAGGTCTTCGAGGTCAACCTGTTCTCGGCGTTCGAGCTCGCGCGCTACGCGCATCCGCTGCTGGTGCGTCATCCCGGCGCCTGCATCGTGAACGTCGGCAGCGTCTCGGGGCTCACCCACGTGCGCACCGGGGCGCCCTACGGCATGGCGAAGGCCGCGCTGCACCAGATGACCCGCAACCTCGCGGTCGAATGGGCCGAGGACGGCATTCGCGTGAATTCGGTCGCACCCTGGTACATCCGCACGCGGCGAACGTCGACCAAGCTTGCCGACGCCGACTACCTCGACGACGTGCTGCTGCGCACGCCGATGGGCCGGGTGGGCGAGCCCGAGGAGGTCGCCGCGGCGGTCGCGTTCCTGTGCCTGCCGGCCTCGTCCTACATCACCGGCGAGTGCATCGCGGTGGACGGCGGCTTCCTGCGCTACGGCTTCTAGCGCCTGAAAAGGAAAAGCGCCCCCGGGGGGCGCTTTTCTCGGCTCTCGTGCTGCGCTTACTCGTTGCCGCCGCGACCGCCCTGGCTGCCACCGCGACCGCCCTGGTTGCCGCCCTGGTTGTTGCCGCCGCGGTTGCCGCCGCCCGAGGCCTCGCCACCCTTGCGGCCGATCGCCGCCATGTGCTCGCGGTCCTGGCTCACGGCTTCGCCGCCCTTGCGGGCGATCGCACGCTGCTCGTTCGGATCCATCGCCGCGAAACCGCGATTGCTGCGACCGCCATTGCTGCCTTCGTTGTTGCTCGCCATGTCCAAGCTCCTTATCTGCGATGTCTCTCGCCTGATGTGGGGTGAAGTCGGTGGAGTGCGGAGGTGACTCGAGGCCGCGGATGCCGTCGGCCTCGAGTCGGGATCGATCCTAGGCGTGCGGCTGTTAGCCGCCGGCTTCGACATGGTGAAAGGCGGCCTAACGCGATTCAGCTGGTTTAGCGTCGTGCCGCCGCGGACAAGGCTTCGCTGCGGTCCTCACGGACGCGGTGCTACACCGTCGCCCATGCTCAAGACCCCCTTCGACAACGAGCTCGACGACGAGCCCGCCACGCCGTCGACGCCCACCGACACGCCTTCACGCCGCGCCTTCCTCCTGCGCGGCGTGCTCGTGCTGCTCGCGCTGTTCCTCGCGATGCTCGCGTGGGCGACGTGGAAGCTCCCGCTCAACCGCGCGCTCGAGCCACTGCCCGATCCCACGCTCGTGCTGGTCGACCGCCATGGCGCGGTGTTCGCACGCCGCGGTGCGCTGAAGGAGGCGCCCGTCGACGTCGCCAACCTGCCCGAGCACGTCGCCCAGGCGGTGATCGCGATCGAGGACCGGCGCTTCTACGGCCACGTCGGCGTGGATCCGCGCGGCATCGCGCGCGCCGCGGTGCGCAATGCGAAGGCCGGTGGCGTGAAGGAGGGCGGCAGCACGATCACGCAGCAGCTCGCCAAGACCGCCTTCCTCGAGCCCGAGCGCACCTTCCGTCGCAAGATCCGCGAGGCGCTCATCGCGCTCTGGCTCGATGCGCGGCTGGAGAAGGACGAGATCCTGTCGCGCTACCTCAGCTCGATCTATTTCGGCGACGGCGTCTATGGCCTGCGCGCGGCGTCGAAGCACTACTTCGACAAGGAGCCGGAGAAGCTGTCCCTGGGCGAGTCGGCGATGCTCGCCGGCATGATCAAGGCGCCCTCGGCGCTCGCCCCCACCAACGACCTCAAGGCCGCGCAGGCTCGCGCGAAGGTCGTGCTCGCGGCGATGGTGGATGCCGGCTTCATCACCGAGGCCGAGGCGAAGAAGGCCCGCGAGCCCAGGATCCACGGCAACCGCCGCGCGCGCATGGTCGGCAGCTGGTTCGCCGACTGGGTCTCGCCGCAGGCGAAGGCCGCGTTCGATGCCGACTACGGCGAGATCCGCGTGCAGACCACGCTCGACCGCCGCATGCAGCAGCTCGCCAATCGCGTGGTCACGCGCTGGCTCGCCACCGAGGGCCGCCGGCTCGACGTGAGCCAGGCCGCGCTCGTGGCGATGCGGCCGAATGGCGAGATCCTCGCCCACGTCGGCGGGCGTGATTACAAGTCGAGCCAGTACGACCGGGTCACCCAGGCCAAGCGCCAGCCGGGCTCGGCCTTCAAGCTGTTCACCGCGCTCGCCGCGCTGCGCGCGGGCGCCACGCCGGAGACGATGGTCGACGACCGCCCGGTCACCATCGGCGACTGGAGCCCCGAGAACTACGACGGCAAGTACGACGGCGCGATCAGCCTGCGCGCGGCGCTCGCCAAGTCGAGCAACGTGGTGGCCGCGCGCATCGCCCAGCAGGTCGGTCCCGGCGAGATCGTGCGCGCCGCGCGCGACCTCGGCATCGAGAGCGAGCTGTCCGACGACGCGACCATCGCGCTCGGCACCTCGGAGGTCACCCTGCTCGAGCTCACTGCGGCGTATGCGGGCGTGGCGTCGGGGATCGCCCCGGTGACCCCGCACGGCCTGCTCGGCGCGCCGGCGACCCGTCCGATGCAGCCGCTCGACCACCGCCACCGCGCGATGCTGCTCGACATGCTGTGGGAGGTGGTCGACCGCGGCACCGGCCGCGCCGCCCGCCTGCGCATGCCCACGTTCGGCAAGACCGGCACCACGCAGGACTACCGCGACGCGCTGTTCGTCGGCATGGCGGGCGACCTCGTCGTCGGCGTCTGGGTCGGCAACGACGACGGCCGGCCGATGAAGCGCGTGACCGGCGGCGGCCTGCCCGCGCAGATGTGGCGCGACTTCATGGACGACGCGGTGCGCATGTCGACCCGGGCGACGCGTCTGGAGCGTCCGCGCGGCGAGTTCGCGCCCGTCGTCGCGATGCCCGCCCCGGTGCCCGGCGACGTCTATCCGATGCCCGACGACTCCGGCTACGCGCCGGTGCCCGGTGCCGAGATCCCGGTCGGCGACCCGGCGCTGCCGGAGGAGGAGGGCGAGCTGGTGCCTGTCCCCGAGCCCGCACCCGAGCCGCCGCCGGTCGCCGTCGACCCGGTGCCGATCCCGGTGCCGGAGCCCGAAACGGAGCCGCCGCCGGAGGACGAGGGCGAGCCACCGCCGGAGGACGAGGGCGAACAGGGGGCGTGACGCGGCGCGATCGCATCGCGCAGGCGCATGCGCGCGCGCCGGGCGTCCGCCACGCGGTGACGCGCCAAGGGCCGCATTCCGGCCCGCGCCAGGCCCGCGCGATGCGCAAGCCACGGGCTTGGGGTGTCGCATGGGGTACGGCTGACGTTGGTGGGGCGCGTCGGCGGTCCTTACCGGCGCGCCGGACCGGCGCCTGCCGAAGATGCACTGCGGCGTAGTCCTGGAAGGCCGCGTCGAGGCGGCGTCGATCAACCGTCGAACCCGTTGGACCGTGGTGTAGCGCGGCCGGCCCACGCACGCCGCGTCATCCGGCGGCACGTCGTTCGACAAGGACGGCCTCGTCGCGACGCCCCATCGTTCGCGTCGCGGGGTCGCGCAGCTTCCATGTGTCCGGCGGTCGCGTGACGCGACGCCGTCGACCGGTCGACCCGCTCCGCAAGCTCAACGCGCGCAGGGCGTCCCGGCGAGCGCGGTGTCGATCCGCGCCAGCACCTCGCGCGCGGTGGCCGCATTGTCGGGCTGGAAGGTCGCCACGCCCTCGGCTTGGCGGCGGTAGTCGGCCCAGGCCGTGCAGCGCGCGGTATCGGCGACCGGCTGGCAGTCGTCGAAGACGCGCTCACAGGCTTCGGCGGCGGTTGCCGTGCGCCCGTCGAGGCCCACGGTACGCATCGGCACGCAGCGCGACGGCACGGCCTCGTCGCTGAAGTAGCTCTCGCCCTCGCGCGTCCGGCAGGCCATCAGTGCCGGCACCGGTCGGGTGGGGGCGGTGGCGTCGACGGTGGGCACCGCGCCCATGCCGGTGGAGGTGGTCGCAGGGATGGCAGGCGCCGTGCCGGGGATGGCCGTCGCTGCGGCGCCGGCCGCGTCCGCGGCGCCGGGTCGCGACGCGGGCACGGCGACCACGGTACCCGTGGCAGGCCGCGGCAGCGCCGGCGCGGCGCGCGCGGGCACCGGTGGCGTCGCCGGCCGCTCGACCACGCGACGTTCCTGGCGCATGCCCTTCGGACAGCGCGCGGTGTTCTGCAGGAGCACCTGCCCGTCGGGCGCCACGCAGCGATAGATCACGAGGTCCTGCGCGGCCGCGGCCGGCAGCGCGAGCACCAGCACGAGCAGGCCGAGGCGCAGGCGGCTCATGCGCCGCACTCCTGGGCGAGGCGGGCGTCGATCCCGCGCTCCTCGCGCAGGATGGCGTCGCGCTCGCCCTGCAGCGCGCTGTAGTAGCGCCGATCGAGCGCGTCGCGTCGATCGCGCAGGCGTACGCAGACCTCGCCCTGCGGCAGCGCGGCGCACGGATCGCGCACCCAGGCTCCGGCCGCGGGGTAGGCATACGGCATCGCGATCACGGTGCCGGGCCCGCGGACGCGCCGCCCGCTGTCGATGCGCACGCCGCCGTGGCTGCCGCGGTATTCGAGCCGCGCGGCGTAGTCGCCCGGCACCGGCGCGACGACCGTCGAGTACCCGTACGCCGGCACCCAGCCCTGCACCCAGCGCGGGTGGCCCTCGGGCGTCTCGCTCAGGTAGCGCGCGCCGTCGGGTGCGGTGCATTCGTAGACCGGGCGCGCGGTCGCCACCACGATCACGCGGGTGGGCGCCACGGCAGCGGCCGGCGCGGTGCGCGGTGCGCTCGTCGAGACGCGGCGCTGCAGCGGCGCGTCGGTCGGGCGGAGCATCGAGCGCACCTCCTGCCGCTCGCCCTTGCGGCAGGGCGAGTCGCGCAGGCTCAGGCGGCCCGTGGCATCGGTGCAGCGGTAGATCGTGACCTGCGGGGGTGCCGTGGGCGCGGCGGCAGCCTGCGGCACGGCGGAAGCCGCGAGCGCGGCGGCGAGCGCGAGGGCGGGACGGGCGGGCATGGCCGCATCTTGCGCCCGCCGCCGGCGACGGTGAAGCGAAGGGCGGCGGTGGCGCCGACAGGCGTTCGCGACGGTTCAGCCGGACGGTCGGCCCCGGCCTGCGCCGCGACGGCCGCGACTCACTCGCGGAGCACGTCGCCGGTGCGCGCGACGCGGATCGGCGTCGGCGCGGCCAGGCCGCCGGTCTCGCCCGCGCAGACGCCGTCGGCGAGCGCGAGCAGCGCCTCGGACAGCTCGCCTCGGCGGAAGGCGGGGGGCTCGCCGGTCAGGTTCGCGCTCGTCGACACGATCGGGCCGCCGAGCCGCGCGCACAGCTCCGCGACGACCGGGTGCGCGCTCACCCGCACGGCGATGTCGGGGCGGCCGCCGGTCACCCATGGCGGCGCGGCGGTCGTCGCCGGCACCACCCACGTGTGCGGGCCCGGCCAGCTCGCCGCCACGCGCCCACGCGCCGTGTCGTCGAGGGCGCTCCAGTCGACCACCGCATCGAGCTGGTCGGTGGCGGCGGCGACCAGGATGAGCCCCTTGTCGACGGGGCGGCGCTTGATCGCGAGCAGGCGATGCACCGCCTCGCCGTCGAACGGAATGCAGCCGAGCCCCCAGACCGCCTCGGTCGGATACGCCAGCACGCCGCCGCGGATCAATACGGCGACGGCGGTCGGGACGTTGAGGTCTTCGGTCATGCGGACGAGCTTAGCGCGACCGGCTGCCAGAGTCGGCCGGCTCAGCCCTCGTCCGGCGGTGGCGCGAACTGCGACGGCGCCAGCACCTGCTCGATGGCGAGCACGGCGTAGGCGCCGCCCGGCTCATCGTCGCCCTCGCGCGACAGGGTGCCCACGAAGGTCGCGCGCACCTGGCCGAGGAACGAGACGCCGGCGTCGGCGAACGGCGACACGACCTCGCGCGAGCCGATCCGCCCGAGGATCGCCGCATCGGGCAGCGACGCGTCCAATGCCGCGCCGCACGGATAGAGCACCACGGCATTGTCCGATTCGCTCGGGTTGTCGATCAGCGGGATGGCGATGCAGGCGTCAATGCGTACGCGGCGCCCCTGGAGCGCGAGGTCCTCGCGGGCCGTCTGGAGTCCGACTTCGAGGGGCTCGGCTGCCGGCCCGGGCGTGGTCGGCGCGAGCAGAGCGCCGGCGAGAAGGGCGGAGTGAATCGGGGACATGGAGGCTTGGGCCTTGGCTGGAGTTGGATCAGGCGATGGAGCGGTCGGTGTGCCGCGTCAGGGTGCGGATGGCGCGGCGCGCGCCCGCACCGCGCGGTAGCGCCCGCCCGGACCGACCGCGGGCCCGCGCGGGTCGACGTTCGCGCACAGGCGCTCGCCGCAGAGGGTCACGTCCGCGGCGTTGTAGGCGCGTAGCAACGCCGCCTCGATGCGATGACGCTCCACCTGTTCACGCGCGTGTGCCACGGCATAGGCGGCGGCGCCGACGGCGAGCACGCTGCCGGCCAGCAACGCGAGCGGCGCGGCCCAGCCCCACAGCCTTCGCTGGCGACGCAGCGCCTGCGCGCTCGCGCGCAGTTCGGCGCTCGCGCGGCCGGCATCGCCTGCGAGCGCGGCGAGGCGCTCGCGGTAGCCGGCCGCCGCATCACCAACGCCCGCCTGCACGACCTCGTGCGCATGCGTGCGGAGCATGTGGAGCGCATCGGACGCCACGCGTTGGCCCATGCCGTGGAGGTCGCGCGCACCGGCTTCGAGCCGCGCGCCCTGTTCGACGAGCAGCGCGATCACGCGCGCGTCCCGCTCTTCCATCCGCTGTGCGAGCGCGAGGAGCTTGAGGGTGAGGTCGCGTGCGTCGTGGTGGGTGGCCGTCGCGTCGATGGCGTGCGCCGTCACCTGCGCAGCACCGGTGCGGCAGCTGCAGGCGCCTCCGATGCGCCGGCCGCCGTCGCGAGCTCGGGCTCCGACGTCCGCGGCTCGCGCGATGCGTTCGCGGCGTCGCGCATCTGCTGGCTCCACGCGCGGCCGGCGTCGGTCGCCCCGTAGGCGTCGACGCTCGCGGCGAGCTGGCGGTCGTCGTGGCCCATGTAGGCAGCGAACACGCGCTCGAGCATCGCGTCAACCGGCGCGCGCGCCGACGCGGGCATCGGCTCGATCGTGTCGGACCGCCCCGTGCGCCGCTCGATGCGCGCGTCCAGCACCGGATCGATCGGATCCTTGTGCTGCACGCCCGGCCGTGGCGATTGATCGTTGACCGTGTCGCGCACGCCATCGCGGTCGAAACCGCGCGTGCCGTAGAGGCCGAACATGCCCGTCTCCGAGCGATGGATCATGAACTTCGACGGATCCGCAGGCACCGGCATCGGCTGCAGGAACGGGCGATCGCTCGTGCGATTGATCGCTTCGACCACGAGGTTGTGGCCGAGCACACCCAGGCCGTTCTCCGCATAGGTGCCGGCAGGATCGCTGTGCGCGCCGGCGACCACGACGTTGAGGTTGCGCCGGTCCTCACTGAAGCCCAGCGGGACATGCTGGTTCGAGCGGAACAGGTCGCGGCGGTCGTGCTGGGCCGAGATCTGGAACGTGGTGAGCGTGGAGCCCTTCATCGCGCGGTCCTCGTCCTTGACGCCTGTCGCGACCGGGTCGACCAGGATCGCGACCTGCGGCGTCTGGCCGGGCGGGACGAGCAGCGGCCGGCTCGAGTCGTAGCGGATACGGGTAGCGAGGCCTTCGCGGTCGTAGTCGACCTTCGCGCCTTCGGGGTCCCGGATGCCGCGTTCCGCGATCAGCCGCTCCAGTGCAGCGACGCCTTCGGCTCCCCGGCTGAAGCCGAGGCCCACGACGCTGATGCGTGCCTGCGGATCCTCCTGCAACCAGGTCTTTGCCTGCACGCAGAACTGGTAGTAGGCCGTCTCCACCCGATCCTCGAACGAGTGCGCAAAGCGCCCGTCGAGGAGGCGTGACGGGAGCCGGTGCAGGCCGTTCTGGGTGAAGGTGCCTTCGACGTAGCCCGAAGCTACGTTCTCGGGCTTCGTCTTCTCGATCTGATCATGGATGCGTGCGACCACGCTGTGCTGCGTCGGCGCATCGTCGTGCAGACTGTTTCCGGTTCCGTCCATCGCGGCGACATAAAGCCGGTCATGCGGGTCGCCCACGCGTCGGAGGACCGGCATGCGCAGCTGGTCCAGCTGTTCGCCGGCGATGCGATAACTGTCGATGTGCTCCGCCGATGCGGGATACATCGTGTCTTCAGGCTTGCGTCCGATGCTGCCCATGCCGTCCTCCTTGACGGATCAATAGGTTCTGCTGAACACCTTGATCAGGTCATCCCGGAAGTCGCTGTGCCGATTTCCAGGAATCTGTAGTTCACGCGTCGAAAGATGCGCGCGCATATACACGTTGATCGTGCGGTCATTCACTTCGAGGATGATGGCCGGGGCATGATCCGAGGCGAGCGTGGCCTCCGGCATCTCCTCCTTCCGAAGACGGTGACGGATCAGCTCATCCTCGAAGATCTGGGCGAAGTCGACGTCGGCTTCGAGCGGTGTTCCGCTGCGTGAGCGCCACCGGACTTGGGCAGGCGGCGGGAAGTTCGGGATGGGTCCGCGTCCCGCGCTCAGCAGCTTGTCGAGCGGACGGCCGAACGATGCGATGGGGGGGCTCGGCGATGGATTGCCGTGCTGGAAGCCGCGATAAAGGATCTGGCAGGCCTGCGTGTCGAAGCAGTGGGCACCGAAGTAGTGGAACTTGAACTTCAACGGCCACCGCGCCTCTTCGGCCTCGGTGCGGTCCTGTGGCGGCTCGGGTACGGCAGTGCGACTCATGGCGGCGGGACATCCTGTCAGTGCCAGTGAAACAGCGAGCAGTAGCGGGGCGTTTCGACCCGTGCGCGAAGCGGTCATCGCATCCATCCTTGGCGACTTTTGCAATCCTAGGCGCGGTGCGGCGGCCGTGCAATCCGCACCGCGATAGGCTGCATGCCGATGTCTCGCCCTCCGCGCTCAGCGCGCGCAGAGGGGCGCAGCATCAGAACGGAGCGTCGTCGTCGTTGACGACGGCCGGCTTCTTCACGACGACCTTCTTCGCCGGCGCCTTCGATGCAGCAGCCTTCTTCGCCGGCGCCTTCGTCGCGCTGGTCGACGCCCTGGCCACGGACTTCCCGGCCGTCTTCTTCGCGACCTTCTTCGCCGCCTTCTTGCCGACCGCCTTCTTCGCGGGTGCCTTGGCGTCGGCCGGCGCCTTCGCCGCCTTTTTCGCCACGACCTTCTTCGCCGCCTTCTTCGCGAACTTCGCGCGCACCGGCTTGCCGGTGGTCGCGAGCAGTTCCTCCGCCTCGTCGAGCGTGAGCGCTGCCGGGTCGCGATCCTTGGGGATCCGCCCGTTCATCTTGCCGTCGGAGAGGTACGGCCCGAAGCGCCCGTTGAGCACCTGCACCTCATACCCGTCCCACTGCTTGATGATGCGGTTGCGCGCGATCTCCTCCTTCTGCTCGATGAGTTCCACCGCGCGCTCGAAGGTGATGCTGTAGGGATCGTCCTCCTTCGCGAGCGAGGCATAGGTGCTGCCACGCTTGGCGAACGCACCGAAGCGCCCGATGCCCACGCTCACCTTCTCGCCCGCGCTCTCGCCGAGCGTGCGCGGCAGGCCGAACAGCTCGAGCGCGTCCTCGAGCGAGATCGAATAGATGCTCTGGCCCGGCTTGAGCGAGGCGAACTGCGGCTTCTCCTCCTCCTCGCTGGTGCCGATCTGCACGAGCGGGCCGAACTTGCCGATGCGCGCGCTGACCTGGCGGCCGGTCTTCGGATCGCTGCCGAGCACGCGCACCGAACCTGCATCCGTGCGGTCGATGTTGTCCTTCTTGTCGTCGACCAGTTCCTTGAAGGCCTTCCAGAACCGCTCCATCAGCGGTACCCACGCCTCCTCGCCGCGGCTCACCGCATCGAGCTCGTCCTCGAGCTTGGCGGTGAAGTCGTAGTCGACGTAGCGGGTGAAGTGCGCGGACAGGAACTTCGCCACCGCGCGGCCGACGTCGGTCGGGCGGAACCGGCGGTTCTCGAGCTCGACGTACTTGCGCGCCTGCAGCGTGCCGATGATCGAGGCGTACGTGGACGGGCGGCCGATGCCGTATTCCTCGAGCGCCTTCACCAGCGAGGCTTCCGAATAGCGCGGCGGCGGTTCGGTGAAGTGCTGGTCGGCGAGCACGCGCAGCAGCGGCAGCCGGTCGCCCGGCTTCATCGCCGGCAGCTTGCGGCCTTCCTCGTCGTCCTCGGCGCTCTTGGTGTCCTTGCCTTCCTCGTAGACGGCGAGGAAGCCCGGATCCACCACCGTGGTGCCCGAAACGCGGAAGCTGTGCTCGCTTCCCGCGGCGAGGTCCACGCTCACCGTGTTGAGGATCGCCGGCACCATCTGCGAGGCGATCGCGCGCTTCCAGATCAGCTCGTACAGGCGCCGCTCGTCGTCGGGCAGGTACTTCGCCACCGAGGCGGGCGTGCGCAGCGCGGAGCTCGGGCGGATCGCCTCGTGGGCTTCCTGCGCATTCTTCGACTTCGTCGTGTAGGTGTTTGGCTTGTCGGGCACCGCGCCGGTGCCGAAGTCGCGCGCGATCACGTCGCGGATCTCGACGATCGCGTCCTGCGACAGGTTCACCGAGTCGGTACGCATGTAGGTGATCAGGCCGACGGTGCCCTCGGCGCCGATCGGGAGGCCCTCGTACAGCTTCTGCGCGACCTGCATCGTGCGGCGCGTGGTGAAGCCGAGCTTGCGCGCGGCCTCCTGCTGCAGCGTGGAGGTGATGAACGGCGGCGAGGGGCGGCGCTTGCGCTCCTTGCTGGTGACGTCGGTGACCTGCAGCACGCCGTTCGCCGCCTTGGCGATACGGTCGCGCGCGGCGAATGCATCCGTCTCGTTGGTGAGCGTGAACTGCTCGACCTTCTTGCCGTCGAGCTTCGTCAACTTGGCGTTGAACTGCTGCGACGGATGCTGCACTTCGCCTTCGATCGTCCAGTACTCGCGCGCGATGAAGGCTTCGATCTCCTCCTCGCGCTCGACGATCATGCGCAGCGCCGGCGACTGCACGCGGCCCGCCGACAGCCCGCGCTGCACCTTGCGCCACAGCACCGGCGAGAGGTTGAAGCCCACGAGGTAGTCGAGCGCGCGGCGCGCCTGTTGCGCGTCGACCAGCGGCTCGGCGATCGCGCGCGGGCGGGTCATCGCCTCCTTGATCGCGCGCGGCGTGATCTCGGTGAAGACCACGCGCTCGAGCGAGCGGTCCTTGAGCAGGCCGCGCTCCTTGAGGATCTCCGCGATGTGCCAGCTGATCGCCTCGCCCTCGCGGTCCGGGTCGGTCGCCAGGAACAGGTGCTGGGCGCCCTTGGCGGCCTTGGCGATCGCGTCGACGTGCTTCTCGTTCTTCTCGATCAGCTCGTAGCGCATGGCGAAGCCGCGTTCCGGGTCGACCGCGCCCTCCTTGGGGACGAGGTCGCGGACATGGCCGTAGGAGGCGAGGACGGTGAAGTCCTTGCCCAGGTACTTGTTGATCGTCTTCGCCTTCGCGGGCGACTCGACGATGAGCAGATTCTTGGCCATGGCGGCTCGAAAGGGGCGGGGGCCCGGTGCTGGCGGTCGCGCGGAGGGTCCGCGCGTCGATGGAAAAGCGGCGTGGAAAAGCGGCGACGCCCGCGGACAGGTCCGCGGGCGCGCCAGGCATCTATATCTAGTGTCATCACGCGCCGGCCGCGGCTGTCAAGCCGGGCCTCGCGTGAAGGTCATCCCGAGGCGCCGGACAGGATGCCCGCCAGCACCGCGATCACGAACACGCCGACGACCAGCAGCAGCCACAGGCCGAGCACGACCTTGCTCCCGGTGTTGAGGGCCTCGTCCTGCAGGTCCGCGCGGTCGGTGAACGCGTGCCGGTCGACCACGATCGTGTCGCAGATGAGGTCGTGCAGGGCCTGGCGCCGCTCGGTGGCCAGCACCATGACGAGGGTCGCGATCGCACCAAGGCCGCAGGTCAGCAGGATGCTGAACAGGTAGGCCACGCTGCGCAGGAAGCCGCGCCAGAAGCCGATCGGCGAGCCGTCGGTGCGCACGATCTTGATGCCGGCGACGCGCTTGCCGAGCGTGGCCTGCGCGTCCGACGCCTGCATCCAGCCGTAGTAGACCGCCGGGATGCCGATCTGCACCGCATACATCGCGACGATGAAGCCGATCCCGAGCCCCGCGGCGGCGGCACCGTCGAAGAGCGTGCCGGCGCCCGCGCCGAGGGCGAGCACCATCGGGATCAGGAGCACGTAGGAGAGCAGCGCCGTGAGCACGCCGTCGACCGCATTGCTCGCAAAGCGCTTGAGGAACCGCGCATGGACCACCGGGCCGCCGGCCACGGCGAGCCGCGGCCGGACCACGCCCGCCGTCGGCGGCGCATAGGGCGAGGATGCCGGCCGTTCGACGAGCTCGTAGGGATTGACGCCTCCGACGGCGGCCGTCGCCGGGAGCGCGCCGACGTCGGGCAGGCCGAGGACCTCGTTCGCCACCTCGTGGAACGGGCGCCAGCCGGCGAGGCCGTCGCGCCAGACGAGCGCATCGGGCGCGAGCTGCCCGTTCGCATGGAGCGCGGCGAGGTCGGCGGCGGCGACCGGGCCGAGGCGGTTGCGCTGGGCGTCGCTGTAGTACCAGACGGTCATGTTCAATCCTGGGGGCGCGCGCGGCACGCGGCCGGTCGGTAGTTGGCGGGCAGGTCACCGCCGGAGCAGTCCCAACCACCGTCGGGCGTGGCGACGAAAACGATCGTGCGACCGTCGACCTTGCGGTGCGTGCCGGCGAGGGTGATCTCGAAGGCGCAATGGCCTTCGGCGGTGGTGCCGACGCGCACGCCGGTCGCGAGCGCGTCGGACAGGCCCGCTTCGCCGGTGTCTTCGGGGCAGCGGCCCAGCGCGCGCCGGGCATTGGCGATGCCGGTGCGCAGCGCGAGGTCGCGCGGCGCGATGAAGGCATTCGCGTTCGCCCGCACCGTGTACTCCTGGTAGGCGGGCAGCGCGATCGCGGCGAGGATCGCGATGCCCGGCACCGCGAGCACCAGCACCACGATCAGCGCGATCAGGCAGCCGCTCAGCGGCTTCTTCGCGGGCGCCACGGGCCGGCCACCGGCCCGCGGCGGGGCGGCGTGCGCGGTCACGGCGGGGGCTGCAATCCCCGGCGGCAGGGGCGGCGGACGGCTCGCGTCCGGCGTGACGCTGTAAAGATCGAGCTCCTCGGCGAGCCGGTCGAGCGGCTGCCACTCGCGCAGGCCCTCGCGCCAGACCAGGCTGTCGCGGTCGATGCGGCGTTCGCGATACAGCGTGCGCAGGTCCTCGGCCGAGACCGGGCCCATCCGGCCGCGGCCGGGGTCGTGATAGAACCAGTTCAAGCATGCCCCCGGAGCGGCGGCGCCCCTCCCCGGGCCCCGCGGACGCCTAATGTACCGGCTCGGGCTCGTCGAGGAACATCTGCGTCTGCATCCAGGCGTAGGCGGCCTCGCTGCCGGGCTGGTTGAACAGCGCGATCAGCACCACCCACTTGAGGTCGTCGAGGTCGAGCTCGTCCTGCTCCAGCGCGAGCGCGCGGTCGAGCACGAGCTCGCGCTGCGCCGCATCGAGCACGCCATGCTGCTCGAGGAACATCAGGAAGCCGCGGCAGTCGGCGTCGAGCTTCTCGAGCTCCTGCGCCGCGTAGATGCGCACCGGTGCGTCCCGGCGCGCGCGGGCGACCGCCGGGCGCTGCTGCGCGAGGGCGTCGAGCCAGTCGAAGGCCTTGTGGATCTCGGCGGGCGAGAAGCCCGCCTGGGACAGCTCGTCGACGAGGGCGCCGCCGGTGCGGACGTCGGGATCGTTGACCGGATCAGTCTCGTCGGAAATGACGTGTTCGAAGAGGTAGAGCAGTACGTCGAGGATGCTTTCTTTCATTTCCCTCGGCCTGCCGGGCGGATGCGGAGCACGCGTCCCCTCAGGCCACGCGGTAGAAGCGCCCGTGCTGCTGCGCGACGCGGCCCTCGAGCTCCATGACCAGCAGCATGGAGGACAGCCGGGAGGGCGTCAATCCGCTGCGCTCGGCGAGCTGGTCCATATCCGTGGGGTCGAAGCCGAGCGCATTCCACAAGGTGTCGTGGTCGGGCGGTAGCGCGCCTTGCGTGTCGCCGGGCGCGCCGCGGGGCGGCTTCCACGCGTCCGACGGGAAGAGCTCGTTCTGCAGGGCTTCGGCCTCGCGCGCGGCCGACGGCGCGAGGATCTCGATCACCTCGTCGGGCGACTGCACCAGCTGCGCCCCGTCGCGGATCAGGCGGTGGCAGCCGCGCGCGAGCGGGTTGCGGATCGAGCCGGGCAGGGCGAAGACCTCGCGGCCGGCGTCCGCCGCCAGGCGCGCGGTGATCAGCGCGCCCGAGCGTTCCGCGGCCTCGATCACCACGGTGCCCAGGCACAGCGCCGCGAGGAGGCGGTTGCGGCTCGGGAAGTGCTCGCGCCGCGGGCCGGTCCCGGGCACGTGCTCGCTCAGCACCGCGCCCGAGGCGCAAAGTTCGGCGTGCAGGTCGGCGTTCGTGCGCGGGTAGGCGATGTCCGGCCCGGTGCCGAGCACGGCGAACGTCGCCCCGTGCCGCAGGGCTGCGCGGTGGGCCGCCGTGTCGATCCCCGCCGCGAGGCCGCTGCCCACCACGAGCCCCGCGCGTGCGAAGGCGGCGGCGAACTCGGCGGCGTGCTCGCGCCCGCCCGGAGTCGGTCCGCGGCTGCCCACCACGGCGACCGCGGGGCGCCACAGAAGGCCGATGTCGCCCGCGACGAACACGGCGACCGGCGGGTTCGCGGCCGCGCGCAGGGCCGGCGGGTAGTCGGGGTCGGTCCAGCCGATCACCCGGCGGCCGGGCTGCGCGAACCAGGCTTCCGCGGCCGCGAGGACGTCGCGGTCCGGCGTGCGCAGGGCGCTGCGCTGCGCCGCGTCGAGTCCGGCGACGGACCAGCCGGCGGGATCGGCCAGCGCCTCGACGGGGCCGGCGGCCCCCTCGAGCAATGCGCGACGCGGTGCGAGGGGGCCGCCGCAGGCGGCGAGGGCGACGAGGGCGAGGGCGGGTTCCGGCATTCCGCCACCGTGCCGCGGAAACGACGACGGCGCCCTCGGGCGCCGTCGCGTGGATCTGTAGGAAAACTCCGAACGTCAGTACGCGGCGTCCGGATGCTTCAGCTCCTGGCCGACGCGCGTCGGGCGGATGCCGCTCATCACCAGCGCATAGCTGACCTTGTCGAAGGTGCGGAACACCATCACGTGGCTCGCGAACTCGTCCGGCAGGCGCACCTTGCCGCCCGCGCCGACGGTGTCGGCATCGCGCTCGCTACCGACGCGCACGCGGTCGGCGACGCGGCTGCCCACGCGCCAGGTCGAGAAGACGGTGCCGTTGTCGACGCCGTCGCGCGCGCCGACCGACAGCGCGACCACGTCGTTGCGGCCGCCGCTGGTGAGCATGTCGGTGACGGCGAGCACGCGGGCGCGGCCGTATTCGAACTGCGCCTTCGGCGGATGCGGGAAGAACTGCAGATCATAGGGCTGCGCCTCGACCGGCACGATGCGGTCACCGACGCGGATCTCGCGGCCGTAGCCGTCGAGCACCAGCGTCGCGGCCTGGATGCCGCCGACCTCGCCACGCGAGATGGTGCCCACGCCGTGCTGCATCAGCTCGATGCCGAGCGCCTCGCTGCCCTTGTCCGGCGTCACGACGTCGGTCCAGTAGTTGGCGAAGTCGATCGTGCGGCGGCCGCGGAAGTCGAGGTCCTGCGAGCGATGGATGTCGCAGCAGGCGGTGCGGTCCAGCCGCGTGTAGCGCACCATCGGGCGCACCACCGCATAGCGCTGGCCGGGCTGCGCGTTGGCGAGGCCCTTGACGTAGACGACCTGCCCGCCGGTGCTGCGCAGGCGGTCCTCCTCGAGGCCGACCACGTGCGGCAGGCCCTCGACGCTGTCGACCACGCGCAGGTGCTTGAGGAACGGCTCGACCTGCGCGAGCGGCACGCCGGTGACCGGCGCCTCGGTGCGCGGGCCCGGCTGCACGGCCACGCGGTCGAGGTAGGCGAGGGAGAGCACGTCACCCGGATAGATCAGGTGCGGGTTCTTGACCTGCGGATTGGCCTGCCAGATCTCCGGCCACAGCCACGGGCGCTTCAGGAAGCGGCCCGCGATGTCCCACAAGGTGTCGCCCCGCTTGACGGTGTACGTGTCGGGATGGGCCGTCCGATCCTGCGAGACCGCATGCGCGGCGACGGTCAACAGCGCGGCGGCAGCCGCCACGCGGAAAGTCTTCATCATGTCCATGAACCTGGTTCCCCAGCAGGCGCACCCTTGAAGGGCTCGGGCACTATAGCCCACGGCCCCGCGACGATGGCAACGCCTGCGGGGCGGTAGAATGGCGCCCTGTCGTGCGGTTGTGACGGCCGCCCCTGTTTCCTCCGCACCCCGTTCAGGCCTGCGTGCCGCCCGAACGCGTCGGCGGCTTCTCCCGGTGACCGCCCATGGCCCAGCTCGAAATCCTCGAATTCCCCGACCCCCGCCTGCGTACCGTCGCGGCGCCGGTCGATCCCGCGCAGGTCACCACGCCCGCGTTCCAGACGCTGCTCGACGACATGTTCGAGACGATGTACGAGGCACCCGGCATCGGCCTGGCCGCGAGCCAGGTCGACGTGCACCAGCGCTTCATGGTGATCGACGTCTCCGAGGATCGCAGCGCGCCGATGGTGTTCGTGAACCCGGAGATCCTCGAGCGCGACGGCGAGCAGGTCTACCAGGAAGGCTGCCTGTCGGTGCCCGGCATCTTTGCCGACGTCACCCGCGCCAACTCGATCGTGGTGCGCGCGATCGGCCGCGACGGCCAGCCGTTCGAGATGCCGGCCGACGGCCTGCTGGCGGTGTGCATCCAGCACGAGATGGACCACCTCGCCGGCAAGCTGTTCGTCGACTACCTCTCGCCGCTCAAGCGCGAGATGGTGCGCAAGAAGCTCGCGAAGGCGAAGCGCCAGTCGGCCTGACGCCACGGCCGTCGCGTCGCCGGGCCCGCATCGCGCGGCGCGCCGTCCACGCCGAAGCCGCGATGCGATGCAGCGTCGCGCCGAAGCGGCGCACGCCGGCATGCACGCATACCGCGCAGCCTCGGAACGCGTTCCCCACCGCTGACATGGATCCCGACGCACGCCCATGAGAATCGTCTTCGCCGGCACGCCGGAGTTCGCCGTCCCCAGCCTGCGCGCCGCCTGCGGCAAGGCCGAGGTCGTCGCCGTCTACACGCAGCCGGACCGGCCCGCCGGGCGTGGTCGCGGGCTCGCCGCCTCGCCGGTGAAGCGCGAGGCGCTCGAGCGCGGCATCCCGGTGATGCAGCCCGAATCCCTGCGTACGCGCGAGGCGAAGCAGGCGCTGCGCGCGCTGGCGCCGGACCTGATGGTGGTGGTCGCCTACGGCCTGCTGCTGCCGCAGTCGGTGCTCGACATGCCGCGCGACGGCTGCTGGAACGTGCATGCCTCGCTGCTGCCGCGTTGGCGGGGTGCGGCGCCGATCCAGCGCGCGATCGAGGCGGGCGATGCCGAGACGGGCGTCTGCCTGATGCGCATGGAAAAGGGGCTCGACACCGGCCCGGTGCTGCTCTCGCTGTCGACCGCGATCGCGCCGCAGGAGACCGCGGGGCAGCTGCACGATCGCCTCGCCGAGCTCGGCGCGCAGGTGCTGTCCGACGGCCTCGGCCTGTTGCGCGCGACGTTGTTGCCACGGCCCCAGCCGCAACCCGAGGCCGGCGTGACCTACGCGCACAAGCTGGAGAAGCACGAGGCACGGCTGGACTGGACGCAGCCGGCCGCGCTGCTCGCGAACCGCGTGCGCGCCTTCAATCCGTGGCCGATGGCCGAAGCGCAGATCGCTGGCGAGCGCGTGCGCGTGCATGGCGCGGTGGCGATCGACGAGGCGCACGGCGCCGAGCCGGGCCGCGTGCTGCGCGCCGGTCGCGAGGGCATCGACGTCGCCTGCGGCAGCGGCGTGCTGCGCGTGCGCGTGCTGCAGCGCGAGGGCGGGCGTGCGATCACCGCCGCCGACTTCCTCAACGCACGCCAGGACCTGCGCGGCGCGTGAGTCGTCGGCCGCCCCGTCGTGCGCCGACCGCGCCCGTGGCACCGGGCGCCGCCGTGCGCGCGACCGCCGCACGCGTGCTCGATGCGGTGCTGCACGACGGACGCTCCCTGCGCGCCGAACTCGGTCCCGCGCTCGCGACGCTCGCCGATCCACGCGACCGCGCGCTCGCCGAGGCCGTCTGCTTCGCCGTGCTGCGCGAACCCACGCGCTATGCGGCCGCGCTCGATGCCTGGATGCCGCGCCCGCTGCCGCGTCGCGAGCATCTCGTGCGCGCGCTGCTGTTCGCCGGCTTCGCGCAGCTGGCGATCGGATTGCCCGCGCATGCCGCGGTGGCCGCGACCGTCGATGCCGCGCGCCTGCTCGGCCATGCGCACCAGGCCGGGCTGGTCAATGCGCTGCTGCGCCGTGCGGCGCGCGATGGCCTGCCGCCGGGTGATCCGCAGGCGCACTGGCCGGAGGCGCTGCGTTCCCGCCTGCGCGCCGACTGGGGCGACGGCGCCGATGCGATCTTCGCCGCGAGCGCCCGGCCGCCGCCGCTGTGGCTGCGCGTCAACCGCAGCCATGCCACACGCGAGGCCTGCATCGCCACGCTGCAGGCCGCCGGCCTCGCCCCGGTGATCGACCCTGATCTGCCGGACGCCCTGCGACTCGCCGATGCGGTGCCGGTCGCCACGCTGCCGGGCTTCGCCGACGGCCTGCTGTCGGTGCAGGACGGCGCCGCGCAGGCGGTCGCCGATGCGCTAGCGCCACCCGCCGGCACGCGCGTGCTCGATGCCTGCGCCGCGCCCGGCGGCAAGACCGCGCACCTGCTCGAGCGCGACCCCTCGCTGCGCCTGACGGCGCTCGACATCGAGCCCGCACGCCTCGCGCAGGTGCGCGACACGCTGGCGCGTCTGCGCCTCGACGCCGATCCGCGGCTGGTCGCGGCCGACGGCGCTGCACTCGCCGACTGGTGGGACGGCACGCCGTTCGACGCGGTGCTGCTCGACGCGCCGTGCTCGGCGACCGGCATCGTGCGGCGCCAGCCCGACGTCCTGCTCCATCGACGCGAGAGCGACATCGTGGCCTTGCTCGCCCTGCAGGCGCGCCTGCTCGACGCGCTGTGGACCACGCTCGCGCCCGACGGCACGTTCGTCTACGCGACGTGCTCGGTGCTCCGCGACGAGAACGAGCGGCAGGTCGCGGCCTTTCTCGCGCGCACCGCGGATGCGGTGGTCGAGCCGCTCGATGCGCGCTTCGGCCGCGAGAGCGGCGTCGGCCGGCAGGTGCTGCCGGGCGAGCGCGATCGCGACGGCTTCTTCTACGCGCGGCTGCGCAGGGCGCGCTGATCGCTGGGGCGCGGCGGCACGCGCCGTCATCGACGGGTGGCCGCGCGTCACGCGTCGGGTGAAAACGTGATCAGGCGCGTACGACGCCGAGGGCGGGCGTCGATCGAGCCTGCGTCGCGCTGTCGTCCCGCAACCTCGCCATTCCGTTCCCGCGGGCCGGCCATCGCGGTGCGTCCTTCGGTGCGACCACCCGCACGGCACCTTTCCGGCGACGCGCTCGGCGAACGCGCTCGCGGCATCCGCGGCGCCCGGCGTCAGCGCCGCTACCATGGTCCGATGCTGCCGACGACTTCCGAATCCCGCGAACGCTGGCTGTTCTGGCTCGTCGCACTGCTCGTGCTCGGCGCCGGCTTCGGCCTGCGCGATCCCTGGCCGGCCGACGAGCCGCGCTTTGCGCTGGTCGCGCGGCAGATGGTCGAGAGCGGGCAATGGCTGTTCCCGATGCGCGGCGACGAGCTGTATTCGGACAAGCCGCCGCTCTTCATGTGGCTGCAGGCGCTCGCACTGACACTGACCGGACATCTGCGCACCGGCTTCCTGTTGCCCTCGCTGCTCGCCTCGCTCGGCACGCTGGCGCTAGTGCGCGATCTCGGCGCGCGCCTGTACGACTGCCGCGCGGGCGCATATGCGGCCTGGGGCCTGCTGTTCGCCTTCCAGTTCACCTTCCAGGCGCGCCGTGCGCAGATCGACCCGGTGCTGGTGTTCTGGGTCACGTTGTCGGTCTACGGCCTGCTGCGCCACGTGCTGCGCGGGCCGGACTGGCGGATGTGGTGGCTCGGCTGGCTCGCCGCCGGGCTCGGCGTGATCAGCAAGGGCGTGGGCGTGATCGCCCTGCTGGTGCTGCTGCCCGCCGCCTTCGCGATCGCACGCGGCTGGCAGGGCGCCGGCGCGATGCACTGGCGCTCGCCGAAGGCCTGGCTCGGTCCCGCGATGCTGCTGGTGCCGGTGCTCGCCTGGCTGATCCCGATGCTCGCCACGGTCCGCGCGAGCGGCGATCCCGCGCTGCAGGCCTATGCGCAGGACATCCTGCTGCGGCAGACCGCAAAGCGCTACGCCGACCCGTGGCATCACCACCAGCCCGCCTGGTACTTTCTCGGCGTGATCGCCACGCAGTGGCTGCCGACGGTGCTGGCGATCCCGTTCGCGCTGCGCGGCTGGCGCGAGGCGCTGCGCGCGCGCGATGCGCGGCTGCTCGTGCTGCTCGGCGGCGCGGCCGCGATCGTCGCCTTCTTCAGCCTCAGCGCGGGCAAGCGGGAGGTCTACATCCTGCCTGCGCTGCCGCTGCTGTGCCTCGCGCTCGGGCCGTGGCTGCCGCGCGTGCTCGAGCGACGCGGCGCACGCGCCGTCGCGTTCGCCGTAGCGGCGGCATTCGCGCTGCTGCCCCTGGTCGTGGGTGCGCTGGTGGTCGTCGGCGAGCCCCGCTTCGAGGCGCGGCTGGGCGTCGCGGCCGGCGTGCCGGAGCGCGTGGAAGCGCTCGGCGCCGCCCTGCTCGCGATCGGCGCCGCCGGCACGGCCTGCCTGCTCGCATTCCGCGTGCGACGCGGGCATCTCGCCCTCCTTGGCACGCTCACGGCGCTCTGGGTCGGCGTCGGCCTGCTGCTCGCGCCGACGATCAACGACGCCAGCTCCGCGCGTGCGGTGATGCAGCGCGCCGCACGCGCGCTGCCCGCTCGGGCCGAGCTCGGCCTCGTCGCGTGGAAGGAGCAGAACCTGCTGATGGCCGATCGTCCGGCCCGCACGTTCGGCTTCAAGCGCACGCCGCAGGACCAGCTCGCCGATGCGCTCGCCTGGCAGCGCGCCGCGCCCTCCGGACGGTGGCTGCTTCTGGAGGAGGCGGCGCTCGCGCCGTGCATCCGTCGAGGCGAAGTGGTCGCCCTCGGGCGCAGCAACCGGCGCACGTGGTGGCTCGCGCCGGCGTCCGCGACCGTCGACTGCGCGGCGTCGAAGGCGATCCTCAGCCCGTCGACCGCGCCGCCAGCAGCCGGTACTTGAGCGCGGCGTAGCGCGCATGCAGCCGATGGAAGCGCCAGCCGGCGCGCCCGTCGATCCATGCGCCCCGCAGCACCACGTTCTTCAGCACATAGGCCGCCGCCGCGAGCGCGCCGCGCCCCGCGGTGGCGCGGCGTCCGCGCGCGGCCTGCTGTTCGGCCCAGAGCCGCGCATAGCGCTGCAGCTTGTTCCAGTACTCGGCCTCGCTACGTGCCGTGTCGTGCTCGAGCACGATGTCCGACGTGCGCACGCGGCAGCCGGTGACGTCGAGGAATTCGTGGACGGGCACGTCGCCGTGGCGCAGGTGCGACCGGAACAGGCGGTGCACCGGCTCGCGCGCGAAGCTGCCGGCGCGCATGGCATGCCCGAGGAAATGCGTGCGCCGCAGCAGCAGCCAGCAGTCGGCGTCCTCGAGTGGACCGGCGAACAGGGCGCGCAGGCGTTGCTGCGCCGGGGGCTCGAGCCATTCGTCCGCATCCAGCAGCAGCACCCAGGGATGCGTCGCGCGGGCGATCGCCGCGTTCTTCTGCCGCGCGAAGCCGTCCCAGCCGCGATGCTCCACGCGCGCGCCGAGCCCGCGGGCGATCTCGACGGTGCCGTCGGTCGAGCCCGAGTCGAGCACGATCACCTCGTCGCAGATGCCGCGCATCGAGTCGATGCAACGCGCGATGCGATCGGCCTCGTTAAAGGTGATGACGACGCCTGACAGGGGCAGCGGTGAAGGCATGGGCGCGTGGGTGTTCGGTTCGCGGCGAGTATAGGCGCCGCGATGCGTGCCGCTTACCCTGATGCGTCCCCGTGGTGGAGTGGCCGATGACCCCCGTGCGCCCGCGCGTGATCCATTTCGTGACCGGCGGCTTCTCCGGCGGCGCAACGCAGGTCGCGATCGCGCTTGTCAACGCGGCACGCGAGGGCGGGCGCGTGGAGCCGCTGCTGGTGCTGCGACGCAAGCGGCGCACCGATCCCGCGCGCATCGCCGAGCTCGAGCGCGCGGGCGTTCCGCTCGCGGTCGTGCCCGGCTGGTCGCACCTCGCCACGATCCTCGCGCTGGTCCGGCTGTGCAGGCGCTGGCGCCCCGACGTGCTCGTCGCGCACGGCTTCTCCGAGCACCTGTGGGGGCGCTACGCCGGCCTGCTCGCGCGCGTGCCCGCGCTGGTGCACGTCGAGCACAACACGCGTGAGCGCTACACGGCCTGGCGTCGCATGCAGACACGCTGGCTCGCGCGACGCACCGCACGGATCGTCGGCTGCTCGGACGGCGTGCGGCAGGTGCTGCTCTCGATGGGCATGCCGGGCGAGCGCACGGTCGCGATCCCGAACGGCATCCGCACCGCGCCCTTCGCCGATGCCGGGGCGCATCCGGTGGCCGCGCGCGAGGCCGGCATCGTGATGGTCGCGCGCTTTTCCAAGCAGAAGGACCACGCCACGCTGGTGCGCGCCATCGCGAAGCTGCGCGAGCGCGGGCTGCGGCCGACGCTGCTGCTTGCCGGTGCCGGCAAGGCGCAGCATCGCGCACCGATCGAGCGCCTCGTGGCCGAGCTCGACCTCGCCGACCAGGTGCGCTTCCTCGGCCTGCACCGCGACGTGCCGGGGCTGCTGCTGAGCCAGCGCATCTGCGTGCTCGCCACGCACTACGAGGGCATGCCGCTCGCATTGATCGAGGGCATGGCCGCGGGGTGCGCGGTGATCGGCAGCGCGGTGCCCGGCGTGCGCGAGGTGATCCGCGACGGCATCGACGGGCTGCTCGTGCCCGAGGGTGATGCGGATGCGCTCGCCGACGCGCTCGCGCGCCTGCTCACCGACGATGCACTCGCCACGCGGCTCGGCACCGAGGCGCACGCGATCGCGACCACGCGGTTCAGCCGCGAGCGGATGGCCGACGACTACGAGGCGCTGGTGCTCGAGCTCGTGCGCTGATCACCAGCGCAGGCGGCGTCGCGCGATGACGCCGGCGAGCTCGGACTGCAGGGCGCGCGCGGCCTCCACAGGCAGGAAGCGCACGTGCAGCGGCGGCGTGTTCATGCCCGCGCCGGCGGTGTCCAGGCGCAGCGTCGCGGTGCCGAGGCGGCGGTCGAGCGGGGAGCGCGCGACTTCGATCGCCTGCAGCGCGTCGACCTCGGCGAAGCGCCACGTCCGCGACCACGCACCGTCGCGCACGCGCACCAGGTGGCCGTTCCAGGCGTGCGCCATGTGGCGGATGCGCCGCCTCGCGACGAGTAACGCGACCGGGATCCACAGCAGCGGCAGCAGGCCGATCGTGCCGAAGCGCACGGTGAGCGCGATCGCGGCGACGATCGAGATGAGCGTCTCCGGCAGCGCAAGCCGCCAGAAGTGCGCGGGCGGGGCCGGATGCCACTCCGGCGTCGCCCAGCCCGCCGTCGGCAGCAGGTGCTCGATCAGGCCGTCGCAGGCCGCGGGCGTGGCGATCGGCGCGAGCTCGTGCAGCGTGCGCTGGCCGTTGTCCGGTTCGCCGCCGGTGGCGATGTCGACCTGCAGCGCACGCCGCCCGAAACGCCGGTGCAGCCAGCCCTCGCGCAGCGTCCACGCCTGGATTCGACGGCGCGACAGGCTCGAGCGCCAGCGTGCGAGCAGGCCGCGCTCGACCACCAGCCGCGCACCGTCCTCGCGGAGCTCGAAGCCGTGGTACTGGGCGAGCGCGAGCAGCACCGAGAGCAGGCGCAGGGCGGCGAGCAGGGCGAGCGCGAGCGCGCCGAATGCCACGGCGTAGTCGAGCGGCTCGAACCCGTGCGCACCGCCGTAGCCGGTGACCTCGTTCGCGAAGCGACCGAGAAGCTTCCAGACGAAGCGCGAGTCGCCGGCGTCGGGCCCGAACTGGGTGAAGCTCGCCGCGCCCGCAATGGCCACCACGAGCCCGCGGTTGGACAACAGGCCGAGCCGCAGGACCTCGGCCGTGGACAGGCGCAGGAGGGGCGTTGCGGGCGGGGCTTCGACCGTCGCCTCGGCTTCGGCCGGGGCGGCGACGCCGCGCCGCCGCACGAGGGCCTCCAGCGCGAGCGCGTCGTCGAGGGCCAGCACGCGCATCTCGGCCTCGGGACGCTTGCCGCCGGCCGATTCCAGCTTGACCTCCGCCACGCCGAACACGCGGTGCAGCACCGACTGGCGCAGCGCCACGTTCTGGATGCGCGCGAACGGGATGGTGCGCGCGCTGCGCTCGAGCAGGCCGCTGCGCACCTGCAGGTGGTCGTCGAAGACCGCGAAGCGGTAGGTGAAGTAGCGCCAGATCGCGACCACCACCAGCGCGGCGACACCGATCAGCGGCCAGAGCTCGTTGCGATCGCCGCGGCCGAAGAACACCAGCGCGACGAGCGGGGCGATGAACTGGCGCATCTGCTGCAGCAGCACGAACAGCCACGACATCGGATGCAGGCGGCGCTCGCGCACCTGCAGCCCCGGCAGCGGCGCGGGCAGCGGCGGCGGAACGGGGGGCGCGTCAGCCGTCGACATCGTCCGCCCGCCGCGAAAGTGCGTCACGCAGGCGCTCCGCCTCCGCCTCGTCGAGGTGCGGCAGCGCGACCGTCGCCGCGCGCGTGCCCGCGGTGTGCACCACGAGCGTCGACAGGCGCCGCCGGCGCTGCAGCGGGCCGCGCTTGAGGTCAAGGTGCTGCACGCGCGACGCGGGCACGCGCGTCTCGCGCTGCCACAGCGCGCCGCGGCGCACCGCGAGGCCTTCGGCGTCGAGCCGCCAGGCGATGCAGCGGTACTCGCGCAGGCCGCGCCAGGCGGCGATCACGATGCCGGCGAGCAGGCCCAGTGCGCCGGCCACGAGCGGCGACATGCGGTCGCTGGCGACCGCGAGGACGGTCGGCGCGACGGTGAGCGGGAGCACGAAGGCGGGCAGCAGGCCGAGCACGATCGGCAGGCGCGCGCGCTGCGGCAGCGGCTGCCACGGCGCGGCCGGGGGCGGGAGGTCGGGCGAGGGGTCCATGCGGTCTCCGCCGGTGCTCAGTAGCAGTCCGGCCAATAGGGGTTGCCGCCATCAGGCTGCACGGAAAAACGCTTATAGGTCCACTGGTACTGCGCGGGATCGCGCCGCGCGATGTGCTCGACCGCCGCGTTGAGCGCGGCGACGGAGACCGCCGGGTTCGTATCGGCGACCGCAGGCGGCGCCGGCTCGATGTGCAGCGCGAAACGCGGGCCGCGTGCGTCGTCCGCGATGCGCTCGCACCAGGCCATCAGCACCGTGGCACCGGTGCGCGCGGCGAGCCGGCCGACCAGGCTCATCGTCAGCGCCGGCTGGCCGAAGAACGGCGCGAACTCGCCCTCGCCCTGCTTGGGCTGCTGGTCCGGCAGGATCCCGGCAACGCCGCCGTCGCGCAGCCACTTGAGCAGCTGGCGCACGCCGGCCGCCTCGGCGCGCACCTGCGTCACCCGCCCTTCGGCCTCGCCGGCGCGCACGAGGCGCAGGAAGGCGTCGCCGACGCCGGAGTCCGGCGGCGCGTACAGGATCGCGAGCGGCGTGCGGTCGGCCAGCCAGCGGTTGAGCAGCTCCCAGTTGCCGTAGTGCGGCGCGGCGACGATCACCCCGCGCCCGGCGGCGATCGCGGCGTCGAACAGCTCGGTGCCGTAGTGCGCCTCGATCATCGAAAGGCTCGCCGCGGGCGGCTGCGTCCAGAGGCGGAAGGTCTCGAGCGTCTGTCGTGCGGTGGTGCGCAGCACGGCCGCCTGCAGCCCGGCGCGCTCGCTCGGCAGCAGGTCGGGATAGGCGAGCTCCAGGTTGCGCAGCGTAACCCGCGCCTCGCGCGCATTGCGGCGCAGGGTGCGCGCGGCGAGCGCGTCGGCGAGGCCATGCAGCACGCGCCAGGGCAGCCGCGCGAGCAGCGCGAGCGCGACGTAGAGCGATCGGGCGACGAAGCGGTCGGCGGGGCGGTCCATTGCCGGCAGTCTAGCCGCAGGCCTCTGCTAGCCTGATCCGCCGCCCGCCCGGAGCGTCGATGCTCGCCCTGATCCAGCGCGTCCGCCGCGCCGACGTCGCCGTCGAAGGCGCCACCGTCGGCGAGATCGGCCCGGGGCTGCTCGCGCTCGTCGGCGTCGAGCCCGGCGATGGCGATGCGCAGGTCTCGCGGATGGCGGCGCGCCTGCTCGGCTATCGCGTCTTCGACGACGGTGCCGGGCGCATGAACCTCAGCGTCGCCCAGACCGGGGGCGGCCTGCTCCTGGTCAGCCAGTTCACCCTCGCCGCGGATACGGCCAGCGGAATGCGACCGGGCTTCCAGACCGCGGCGGCACCCCAGCACGCTGAACCGGTCTTCAACCGCCTCGTCGCGGCGTGCCGCGCGGCGCATCCGACGGTGGAAACGGGCCGTTTCGGGGCCCATATGGTGGTGAGCCTGGTCAACGACGGCCCGGTCACCTTCCTGCTGCGGGCCTGACCCGCTCAGCTTCCGGCCGTGCGCCGGCCCAGCCCGGAAAGCGGCGCTGGTATAATGCACGGTTCCCTTGACCCTCATTCACTGGTGGCGCAGCCCATGGCCAACGAACGTCAGACCCAAGCGGCCGACATCAAGCAACTCATCAGCAAGGGTCTGGAGCAGGGTTACCTCACCTATGCCGAGGTGAACGACCACCTGCCCGACGACGTCGTCGATCCCGAACAGATCGAAGACATCATCGGCATGATCAACGGCATGGGCATCCAGGTGCACGAGATCGCGCCCGATGCCGAGACCCTGCTGCTCGCCGGCGAGGCGAGCGGCAACCGCGAGGTCGACGAGACCGCCGCGGAGGAAGCCGCCGCCGCGCTGACCTCGCTCGACACCGAGGGCGGCCGCACCACCGATCCCGTGCGCATGTACATGCGCGAGATGGGCACCGTGGAGCTGCTCACCCGCGAGGGCGAGATCGCGATCGCCAAGCGCATCGAGGAAGGCCTCTCGCAGGTCCAGGCCTCGCTCGCCTCGTTCCCCGGCACCATCGCGCAGATCCTCGGCGACTACGAGCTGCACAAGGCCGGCAAGAAGCGACTCGCCGAAGTGATCGTGGGCTTCCTCGACCAGATCGACGAAGTGCCCGAGCCCGCACCGGTGGTCGACATCGATGCCGTGGAGGAGGACGAGGACGACGTCGAAGGCGCCGACGAGGCCGAGGAGGCCGGCCCGACCGGTCCGGACCCGGTCGAGGTCGCCAACCGCATGGGCGCGCTCGGCGAGCTCTACGCGAAGTTCGAGAAGTGCCATGCCAAGCACGGCCCGGACCACAAGAACACCAAGAAGGTGCGCGAGGAGATGGCGGAGATCTTCGTCACCTTCAAGCTGCCGCTGAACCTCACCGACGCGCTGGTGCGCAACCTGCGCGAGTCGGTCGCCAAGGTGAAGGAGCACGAGCGCCGCATCCTCGACCTGTCCGTGCGCGTCGCGAAGATGCCGCGCAAGGACTTCATCCGCGCGTGGGATGGCAACCAGACGAATCTGGAGTGGGTCGATGAGCTGCTCAAGCGCAAGCAGAAGTGGGCCTCGGCCCTGCGCGACGTGAAGGATCGCATCGTCTTCGAGCAGCAGGCGACGATCGACGAGGAGCAGCGGATGAAGGTCACGCTGGTCGATCTCAAGGAGATCAGCCGGCACATGGCCTACGGCGAGGCCAAGGCGCGCAAGGCGAAGAAGGAGATGGTCGAGGCCAACCTGCGCCTGGTGATCTCGATCGCCAAGAAGTACACCAACCGCGGCCTGCAGTTCCTCGACCTCATCCAGGAAGGCAACATCGGCCTGATGAAGGCGGTCGACAAGTTCGAATACCGCCGCGGCTACAAGTTCTCGACCTACGCCACGTGGTGGATCCGCCAGGCGATCACCCGCTCGATCGCCGACCAGGCGCGCACCATCCGCATCCCGGTGCACATGATCGAGACGATCAACAAGCTCAACCGCATCTCCCGCCAGATGCTCCAGACCTACGGCCGCGAGGCCACGCCCGAGGAGCTGGCGAAGGAGATGGACATGCCGGAGGACAAGATCCGGAAGGTCATGAAGATCGCGAAGGAGCCGATCTCGATGGAGACGCCGATCGGCGACGACGAGGATTCGCACCTCGGCGACTTCATCGAGGACACGAACGTGATGTCCCCGATCGACGCGACCACCGACATCAATCTCTCGGAGACGGTGCGCGACGTGCTCGCGAGCCTCACCCCGCGCGAGGCCAAGGTGCTGCGCATGCGCTTCGGCATCGACATGAACACCGACCACACGCTGGAAGAGGTCGGCAAGCAGTTCGACGTGACGCGCGAGCGCATCCGCCAGATCGAGGCGAAGGCGTTGCGCAAGCTGCGTCATCCGAGCCGTTCGGAACAGCTGCGCTCGTTCCTCGACATCGACTGATCGATCGCGACACCATGATGCGCACGAGCCCGCCTTCCGGCGGGCTCGTCGTTTCTGCAGTCGCTACAATCGCCGCGCTGCGGGCCTATAGCTCAACGGTTAGAGCAGGGGACTCATAATCCCTTGGTTCCAGGTTCGAATCCTGGTGGGCCCATTGCGGTCACGCGCGGCGGCGCGTTGCAGTGCCCGGTTGTCGATGCGTCGGCCAGCGCGGTTCGAATCCTGGTGGGCCACGTCCTGCAGCGCGCGGCGGCGCATTGGAAGCACATCGCAGGCGGCGCTCTTCCTGACGCGCCCTGAATCCCGGTGGCCCGTGGCGCGCGGGGCACCGCGAGGCCTGCAGGCGCTGTCCGCCACGAAACGCCATCCGGACTTCCGCATCGTTTCGCAGTGCATAACGCGCCGTGTCCACCGCCATCGGCATCGCAGGATTGGCCCGCACGCGATTCACAGGCGGCCGACGGCGTTGGGCGGACCCTGCATCCACTTCTCACGGATGCGCGCACATGCACGGCGGAAACGGAATCGGACGCGAGGCCGCGCGCGACGTCGCAGGCTGGGTGCCGCCCCTGGCGCGGCTCGGCTATGCGGCAAAAGGCGTCGTCTACGTACTGGTCGGCGCGATCGCCGTCCGTGCCGCGACCGCCACCGGTACGCCCGAGGGAACGACCGGTGCGCTGCGCTCGCTCACCGACGAGTCCGGCGGACGCACGATGCTCGCGGCGATCGCCATCGGCCTGGCCGCGCACGTGGTGTGGCGCCTGGTGCAGGCCGCACTCGATCCGGAGCATGTGCGAAGCGATGCCAAGCGGGCCGGCATGCGCGTCTTCTACGCCCTCAGCGCGGTCATCTACGGCGCCCTCGCCTGGACGGCCTGGCAGCTCGCGCGTGGTGGTCGGGGCGGCGAGGGCGACGGCGGCTCGTGGGTCGCCCGTCTGATGGAGCTTCCGGCCGGCCGCTGGCTGGTGGTCGCCGCCGGCGTCGGCGTGGTGGTCTACGGCCTGCACCAGCTGGTGCAGGCGGCCAAGGGCGACGTGATGCACCGGCTCGGCAAGTCCAGCCGCCGGCTGCGCGCGCTCGGCCGATTCGGGGTCGGCGCCCGCGGGCTCGTGCTGCTCCCGGTCGGCTGGTTCCTCGTACAGGCCGGGCGCCATTACGACCCGGGCGCCGCCGGTGGCACGGAGCGCGCGCTCGGGATGCTCGACAAGGGCGCACCGCTGGCGCTGGTCGGACTGGGCCTGCTGGCCTACGGCGTCTTCCAGATCGCGAAGGCCGCGTTCCGGCGGATCGACGCGCCCTAGGCCCCGGCGCCGCCGCGACACGACCCCGTCGACCTGTCAGAGTAGCTGCAGGGGATCACGGGGACGGGCGATGGCGACGTCGCTGAAACCGCGTGCGCGAGCGCGCGCGGACGACGAGGCAGGCACGCGAGCCGGCTGGCGCGTGCGCGTCTGGGCCGGCGGGCTGCTGTGCGTGATCGGGCTGCTGGCCCCGCCGCTGCAGGCAGCGCAGCCGTTGCGCGACCAGTTCGTCGAGACGTGGACCGCGCGGGACGGGCTGCCGCACAGCACCGTGCACGGCATCGGCCAGACCGCCGATGGCTACCTCTGGCTCGCGACGTGGGAAGGCATCGCCCGCTACAACGGCCGCGAGTTCCGGCTGTATCGCCGCGAGGACGTGCCCGGCCTCGGGGACGACGGCGTGCGCGCGCTGCATGTCGGCCCCACGGGCGACCTCTGGGTGGCGAGCACGCGCGGCGGCATCGCACGCTGGCACGACGGCCGCTGGCAGGCGCGGGCGCCGGTGGATGGACTGGTCACCGATCTTCTCGACGACGGCCGCGGACGCTTGTGGGTCGCGACCGCGCGTGGCGGCGTGATCGCCTTCGATGCAGCCGGAGGCCGGCGCTCGATCGCCGCGCGCGACGGACTGCCGAGCGACACGGTCAATGCGCTCGTGCGCGACAGGCGCGGGCGGGTCTGGGCGGCCACCAGCCACGGGCTCGCACGCATCGACGGCGCGCGTGCGCGCCCGGTCACCGGCGGCCTGCCCGAGGGGCCGGTGTTCTCGCTCGCCGCCGACGCCGGCGGGGGGCTGCTCGTCGGCACCGAGCAGGGCGCCTGGCGCGGCGACGGCGCCGCGTTCGCTCCGCTGCACCCGGGCCTCGCCCGCGATACCGCGACGCGGCTGTGGCGCGATCCCGACGGCGGCGTCTGGGTCGGCACCAACGTGCGCGGCCTCGCGCATGTCGCCGGCGATCGCCTCGAATGGCTCGGCTCCGCCGGCGGGCTGCCGAACGATCGCGTCCTCGCGCTGCGCCGCGACCGCGAGGGCTCGCTGTGGATCGGCACCAACGGCGGCCTCGCGCGGCTGCGCGCCGCGCCGATCCATACCTACACGCGCGCCGACGGGCTGGTGGACGACTTCGTGCGCACCACGCTCGTCGCCCGCGACGGCACCGTCTGGGTCGGCAGCGGGCGCGGGCTCGACCGCCTCGATCCGGGCACGGGGCGCGTGGTGCCGGTCGCGCTCGGCGCCGCGGGCGACGTCTCGGTGCTCTCGCTCGCCGAGGACGCCGCCGGCGACCTGCTGGTCGGCACCTTCCACCATGGCGTGCTGCGGCTGCGCGGCGGGCGCGTGGTCGAAACGCTCGAGATGGGCGACGGGCTCCCGTCGAACGAGGTGCGCGCACTGCTCGCCGCGCATGACGGGCGGCTGTGGATCGGCACCAAGCAGGGCCTCGTCGTGCGCGATCCACAGGGCCTGCGCGTCTACGGCGTGGCCCAGGGCCTGCCCGCGGACTACGTGCAGGCGCTGCACGAGGACGCGTCCGGCGGCCTATGGGCCGGCACCGGGCTGGGCGCGGCGCGCGTGCTCGACGGGCGCGCGGTGCGCGTCGATCTCGGCGCGAGCGATGCGCACTACGTCTACGGTTTCCTCGATGCGCGGGACGGGCGCGCGACGTGGCTGGCCACCGACCGCGGCCTGGTGCGCGTGCCGCATGCCGGCGGCGCGGTAGCGCGCATCGGCCGCATGAACGGCCTGCCGTTCGAGAAGATCTTCGCGGTCGTGCGCGATCGCGGCGGCCTGTGGCTCACCGGCAACGAGGGCATCGTGCGCATCGACGAGGCCGCGCTCGACCGTGCCGCGCAAGGCCGCGGAACGCGCCTCGGCGTGCAGCACTTCGGGCGCACCGACGGCATGCTGTCGACGCAGGCCAACGGCGGCTCGATGCCCGCGGCGGCCGTCGACGCGCAGGGCCGGCTGTGGGTGGCGACGGCGATCGGCGTCGCGCGCCTCGACCCCGCGGCGATCGCGCGCACGCAGCATCCGCTGCCGCCGGTGTCGATCGAGCACTTCGAGATCGACGGGCGCAGCGTGGATCCGCGCAGCCGTCCGGAGCTCGCGCCGGGCGACCATCGCTTCGTCGTGCGCTTCGTCGCGCCCGCGCTGCTCGATGCGCACCGCGTGCGCTACCGCTATCGCCTCGACGGTGCGCACGGGCCGTGGGTCGAGCTGGGCGACGGGCGCGAAGTGCAATTCAGCCATCTCGACCCCGGCGCGTTCCGGCTCGAGCTGCAGGCCTGGATTCCGGGGCAGCCCGGCCGCGAGAGTGCGACCCTCGCTTTCGCGATCCACCCGTACTGGTGGCAACGCCCGGCGGTCTGGATCGCGCTGGTGATCGCGGCGCTGGTCGGGCTGCATGCGCTGGTCCGCCTGCGCCTGCGCCACCTGCGACGTTCCGAGCAGCGGCTGCGCAGGCTGGTGAGCGAGCGCACCGCCGCGCTCGAGGTGCAGACGCAGGTCGCCGAGCGGCTCGCGCGCACCGACGCGCTCACCATGCTCGCCAACCGGCGCGCGCTCGACCAGGCGCTCTCGCACGACCTCGTCGACCTCGCGGGCGTGCATCCGCTCTGCCTCCTTCTGCTCGACGTCGACGGGTTCAAGCCGATCAACGACCTCTACAGCCACGCCGCGGGCGACCTCGCGCTGAAGGCCGTCGCCGAAGTCCTCGCCGGGCAGGCGCGTGCGCAGGACGTGGCCGCGCGCTGGGGCGGCGACGAGTTCGCGCTGCTGCTGGTGGACTGCACGCTCGCCGACGGCCTCGCGGTCGGCGAGCGGCTGCGCGCGGCGGTGGAGGCGGTCGATTGCGAACCCTTTGCACCCGGGCTCGGCATCTCCGCGAGCATCGGCGTGGCCTGCAGCGATCCGCGCGCGGGTGGCGCGAGCCCGCGCAGCCTCGTCGCACGCGCCGACGAGGCGCTCTACCGTGCCAAGCGCAGCGGCAAGAACCGCGTCTGCGCGGCGGCGCTGCCGGAAACGGCCTGACACGCAGCGCCAACCGGGCGCCGTCGCCCGGCCCGTATTACGCCGCCCATGCGCGCGCGGTTCACGGGCGATGCACGCGCCGCCGCCGGACGGGCGCTAAAGTAGCGACGTGAGCCTGCTTTCGCGCCTGCTGCACATACTGCTCTGCCTCGCGCTCGTCGCGGGCGGGTCGCGCGTGGCACTCGCGGAGACGCATGCGGCAGTGCCCGGGGCGTCCGTCGACGCCGGCTGCCATGCGGCGAGCGGGTCGGCCCCGGGCGGCGCGGCGATGCATCACGCTGACGACGCGGCCGTCGCGACGGATACCGGCGGCACTGCTGACTGTTGCGATGACGGCGTCTGTGCCTGCGCGTGCCCGGCCGCCGTGCAGATGGTGCTCGCCGTGCCGGGGCCGGTGCTGCCGGCCTCGGGCCCAGCCGAAGGGCCCGCAGGGATCGCTGTCGAGGCCCGCGGTCCGCCGCATCTGGCTTCGCCCATCCGACCTCCGATCGGCTGACGCCGGCTCTCCGCCGTGCAGGCCGCGCCGCGCGCGCCTGCGCCCGTCATCCGCGATCCGGAGTTCCGATGTCGTCTTCTTCCTTCCCGCCCGCCGGGGTGCCCGCGCTGCCGTCGCGTCGCCGCTTCGTGCAGGGCCTCGCCGCCGGCGGCGCGCTCGCCGGCTTCGGCCTGCCTTCATTCGCCTCCGCGCAGCCGCCGCGCGTGGGCGACTTCAATACGCTGCGCGGCACCGATTTCGACCTCGTCGTCGGCGAGACGCCGGTGAATTTCACCGGCCGCGTGCGCCCGGGCGTCACCGTGAACGGCGGCATCCCGGGGCCGATCCTGCGCTGGACGGAAGGCACCACGGTGAACCTGCGCGTGCGCAATGCGCTGCCGCCGGGTTCGGTGCACGGCCACCAGACCTCGATCCACTGGCACGGCATCCTGCTGCCCGCGAACATGGACGGCGTGCCGGGCATTTCCTTCGACGGCATCGCGCGCGGCGAGGCCTACCAGTACCGGTTCGACGTGCTGCAGGCCGGCACCTACTGGTACCACTCACACTCGGCGTTCCAGGAGCAGGCCGGCGTCTACGGCGCGATCGTGATCGACCCGGCGGGACCCGATCCCATTGCCGCCGATCGCGACTACGTGGTGCTGCTCACCGACTGGACCGACCTCGATCCCGACCGCCTGTTCGCGCGCCTGAAGAAGATGGCGGACCACGACAACCTCTACAAGCGCACCGTGCGCGACTTCCTGCGCGACGCGAAGCGCGATGGCCTCGCCGCCACCCTCGACGATCGCGCGATGTGGGGCGCGATGCGCATGACGCCGACCGACATTTCCGACGTCAATGCGAACACGTACACGTACCTGATGAACGGCACGACCGCGCTCGGCAACTGGACGGGCCTGTTCCGCTCCGGCGAGAAAGTGCGGCTGCGCTTCATCAACGGCTCGGCGATGACGTACTTCGACGTGCGCATTCCCGGGCTGAAGATGACGGTAGTCGCCGCCGATGGCCTGCCGGTGCATCCGGTGAGCGTCGACGAGTTCCGCATCGCCGTGGCCGAGACGTTCGACGTGATCGTCGAGCCGAGCGGGCAGGATGCGTTCACGATCTTCGCGCAGGATTCCGGCCGCACCGGCTTCGTCACCGGCACGCTCGCGGTGCGCGCGGGGCTGCGTGCGCCGGTCCCGGCGCTCGACCCGCGGCCGATCCTGACCATGCGCGACATGGCGATGGATCACGGCGCGCACGGCGGCATGGAGCATGGCGCGCATGCGCATGCGCAGGCTGCAGCCGATCCGCATGCCGGTCATGCGATGCCCGCGGCACATGCCGCCGAGGGCACCGTGGCCGATCCCCATGCCGGTCATGGCATGGCCTCGATGGCCCACGGCACGCATGGCGCACACGACGCCCCCGAGGCGAATCCACATGCAAGGCATGCCATGCCGGCCGCGGGCGCCAGCGCGCATGCAGGCCAGGACGCGGCGGCGCGCCCGGGCGGCCTGCAGACGCATCCCGCGAGCGAGCGTGGCAATCCGCTCGTCGACGGGCAGGCGATGACGCCCACCTCGCGCCTCGACGAGCCCGGCAACGGCATGGGCACCGGCGGACGCGTCGCGCTGAGCTATTCGATGCTGCGCAGCCTGTTCGCCGACCCCGACGGGCGCGAGCCCGGGCGTACGCTCGAGATGCACCTCACCGGGCATATGGAGAAGTTCGCCTGGTCGTTCGACGGCCTGAAGCATTCGCAGACCGGCGCGATTCGCCTGCGCTACGGCGAGCGCATGCGCATCCGGCTGGTCAACGACACGATGATGTCGCACCCGATCCACCTGCACGGCATGTGGAGCGACCTCGAAGGCGACGACGGCCAATTCCTCGTGCGCAAGCACACCATCGACATGCCGCCGGGGAGCGTGCGCAGCTACCGCGTGCGCGCCGATGCGCTCGGGCGCTGGGCCTACCACTGCCACCTGCTCTACCACATGGAGTCGGGGATGATGCGCGAAGTGGAGGTGCGCGAATGAAGACGCTGCTCGCACCGCTCGCGACCGCATTGCTGGCCGCCACGCCGCTTGCGCCTGTGCACGCGCAGCACACGGGTCACGAGCACCATGCGATGCCGGCCAAGCCGGCGCCGAAGAAGGCGGTGCCCAAGCCGAAGCAGGTAGCACGGCCCGCCGCGGCGCCGGGTGCGAAGGCCGCCGCGAAAGCACCCGCGGCGACACGGCGCTCGCCGCCGCGCGCGGCCGCACGCCCCGCGGCACGGCCTGCGCCTGCAGCGGTTGGCCATGCGGCGATGGGTCACGGCAGCGCGCCGACCAAGGTCGACCACGCCGCCATGGGCCACGGCCCGGCCGTGGCGCCGGCCCCACCGGTGGATCATGCGGCGATGGGGCATGGCGCCGCCGACGCGGCATCGCGTTCGCCTGCGACGGGCCCTGCCGGTATCGATCACGCCGCGATGGGGCACAACGCCTCCACCACTGGCGCGGGCGCCGCAACGGGCCACGCCGCGACGGATCACTCGGGCATGGACCATGCCGCCATGGGACACACGCCGGATGCGGTCGACCACGCCGCGATGGGCCACGGCGGCGACCGCGACCTGCCCGCCGACGCCGCGCCGCGCACGCCGATCCCCGCGCTCACCGATGCCGATCGCGCCGCAGCGTTCCCGCAGCTGGCGCACGGCCATGCCGTGCACGACCGTCGCATCCACAGTTACTGGCTCGCCGACCGCCTCGAATGGCAGGACGGCGACGAGGCCACGTTCGGCTGGGAAGGCCTCGCCTGGGTCGGCGGCGACCTGGACCGCCTGTGGCTGCGCACCGAGGGCGAGGCCGCCGACGCCGCGATCGAGCACGGCGATGTCGAAGTGCTCTACGGCCGCAGCGTGAGCGCGTGGTGGGACGTCGTCGCCGGCATGCGCCAGGACTTCGGGCACGGTCCTTCGCGCACGTGGGCGGCGGTGGGCGTGCAGGGACTGGCGCCGTACAAGTTCGAGGTCGAGGCGACCGCCTACGTCGGCAGCGGCGGCCGCACCGCCGCGACCGTCGAAGCCGAATACGACACGCTGATCACCCCCCGGCTGATCCTGCAGTGGCAGGCGGAGGCGAGCCTCTACGGCCGCGACGATCCCGCAGCCGGCATCGGCTCGGGGTTGTCGACCGTCGAGGCCGGCGCGCGCCTGCGCTACGAGATCACGCGCCGCTTCGCGCCGTATGTCGGCGTGCAGGTCGAGCGCGCGTTCGGCGGCACGGCCGAGCTGCGACGGGACGACGGCGCGCCCACGCGTGATACGCGCCTGGTCGCGGGCATCCGGTTCTGGTTCTGAGGTTCCGTGCATCCGCATCCATCCGGCGCAGCACCTCAGGCCGACGCGCCGCCGTCGCATGCGCATCCGCGGCGTGCAGGGCCGCATACCCATCCCGTGCCTCCGCGCGGCCGCATGTCGACCCGCCCGGCGCCGCGCCGCATCTCCACTGACTGTCCTCGGCACCCGCCGACCAGGACCTGCACGCATGAAGCCCGACCTGTCCGTGATCTGCGCCGTCGTCCTGTTGGCGGCCTGCACGCCGTCGTCGCCCGACGCCGCGCGCAGCACGAGCGCGCCCGCGCCGTCGACAACGTCGCAGCCGTTGCCTGCCGCGCCGCCCACGACCGACATCGCGACGCCACCTGCGAAGTCGTCCGGGGCCGACACTGCCCCGAAGGTCGCCGTCGATGCCGATCTGCCGAAGGTACTCGTGCACAAGACGCCGAGCTGCGGCTGCTGCACCGCGTGGGCCGAGCACATGCAGCGGCACGGCTTCGCCGTGGAGATCCGCGAGAGCGCGGATCTCGAGCCGATCCGCAAGCGCCTCGGCGTGCCGGCGGGGAAGGGCTCCTGCCACACGGCCGAGGTGGGCGGCCTCGTCGTGGAAGGGCACGTGCCGGCCGAGGACGTGAAGCGCCTGCTGGCGGCGAACGACGGCTCGCGCGGCCTGACCGTCCCCGGCATGCCGATGGGCTCGCCGGGCATGGAGATGCCCGACGGGCGCGTGCAGCGCTATACCGTCGAGCGCATCGACGCGGAGGGCACGACACAGCCGTACGCGGTGCACGGCGACTGAGCGCCCGGCACGACCGCGCCCCGACTTGGGCCGTCGGTCAGAGGTCTTTCCAGACCGGCCCCTCGCCGCGGCGCCAGTACACGCGCTCGGCGCGCGCATAGACGCTTGACGCCGGCACGAAGCCGAACATGCGGCTGTCGAACGAGTTGCCGCGGTTGTCGCCGACCACGAAGACATGGCCTTGGGGAACGACGACGTCGACGTCCGGCCCGCCGCCATGCGCGAGATTGACCGGCACGTCGCGCGTGTCGAGCCGCTCGTGCAGGCCGTCCGCGTCCACGGCGACGGCGCGCCCGTCGATCGCGAGGTGGCCGCCACGGAGCGTGACGCGATCGCCGGCGACGGCGACCACGCGCTTGATCAGTCGGCTGCCGTCGGCGGGCGAGGGCAGCAGCACGACGTCGCCGCGCCGCGGGCGGTCGCGCGCGACGAGCACGTGCTCGGTGTAGGGCAGGCGCAGGCCGTAGGCGGTCATGTCGACCACCACGCGGTCGCCGGGCATCAGCGTGCCCTCCATCGAGCCGGTCGGCACCACGTAGTGGTTCGCCAGCGATGTGCGGGTGACGAACAGCAGGCCGAGCAGAGCGACGGTGGGCAGCAGCTCGCGCGCGAGGCGGCGCGGGCGGGACGGAGCGGATCGGTCCATCGGCGACGTTCCAGGGGCGGGAACCGCACGATCGCCTGCCTGCGCCACCGACGCATGGGCCAGAGGTTGGCGGGCCGCGCCGCCGCCCCGACTAGACTGTGCGGCCCTTCCGCCCGCGAGTGCCCGTGAACGCCAGTGCGCCGGCCCGACGCCAGGCCTTCGACGCGATCGTCATCGGCGGCGGCGCGGCGGGGCTGTTCTGCGCGATCACCGCGGGCCGGCGTGGCCGCCGCGTGCTGGTGGTCGAGCATGCGAACCGCGTCGGCAAGAAGATCCTGATGTCCGGGGGCGGGCGCTGCAACTTCACCAATACCGGCGCGACGCCCGCGAACTACCTGTCGGGCAATCCGCACTTCGCGAAATCGGCGCTCGCGCGCTACACGCCCGCGCACTTCGTCGAGCTCGTCGAGCGGCACGGCATCGCGTACCACGAGAAGGAGCTCGGCCAGCTGTTCTGCGACGACTCCTCGAAGCAGATCGTGCGCATGCTGCTCGACGAAGCCGAGACGGCCGGCGTGCGCATCGAGGTCGGCTGCGCGGTCGAGCAAGTCGACGTCGGCGACGACGGGCTCTACACCGTCGCGACGGCGCGCGGACGTCTCGTCGCGCCGGCGCTCGTCGTCGCCACCGGGGGCCTGTCGATCCCGAGCATGGGCGCGACCGGCTTCGGCTTCGACCTCGCCAGACGCTTCGGCCATTCGATCCGGCCGCTGCGCGCAGGGCTCGTACCGTTCACGCTGAGCGGCACGCACCAGGAACGCGTCGCCGACCTCAGCGGCGTCGCGCTGCCGGTGGCCGCAGCGTGCAACGGTGCCGAGTTCACCAACCAGATGCTGCTCACGCATCGCGGGCTGAGCGGGCCGTCGATGCTGCAGATCTCGTCCTACTGGCAGCCCGGCGACGAGCTGCACATCGACCTGCTGCCCGGCGAGGACGCGCTCGACCTTCTGCAGCACCTGCAGCGCGAGCGGCCCGCGGCCGAGCTCAAGACCGTGCTCGGCGAGCGGCTGCCCAAGCGCTTCGCTCAGCGCCTGTGCGAGGCGTGGCTGCCGAACCGGCCGATGAAGCAGTTCAACCTGCCGCAGCTGCGCGAGATCGCGTCGGTGCTCGCGCGCTGGCCGATCGTGCCGAGCGGCACCGAAGGCTATCGGACGGCGGAAGTCACCCTCGGCGGCGTCGACACGCACGAACTGTCGTCGAGCACGATGGAATCGCGGAAGCAGCCCGGCCTGTTCTTCATCGGCGAGGTGGTCGACGTCACCGGCTGGCTGGGCGGCTACAACTTCCAGTGGGCCTGGGCCTCGGGCCATGCCTGCGGGCAGGCGCTCTAGCGGGCCCGGCGACGCGACCGCGGCTATAGTCGGCGCCCCGTTTCCACCGCGAAGGATGTTTCCTTGAGCCTGCTCGACTGCGTCGAACGCGAGACCGGCCCGGCGCCGGCCTTGACGGTGCTCTGGCTTCACGGCCTCGGCGCCGACGGCAACGACTTCGCGCCGCTGGTGCCCGAGCTCGTGCGCCGCGAATGGCCCGCGCTTCGCTTCGTCTTCCCACACGCGCCGGTGCAACCCGTCACCATCAACGGCGGCATGCGCATGCGCTCGTGGTACGACATCGTGAGCTTCGACCTCGCCGGGCGTGCGGATTCGAAGGGCGTCGACGAGTCGGTCGCACGCGTCGAGGCGCTGATCGCGCGCGAGGTCGAGCGTGGCATCCCGGCCTCGCGCATCGTGCTCGCCGGCTTCTCGCAGGGCGGTGCGGTCACGCTCGCCGCCGGGCTGCGCCGCAGCGAGCCGCTGGCGGGGCTCGTCGCCCTCTCCACGTACCTTCCACTCGGCGCCGACGCGCTCGCACGCCTGGCCGACACGTCCGCGGCCGCGCGACGCCAGCCCGTCTTCGTCGCGCACGGGCGCCACGACCCCGTGGTGCCCTTCACCGCCGGCCAGGACGCCGCCCGGCGCCTGCGTGAGCTGGGCATGGCGGTGGACTGGCACGAGTACCCGATGCAGCACCAGGTCTGCCTCGAGGAGATCGACGACCTGCGGCGCTGGTTCGACGGAATTCTCGGATCCGGCGGCTGAATACGTCGTCCGCGCCCCGCGCGGACCCGAACGGGCGCTACTATCGGCCCGGGGGGTATCGGCGGAGGGGTACGTGGATACGCTGAACGTGGTGATCGCCGACGACGAGCCGCTGGCTCGCGATCGGCTGCGTGCCCTGCTGGAGGACCAGCCGGGCGTCCAGGTGGTGGCCGCCGTTCCGGACGGCCCGCAGGCCTTGCAGGCCTGTGCGGCGCATCGTCCGGACGTGGTGCTGCTCGACATCTCGATGCCGGGCATGGACGGCCTGGAGGCCGCGCGGCACCTCGCCGCGAGCGAGCCGCGTCCGGCCGTCATCTTCTGCACGGCCTTCGATGCGCATGCGGTCTCGGCGTTCGAGGCCGAGGCGCTCGACTATCTCGTCAAGCCTGTGCGCGCAGAGCGCCTCGCCGCCGCGCTCGAGCGCGTGCGCCGGCTCGCGGCGGTGCGCCACGGCGGCAACGGCAGCAGCGCGCCCAAGCGCACGCACCTGTGCGCGCGCCTGCGCGGCTCGCTGCGGCTGATCCCGATCGACGACATCCACTACCTGCAGGCCGAGGAGAAGTACGTCGTCGTCCACCATGCACGCGGCGAGGACCTCATCGAGGAGTCGCTCAAGTCGCTCGAGGAGGAGTTCGGCGACCGCTTCGTGCGCATCCACCGCAACTGCCTGGTCGCGCGACACGAGCTGGTCGAGCTCAAGCGCAGCCCCGACGGGCACGTGCAGGCGGTGCTGCGCCACGGGCGCCAGCCACTCGAGGTGAGCCGCCGCTGCGTGTCGGCCCTGCGCGAGCGACTCGCGCACCTCTGAGGCGTTCAGCGCCCGCCCACGGCGGGCGCGTGCGGCGCTGCGATAATCGCGGGATGACCACCGTCCTGCGCATCGCCACCCGCAAGAGCCCGCTCGCCCTCTGGCAGACCGAGCACGTCGCCGAACGCCTGCGCGCCGCGCACCCGGGCCTCGTCGTCGAACTCGTGCCGATGAGCACGCGCGGCGACGAGGTGCTCGACCGCTCGCTCGCCGCGATCGGCGGAAAGGGCCTGTTCCTCAAGGAACTGGAGCTCGCCATGCTCCGCGGTGAGGCCGACTGCGCGGTGCACTCGCTCAAGGACGTGCCGATGGTGCTCGAGCCGGGCTTCATGCTGCCGGCGATCCTGGCGCGCGCCGACCATGCCGATGCCTTCGTGAGCAGCCGCTTCGACGGCATCGACGAGCTGCCCCAAGGCGCGGTGGTCGGCACCTCGTCGTTGCGCCGCCAGGCGCAACTGCGCGCGCGCCGGCCGGACCTCGTGCTGCGCGACCTGCGCGGCAACGTCAACACGCGGCTGGCCAAGCTCGACCTCGGCGAGTACGACGCGATCGTTCTCGCCTGCGCGGGGCTCGAGCGGCTCGGCTTCGAGTCGCGCATCCGTTGCCGGCTCGATGCGCCCGAGTGGCTGCCCGCGCCGGCGCAGGGCGCGATCGCGGTCGAATGCCGTACCGACGACGGCGCCACCAGCGCGCTGTTCCATGCACTCGACGATGCACCCACGCGCACCTGCGTCGAGGCCGAGCGGGCGATGAACCGCGCCCTGCACGGCAGCTGCCACGTGCCCGTCGCGGCGTTCGCGCGACTCGACGGCACGCGCCTGCATCTCGCCGGCGCCGTCGGCTCGGCGCAGGACGGCCGTCAGGTCCGGGCCGAAGCCGAAGGTGACGCCGACGCACCGCAGGCGCTCGGCGAGCGCGTCGCCGCCGAACTGCTCGCGCACGGCGCGGCAGACCTGATCGCCGGCTCGGCCGACGTGACAGGACACGCGACGCGCGCCTGAGGCCCTCACGCGTTGCGCGATAGGCAGCTCATGCGCCGGACCGTGCATGGGTCCACCGGCCTCGCCGCTGCCGTGCTCGATCGATAGGGCGCCGCGGCGGCTGCGCGGGCGGGCTCAGTAGTAGAGCGAGACCAGGTGCCGCGCTTCGGCGAAGAACAGCCAGCGCTCGACGAAGACGCCGGCCAGCGCTGCCGTCGCCGCGAGCGCGAGCGGCAGCGTGCCGTCGACGTGCGGCAGGGCGAGCGGCAGCACGCACAGCGCCGGCACGATGGCGAACAGCGCGACGGCGATGCGGCGCAGGCGCAGCGCATGCTTGCGCGCGAGCACGAACACCATCTCGCGCGTCACGAAATTGCCCTCGGTGTGCGGGCGTTCGAACAGCGTCAGCGTGCGCTCGGGCAGGCCCACCGCGTCGCCGCGTTGCATCGGCAGCGGGCCGGCGAGGTCGCGCCAGTAGCGGCGCTTCATCAGCGCGAGCATGAGCGTTGCCGAGAGCACCGGCAGCAGCACCCGGTGGGGCGTCGCGCCGTGGGCGGCCTGCAGCGCGGCCATCGCGAGCCCGCCCGTGAACAGCGCGAAGCCGAGGTAGCCCGGCACCACGAGCCGGTGCCGCCACGCCGGGATCGGCTTGAGCGAGGCATAGATCATCGCCGTGCAGGCCACCGTCACCAGCGCGAGTACCGCGAGCACGACCGCCACGAGCATCGCGGGCCACGCGAGCCCGACCGGGTCGCCCTCCGCCTTCGACGAGATTGCCCCGGGCAACAGCGCGACGCCGAGCGCGATCGCCGGCACGTAGGTGGCGACCGCCGCGACGCCCTCGCGCGAGAGCCAGGAGCTGCGCCACTGCGAGAACGCGCGCCAGGCGCGGCCGGGCTTGCCGAGGTGCCCGAGCGAGCTGAGCAGGCCGGCGGTGGCGCTGACCAGGCCCAGCGCGATCGCGGTAAGCAGCGCGCGCGGCGAAGCACCGGCGAGCGCCCCGATCGCGGCCCAGAACAGCAGGCCGTAGCCGAGGCCCGACACGGCGGTGAAGAAGATGACGGAGAGGGCGGGGTGCATGGCGTCAGCGCGACAGCACGCGATCGAGCCAGCGCAGCACCGGCGGCAGCGCGGTCGTATCCACCGATTCGGCCGGCGCGCTGCTCGCCTCGTCCGCCGCGCCGGCGCGCCGCGGCCGCGGCGGCAGGTACTTGTTCACCGGCTTGTAGCCGAGCTCGGGCATGAGGTCGACGCCGCCACGTGCGGCCACGAGCTTCGACACCTTCGACTCCGGATCGGCGAGATCACCGAAGTGGCGCGCGCGCGTCGGGCAGGCCTGCACGCAGGCCGGCTGGCGCTCCTCCTCCGCGAGGTTCTCGTTGTAGATGCGGTCGACGCAGAGCGTGCACTTCTTCATGACGCCCTCGACCGCGCTGTACTCGCGCGCGCCGTAGGGGCAGGCCCACGAGCACAGCTTGCAGCCGATGCACTTGTCCTCGTCGACCAGCACGATGCCGTCCTCGGCGCGCTTGTAGCTCGCCCCCGTCGGGCAGACGGTCACGCAGGCGGGCTGCTCGCAGTGCAGGCAGGACCGTGGGAAGTGCAGCGTCATCGCCGGCTCGGTCGGCGTCGGCGCGACTTCGAAGCTGTGCACGCGGTTGTACCAGACGCCCGTCGGCGCCTTGCCGTAGGGCTCCTCGTCCGGCAGCGGCGCGGCGAAGCCGCCAACGTTCCATTCCTTGCAGCTCACCGCGCAGGCATGGCAGCCCACGCAGGTGTCGAGGTCGATCACCAGCCCCATCTTCTTCGGGGTGGGCGGCGGCAGGTCGGTCATCGGCGGCGCCCGCCCTTGGCGAGCCACAGGCCGAGCAGGAACAGCGCGAGCGGCAGCAGCAGGTTCGGCGCCGCGCCGGCGAGCGCCGCGCCGATGTCGCGCGACGGGCCGGTGTAGCCGAACAGCTCGACCCAGCCGAGCGAATACGCGATGACCAGCGCGAAGCCGGCGACGATCAGCAGGGTGCCGAGAAGGCGTCGCGGCGTCATGCCTGGCGTTCCGACTTGAAGTTGGCGCCGTAGCGCAGGGGGCCCTCGACCAGCTCGCCCGGCGGCAGCGGCGCGAACGACGGCTGTACGGTCTCCGTCGCGTGCGCCGCAGGGCGGATGCGCACGCGCAGGTCGAACCACGCGGCCTGCCCGGTGACCGGGTCGGCATTGGCGTAGTCGCCGCGCGGTGTGATGTCGGAGATCAGGTGGTTCATCAGGAAGCCCTTGGTGCCTTCGGGGGCGTCTTTGCGGAGCGCCCAGGCACCCTTGCGCTTGCCCATCGCGTTCCAGGTCCACACCGTGTCCCGCTGCACGTTCGCGGCGAACTTGGCCTGCACGGTGATGCTGCCGTGGTGCGAGGTGACCTCGACCCACTGCCCGTCCGCGATGCCGTAGCGCGCGCCGGTGTCGGGATGCAGGTAGAGGAAGTTGCGCGTGGCGATCTGCCGCAGCCAGGCGTTCTGCGCATGCCAGGCGTGGTACATGAACATCGGGCGCTGGGTGATGGCGCTGAGCGGGAAGTCGCGGTCGCTGGCGTCGGCGACCTGTTCCTGTTCGAACGGCTCGTACCAGATCGGCAGCGGATCGAAATAGGTCGCCACGCGCTCGCGATGCTCGGGCGGCGGCAGGTTCGGCCCATGGCCCTGCGCGGCGAGCCGGAACTTCTGCAGCGTCTCCGAATACAGCTGCAGCACGATGGGCTGCGGGCTGCCGAGGAAGCCCATCTTCTGCGCCCAGTCGAGATAGCCGCGATTGGCCATCTTGAAATAGCGCGCGTGCTCCGGGATCTCGCTGCGCCAGAAATTGCCGTTGTCGATGTAGCGCTGCAACTGGTCGGGATTCGGCGCGCCCTTGGCCTCGAGCGTGCCGTCCTCGCCGCGCCAGCCGGCGAGCAGGCCGACGCCCGGCGCCCGCTCGTGGTGGACGATGTAGTCGGCGTAGTCGCGGTACTTCGGCGAGCCGTCCGCGTTCGCCATGCCGGGCAGGCCCAGGCGCGCGCCGAGGTCGAGCAGCACACTCTGGAAACCGCGCATGTCGCGGGGGCGGCCCTTCGCATCCGGCTGCGTGGCGGGGTCGAAGATCGGATGGCGGATCGCGTCGGCGGCGCCGTCGGCGTCCGAGATTGGGCGATCCAGCAGCGAGATCGAGTCGAAGCGCTCGAGATACGTCGGATCCGGAAAGACGAGGTCCGCATACGCGACGGTCTCGGAGGAGAACGCATCGCAGTAGATGATGTGCGGGATGCGGTACTCGCCGTGCTCGTCTTTGTCGGTGAGCCAGCCGATCGTCTCGGCCGTGTTCATCGCCGAGTTCCAGCCCATGTTGGCCATGAACATCAGCAGCGTGTCGATGCGGTAGGGATCGCCCTTCCAGGCATTGCGGATGACGGTGTGCATCATCCCGTGCGCGGCGAGCGGGTAGCTCCACGAGAAGGCGTGGTCGATGCGGCGCGGCTGGCCGTTGGCGTCGACGACGAGGTCCTCCGGCCCGTGCACGAAGCCCAGCGGCGGCGCGTCGAGTGCGCCGTTCGCCTGCCGTGCGCGGCCCGGGCGGTTCGGTGGCGGAATCGGCTTCGGAAAGGGGGGCTGGTAGCGGAACGAGCCGGGTGTGTCGACCGCGCCGAGGAGCATCTGCAGCACGTGCAGCGCGCGGCAGGTGTGGAAGCCGTTCGAATGCGCGGAGATGCCGCGCATCGCATGCATCGACACCGGGCGGCCGACCATCTCGGCATGCTCGCGACCCCAGGCATCGGTCCAGGCATGCGGCAGGCGCACCTCGTGGTCGAACGCGTTCTCCGCGAGCTCGCGGGCGATGCGCCGGATGGTCTCCGCCGGGATGCCGCAGCGTTCGCTGACCGCCTCGGGCGCGAACGAAGGATCGAGGTAGCGCTCGACCAGCAGGTGGAAGACGGGCAGGGCGGTGCGGCCGTCGGCCAGCGTGACTTCCCCCACCGGCACGGGGCTGACGTCGATCGCATTCGCATCATGCGGCACGCCGCGGTTGCGGTCGAAGCAGAGTGGATGGCCGGCCTCGTCGCGCGCGAACAGGCCGTCGTCCGCCGCGCCCGGATCGCGGATCACCAGCCAGTGCGCGTTCGTGTAGCGCACGAGGTAGTCGAGGTCGATGCGGTCGGTGCGCAGCAGCTCGTGGATCAGCGCGAAGGCGAACAGGCCGTCGGTGCCGGGGCGGATGCCGATCCATTCGTCGGCGATGGCGCCGTAGCCGGTGCGCACCGGGTTCACCGAGACGATCTTCGCGCCGCGCGCCTTGAGCTTTCCCAGGCCGAGCTTGATCGGGTTGGAGTCGTGGTCCTCGGCGACGCCCCACATCACCAGGTAGCGGGTGTGCTCCCAGTCCGGCTCGCCGAATTCCCAGAAGCTGCCGCCGAGCGTGTACAGGCCGCCCGCGGCCATGTTCACCGAGCAGAAGCCGCCGTGCGCCGCGTAGTTCACGGTGCCGAACTGCTGCGCCCACCAGCCCGTCAGCGCCTGGCTCTGGTCGCGGCCGGTGAAGAAGGCGAGCTCGTCGGGATTGCGCTCGCGGATGGGCTTGAGCCACGAGGTCGCGATGTCCATCGCCTCGTCCCACTCGATCTCGCGGAACTCGCCCTTCCCGCGCTCGCCCACCCGCAGCAGCGGCTTGGAGAGCCGCGCCGGCGAGTAGTGCTGCATGATCCCGGCCGAGCCCTTGGCGCAGAGCACGCCCTGGTTCACCGGATGCGAGGGATTGCCCTGGATGTACCGGATCCGACCGCCCTGCAGCCAGACCTTGATTCCGCAGCGGCAGGCGCACATGTAGCAGGTGGTGGTGCGCACCTCGTCGCCCGGCGTGGGGGACGTGTCGATGACCGGCTCGTTCGGTGCGCGCATCGCGCCATTGTGCCCGACCCCCGTCGCCCTCCGTGCGCCGTCGGCGCTTTCACGACCCGGCACCGTCGACGCCGCCAGACTGCCGCTGTCCCCACCGCCCCTAGCCGCCCCGCCGGCCGGGTGCCATGCTAGTCGCAGCCGGCTCCGAGACTGAGACCTGATGGAACGCATCGAACGCATCCACGCCCTGCACCGCATCCTCACCGCCTCCCGCTATCCGGTGACGGTGCAGCGCCTGCAGGAGGAGCTGCAGTGCTCGCGGGCGACGGTCTACCGCGACCTGGCCTACCTGCGCGATTACCTGATGGCGCCGGTGGTGGGCAATGGCGAGGCCGGCTTCCGCTATGACCACACCGATGGGACGCGCTTCGAGCTGCCGGGGCTGTGGCTGTCGTCGGAGGAGCTCTATTCGCTGCTCGCCGCCCAGCAGCTGCTGATGCGCTCCGGCGGCGGCGTGCTGTCGACGGCGCTGGCGCCGCTGCAGCAGCGCATCGAGAAGTTGCTCGGCGAGCACGTGGGCGGCCGACGCGTGCCCGTCGAGCGCATCCGCGTCATTCCGCATCGCCGGCGCCGGCTCGACGAAGCCTCGTTCCGCAACGTCGCCACCGCCGTGCTCGATCGCAAGAAGCTCGTCTTCGAATACCGCGCCCGCTCGACCGACGAGAAGACGCGTCGCACCGTCTCGCCGCAGCGGCTCACGCACTACCGCGAGAACTGGTACCTCGACGCCTGGGACCACGAGCGCGAGGCGCTGCGCAGCTTCTCGGTCGACCGCATCGTGAATGCCAAGGTCGGCGACGAGGCCGCGCGCGACGTGGTCGACGAGGAGCTCGACCGCCAGCTCTCGTCGAGCTACGGCATCTTTTCCGGCGCGCCGAAGGGCTGGGCGACGATCGTGTTCACCCCGAAGGCCGCGCGCTGGGTGGCCGACGAGCACTGGCATTCGCAGCAGCAGGGCCGCTTCCTGCCCGACGGCCGCTTCGAGCTCAAGGTGCCCTACAGCACCGCGCGCGAGCTGCTGATGGACGTGATGCACTACGGCGCCGACGCCGAGATCATCGAGCCCGCGGCCCTGCGCGAGCAGGCACGCACGCACCTGCAGCTCGCGCTGAGCAACTACGAGCGCTGATGCCGCAGCCCGGCGAGCGCATCGCGCTGGTGCTCGGCGCCGCCGGCGCCCGCGGCATGGCGCAGATCGGCGCGATCGAGGCGATCGAGGCGCGCGGCCTGCGGATTGCCGCGATCGCGGGCGCGTCCAGCGGCGCCCTGATCGGCGGCTTCCATGCCGCGGGGCGCCTGGCCGCATTCCGTGACTGGATCACCGGGCTCTCCCGCGTCGACATGCTGCGCCTGCTCGACAGCGGCCGCGGCCACGGCGGCCTGATCGAAGGCCGCGACCTGATGCAGGCGCTGCACGCGCTGCTCGGCGACGTGCGGATGGAGACGTTGCCCATCGACCTCACCCTCGTCGCGGTCGACATGCTCCGCCAGCGCGAGGTCTGGCTGCGCGAGGGCGACCTGCTGCAGGCGATCCGCGCCTCGATCGCGATCCCGGGGCTGCTCGCGCCGCAGGTCGTGCACGGACGCGAGCTGGTCGACGGCGGGCTGCTCGCGCCGCTGCCGATCGCGGCGACGCGGCTGTCCGATGCGCACCGGCTGGTCGCGATCGACATGCACGGCTGGCCGCAGCTCGCGCCGACCGAGCTGTCGTTGCCGTCGCATCCGCACGGTCCGGGCGAGACCGACGTGAGCATCGATGGCGCTGGCGACTTCTGGCGTGTCGCGCCGGACGACCTCGGCGCGATCGAGCGCGTCTCGCGTGCGTTCGACATCATGCAGGCGCAGGTCGCGCGCGTGCAGCTCGCCCTCGATCCGGTCGAGCTGGTGATCCGCATCCCGCGTGATGCCTGCATGTTCTACGAGTTCTGGCGCGCGGCGGAGATGATCGAACTGGGGCGCGTGCAGGCCGATCGGGCCCTGGATGCCGCGGGGTACTGAGCGGCCGGCTGCGTCATTCGAGGCGCGACCCGATCCACTCGCAAGGGCACGCCGTTCGATGGACGTGGAGCCGCGCACGCGGATGGCGACACGCGTGCCTCCTTCGACGACGCAGGCCAGCGATCCGCGGGTTCTGCCGATGCAGCCGGGTCCGTGACCTCCCAGCTGTACCTCACGTGCGGTGGCGCGTCGGTGCGTCTGTCGGCTGGAGCCGACCGTGCGCGATCGCAGCGCCTGAGACACCGGCCCGCGATGGTGGTCGCCCGTCCACTGCCGCCCGCCGCCATGTCGAATGCTGCCCGCCTGCCGACCGTCCTCGACGAGGTCCTCTGCACCACGCTCGCCACGGGCCTCGTGCTCGTCGCGCTGCTGCCGTCCGCACGCGAGGTGACCGCCATCGGCTGGTTGCCGATGTGGCTGGTCGGCATGCCGGCCGTCGCCTGGTGGGCGCTGCGCGGCTTCCCGCTGCCGGCGCGAACCGTGCAGGCGCACGCCACCGACGACCGACCGCGTGCCGCGCGCCGCGCCGGCGTCCAGGCGACCCGCGTGGCGCGTCGCGTCCGCCGCGCGAGGCTGCAGCAGGCGGCGTGATGCACATCGTGCTGTGCTAGCGTGCGGTCCCCGTCGAGCCGCGACCGTCGATTGGCGCACCGTGACGTCGCCATCCGCAGTGCAGCGGCCGCATCGACCGACTCCGGCAGGCCGCATTGACCGCTGATCCCCACCACTGGCTCGAGGACGTCACCGGCGAGCGCGCGCTCGCCTGGGTGCGCGAGCAGAACGCCGAGACCGAAGCCGCGCTCGCCGCCACGCCCGCGTTCCAGGCGCTCGAGGCCGACATCCGCGCGATCCTCGATTCCGACGCGAAGATCCCGATCGTCGAGAAGATCGGCCCGTACTACTACAACTTCTGGAAGGACAGGGACCACGAGCGCGGTCTGTGGCGGCGCACGACGCTCGAGTCCTACCGCACGCCGCAACCGGCCTGGGAGACCGTGATCGACCTCGATGCCCTCGCCGAGGCCGAGGGCGAGAACTGGGTCTGGCATGGCGCGAGCGCACTGAAGCCGGGCTGCCGGCGCTGCCTGGTCGCGCTCTCGCGCGGCGGCGCGGACGCCGACGTCACGCGCGAGTTCGACCTCGCCAGCAAGACGTGGATCGAGGACGGCTTCATCCGCCCGGAGGCCAAGGGCGGCCTGGCCTGGATCGACGAGAACCGCGTCTACGTCTACAGCGACTTCGGCGCCGGCTCGATGACGAGCTCCGGCTACCCGCGCATCGTCAAGGAATGGACGCGCGGCACGCCACTCGAGGCCGCGAAGGTGGTCTACGAGGGCACCGACAGGGACATGTACATCGCGGCCTTCCGCGACCACACGCCCGGCCATGTGCGCGACTTCGTCTCGCGCACGATCGCTTTCTACGACGACGAGCTCTACCTGCGCGACAGCGGCGGGACGCTCACGAAGATCGATGCGCCGAACTCGGCGAACAAGAACGTCCACGAGGACTGGCTCCTCCTCGAACTGCGCGAGCCCTATGCCGCGGGCGGCCGCACGTTCGCGGCCGGCAGCCTGATCGCCGCCGACTTCGATGCCTTCATGCAGGGTGGTCGCGACTTCCAGGTCCTGTTCGAGCCGACCGACCGCACGTCGCTGTCGAGCTATGCGATCACCCGGCACCACGTCGTGCTCAACGTGCTCGACGACGTCAAGAACCGGCTCTCGGTGCTGACGCCGGACGCGGCCGGGTGGACGCGGAGCGCGTTCGTCGGCGCACCGTCCTTCGGCACCCTCGGCGTCGCCGCAGTGGATCCCGACACCAGCGATGCGGTCTGGCTCACCGCCACCGACTACCTCACGCCGAGCACGCTGTCGCTCGCCGAGATCGGCGAGTCGCCCGAGACGCTCAAGACGATGCCGACGTTCTTCGATGCCTCGCAGCACGTCATCGAGCAGCACTTCGCCACCTCCAGGGACGGCACCCGCGTCCCGTATTTCCTCGTGCGCCCGAAGGACGTGCGCCTGGACGGGACGAACCCGACGTTGCTGTACGGCTATGGCGGGTTCGAGATCTCGCTCACCCCGGGCTACTCGGCCGGCGTGGGCAAGGGCTGGCTGGAGAAGGGCGGCGTCTATGCGGTGGCGAACATCCGCGGCGGCGGCGAATACGGCCCGCGCTGGCACCAGGCCGCGCTCAAGGCCAACCGCGGCCGCGCCTACGAGGACTTCGCGGCGGTCGCGCGGGACCTGATCGCACGCGGGATCACGAGCTCCAGGCACCTCGGCGTGCAGGGCGGCAGCAACGGCGGCCTGCTCGTCGGCAACATGCTGATGCAGTACCCCGACTTGATCGGCGCGGCGGTGGTGCAGGTGCCGCTGCTCGACATGCAGCGCTACCACGTGCTGCTCGCGGGCGCGTCGTGGATGGCCGAGTACGGCGATCCCGACAAACCGGAGGAGTGGCAGTTCATCCAGACCTTCTCGCCCTACCACCTGTTCGACGCGGACGTGACCTACCCGCCCGCGCTGTTCATGACCTCCACGCGCGACGACCGCGTGCACCCGGGCCATGCGCGCAAGATGTTCGCGAAGATGGCCGAGGCCGGGAAGGACGTGCGCTACTACGAGAACATCGAGGGCGGCCACGGCGGCGCGGCGAACAATGCGCAGGCCGCGCGCATGCAGGCGCTGTCCTTCACCTTCCTGTGGGAGACGCTCGCCCGCAGGTGAGCGGCCGCGCCGTGCCCATGAGGCCGCCTGCGGGCGGCCTCATGCGTTTGGGCCCGCCGGCCTTCCAGTGCTACCGCGACGCGACCCCTGCCGTCCGGCCCTTCCCTGCGTCGTCCTAACGCTCCACGATGCACCCTTGCGCCTCGGGCCCGGACCCCCACGATGCTGACTCGATCCCTCCTCCTCGCCGCGATCCTCATGACCTCGACCACACACGCCGCCGACCTCCCGCCGCCGCCCGACGCTGCCAGGAAACCGCACGCCGTGCGCGCCCCGCACGGCGCCGAGCGCCAGGACGAGTACTACTGGCTGCGCGACGACAAGCGCGAGAACCCGGAGATGCTCGCCTACCTGAAGGCCGAGAATGCCTATGCCGACGCGGTGATGGCGCGGCTGAAGCCCGTCGAGGACCGCCTGTACGACGAGATCGTCGGCCGGATCAAGCAGGACGACAGCTCGGTGCCGTACCGCGAGAAGGGCTGGTGGTACTACTCGCGCTTCGAGAGCGGCAAGGACTATCCGATCCACGCACGCCGCCGCGACGCATCGGGCCTGAGCGCCGAATCGATCCAGAAGGCGAACGACGCCGGCGACTTCGCCGGAGAGCAGGTGCTGCTCGACGTCAACCAGCTCGCGGCCGGCCGCGACTACTACAACGTCGGCACCTACGAGGTCAGCCAGGACGGGCGCATGCTCGCCTACGCCGACGACACCATCGGCCGCCGCCAGTACGTCATCCGCTTCAAGAACCTCGACACCGGCGAGGTCTACCCGGACGAGATCAAGGGCGTGTCGCCGAACCTCGTCTGGGCCGACGACGGCAAGACGGTCTTCTACGTCGAGAACGATCCCGAGACGCTGCTCACCGTGCGCGTGAAGAAGCACGTGCTCGGCACGCCGGTCGCGAGCGATCCGGTCGTCTACGAGGAGAAGGACGACTCGTTCTACATGGGCGTCGACCGCACGCGCGACGACCGCTTCATCGTGATCCACGTCAGCAGCACCGTCTCCGACGAGATGCGCTACGCGCCGGCCGCGAACCCGCAGGCGTTCACCGTGCTCGCCCCGCGCGCGCGCGACGTCGAGTACAGCGCCGATCACTTCGACGGCCGCTGGGTGATCCGCACGAACGCCGACGGCGCGAAGAACTTCAAGCTGGCCACCGCGCCGACGCAGTCGACCTCGCGCAAGGACTGGAAGGACTGGATCGCCGCGCGCGAGGACGTCTACATCGACGGCTTCGAGCTGTTCGACGGGTTCACCGCGATCGCCGAGCGCTCCGAGGGCCTGGAGCGCCTGCGACTGCTGAAGGGTGAGGGCGCGCAGGAGTTCGTCAAGGCCGACGAGCCGGCGTACTCGATGGGCCTGTCGGTGAATGCCGAGCCCGATACCGAGTGGCTGCGCTACAGCTACACCTCGCTCACCACGCCGTCGACGACCTACGAGCTCAACGTGAAGACGGGCGAGCGCCGCCTGCTCAAGCAGCAGCCGGTGATCGGCTACGACGCCTCGAAATACGTCACCGAGCGCGTCTGGGTGCCCGCGCGCGACGGCACGAAGATCCCGGTCTCGCTCGTCTACAAGAAGGGTTTCAGGAAGGACGGCACCGGCGCGCTGCTGCAGTACGGCTACGGCAGCTACGGCGCGACGATGGACCCGAACTTCAACCTGCCGGTGGTGAGCCTGCTCGACCGCGGCATGGTCTATGCGATCGCGCACATCCGGGGCGGCGAGGAGATGGGCCGCGCCTGGTACGAGCAGGGCAAGCTGTTCAATAAGAAGAACACCTTCACCGACTTCATCGACGTCACCGATCACCTGGTGAAAGAGGGTTACGCGGCGAAGGATCGCGTCGCAGCCTACGGCGGCAGCGCCGGCGGCCTGCTGATGGGCGCGATCTCGAACATGGCGCCGGAGAAGTACCGCCTGATCCTCTCGCAGGTGCCGTTCGTGGACGTGGTGACGACGATGCTCGATCCGAGCATCCCGCTCACCACCAACGAGTACGACGAGTGGGGCAATCCGGAGAAGAAGGAGTTCTACGACTACATGCTGTCGTACTCGCCCTACGACCAGCTGTCGAAGCAGGCATATCCGGCGATGTTCGTCGGCACCGGCCTGTGGGACTCGCAGGTGCAGTACTGGGAGCCGGCGAAGTACGTCGCCCGCCTGCGCGACCTCAACACGTCGAAGGCCCCGGTGCTGTTCCGCACCAACATGGACGCCGGCCACGGCGGCAAGTCGGGCCGCTTCCGCCGGTATCGCGAGCTCGCCGAGATGTACGCCTTCGCGCTCGATCAGCTCGGCGTGGCCGAGCCGGCGGCGAAGTAACGGCGGGCGATGGGCGCGACGCCGCCGGGGCGGCCTCCGGGCCGCTTCCGCTGGGCCTGGTGGCTGCTGGCCTACGTCGCGCTCGCGCTCGGGCTGGTCGGCATCGTCCTGCCGGGCCTGCCGACCGTCCCGTTCGTGCTGCTCTCGGCGTATGCGGCCGCGCGCGGCTCCAGCCGCCTGCACGCGCGGCTGCTGGCCGACCCGCGCTTCGGCCCGATGATCCGCGACTGGCAGGCGCAGGGCGCGGTCAGCCGCCGCGCCAAGCGCCTGGCCACGCTCATGATGTCGCTCGCGGCGGTGGTGATGTTCGCGACCGCGCCACGGCTCTGGATGGCGGCGACCGGCACCGCCTGCATGGTGCTCGTCGCGCTCTGGCTGTGGACGCGACCGGAGCCCTGCTGACGCGGCGCAGGCTACACTCGCGGCATGAAGCCCACGAACCTGCTCGCCCTCGCGGCGCTCGTCCTCGGCCTCGCCGGCTGCGGCAACAAGGGTCCGCTCGTGCTGCCGACGGCGCCCGCCGCCGACGCGCCGGCGCCGTCCCCGGACGCCGTCCCCGCCGAAGCGCCGCCGACGCCGGAAGCCCTCAACGAGTCCACGCGTCCCGCGCCCGTCGAGGGCGAGGCGACCGAGGGCGGCGAGGCCGCCACGCCGCCCGCGCCGCCCGAACCGGTTCCCTGAGCCCACTGATGCGCTTTTCCAAGATGCACGGCGCGGGCAACGACTTCGTCGTGCTCGACCTGCGCGACGGTGCGGTGCCCCCGACCCCGACGCAGTGCCGCCGCCTCGCGGACCGCCATTTCGGCGTGGGCTGCGACCAGATCCTCACGATCGAGGCCGCACGCGATGCCGGCGCCATCGCCGCGTACCGCATCTGGAACGCGGACGGCTCGGTCGCGAAGCAGTGCGGCAACGGCGCGCGGTGCGTCGCCGCATGGGTGCGCCGCGATGGCGAGGCGCGCGGCACGCCGCTGCCCGCACGCTTCGACGTCGACAGCCCGACCGGCCGCCATGCGGTCGAATGCTTCGACGGCGGACAGGTGCGGCTCGACATGGGCCGCCCGGCCTTCGCGCCCGTCGCGATCCCGCTCGAGGGCTTCGACGAGGCCGCGGAGTACCGGGTCGAGGTCGCCGGCCGCGAGCTTCGCTTCGGCGCGGTGTCGATGGGCAATCCGCATGCGGTGGTCGAGGTCGACGACCTCGACATGTATCCGGTCGCGACCGTCGGTGCCGCCCTGCAGCGGCATCCCGCGTTTCCCGATTCCGTCAACGTCGGCTTCGCGCGCGTGCTCGACCGCGGGCGCATCCGCTTGCGCGTGTTCGAGCGCGGCGTCGGCGAGACCCATGCCTGCGGCAGTGGCGCCTGCGCCGCGGCCGCCCATTTCATGCGGCGCGGGCGCGTCGATCGCGAGGTGACCGTCTCGCTGCTCGGCGGCGACCTGCGCATCGACTGGCCGAGCGACGAGGCGAGCCTCGGCATGCTCGGGCCCACCACATTCGTTTTCGAAGGGGACTGGCTCGATGACCGACGCGACTGACGCCCTTGGCGCGCACCAGGTCGCCGCCTGGCTGCGCAACCATCCGGCGTTCCTCAAGCAGTTCCCGGACCTCGCCGCCACGCTGGTGGTGCCCCGCGAGGCCGGCCCCGCCGCCTCGCTCGCGAGCTACCAGGTGGAAGTGCTGCGCGAGAAGAACCGCGAGCTCACGCGTCGCCTGCAGGAGCTGTTCGGCAATGCGCAGGAGAACGAGCGGCTGTCGGTGCGCATCCACCAGCTCACCCTCGCGCTGATGCGGCAGACCGACGCGGCGGGCACGCTGGCGGCGATGGCGGCGTCGCTGGAAGAGGACTTCCAGGGCGATCTCGTGCGCATCGTGCTGCTGCGCCCCGTGGCAGGCATGGGCGAGCACGACTGGCTGCAGGTGATTCCGGAAGGCGATGCGCGGCTCGAGCCGTTCCGTGACTTCCTCGCCGGCGACGAACCGCTCTGCGGCCGCCTGCAGCCCGCCAAGCAGGCGCTGCTCTACGGCGATCGCGCGGACGAGGTGCAGTCCACCGCCCTGTTCACCGCGCCCGGTGCCGCACTGATCGCGGTTGGCAGCCGGCATCCCAACCGCTTCTATCCGGGCATGGGCACGCTGTTCCTGCGCATGATGGGCGAGGCCTTCGCCGCCGCGCTGGCGAGGTATGCCGGCTGATACGCCCGTGCCGGCGCTGCCGCCGGCCGTCGACGCCTACCTCGCGCATCTCGCGGGCGAGCGCCAGGTGTCGCCGCATACGCTCGATGCGTATCGCCGCGACCTCGCCGCGCTCGCGGGCTGGGCCGATGCGCGTGCGGTCGTGATCGACGCGGTCGACGGCGAGGCACTGCGCGGCTTCGTCGCCGACGAGCATCGTCGCGGTTGCGCGCCGAAGACCCTGCAGCGGCGGCTGTCGGCCTGCCGCAGCTTCTACGGCTGGCTGCTGCGCCACGGCCGTATCGCGGCCAATCCCGCGGCGGGCGTCCGCGCGCCCAAGGCGCCGCGCAAGCTCCCGCAGGTGCTAGATCCGGACGAGGCGAAGCAGCTCGTCGAAACCGCCTCCGACGCGCCGCTGGGCCTGCGCGACCGCGCGCTGCTGGAGCTGTTCTATTCCTCGGGCCTGCGCCTGTCGGAGCTGTGCGGACTGCGCTGGGCGCAGCTCGACCTCGACGACGGCCTGGTGACGGTGCACGGCAAGGGCCGTCGCGAGCGGGTGGTGCCCGTCGGCACGCATGCCCGCGCCGCGCTCGCCGCCTGGCGCGCATCCACGGGTGCCAAGGTCGACGACCCGGTGTTTCCAGGCCGCGGCGGCGCACCGATCACCCCGCGCGCCGTGCAGCTGCGCGTGCGCCAGCTCGCGGCGCGGCAGGGTCTGTTCAAGCCCGTGCATCCGCACATGCTGCGGCACTCGTTCGCGAGCCACATCCTCGAATCCTCGGGCGACCTGCGCGGCGTGCAGGAACTGCTCGGCCATGCCGACCTCGCCACCACGCAGATCTACACGCACCTCGACTACCAGCACCTGGCGAAGGTCTACGACGCCGCGCATCCTCGCGCTCGACGCAAGCCGGCGGGTCGCGACGACGACGAACCCGCGTGAGCGCGCCGCGGTCGGACGCGTTGCTCTGTATTACCGCCCGCCGTCGCACGACTTGAACGCAGGTCCCGCGACCCTCACCTCCTTCGGACGCGCACCCGTGCCGCGCCCCCGGAGCCCCGATGGACCCCAGTCGTAATCCCCACGTCTTCCACGCGACCACGATCCTCTCGGTCCGTCGCGAGGGCCGCGTCGCCGTCGGTGGCGACGGCCAGGTCACGCTCGGCCACACCGTCATGAAGGCGAATGCGCGCAAGGTGCGCCGCCTCGGGCGGGAGGGCCAGGTGCTCGCGGGCTTCGCCGGCGCCGCGGCCGATGCGTTCACCCTGTTCGAGCTGTTCGAGTCGAAGCTCGAGAAGCACGGCCAGCTCACCCGTGCGGCGGTCGAGATGGCCAAGGACTGGCGCACCGAGCGCCGCCTCGGGAAGCTCGAAGCGCTGCTGTGCGTGGCCGATCGCGAGACCTCGCTGATCGTCTCCGGCACCGGCGACGTGATCGAGCCGGAGGACGGCATCGTCGCGATCGGCTCGGGCGGTGCCTACGCGCTGTCGGCGGCGCGTGCATTGATGGCGCATACCGCGCTGGACGCCCGCACCGTCGTCACCGAAGCGCTCAACATCGCCGGCGACGTCTGCATCTACACCAATCGCAACCTGGTGGTCGAAGAGCTGTCGTGATGCAGCGGCGGTGGCAGCGACGCGCTGCATGCGTCGCGCCGCCGCGCCGCATCGCGCGCCCCGATCCCGCCCACGAGCCCGGAACCATGCCGATCAAGCCCGACAACAGCAGTGCCACCATGACCCCGCGCGAGATCGTGCAGGAGCTCGACCGCCACATCGTCGGCCAGCAGGAAGCCAAGCGCGCGGTCGCCATCGCGCTGCGCAACCGCTGGCGGCGCATGCAGCTCGAGCCCGAGCTGCGCAACGAGGTGATGCCGAAGAACATCCTCATGATCGGGCCGACCGGCGTCGGCAAGACCGAGATCGCGCGGCGCCTGGCCACGCTCGCGAACGCGCCGTTCGTGAAGGTGGAGGCGACGCGCTTCACCGAGGTGGGGTACGTCGGCAAGGACGTCGAGCAGATCGTGCGCGATCTCGCCGACACCGCCGTCAAGATGTACCGCGAGCAGGCCAAGACGAAGGTGCGCACGCAGGCCGAGGAGCGCGCTGAGGAACGCATCCTCGACGCGCTGCTGCCGCGCCGCGAGAAGGGCCCGGTGTTCGGCTTCGAGGACACCCAGCCGCATGACGACGAGGCCGAGGAGGAGAAGAAGTACCAAGCCACGCGCGGCAAGCTGCGCAAGCAGCTGCGCAGCGGCAGCCTGGACGAGCGCGAGATCGAGATCGAGAGCGCGGTGAACGTCGGCGTCGACATCATGGCGCCGCCCGGCATGGAGGAAATGGGCCAGCAGCTGCGCCAGATGTTCTCGCAGGTCGCCGGCGCGAAGACGCACCGTCGCAGCATGACGATCCGCGCCGCGCGCTCGATGCTGATCGAGGAGGAGGCCGGTCGCCTCGTGAACGAGGACGACGTCCGCGAGGCCGCGATCGAGGCGTGCGAGCAGCACGGCATCGTCTTCATCGACGAGATCGACAAGGTCGCCAAGCGCGGCGAGTCCAATGCGACCGGCGGCGACGTCTCGCGCGAGGGCGTGCAGCGCGACCTGCTGCCCCTCGTCGAAGGCTCGACGGTGAGCACCAAGTACGGCTCGATCAAGACCGACCACATCCTGTTCATCGCCTCGGGCGCCTTCCACTTCGCCAAGCCGAGCGACCTGATCCCGGAACTGCAGGGCCGCTTCCCGATCCGCGTGGAGCTGTCGTCGCTGTCGAAGGACGACTTCGTTCGGATCCTCACCGAGCCGCGTGCCTCGCTCACCACGCAGTACGTCGAGCTGATGCGCACCGAGGGCCTGGAGCTCGCGTTCGCGCCGGATGCGGTGGAGCGCCTCGCGGAGCTGGCCGCGCAGATCAACGAGCGGCAGGAGAACATCGGCGCGCGGCGCCTGCACACGGTACTCGAGCGCCTGCTCGATGCGCTCAGCTACGAGGCGCCGGACCGTGGAGGCCAGGCGGTGACGATCGACCGCGACTACGTCGATGCGCACCTGGGTGCGCTGGTGAAGGATCCCGACCTGTCGCGCTACATCCTCTGACGATCTGCCGCGCCACGGGCCTCGTGATGCGGCACCCACTCACGCGTGCACGTCATCGCTGAACCGGACAGGCCCCTGTCGCCGATGTGAACGTTCATGTTCCTGCAGGTATTCGCGGCGACATGGGCGCGTCTTTCGATACGACGTGCACATCGGGCTTCCTAGATTCGACCCCAATGCGGCGGGTCGGATCGGTGCTCCGTGCCGAGGCCCCTGCGAGGAGATATCGATGGCGATCGTGATGATCCAGGGGCCGCAGCACGAGGGCGCCAACCGCATGCCGGACGGGCGCGTGCAGGAGATGCTCGCGCGCCGCGCACGGCAGGCCGGGCAGGTGCTCGAGCACTACCGCTGCGGCAGCGAGGCGCAGCTCGTCGAGCGACTCGCGCGCATCGACCGCGGGCAGGCGGACATCATCCTGCTCGACCCGGGCCGGCGCGCCGGCGACCGCCTGGAGTCGACGCTCGGCGCGCTCGACGTGCCCTACATCGAGGTGCATGCCGATTCGCACGACGCTCCCGAACCGGTTCTGCCCGACGGGGCCGGCCCACGCGTGGCGCTGGTGAACGGCTATGCCGCGCACAGCTACACGCTCGCGATGTCGCTCGCGCTCGAGCAGCTGGGCTGTGCCGAATCCGAGAACGACGTGGACGTGGGGACCTGAAGCCGCGCGCGACCGCCGGGTGCGATAATCGCCGCATGAGCGATCACGACCGGCACCCGGGCACCACCCACTTCGGCTACCGCGACGTCCCCGTCGGCGAGAAGCAGCGCCTCGTCGGCGAGGTGTTCTCGTCCGTCGCCGACAAGTACGACGTGATGAACGACCTCATGTCGTTCGGCATCCACCGGCTGTGGAAGCGTTACTTCGTCGCGACCGCGCAGGTGCGCCCGGGACACCGCGTGCTCGATCTCGCCGGTGGCACCGGCGACATCGCCCTGCTGCTGCGCGAGCGGGTGGGCGAGGCGGGCAGCGTGGTCGTCGGCGACATCAATGGCGACATGCTCCGCGTGGGGCGCGACCGCACCACCGATCGGGGCCGCGTGCGCGGCCTGTCGTGGGTGCAGTGCAATGCCCAGGCGCTGCCGTTTCCGGATGGCGCGTTCGACCTGGTCACGATCGCGTTCGGCCTTCGCAACGTGACCGACAAGGACGCCGCGCTGCGCGAGATGCATCGCGTGCTGCGCCCCGGCGGGCAGGCGCGCGTACTCGAGTTCTCGAAGGTCACGCAGGACTGGTTCCGTCCGCTCTACGACTTCCACTCGTTCAACGTGCTGCCCAAGCTCGGCGCGATGATCGCGGGCGACGAGGCGAGCTACCGGTATCTGGCCGAGAGCATCCGCAAGCACCCGCCGCAGGACGAGCTGCGCGGCATGATGGAGGCCGCCGGCTTCGCGCGTGCCGGGTATCGCAACCTGTCGGGCGGCATCGTCGCCGTGCACACCGGCTACCGCGCCTGAGCGACCTGCCGGGACCGCCACGCCGCGCACGGCGACGGTACCGGCCGCCGCAGTAAACTCGGGGGATCGTCCGACGGATCCCCTCCATGCGCGCCACGCTCCTGCCGTCCCTGCTCGCCCTCGGCCTCGCCGCCGCCCTCGCCACCGGTTGCCAGCGCGACGCCGCCCCTGCGGCCGGTGCGACGCCCGCCGCCGCGAACACGCCGCCCGTCGAGCAGGCCGCCGAGCGCCCCGACGAGCATTCCTATGCCGAGCCGACCAAGGTCCGCACCAAGGACCTCGCGCTCGAGCTCGCGGTCGACTTCGAGAAGAAGCAGCTCGCCGGCAGCGCGACCTACACGCTCGACTGGCTCGACCCCAAGTACGGCAAGTTCGTGCTCGACACGCGCGACCTCACCATCGAGAAGGTGGTCGGCGAGCGCGCCGACGGGCGTTGGGTCGACCTCGTCCACACGCTCGATCCCGGCGACAAGATCCTCGGCAGCCGCCTGACGATCGCCGCGCCCGAGCGCAACAAGCGCATCCGCATCACCTATCGCACCGCACCGACGGCCTCGGGCCTGCAGTGGCTCGAGCCGACGATGACGGCGGGCGGCAAGCCCTTCATGTTCAGCCAGTCGCAGCAGATCCACGCACGCTCGTGGGTGCCGATCCAGGACACGCCGATCGTGCGCTTCACCTACACGGCGCACGTGACCGCACCGAAGGACACGATGGTGCTGATGAGCGCGGACAACGATCCGAAGGCCGTGCGCGACGGCGACTACAGCTTCACCATGCCGCAGCCGATCCCGTCCTACCTGCTGGCGATCGCCGCGGGCGACATGGTCTTCCAGCCGATCACCGACCGCGCGGGCGTCTGGGCCGAGCCGTCGATGGCGCCCAAGGCCGCCGCCGAGTTCGCCGACACCGGCCGCATGATGCAGACCGCCGAGCGCCTGTACGGCCCGTATCGCTGGGGCCGCTACGACATCCTCGTGCTGCCGCCGTCGTTCCCGTACGGCGGCATGGAGAATCCGCGCCTCACGTTCGCCACGCCGACGGTGATCACCGGCGACAAGTCGCTCGTGGCGCTGATCGCGCATGAGCTCGCGCACAGCTGGTCGGGCAACCTCGTCACGTTCGCGACGTCGAAGGACGCCTGGCTCAACGAGGGGTTCACCTCGTACGTGGAGAACCGCATCATCGAGGAGCTGTTCGGCAAGGAACGCGCCGACATGGAGAACGTGATCGAGCGCAACGGCCTGCGCGAGGAGTTCACGGCCGAGAACGTGGCGCTGCAGTCGCTCGCGGTGAAGCCGGGCGTGCTGAAGGACCCGGACGAGAACCTGACGGGCACCGTCTACACCAAGGGCGCGTGGATGCTGCAGTTCCTCGAGCAGCGCTTCGGCCGTGCCGAGTTCGACGCTTTCCTGCGCAGCTACTTCGACACTTTCGCGTTCCAGTCGATCACCACGCAGCAGTTCGTCGACTTCGCGAAGAAGAACCTGCTCGACAAGTACCCGGGCAAGGTCACGCAGGCCGAGTTCGATGCCTGGCTGTACGCGCCGGGCGTGCCCGAGTTCGCACCCAAGACGGTGTCGGCGCGCTTCGACGCCGTCGACGCCGCGCGCAAGGCCTGGCTCGACGGCGGCGCGCTGCCGGACAAGGCGGCGACCGCGAAGTGGACCACGCAGGAGTGGGTGCACTTCATCGAGGGCATGCCCGAGACGCTCGAGCCGGCGCGCCTCGCGGCGCTGGATGCGGCGTTCAAGTTCACCGGCACGCCCAACGGCGAGATCGCGCAACGCTGGTACCCGCTCACCGTGCGCAGCGGCTACACCGCCGCACGCCCGGCGATGGGCGAGTTCCTGCAGCGCATCGGCCGTCGCAAGCTGATCATGCCGACGTACACCGAGCTGGCGAAGACGCCCGACGGCCTGAAGTTCGCGCAGGAGGTCTTCGCGAAGGCGCGGCCGGGCTACCACCCGATCACCACCGGCTCGGTCGAGCAGACGCTGTCGGCCGCGGGCCCCGCGCAGTAACCGAACGGCGCCCGCTCCGGCCGGAGCGGGCGCGCCGCGGAATCGGCCGTCGCGTGGGCTCGACGGCGGCTTCCTCGAGTTCGCGATGCACGTCGAGCCGCGCGGCACATGGCGCCATTGCTCGCAAGCTGCGGGAGTGGCGCGACCGACGCGTATTCGGGTCCTGTGCAGGCGCCATCGCCGACGATTCACGCCCGTCCGCGTCGCCGGCGTGACACCTGGTCGAGACCCTGATGACCCGCCTGATCGCCATCGCGCTCCTGTTCGCCCCGGTGCTCGCCGCCGCCGCACCGCCGCCCGCCGTGGAGCGCGAGATCGAGGGTCTGTTCACCGCGCTCGAGCGCTCGGGCTGCCGCTTCAGCCGCAACGGCACGTGGTACGAGGCGCCCCGTGCGCGCGAGCACCTGCGCCGCAAGTACGCCTACCTGCGCGACCGCGACGCGGTGCGCAGCACCGAGCAGTTCATCGAGCTCGCCGCGACGAAGAGCAGCATGACCGGCCGCCCCTACCAGGTGCGTTGCGGCACCGCACCGGCGCAGCCGAGCCGCGCCTGGTTCGAGCGCGAGCTGGCACGGCTGCGCGCGGGACGCTGACACCCGCCCTGCATCCGGCGTTCGCGCCGGGGGCTGCTAAGGTGGTGCTCCGACCCGCCGTCGCGATGCCTATGACCGCCCGCGTCCTGCTCGTGCCGTTTCTCGCCCTGGCCCTTGCCGCCTGCGGGCCGCGCCCCGATCCGAAGGCCGCCGAAGCCGCGAAGGCGTCGAGCGCGGCGGCCGAAGCGACGCAGATGGAGCGCGATTTCGAGACGCACTTCGCCGCCGGCCGCTGGGACCTCGCACGTGCGCAGGGTGACGTGCTCATCGCACGGCATCCGCAGAGCGAGGCCGCGCGCCGGATCGCCGACCGCCATGCCGAAGCGAAGGCCAAGGCCGAGGCGGCCCGTGAGGATGCGCGCCTGGCCGGCCTCTGGGACTACCAGCGCGTGCCCGCCGGAAAGGGCGAGCAGGTGACCGCCGCGATCTATGCGCGCGAGCCGATCGACGCGGGCCTCGCCAAGAGCCAGGTGCGCCTGATCTTCCGCGACCACCCCGAATGGGGCCGCAGCAGCTATCTCGTGATCGATTCCGGCGACTTCGACTGCTACGGCGGCTGCAGCCTGAAGATGCGCGTCGACGGCAAGGCGCGCTCGATGGCCGGCAGCCGGCCGAGGACCGACGAGGCGATCGCGATGTTCGTCGAGGACGAGCGCGCGCTGTGGCGCACCGTGCGCGGCGCGAAGGAGCTGGTGATCGCATTGCCGATCAAGGGGCGCGGTACGCGCGAGGCGGTCTTCGAGGTCGCCGGCCTCGACGCCGGGCGCATGCCGGGCTGGTGACCAAGGAGGCGGGACGCCCATGTACCTGAGCCGATTCTTCGCCGACGATGCCTCGATGCACGGCTGCCTGCGCTGCCGGGACACCGATGCCCCGTTCCCCATCGACCTGCGCATGGCGTTCCAGCCGATCGTCGACGTGGCGCACCGCGACGTCTTCGCCTACGAGGCGCTGGTGCGCGGGCCGCAGGGCGAGGGCGCCGGCTGGGTGCTCGGGCAGGTGCATCCCGACCAGCTCTACCGCTTCGACCAGACCTGCCGCGTACTCGCGATCGCGACCGCCGCCGAACTCGGCATGCGCACGCGGCTGTCGATCAACTTCATTCCGAACGCCGTCTACGAGCCGGCCAACTGCATCCGCCTGACGCTCGCCGCGGCGGATCGCGTGGGCTTCGATGCGGCACGCCTGATGTTCGAGCTCACCGAGGGCGAGCGCATCACCAATCCGAAGCACGCGCTCGGCGTGCTCGGCTACTACGCGCAGCGCGGCTTCACCACCGCGATCGACGACTTCGGCGCCGGCTTCTCGGGCCTCGCGCTGCTCGCGCAGTTCCAGCCGCACATCATCAAGCTCGACCTCGAGCTGGTGCGTGACATCGATTCGACGCCGGCGAAGCAGGCCATCGTCGAGGGCGTGGCGGCGATGGCCGCGCGCATGGGCACGCGACTGCTCGCGGAAGGCGTTGAGACGCGCGGCGAGCTCGACTGGCTGCGCGGCGTCGGCATCGAACTCTTCCAGGGCTACCTGTTCGCGCGTCCGCGGCTGGGCGAGCTGGTCGAGCCCGACTGGTCGGTGCTCGAGCGGGGCGGCGCATCCACGCCGCCCACGCATGCGCGGACTCAGCCCAACGCGTGACCGAACTGCTCGCGGTATTCCGCGGCGAATTCCTCGTAGGTGAAGCGCTGGTTCTGCGTGCCGGCGTGGCCGACCTTCAGCGCGCCCATCAGGGAGGCCATGCGGCCACACGTGGGCAGATCAAAGCCGCGCATCAGGCCGAGGATCAGGCCCGCGCGATAGGCATCGCCGCAGCCGGTCGGATCGACGACGTCGCGCTCGCGTGCCGGCGGGACCTCGTGCATGTCGCCATCGCAGAAGATCTGCGAGCCGCGCGGGCCGCGCGTGGTGATGTAGGCGCGCACCTTGGAGGCGATGGTCTGCTCGTCCCAACCCGTGCGCTCCTGCAGCAGGTTCGACTCGTAGTCGTTCACCACCACGTAGTCGGCCAGCTCGATGAAGTGGCGGAATTCGTCGCCATTGAACAGCGGCATCGCCTGGCCGGGGTCGAAGATGAAGGGGATCCCGCAGTCGTGGAATTCCTGCGCGTTCTGCAGCATGCCGTCGCGGCCGTCGGGGGCGACGATGCCGAAAGTGACGCCGTCGACGTCGCGCACGTGGTTGTCGTGCGAGCGGCTCATCGCGCCCGGATGGAAGGCGGTGAGCTGGTTGTTGTCCAGATCCGTGGTGATGAACGCCTGCGGCGTGAACATGTCCTCGATCACGCGGACCTGGTCGAGGCGGATGCCGCACTTCTCGAAGTGGTCGCGATAGGGGCCGAAGTCCTGCCCGACGGTGGCCATCGGGATCGGATCGCCGCCGATCAGCTTGAGGTTGTAGGCGATGTTGCCGGCGCAGCCGCCGAACTCGCGGCGCATCCGCGGGACCAGGAACGACACATTCAGGATGTGCACCTTGTCCGGCAGGATGTGGTTCTTGAACTGGTCCGGGAACACCATGATGGTGTCGTAGGCCAGCGACCCGCAGATCAGGGCAGACATTCGGAAGGATTCCCCAGGCACCGCGCCCAGCGCGGCGCGGCGCGTAGGGTAGCGGCTGGCCCATCCGTCGGCCAGCGGCGGATCACGCCCAATGTCGCCTGAACCGCGAGTCCGGCCGCTGTGTGACCCGAGGCGGCAGAAAGCGCCGTGAAGAGCCCGTGATTCCTTGCTCCCGAGGGGGGCGGGCGCTACGCTGGCGGCCCTCGCGCGGTCCTGCCCGCGCCGCGCTCGGCGTCACCCTTTCAGGGCCATTCCCCCGATGTTGAAGAAGTTTCGCGGCATTTTCTCGAATGACCTGTCCATCGACCTGGGCACGGCCAATACCCTGATCTATGTCCGCGGCCAGGGCATCGTCCTGAACGAGCCGTCGGTCGTGGCGGTCCGTCAGGACCGCATGGTGGGCAGCAACCGCACCGTGGCCGCCGTCGGTGCCGAGGCCAAGCAGATGCTCGGCCGCACCCCGGGGCACATCACCACGATCCGCCCGATGAAGGACGGCGTGATCGCCGACTTCACCTACACGGAGGAGATGCTCAAGCACTTCATCCGCAAGGTGCACAAGAGCCGCTTCCTGCGCCCGAGCCCGCGCGTGCTGGTCTGCGTGCCCTGCGGCTCGACCCAGGTCGAGCGCCGCGCGATCAAGGAATCCGCGGAAGAGGCGGGCGCGCGCGACGTCTACCTCATCGAGGAGCCCATGGCGGCCGCGATCGGCGCCGGCATGCCGGTCACCGAGGCGCGTGGCTCGATGGTCGTCGACATCGGCGGCGGCACCACCGAGGTCGCGGTCATCGCGCTCAACGGCGTCGTCTACTCGCAGTCGGTGCGCATCGGCGGCGACCGCTTCGACGAGTCGATCATCAACTACGTGCGCCGCCACTACGGCACGCTGATCGGCGAGGCCACGGCCGAGCGCATCAAGCTCACGATCGGCTGCGCGTATCCGCAGAGCGAGGTCCGCACGATGGAGGTCTCCGGTCGCAACCTCGCCGAGGGCGTGCCGAAGATGATCTCGATCAGCTCGAACGAGGTGCTCGACGCGCTGCGCGAGCCGCTCGCCGGCATCGTCGCGGCCATCCGCCTCGCGCTCGAACAGACCCCGCCGGAGCTCTGCGCGGACGTCGCCGAGCGCGGCATCGTGCTCACCGGCGGCGGCGCGCTGCTGCGCGACCTTGACCGCCTGATCAGCGAGGAGACCGGCCTGCACGTGCAGGTCGCCGACGATCCGCTGACCTGCGTCGCCCGCGGCGGTGGCCGCGCGCTCGAGCTGGTCGACATGCACGGCAACGAGTTCTTCGCCCCCGAGTAAAGCGGTCCGAGGGGCGGGTGCGTCGCGCGCCCGCCGCTCCGGCCGACCGGCGCCGACCGCGTCGGGACGATGCCGCCCGACGCGACGCACGCCTCGAATCCCGTCCCGACCCGCCTCCGTGCCGCCCTACGCCGGTCCACCGACTCCCCGCCTCGGCGACGCCGCCGGCAGCCTCAAGCTGCTGGCCTACCTCGCCGCGTCGATCGCGCTCGTCGTGCTCGACCATCGCGGCGGCTACGTGCACCTGGCGCGCCAGCACCTCACCGCCGTCACCGAGCCGCTGCGCGCCGTCGCGGGGGTGCCGGGTCAGCTGGCGAGCAGCACGGTGGAGAACGTCGGCACGGTGAGCCAGCTCGCCGAACGCAATGTCGAGCTCCGCCGCGAGCTGCTGCTCGCGCAGGCGCGCATCGCGCGGCTGTCGACGGTGATCGCCGACAACTCGCGCCTGCGCGCACTGCTCGACGCCGCACAGCGCGGCGGGCTCGACGCGCAGCTCGCGCCGATCCTCGACGTGGACCTCGACCCCACGCGCCAGCGCATCGTGCTCGATGCGGGCCACCGGCAGGCCGTGCGCGTGGGGCAGAGCGTGATCGACGCGCAGGGGCTCATCGGCCAGGTCACGCGCGTGGGGCCGCTGCAGTCCGACGTGCTGCTGATCACCGATCCCGACCACGCGGTGCCGGTCGCGATCGCGCGCAACGGCGTACGCCTCGTCGCCTACGGCACGGGACGTAACGACCTGCTGAGCCTGGCGAGCGTGCCGCTGTCGAGCGACGTCAAGGTCGGCGACATGGTGGTGACGTCGGGCCTGGGCGGGCGTTTCCCGGCCGGGTTCCCGGTCGGGCGCATCGTCGCCCTGCGGCCGGACGAGAGCCGCGCCTTCCTGACCGGTGACGTGCGCCCGGCGGCGCAGCTCGATCGTGGCCGCGAGGTGCTGCTGCTGCGCTCGGCGCCGCTGCGCGTACTGCCCCCGCCGGTGGTGGGGACGACGCCGATCGCCGGGGCGTCGCCCACCGTAGGCGCCGGCGCCGACCCTGCGGTGCAGGGCGCGACATCCCCCGCGAGCGGGACGACGACCGCGCCCGATGCGACGCCGCTGCGCACGTCGCCATCGACGTCGAGCGCGCCGGCGTCCGCCACCGGTGGCAGCGATGCGGCGCACGCCGCGCCGGCGCCGAGCGCAGGGCGCCCGGCCGGCACCGCGCCGCCCGCAGCACCGCCCGCAGCACCGGAGGGCCGTCGCTGATGCGCACCCATCCGCGCTGGATCGTCTACGCGAGCCTGCTGGTCGCATTGCTGCTCGGGCTGCTCCCGCTCGGCGACCTGCTGCAACCGGTGCGGCCCTACTGGATCGCGCTGGTGCTCACGTACTGGCTGATCGAGGACCCCGAGCGCGTGGGGCTCGGCGCGGCGTTCTCGCTCGGGATCATCGCCGACCTCGCGTATGGCGGCCTGCTCGGCGAGCAGGCACTGCGCCTGGTCGTGCTCGCCTTCATCGTGCAGCGCTTCCGTGCGCGGCTGCGCTTCTTCCCGCTCTACCAGCAGGCGCTCGCGCTCGGCGCGCTGCTGGTCAACGACCGCATCGTGAGCGCCGGCCTGCATGTCGCGCTCGGCGAACCGGTGCTGCCGTGGTCGTTCTGGGTCGCGCCCGTGGTGGGCATGCTGCTGTGGCCGCCCGCCTTCGTCCTGCTCGACGGCATCCGCCTCGGCTCGTGGCGGCGCCGATGAGCATCCTGCGGAGCCGCTGAGATGGTGTCCTCGCGCCGCCAGCGCATGCTCAAGAACGCCGGGGCCGAGGCCGCGCGCTTCCGCCAGCGCTCGGCCATCGCGTTCGCCTGCGTGGTGCTCGCCCTCGTGGGCCTGGCGATCTGGTACTTCCGGCTGCAGGTGATCCAGCACGAGGAGTTCGCCACGCGCTCGGAGGCGAACCGGATCAAGCTGCAGCCGGTGGTGCCCGGCCGCGGGCTGATCCTCGACCGCAAGGGCCGCATCCTCGCCGACAACGTGCCCGCGTTCCGTCTCGACGTGACGCCGAGCGAGGCGGGCGACCCCGCCACGTGGCTGCCGGCGCTGGCCGGCGTGGTGCAGCTCGCGCCGGAAGACGTCGCGCGCTTCCATGATGCGCGCCGCGCCTCGCGCGGTTTCAAGCCGATCACGCTGAAGATGCGGGTGAGCGAGGAGGAGGCCGCGCGCTTCGCGGTCGACCGCTGGCGCTTTCCGGGCGTGGAGCTCGTCTCCTACCTCAACAGGCGCTATCCCTACGGTGAGCTGACCGCGCACATCGTCGGCTACGTCGGCCGCATCGACGAAGCCGACAAGAAGAAGCTCGGCGAAGGCTTCGATGCGCTCACGCACACCGGCAAGACCGGTCTGGAGCGCGCCTACGACGAGCTGCTGCGCGGCGAGGTGGGCTACGAGAAGGTGGAGACCAACGTCGAAGGCCGCGCGCTCGGCATCGTCGGCCGCGTCCCGGCCAAGCCGGGCACCGACCTGCGCCTGTCGATCGACATCGACCTGCAGCAGGCGATGGTCACCGCCTTCGGCGACCGCGACGGCGCGGGCATCGCGATCGATCCGCAGACCGGCGAGGTGCTCGCGATGGTGAGCCTGCCGAGCTACGACGCGAACCTGTTCGTCAACGGCATCTCGAGCAAGCACTACAAGGCGCTGACGAAGAATCCGTCGCGCCCGCTGTTCAACCGCCCCGTGCTCGGCGGCGGCCCGCCGGGCTCGACGATCAAGCCGCTCGTGGCGCTGGCGGGCGTCGACGCGGGCCTGCACACGCCGGACTCGGCGGTGTACTCGACGGGCGAGTTCCACATCCCCGGGCAGCGACGCGGCTATCGCGACGCGCATGGCGGCGCGGGTCGCACGGACCTGCGCAAGTCGATCTCGCAGTCGGTGAACTACTACTACTACAAGCTCGCCTACGACATGGGCATCGACCGTTTCGCCGGCTACATGCAGCGCTACGGCTTCGGCGCGAAGACCGGCATCGACCTGCTCGGCGAGAACGCGGGCGTGGTGCCGCATCCGGCTTGGAAGGCCGAGCGCAGCAAGGATCCGTGGTACGCGGGCGAGACGGTCATCGCCGGCATCGGACAAGGTTATTGGATCGCGACCGTGCTGCAGCTCGTGCGCGGCACCGGCGCAATCGCGAACGGCGGCGAGCTGCATCCGTTGCGGATGGTCGCGGCCCGGCGCGACGGCTACAACACCGGCTGGAAACCGATGCCGCGCCCGCGCGGCCCGCGCATCACCAACAACCCCGACCACCTGCGCGCGGTGCAGGAGGGCATGGTCGCGACGATCCACGGCGGCGGCACCGCGACCATGATGGCGCGCGGCGCCACGTACATGATGGCCGGCAAGACCGGCACCGCGCAGAAGATCGGCCGCGAGCGCGCGCGCAGCACCGATCCGCGGTCACTGCCCTACCACCTGCGCCACCAGGCCCTGTTCGTCGGCTATGCGCCCGCCGACAACCCGCGCATCGCGATCGCGGTGTCGGTCGAGCATGGCGGCTACGGCGGCAGCACCGCCGCGCCGATCGCGCGCAAGGTCTTCGATGCCTGGCTGCTCGGCAAGATGCCCGAGCCGGAAGAGGGCGTCGTGCGTTCGCCGCAGGGCGGCGCATCGCTGGAGTGGCCGCTGCCGGGCATGGACGAGGACGGCAAGCCGCTGACGACGGCTGCGACCGCGGTCGCGTCGACGACCGCTGCATCGTCGACGCCGGCATGCACGGGCACGCCTGCGGCGCCGGGCTGCGCTGCAGCACGGGCGGCGACGTCCGGTGCGTCCGCGACCCCGGCCACGACGGGAACGGGCGCTGCAGTGCCGGGTCGCACGCCGCGTCCCGCGCCGACGGCGCCCGTCCCGGCCGCGGCTGCGCCGGCAGCGCCCGCACCCGCGCAGCCGCTCCCGCCGACGTCCACCGAACCTGCAGGCACCCGTCGATGAAGGTCCTGCTGCGCTGGCTGCTCGACCTCGTGCTGCGCCTCACGCGCACGCTCGACCTGCCGCTGCTGGGCGCACTGCTCGCGCTCATGGTGATCGGCGTCGCGGTGCTCTACAGCGCTTCCGACAAGTCGATGTCGATGGCCATCGCGCAGGGCGCGCGCTACGGCGTGGGGCTGGCGGCGATGTGGGCACTCTCGCGCATGCCGCCCGCGCAGCTGCGCAACTGGACGCCGCTCGTCTACGGCGTCTCGCTGGTGCCGCTGGTGGCCGTGCTGTTCGTCGGCGACGGCAAGCACGGCAACCACTGGATCGATCTCGGCGTCTTCTATTTCCAGCCGGCCGAGCTGCTCAAGCTCTCGCTGCCCATGATGGTGGCCTGGTACCTCAACCGTCGACCGTTGCCGCCGCGCCTGCCGGTGGTGCTCACCGCGGCGCTGATCATCGGCGCGCCGACGCTGCTGATCCTCAAGCAGCCCGACTTCGGTACCGGCATGCTGGTCGCGCTCTCGGGTGCGTTCGCGCTGTATCTCGCGGGCCTGTCGTGGTGGTACTTCATCGCCGCGGCGGGCGGCGTGGCGGCGATCGCGCCGGTCGCCTGGTTCTTCCTGCTGCGGCAGTACCAGAAGGACCGCATCCTCACGTTCCTCAATCCCGAATCCGATCCGCTCGGCACGGGCTGGAACATCATCCAGTCGAAGATCGCGATCGGCGCCGGTGGCTTTTCCGGCAAGGGCTGGCTCCAGGGTTCCCAGTCGCACCTCAACTACCTGCCCGAGCACACCACCGACTTCATCTTCGCCGTGCTCAGCGAGGAATTCGGCTGGATCGGCGTGCTGGTCGTGCTCGCGCTGTACCTGTTCGTGATCGGGCGCTGCCTGTGGATCGCGAGCGAGGCGCGCGACGGCTATTCGCGCCTGCTCGCCGGCGCGCTCGGCCTCGCGTTCTGCGTCTACGTGGTGGTAAACGGCGGCATGATCGCGGGCCTGCTGCCGGTGGTCGGCGTGCCGATGCCGCTGCTCAGCTTCGGCGGCACCTCGGCGGTCTCGCTGCTCGCGGGCCTGGGCGTGGTGATGGCGGTGCAGGCGCACCGGCCCGTGCACGGTCGCTGAGGACTACTGCCCCGCGGGCGGCTGCCAGAGCTCGACCTTGTTGCCCTCGGGATCGACCACCCAGCCGAAACGACCGAACTCCGAGTCCTCGACCTTCGCGTCGACCGCGCAGCCTTCCTCGCGCAGCACGGCGAGCAGCGCGTCGAGGTCCTCGACGCGGTAGTTCACCATGAACGATGCGCGGCCGGGCTCGAAGTAGGTCGTGTCGTCCGCGAACGGGCTCCAGATCGTGGTGCCCGACGGATTCTCCGGCGTGCCCCAGCGGAAGGCCGCGCCGCCCCAGTCCGCGACGTCGAGCCCCAGGTGCCGGCGGTACCAGTCGCCGAGGGCCTTGGGATCCTTCGCCTTGAAGAAGATGCCGCCGATGCCGGTCACACGCCGCATGTCGATTCCGTCGCTGGGGGAATGGCGCAGTGTGGCGCCGCGATCCGGTCGCGACGCCCCGCCCGTCGGCGGTCCGTGACCGGCGACCGTGACGCAGGCGCCCGGGCCCGGCAGGATGGACGCCTGACACCGGACGACCCCATGCGACGCATCCTCCGCACTGTGCTCGGTTACCTCGCCGCGACCTACCTCACGCTCGTGCTCTGCCTTGCGGTCTACGGCGTCGCCGTGCCGCGACCGGGCGACCGCGCCGCGCTCGCGGCACGTGGTCTCCACGGGACTCCGGTACTGGTGGGCATGCGCAGCGTGATGCGCGAGACGCCGCAGGGGCTGCAGGTCGACGACGCCTGCTACTACCTCGTGCCCGCGGACTCGCTGCGCCATGCGCGGCTGTGGCGTGTCGACCGTCCGGAAGCCGGGCCACTGCACGTCGAGGCGAGCGCCACCGCATTCTGGGGCGTGCTGAGCGCGTTCCTGGCCAGCGCACTGGCGACGTGGCGCTACTGGTTCCGTCGGCGCGCGCCGCGCGAACGCACGGCGGCGGAACCGCTGCGCGCCCGCTGACGCCGCTCAGCGCTTCTTGCCGGTCGCCGCCACGATCGCCGCGACGCGCGCCGCGCGCAGGGCCTCGCCGACGGCAGGCCCTTCGAGCCCCGGCGGCAGCGTATCCACGCGCACGGCACGGGCCGCATCGAGCGCGCGCAGCAGCCCGTCGCGCGGCGGGTAGGGCCGATCCTCGAGGCCGAGCCGCCCGCGCTTGTCGGCCTCGCAGACCAGCGCGATCTGCGCGATGCGCTCGGGGCGGCGGAAGCCGTCGCACCGCTGAAGCAGGTCGTGCACGGTGGACGCGCGCAGCTCCTCGAAGCGATGCACGTTGAGGTGCTCGCGGCAGACGGCCTGCGCGAGCTGGCGATGCGCGGTCGGCACCTTGAGGCGTTCGCAGAGCTCGCGCAGCGGCGCGAGCCCGGTCTGCTCGTGGCCGAGGTGCTTGGGCAGGACGTGCGCGGGCGTGTGCGCCTTGCCGAGGTCGTGGGTGAGCGCGGCGAAGCCGATCACGTCGTCGCCCGGTGCGAGCGCGGCCGCCATGTCGCAGACCATCTCCACGTGCACGCCGGTGTCGACTTCCGGATGGTATTCGGCGCGCTGCGGCACGCCGTAGAGCGCGTCGACTTCCGGCAGCACGACGGCGAGCGCGCCGCAGTCGTGCAGCGTGCGCAGGAACGCCGAGGGCCTGGCGCTCGCGATCGCGCGCCGCAGCTCCTGCCACACGCGCTCAGCGGTGAGGTCGGCGAGTTCGCCCGATGCCGCCATCTGGCGCATCAGGTCCATCGTCCCGGGCGCGACGGTGAAGCCCATCGGCGCCAGCCGCGCCATGAAGCGCGCCGCGCGCAGCACGCGCAGCGGATCCTCGACGAAGGCCGGGCCCACGTGGCGCAGCACGCGCGCCTCGAGGTCGCGCACGCCGCCGAGCGGATCGACGATATCGCCGAAGCCGCCGTCGCCGCGCACCTCGCGCGCGATCGCATTGATCGTGAAGTCGCGACGTCCGAGGTCCTCCTCGAGTGTCACCGACGGATCGGCGTCGACCACGAACCCGCGGTACCCCCGGCCCGACTTGCGCTCCGTGCGTGCGAGCGCGTACTCCTCGCCGCTCAAAGGATGCAGGAACACCGGGAAATCGCGGCCCACCGGCTTGTAGCCGGCCTCGAGCATCTGCTGCGGCGTGGCGCCGACGACGACGAAGTCGCGATCGCCCGGCGGCAGGCCCAGCAGCGGATCGCGCACCGCGCCGCCGACGAGGTAGACGCGCATGCTCAGCGCACGTGCTGCGCGATCACCGAGACGATGTCGCGCGCGCCGCTGCCGCGGCCGAGCGGGAACGTGAGCGGCGTCGGGCGGCCCGAAACCCAGATCGTCAGTTCGGCATCGAGGTCGAAGTGGCCGGCGGTCTCGAGCGAATACATGCTGATCGCGCGGTAGGGCACGCTGAGGTAGTCCACCTTCTTGCCGGTCGTGCCCTGCTTGTCGACGATCAGCATGCGCCGGTCGGTGAAGACGATCAGGTCGCGCACGAAGCCGAAGGCGCGGCGCAGCGGCTCGTCCGGCGCGAGCAGGGGAGCAAGCTCCTCCTGCACCTTGGAGACGTCCTTTTCGCCGGCGTGGCCGAGTAGCGTGTCGAGCAGTCCCATGGCGATCCTCCGTGTGGCGGGCGCCGGTACTTGAGCATGCTTCAGCGCCGGCGGGAAGAGCGCTTGGGCTTCTCGGCGGGCATCGGCGGGGGCGCGGGCGGGGTGATCGCGAGCGGGCAGCGGAACGCCTTGCGCGGACCGGTGGTCAGGCCGACCATGCGGTCGCTCAGGCGCAGCGCGTCGCCATTGAGGCGCCAGTCGTAGAGCACGCTGAAGGCGAGCACGCGGGCGACGTAGTCGCGCGTCTCCTTGTAGGTGATCGTCTCGATGAAGAAGTCGGGGTCGAAATGCCCGCGCGCGCTCTTCCAGCGATTGAGCGGCGCCGGGCCCGCGTTGTAGCCGGCGATCGTGTAGTAGCTGCGGCCTTCGCCGAAGGAGTCGTAGAGCTGGCGCAGGTAGGCCGTGCCGAGCGCGATGTTGGTGTCGGGATCGAGCAGGCTCGACTCGCCGTTCCACGGCAGGCCGATGCGGTTGGCCACCGACTGGCCGGTCGACGGCAGCACCTGCATCAGGCCGACGGCATTCGCGCCGGAGCGCGCCTTCGGATTGAAGATGCTCTCGGCGCGGATCTCGGCGGCGACGAACGCCGGGTCGAGCCGGTTGCGCGCGGCCTCGCGGCGGATCGTGCCTTCGTGATCGAGCGGGAAGCGCAGTGTGTAGAGGCGCAGCTCCTCGGGATCGTCCTTGCCGAGCGAGAACACGGCGCGATCCAGCCAACCGTTTTCCTGCGCGATCTTCACCGCGATCGCGCGCTGGTCCTTCTGCAGGCGCTTGAAGGCCTCGTTCCATTCTGCGGTCGCCCAACCGACGCGGTCGAGTCGCCACAGCGCCATCGAGCGGACGATCGCGGGATCGTTCTCGACCGGCGCGCGCGCGGTCGCCGAATCACCGGGAATCCACGGACACAGCGCGTAGGGCGCGTCGATCCGGTCGGCGGCCAGGAAGCCGTGGAATTCGGGCTTCGCCGCCGCCTGTGTATATGCGCGCCGCGCTGCGGCCGCATCGCCGAGCTTTTCGGCCAGGCGTCCTTCGAAGTAGACGTACTTCGAATCCTCGCGCTGCTTGCCGCTCATCCGCCGGATGCCGGCCAGGGCGCCGGCCCAGTCCGAGCGGGCCAGCGCCGTGCGCACGCGCCATTCGTGCAGGCGGTCGTCGAACGCGCTCTCGGGCACTGCGCTGATGTGCTGCCAGGCGTCGGGATCGAACTGGCCCGCGCTCTGCAGAGCGGCCTGGTAGAGCACACGGCCGCGGTCGGCCTCGGTGAAGCCGAGCGCCGGGCCGTACTTCGCGAGCTGCGCCTGCGCCTGCGACGGCAGCGACTTCGCGAAACGCGCCAGGCCGTAGGACGCGATGCGGCGGCTGCGCTCGGTTCGGGGCCAGCCGAGCGCGCGCTCGTGCACGGCATCGACGAAGGCGGCGTAGTCGTTCGCCAACGCCGCCTCGTCGGCCGGCAAGCCGCGTGCAGCGGCGCGCATGACCGCGGGCTGCCAGGCCTCGGCCGCCTTCTCGATGCGCTCCCAGCGCAGCGCGGGGGGCAGCCCGCCGCGGGCATCGAGCGCGGCGAAGGCGGCGTCGCAGGTGCCCGGCAGCGAGTTCGCCGATTCGCGCCACAGCGCCTGGGCCTCGCTCGTCCATGCGGCATCCGTGCGGCCGAGCGCGGCGCGGGCCTGCAGGTGCGCGCAGCGCAGGGCGACCTCGTCGGTGCCGGGCTGCCATGCGGCGTCGAAGGCGGACCAGTCCTGCCGACGGGCCGCCTCGGCGAGCCACTGCGCCCGGAAGGTGCTGGCGACCGCCTGGCGGTCGTAGCGGCGCAGGAAGGCCTCCGCGCGCGCGCGGTCGAGCGCTGACAGGTCACGGCGCAGGTCGGCGTACTCGATCCAGCCGTAGAGCGGATGCCCGGCGAGGTCGGCATAGGCCGCGGCATCGAAGCCACCGCGCTCGGCGGCGGCGAGGGCCTCGCGCACGCGCTCGAGCCGCAGGTCCGCGCGCGGCGCGGCGCGCGCGACGGTCACGGCCGCGGGCACGCTGGCGCGGGGCGGCGGCGCCACGGTCTGCGCGCAGGCGGTCTGGGAGGACGCCGCGGCGAGGGCGACGAGCAGGGGCAGGAGGCGGCGTCGGAGCATCGCGCGACTATAGCCAGCACGTCTGAACGTCCCGTGGTGATGCGCGCTGGCCCCGAGGCTGCCGTACGGGCAGGCTGGGCGCCCTCAACGGAGCCCACCATGCCGATCGAATGGCTCGCCTTTCCCGTCCTCGGACTCGTCGCCGGGGTGCTCGCCGGCCTGCTCGGCGTCGGCGGTGGGCTGGTGCTGGTCGCCGCGCTCGCCTGGCTGCTGCCCCTGGTCGGCGTCCCCGAAGCGGCGGCGATGCATGCGGCACTTGCCAGCTCGCTCGCGAGCATCGTGCTGACAGCGGCGGCCTCGGCCCGCGCGCACGCGCGGCGCGGCAGCGTGCTGTGGCCGAGCGTCGCGTGGATGGTGCCGGGGCTGCTGCTCGGCGGCTGGCTCGGCAGCGGTGCCGCGGTGCGCATCGACGGCGACGTGCTGCGCACGCTCGTGGCCGGCTACTGCCTGCTCGCGGCCGCGCAGCTCATGCTGTCGCGGCCCCGCGAGCGCGACGGCGGCGGGGTCCCGCGGGGACCGCTGATGACGGCCGCCGGCACCGCCATCGGGGCGGTCTCGGCGATCGTCGGCATCGGTGGCGGCAGCATGACCGTCCCGCTGCTTGTCGCGCGCGGCGTCGCGCCGGTGCGTGCGGTCGGCACGTCCTCGGCCTGCGGCATCGCGATCGGCCTCGGCAGTGCGCTCGACTACGCCCTGCAGGCGCCGGCTGGCGGCCTGCCCGCGCATGCGATCGGCTATGTCTACCTGCCGGCGGCGATCGGGGTCGCCCTGGCGTCCGTGCTTGCGGCGCCGTGGGGCACGCGGCTGGCGCACCGGCTGTCCGGGCCGCACCTCAAGCGGGTGTTCGCGGGGTTCCTGGTCGCCGTCGCCGCGTCGCTGCTGGCGGCGGGCTGAGGGCGTCACTTATCGGCCGGGACACCGAAACCTGTCGTTCGGCGCTTGTGGTGGATTCATGAAACATTTACAACCACTCGACGCCGTGGTCACAGGGGACGCGGCGCGCCTGCTTTGAATTCTTACGGAGAGAGAGTCGATGAAAGCGTTGCGCCGTCAGTCCCTGGCGAAAGCCATCCAGTTGTCCCTGCTCATCGCCGCGCCCGGCCTTGCTGCAGCCCAAGACCAGGCCACGGCCACGGGCAGCGACGCCCGCGCCCTCGACAGCGTCACCGTCACCGGCTCGCGCATCAAGCGCGCGGCCGTCGAAGGGCAGGTGCCGGTCCAGACGATCACCCGCGAGGACATCGAGCGCACCGGCCAGACCTCGGTCGGCGACGTGATCCAGCAGATCACCGCCGCGGGCTCGGGCTTCAACCGCACCCGCAACGCCTCCGGCAACGACGGCTTCCCGCCGGACGGCGGCGGCACCGGCGCCGGCGCGACCACCGTGAACCTCCGCCACCTGGGCACCAAGCGCACGCTCGTGCTGGTCGATGGCCAGCGCTGGGTGAACGAGTCCTCCGCCTCGGGCGTGGGCTCGGCGGTCGACCTCAACACGATTCCGCTCGCGGTCGTCGAGCGCATCGAGGTGCTGGAGGACGGCGCCTCCTCGCTGTACGGCTCCGACGCGATCGCCGGCGTGGTCAACATCATCACGCGGCGCAACTTCGACGGCGCACAGGTCTCGGTCAACTACGGCCAGTACACGCCGGGCGACGGCGAGACCAAGGGCGTCGACATCGCCTGGGGTGGCTCCGGCGACCGTTTCAACTGGTTCGTCGGCGCCAGCTATCAGGACCAGGACGCGATCGCGTCGATCGACCGCGAGCGCACGCGCGAGCCCGTGTTCGGCACCGGCCTCGCGCTGGGCAGCTCGCGCGTGCCGGGCGGGCGCTTCGTCTTCCGTGATCCGCGCTTCCCCGATCCGGCGGATCCCACGCGCGGCACGCCCTACGATCTCACGTCGGACCCGACCCTCAACAACCCGGCATTCACGCCCGGCCTTCCGGGCTGCACCGGCGCCAACGCGGGGCAGGACCGCCCCGACGGCTTCCGTTGCTGGTCCGGCGCACGCGATGCTTTCAACTACGCGCCCTTCAACCTGCTGCTCACGCCGAACGAGCGCGCCGGCATCTTCGGCCAGTTCCGCATGGACATCACGCCGGGCCTGACCTGGTATGCACGTGCACTCGTGAACCGCCGCGAGTCGGTCAACCAGGCCGCACCGGAGCCGATCGACCTCGGGCCGGGTGCCGGCACGGACTTCGCATCGAACATCGTCATCCCGGCGAACCATCCGTTCAACCCGTTCGGCATCACGCTCGACGGCCGCCCGGGCGGCAATGTGTCCACGATCCGTCGTCGTCCGATCGAGGGCGGCCCGCGCCGCTTCGAGCAGCAGGTCGACACGATGTACTTCGGCACGGGCCTGGAGAGCTCGTTCGAGATCGGCGAGCGCAGCTGGTTCTGGGACGTGAACATCGCGCATGGCCGCAACGAGGCCGAGCAGCAGAACTTCGGCAGCTACAACGCGCGCAACATCGCGATCGCGCTCGGCGATCCCGCGGTCTGCGCAGCGACGCCGGGCTGCACGCCGCTCGACATCTTCGGTTTCAACACCATCACCCCGGCGATGCTCGCCTACATCTCGCCGGTCTTCCGCGACCGCAGCGAGAACCGCCTGAGCGTGGCCTCGGCCAACCTCACCGGCGACCTGTTCGACCTGCCGGCCGGCCCGCTCTCGTTCGCGACCGGCTACGAGTACCGCAAGTACGAAGGCTCGTACGACCCCGATCCGCAGACGGTGCGCGGCGAGTACAACGGCGTGCCGTCGCTGCCGACGTCGGGCGAGTACGACGTCAACGAGGTCTTCCTCGAGCTCAACATCCCGCTGCTCGCCGACTCGAGCTGGGGCAAGAAGCTCGACCTGAACCTCGCCGGCCGTTACTCGGACTACTCGACGTTCGGTGGCGAGTTCGTGCCGAAGATCGGCCTGCGCTGGCAGGTCGTCGACGACCTGATGTTCCGCATGACCTACGCGGAAGGCTTTCGCGCGCCGACCATCGGCGAGCTGTACGGGCAGGGCACGCGCTTCGACGCGAACATCGTCGACCCGTGCCTGGGCGCGAACTTCGCCGCAAACGCGGCGAACTGCACGACGCTCGGCGTCGCTCCTGGCCTCACGCAGTTCGATCCGCAGATCGGCGTGGAGACCGGCGGCACGCCGACGCTCGAGCCCGAGCGGTCGCGCAGCTTCTCGGCAGGCTTCGTGTTCTCGCCAGCATTCCTCGAGAACACCTCGTTCTCGCGCCGCATCGACATCGAGGGCACGTTCTACCGCCACTCGATCGAAGGCGCGATCCAGGCGCCGGATCCGCAGACGCAGCTCGACCTCTGCGTGCAGACGCTTGATCCGCGCTACTGCACCGGCATCGTGCGCAATGCGACGACCGACCAGATCCAGGACTTCGACAACTACCTCGGCAACTTCGACTCGATCAAGACCGACGGCTTCGACCTCGACCTGTTCTGGCAGCTGCCGAAGTTCTCGTGGGGCGATGTGAGCGTGACGTGGCAGAACACGTTCGTCGGCCGCTACGAGGCCCGCGGAGCTGATGGCTCGGTGCAGCCGCTGGAACCGGGTCGCCTGGTGTCCGACCCGGTCACGCGTGCGATCCCGCGCTGGACGTCGAACGCGACGCTCGCCTGGCAGCGCAACAACTGGACGGCGTCGTGGACGGCGCGCCACATCAGCGAACTGGTCGAGGACTGCGGTGACGCCGCCGGCTTCGCGGTCTGCGGCAACAATCCCGGCCCGGACCAGAACCGCCTCGGCGCGATCACGTACCACGACGTCCAGGTGGGCTACAAGGTCGACTGGATGAAGGGGCTCTCGCTGCTGGCGGGCATGAACAACGTCTTCAGCAAGGACCCGCCGATCTGCGTCTCGTGCAACCTCAACAGCTTCGACGGCTCGACGTACGACCTGCCGGGCGGTGGCATGTGGTACATCCGCGCCGACCTGCGGTTCTGATCGACGCGGCATGAGGTACGGAACGGCCGGTGGCGTGAGCCACCGGCCGTTTTCATTCGAGGCGCCAGCGCTGCCCGTCTGGCGCGCCGGACATGCGGCGTGCGGTGGCCGTGCGAGCGTTACCTTGGCGGCGCGCGACGTCGCGACGCATCACCGCGGCCCCCGGTGGTCCCAATGCAGGAACCGGGGCGGCATCCTCACCCGCCGGCCGCATGCCGTATCGGATCCTGCGACCCGCACCGGCCAGACTGCAGGTCCGCGGCGGTGCCGCAGGCCGCGAGGATCCCGCCGTCGTGCCCGAAACCGGCAAGCTCACCAGCCACGACCTCTGCGTCGCCCTGAAGCTCGCGCACCCCGCCGACGAGTACGTGACCCTGTTCGAGGTGCGCGAGGCGGTCGGCAGCCTGTACGGCTCGCGCGCCGATGCGCTGGTGATGTCGCTCTACTCCTCGCGCGGTTTCGAGATCACCGGCTTCGAGTTCAAGTGCGCGCGCGGCGACTGGCTGGCCGAACTCAAGAACCCCGAGAAGGCCGATCGCATCGCACGCTACTGCGACCGCTGGTGCCTGTTCGCCGCGCCGGGCGTGGTCAAGGAGGCCGAGCTGCCGGCCGGCTGGGGCCTGTGGGAGCTGCAGGAGGGCGGCACGATCCGCCGCCGCGTCGCGCCCGCGCTGCGCGAGCCCGAGCCGGTCCCGCGCACGTTCCTGGCCTCGCTCATGCGCGCCCGCTCGCGCTTCGACGCCGACGACCTGGTCGCGCTCGCGTCTCACCATCGCCGTGACTTCGAGCGCCAGCAGCGCAACCGCGAGGCCGGCGCCGGCGAGCGTCTGGACGCCGAGACGCGCCATCGCCTCGCACGCCTCGATGCGGGCCTGCGCAAGCTGGAGGAAATCCGCACGGCGACCGGCATCGACCTGGCCGATTTCACGCCGACCGCGCGCTGGATCGAGCGTCTGCGTCTGGTCGACGATCCGCGCTTCGAGCACAAGCTGCGCCTGCTGCGCGACCTGTTCGCGGACGCCACGCTGCGCGAGCGTGTGGAGCGGGCCACCACGCCCGAGCCACGATCGACGGACGGCTGACGCACGCGCGCACGACGCACGCGGCGGCCGGAGTGCTCAGTCGAAGCAGTGCGCGGGCACCGCCACGTCCATCGAGAGCGCGAGGTGATCGGAGAACGCGGCGGGAAACGCCGAGCAGTCGCTCGCCTCGAGGCCATCGCCGATCAGGATGTGGTCGATCGCGCGCTGCGGGCTCCAGCTCGGGAACGTCGCGATGCGGTGCGCCGGTGGCTGCAGGCGCGTCTGCCGGAACAGCACGCCCATCTCGGGCTGGTCGGCGGTGCAGTTGAAGTCGCCCATCAGCACCGCATGCGGATCGTTCGCGAGCAGCTCGGCGATGAACGCGAGTTGCGAGAGGCGCGAGCCCGCGCCGAGGGAGAGATGCGCGACCGCGATGGTGAGCGGGCGGTCGGCGCAGCCGAAGCGCGCCATCAGGATGCCGCGCCCGGCGATGCGGCCGGGCAGCGGATGGTCGACCACCTCGACCGGCTCGATCTTGCTGAGCAGCCCGTTGGCGCTCGAGGCGACCCCGCCGACGCGGCGGTTCGGCTGGTGGCTCCAGTAGGCGAAGCCGCCGCGCTGGGCGAGGTAGTGCGTCTGGTTGGTGAAGCCCGAGCGCAGGCTGCCCGGATCGCTCTCGTTGAGGCCGACGATGTCGTACTGCCCGGCGAGCCGGGCGATCGCGTCGAGGCTGCCGCGCTTGTCGCCCATCGGCAGCACGTGCGACCAGCTGCGCGCGATGTAGTCGTGGTAGCCGCGCGTGCTGGAGCCGGCCTGGATGTTCGCGCTCAGCAGCCGCAGCCGGCGCGAACCGTCCTGGGGGGCGGCGGTATCAGCCACCCGTAGCCGGAGCTGCGGCCGGCGCGGGTGCGGGCGTCGTCGCCGGGGCCGGTGCGGCCGGTGCGGCTGGCGCGCCGGCGCCGCCGAGCGCCGCGCGCTCCCGGGCGATCAGGTGCTCGGCGATGCGCAGGCGGTCCTGGAAGCTCTCGCCGCCGGTCACGCGGTACTTGCCGTTGATCACGAGCGTCGGCGTGCCGGTCACGCCGGTGCGCTGCATGAACTGCTTGCCCTGGTTGACCTTCGTGGCGATCGCGAAGGAGTTCATGATCTCCAGGAACTGCTTCGGATCGGCCCCGTAGCGCGCGTAGAAGTTGGCGATCGCCTGCTCGTCGGGCTTATCGCCCTCGCCGGGCATGCTCTGCGAGACGTGGATCGCGTCGATCAGCGCATCATGCGCACGCTCGCGCAGGCCGAGCTGCTCGGCGGCGAACAGCGACTTCGCATACGGATCCCATTCCGGGCCGAACGGCGCGGGCACGTAGCGGAAGACGACATCCGCCGGCAGCGTGCGCTCCCAGGGGCCGACCACCGGCGCGAACGCGGCGCAGGCCGGGCAGACGTAGCCGAAGACCTCGACCACCTCGATCTTGCCCGGCGCCGGCTCGAACGGCTGGCCGTTGGGGATCTCCTCGAAGTCCTTGCCGCGTACCGGCTCCGGGCCCTGCGGCGGCACGATCGGCCCGGGCGTGCGGACGGGGGCGGGCGCATTGGCGAGGTCGGCGACAGGCGCGGTCGCGCTCGGCGTCGCGCCACTGGCGGGTGCGGCCGGGGCCTGCGTTTCAGGTGCGCGGTCGCAGGCCGACAGCAGCAGGCCGGCGGCGAGGGCGAGCGTGAAGCGCAGCGGGGTCGGACGGAACGGCATCGGGACGATCTCCTTGCGGGTCCACAGGGGAAGGCGGCGACCCCGGGGCGACAGGATAGCCGCCGGGTGCCGACGCGATGACAAGACGGCGTGCAGGCCTCAGCGGGCCGCGGCGTGCTCGCGGGCGACGAGGTGCTCGGTGATGCGCAGCGCATCCTCGGCGCTGCGGCCGAGCACGCGGTACTTGCCGTTGACGACGAGGGTGGGCGTGCCGTCGACCCCCGAACGCATGATGAAGGCCATCGCGCGCTTGAGCTTGGCCTGCATCGCGTAGCTGCCCATGCGTTCAGTGACGTCCTTCGGGTCGGCGCCGTGGCCGGCGTAGAACGCGGCGATCTGCGCGTCGGTGGGCACCGCGGGCGGGGCGGGCAGCGTGCCGCCGACGTGGATCGCGTCGAACATCGCCCGGTGCGTGGCGTCCTCCAGCCCGAGTTCCTGCGCGACGTAGTAGGCCTTCGCGTAGGGCACCCAGAAGCCGCCGAACGGCGCGGGAACGCGCACGAGGTTCACGTGCGCCGGCTGCCGCTTGGCCCAGGCCTCGAGCATCGGCTCGAACTGCGCGCAGTGCGGGCAGCTGTAGCCGAAGACCTCGACCACCTCGACCTTGCCCACCGCCGGCGCGAACGGCGCGCCGCCCCGGATCTCGACGTAGTCGGTCCCGGCGACCGGCGCCGGGCCCGGCAGCGCGGCATCGACGGGCGCGGCCTGCGCGGTCGGCGTGGCGGCCGGCGCCGGCGTGGGCTCGGGGGTCGGGGCCTTCTCGCAGCCGCCGAGGATCAGGGCGACGGCGAGGAGCAGGCTCGGAAACAGGCGGTTCGGGCGCATGGGCTCTCCAGTGATCAGCGGGCGCGGGCGAGTTCGCGGTCGACGAGCCAGCGCGCGGTCTTCAGCACGCCGTCCTGGGTGTCGCCGGTGACGCGGTATTTGCCGGCGACGACCAGCGTCGGCGTGCCCTCGATGCCGGCGCGCATGATCCAGTCGGTCGATGCCGCGATCTGCGCGTCGACGCTCTTCGCCTGGTAGGCCGCGGCGAAGCGGGCCGGGTCGACACCGTAGTCCTTGTAGAAGCCCGCGAGTTCGTCGACGGTGACGCCGGAGATCGGCAGCAGGTCGTCGAAATGCAGCGCGTCGAACATGTCGCGGTGGCTGCGCTCCGCGACGCCGAGGGCCTGCGCGGCGAAATAGGCGCGGGCATAGGGCGTCCAGTAACCGCCAAACGCCGCCGGCAGGCGAACGAGTCGCGCCTTCTTCGGCAACTTGCGGCTCCAGGCCTCGAGCGCGGGCTCGAAATGCGCGCAGTGCGGGCAGGTGTAGCCGAAGACCTCCACCACCTCGACGACGCCCGGCGCCGGGCGGTACGGGCGACCGTCGGCGATGACCTCGTAATCGCGGCCTTCGACCGGCGCGGCCGTGGGCTTCGGCGCGGCCGCGGCGGCAAAGGCCGATGCGGCGAGGACGAGGGCGAGCAGGGGGCGGAGCAGACGGTTCATGGCGGGCCTCGAAACGAAGACGCCGGGCGTGCGGGGCACGTCCGGCGTCGGGGAGCAGTGCGCGGGATGCGACCGCGTCGGCCGGGCGAAGTTCAGCCCTGCTTCGGCGCCGCCGGGGTCGCCTCGCCGGTCACCGGCGCGGTGGTCTGCGCAGGAACGGCAGTCGGCGCCACGGGCGTCGCCGGTGCCGCGGCCGGGCCGGCCGGCGTGGCGGTCGGGCCACCGGGCATCGTCGCCGGGGCGGCCGTGGCCGCGCTCGCACGGGCGGCGCCCGGCGCGGCGGCGGCCGAGGCGTCGACGCCGGTATCGTTCGAGCGGCGATGCAGGCCCTGCATGTAGCTGGCGAGCGAGCCGATCTCCTCGTCCGTCAGGCCCTTGGCGATCGTGGCCATGATGTGGAAGTTCTTGTAGTTCGGATTCACGCCGGCGCCGGCGCGGTATTCCTCGAGGCGGCGCTTGGCGTAGTCGGCCATCTGCCCGGCGACGGCCGGGTAGGCGGGACCCGGGTTGCCCTGGCCCGCGGGGCCGTGGCAGGCCATGCAGGCCGGGATGCCGCGCGCGCGGTCGCCGGCGCGGAACAGCTGCTCGCCGACCTCGTAATAGGCACGGCCGGCATTCGGGCCGGTCGCGATCTTCGTGTCGTCGGCGATGCCGGCGCCGGCCTTCTGGGTCTGGAACCAGGCACCGAGGTCGCGCATGTCCTGCGCGGTGAGCTGGTCGGCGAACGGGTACATCACCGCGGCCATGCCCGTGTTGCGCTCGCGGCTCTTGAACAGCGCGAGCTGCTGGGCGACGTAGCGCTCCGGCATGCCGGCCAGGCGCGGGTAGGCCGGCGTCGGCGAGTTGCCGTCGAGGCCGTGGCAGGCCGCGCAGGTGCCGGCCTTGGCCTGGCCCTTCTTGGCGTCGCCCCACGTGGCCTTCTCCGGCGCGCCGGCGAGCGGCTGGACCTGGACCGGCGCCTTGTCCGGGACCGGGGTCACGACCGTGTTCTGGGCGACGGCGGCGGCGGCGACCGCCAGGGCGGCGAGGCCGACGAGGCCGAAGGCGCGGGTAGGGCGCATGCGAGAGAGCTCCGGGAACTGCAGAAGAGGGGCGCCGCGAGACGGCGCCGGAACCGCGGAATTATCGGCGGCCGGTGCACATGCGGTCAACGCGGACGCACCCTGGCGGGCCGGTTCAGCGACGGCCGTGCGATCCTAGCGGCATGTCCAATCCCTTCCAGCGCGCCCGCTACCTGCTGTCCGCGCACAACATGGGCCAGCTGCCGCCCGACGGCGGCCATGAGGTCGCGTTTGCGGGCCGGTCGAATGCCGGCAAGTCCACCGCCCTGAATGCGATCTGCCAGCAGGGCTCCCTCGCCCGCGTCTCCAAGACGCCCGGCCGCACCCAGCAACTGGTCTTCTTCGACTTCACGCCGAAGCAGAACGAGGAGCCCGCCACCAAGTACCTCGTCGACCTCCCGGGCTACGGCTACGCGAAGGTGCCCAAGGACCTGCAGGCGCACTGGCAGACCTTCATCGACCGCTACTTCACCACCCGCGAGGCGCTGAAGGGGCTGGTGGTGATCATGGACATCCGCCACCCGCTCAAGGACTACGACCTGCAGATGCTCGGCTACGCGGTCAACCGCGGCCTGCCGGCGCATGCGCTGCTGACCAAGGCCGACAAGCTCGGCCGCGGCCAGCAGATGCAGGCGATGCATGCGGTCTCGCGCGAGCTGCAGTCCCGCTTCGGCGACAGCGTCGGCGTGCAGGTCTTCTCCGGCGAGTCGAAGCAGGGCGTCGACCAGGCGCGCGAGGTGGTGGCGCGCTGGCTGGAGCTGCCGGCATGAGCCGTGGCCGTGTGCTCCTGCTGAGCCTGCTGTTCGCCGCCGCCCCGGCGCTCGCGCAGGACCCCGCCGTCGGCGGCACGATGCGCGACGCTCCTGCACGGAACGAGGCGCCCGCCGACGCAGCGGCGACCGAGGCGCATCGCGTTGAAAGCCGTGCCTTCGAGCAGGCGCAGTTCGACCGCCTGCTCGCCGCGCGTCGCCGTATGGAACGCGCCGATGCCGAAGGCGCACTCGGCGAGTACGACACGGTGCTCGCCGCCTACCGCGCGCGCTACCCGGCCGACGGGCGTCGCCGCTACGACGTGCGCAGCCCCGAAGAGGCGCTGGCGGTGCTCGCGATGGCCGCAAACGACGGCGGGCCTGCCGATGCGCTCTATGTCCACTGGTCCGACGCGCATTACATGAAGGCCTATGCCCTGGTCGAGCTGGCGCGCCTCGACGAGGCCGCCGTCGAGCTGGGCCATGCGCTCGCGCTGGCGCCGATGAATTCGCAGTACCACGCCGAACTTGGCCACGTGTTCCAAGAGCGTCGCGACTGGAACGCCGCACTTCGCCATTACATCGCGGCGACCGACCATGCGGCGTTCTCGCCTGCGAACGACGAGGACGGTGATCGCGCACGCGGGCTGCGCGGGCAGGGCTTCGTGCTGATCGAACTCGGGCGGCTCGACGAGGCCGAGCGTCGCCTGCGCGAGGCCATGCGCTTCGACGCCGCGGACACGATCGCGCCGAACGAATTGCGCTATATCGAGCAGCTCCGCGCGAAGCGCGGGGACTAGCCCCCCGCGGCGACCAGCCGCGGATCCATACGTTCGCGAAGTGCGTCCACCAGCGCGTTGATCAGCACGATCAGCACGCCAATGACCAGCACCACGCCCAGCACGAGCGTGTAGTCGCGGTTGAGCGCGCCCTGCACGAAGTAGCGCCCCATCCCGGGGATGCCGAAGACCTGCTCGACCACGGCCGAGCCGGTGACGACGTTGATCAGCGCGGGCGACAACCAGGCGATCACTGGCAGCAACGCCGGCGGCAGTGCATGCGCGAGCAGCACGCGCCGCGACGACAGGCCGCGCGAGCGCGCGGCGCGCAGGTAGTCGGCCGACAGCGTCTCCAGCATCGAGGCGCGCACCAGCCGTGCGCAGTAGGCGATGTTCGGCAGCGCGAGCGCGATCACCGGGAGCACGACGTGCCGCGCCTCGCCCCAGCCGCCGGCGGGCAGCCAGTGCAGGGTCACGGCGAACAGCAGCACGAGCAGCGGTGCGGCGACGAACTTCGGGACCGCGAGCCCCAGCCCGGCGAGCAGCATCACGCTGCGGTCGATCGCACCGTTCGCGCGCAACGCGGCGGCGATGCCGAGCGGAATGCCGAGCGCGAGGGCGAGCAACAGGGCGAGCCCACCGTTGAGTGCCGACACCGGAAGCGCCTCGGCGATCAGCGGCCCGACGCGGTAGTCCGGATACTGGAACGACGGGCCGAGATCCCCGCGCGCGACATCGGCGAGCCATGCGCCGTACTGCGCGACGACCGGGCGATCGAGGCGGTACTGCGCCTCGAGCGCGGCCTGTACCTCGGGCGGCGCCGACTTCTCGCCATCGAAGGGGCCGCCCGGAGCCGCGCGGAGCAGCACGAAGCACAGCGTGGCGAGCAGCCACAGCGTGACGAGCGCCTCGAGGAGGTGGACCAGCAGGCGCTTCATGCGCTGTTCCGCGTGCAGGGCATGGCGCGATGCCGCTTCGCGGCGAGGGTGCCGAACGGTGATCCGTCGTACGCGCGTGATGCCCGCCGTGTCGTCATCGCGCCGGCTCCAGCCGCATCCAGCGGCTCGCGTGACGGTCGAGCGCGTTCGCCTCGAAGCCGCGCACCTGCGGCGCGACGAGGTGCTTGGACGTGTAGAAGTACAGCGGGATCACCGCATCGCTCTGCAGCAGGCGCGTCTCCGCGGCATGCAGCCATGCCGCGCGTGCCGCAGGGCTGCGCGCAGCATCGGCACGCGCCAGACGCTCGCGGAAGCCCGGATCCTGCAGGCCTGTCCAGTCGAGCGGCCCACCACTGCCGAAGGCGGCGAGGAAGTTGTGCGCATCCGGCACGTCGGCGATCCAGCCGCCGCGGAAGACCTGCGTGATCACGCGCTGCTTGCGGTTGCCGACGAACACCTTCCATTCCTCGTTGCGCAGCCGCACGCGCACGCCGAGTACGTCGCGCCACATCGCGGCCACCGCGAGCGCGAGGCGGCGATGCGGCGTGGACGTGTTGTAGCGAAGCTCGATCTCCAGCGGGCGTCGGGCGTCGTAGCCGGCGGCACGATAGAGCGTGCGGGCACGGGCATCGCGCTGCGACTGCGTGAGCCCGGCCCACGTCGTGCGTGCCGGGCGATAGCCGGTGATGCCCGGCGGCACCACCCCATAGGCCGGCGCCTCGCCGAAGCCGGTGACATGCCGCACGAGCACGTCGCGATCGACGGCGAGCGCGAGCGCACGGCGCAGCGCATGGCCGCGGTCGATGCAGGACGCACGATGCGGCGTGGGTGAATCCGGCGGTGCGCGCCGCGCGACGGCCACGCAGCCGCCGTCGCGGAGCGGCGGCTGCGTGGTGTTGAGCCCGAGCCAGAACGCGCCGAGGTACGGCGAAAGGCGGAGCTGCGTGCCGAAGCGGGCGCGCAGCCGGTCGAGCGGCTGCGGCGGCACGACTTCCGTGATGTGCAGGTCGCCGGCGGCGAAGCGCTGCAGCTCGGCGGCGGCGTCTTCGGTCACGTGGAAGCGGACGCGTTCGATCGCGACGCCGCGCGCGCCATGGAAAAGCGGATTGCGCTCGACGAGGAGGTTCGCCTGTGGCGTCCATGCGATCAGGCGGTAAGCGCCGTTGCCGACGAGTCGCCCCGGACGCGTGTGCTCGGCGCCGAAGCGCCGCACCGACGGCAGGTGCACCGGAAAGGCGATCGGCAGCGTGAGCAGGGCAGGCAGGTCGGCCGCGCGCGTCAGGCGGAAGACGACGGTGCGCGCATCCGGCGCGGCCACGCCGAGGCGCGCCGGCGGCGCCCGGCCCGCCTGCACGTCGGTCGCGCCGGCCAGCGCATCGAACAGCTCGCCGAAGGGCGCGGCCGTGGCGGGTGCGAACGCGCGTTGGAAGCTGGCTACGATCTGCGGCGCGTCGAGGGCCGTCCCGTCGCTCCAGCGCAGGCCCTCGCGCAGGTGGAACGTCCACGTGCGGCCGTCGGACGACATCGACCAGTGCGTCGCCATGCCCGGCACGATGCGGCCGCGCGCGTCCTCGGTGACGAGGCCCTCGTAGAGGTCGCGCAGCACGTTGCCGCAGGCGACCTCCTGGCACTTGTGCGCATCCAGCGTCGACGGCTCTGGCCCGTTGCCGCGCTCGAGCGTCGTCGCCTGCGCGAGCGGCGTGGACAGCAGCAGGGCCGCGGCCAGCAGGCGGGGCCGCAGGAACGGAAGGCACAGGGACATCGCCGCATTCTAGGGCGGGCCCGGCGGCGCGTGCCGCCGGCGCAACGCTGACGCCCGCCGCTGGCACGAGCGCGCCGCGGGCGGCCCGCTAGACTGGCGGCCCTCCCGCGCCCCGCGGGATCCGTGTCGAGGTGCGCGTGTCCGGTCCCAGCCAGGTGGTCGACGTCGAGATCGAGTCGCGCGCGCAGCTCGTCGAATACCTCGAGTCCGGGATCCGGCCGCGCGAGGACTGGCGCATCGGCACCGAGCACGAGAAGTTCGGCTACCGCACCGATGACCTCGCCGCCCCGACGTTCGACGGCGAACGTGGCATCGAGGCGCTGCTCAAGGGGCTCGTGCAGTTCGGCTGGGCGCCCGTCGAGGAGAAGGGCCGCGTCATCGCGCTGACCAAGGACGATGCGTCCGTATCGCTGGAGCCCGCGGGCCAGCTCGAGCTCTCCGGCGCGCCGCTCGCGACGCTCCACGAGACCTGCCGCGAGACCGGAACGCACCTGAAGGAAGTACGCGCCGTCGCCGAGCCGATGGGCCTGGGCTTCCTCGGCATGGGCTTCCAGCCGAAGTGGCGCCGCGACGAGATGCCGTGGATGCCCAAGGGGCGCTACAAGATCATGCGCGAGTACATGCCCAAGGTCGGATCCCTCGGCCTGGACATGATGACGCGCACCTGCACCGTGCAGGTCAACCTCGACGTCGGCTCCGAGGCCGACATGGTCAAGAAGTTCCGCGTCTCCCTCGCGCTGCAGCCGATCGCGACCGCGCTGTTCGCCGACTCGCCGTTCACGGAAGGCGCGCCGAACGGCTATCTCTCCTACCGCTCGCACATCTGGACGGACACCGACGGCGACCGCACCGGCCTGCTCGACTTCGTCTTCGAGGACGGCTTCGGCTACGAGCGCTATACCGACTACCTGCTCGACGTGCCGATGTACTTCGTCTACCGCGACGGTACGTATATCGATGCGAGCGGGCAGTCGTTCCGCGACTACATGGACGGAAAGCTGCCCGCGCGCCCGGGTTCCCGCCCGACGCTGAAGGACTGGGCCGACCATTCGACGACGGCCTTCCCGGAGGTGCGGCTCAAGAAGTACCTTGAGATGCGCGGCGCCGATTCCGGCCCGTGGAACCGCATCTGCGCACTGCCGGCCTACTGGGTCGGCCTGCTCTACGACGATGCGGCGCTCGACGCCGCATGGGACCTCGTGCGCGACTTCACTTTGGACGAGCGCCACGCGCTGCGCGATGGCGTGCCGAAGCACGCGCTCAAGCTGCCGTTCCGCGGCGGCTCGGTGCTCGACCTGGCGCGAGAGTCGCTGAAGATCGCCGCCGCGGGGCTGCAGCGTCGCGCGCGCCTCAATGCGAACGGCGTGGACGAATCGATTTTCCTCGCGCCGCTGATGGAGATCGTCGAGAGCGGCACCACGCCCGCCGAGCGCAAGCTCGAGCTGTTCCACAGTGCCTGGAATGGCCGCGTGGAGCCGGTGTTCCAGGAATTCGCGTACTAGCGGACTCGACGCAGCCCGCGGCGAGCCTGCGCGGATCAGGCGACGGCGGTCTCGCGGCGTGTCTCCGCGAGCAGCCGGCGCATGCTCGTCGCCGAGTCGCGGTAGAGACGGCGCTGGTAGGCGGGCAACTTCTTCAACCGCGCAAGCGCCTTCTCGCAGACCTCGCGAGCCTGCGCGGTATCGCCCCAGAGCACGAGCGTGCGCGCGTACTCGGCATGCACGTCGAGATCGCCGCTGTAGCCGGTGAGCGCATCGAACTCCAGCCGGGCCTTCTCGCGGTCGCCTTCCGCCGCGACGGCGCGTGCGTAGATCAGATGCCCGCGCGGCGAGCGGAACGTCGGATGCCGCGCGATCACATCGTCGAGCAGACGGCGTGCCTCGGACGCGCGACCGGTCGCGAGCCAGGCCTCGGCGAGGCGCACCTGGATGTCCGGCTCGTCGCCGTGCGGGCCGCGCACCGCGGCCTCGAAGTGCATCGCGGCCTCGGCGGGCCGGGTCTTCGCGAGCAGGGCGTCGCCCAGGCGCAGGCGGTGCGCGAGCGTCGGCGACTCGTCGAAGGCCTCCTGCGCCAGGCGCAGTTCGCGGTCGGGATCGAGGATGCGCTGCACGCCGCGCGCGGCCGCACGCACCTCGGGCGCGTGGCGCGCCTGCGGCAGCCAGATGGTCAAGGCATAGACCAGGCTTCCGAGCCCCGGAAAGGCGAACAGGATCATCAGCCAGTAGCGGTCCTGGCCGCTGCGGACGGCGTGCGTGGCGAAGTAGAGCGCGATCAGGACGTGCAGTCCCAGGCCGACGTACGGCATGGCGGTTCCCCGTGATTCCCCACCGCGGAGGATACGCCGGGCCCGCGGTGCGGTCAGCGAGGCGCTAGTCCCAGTGGTTCGCCGGTCCTCGCCCCGCGTCCTCGCGCATGCGCACCAAGCAGAAGCGCTGCCCGGTCGGTGCCTCCATCACCCACCAGCGCTGCACGAAGGCGATGCGGCGTGCGCCGAGCTTCTCGAGGCGATCGGCCTCAGCGTCGATGTCGTCGGCCTCGATGTCGAGGTGCACGCGCGAGGCGTGCTCGACCCTTTGCACCTCCACGTGCAGGTTCCCCGGCGCGCCGCCGAATTCGGCATAGCGGCCGGTCCCGCCGGAGTCCGGGTCCACGATCTCGAGCCCGAGCGCACCGCTCCAGAAGCGTGCGGCGGCATCGAGATCGGGCGTGTCGCAGTCGATGATGAAGCCGGCGAGGCGGCTGCGGTGGGCCATGACGGGCGCTCCATGCGAGGGAGCCCCGAGCGTAGCCGCCAGGGGGATGCCGGTGCGTCGTGGACCCCCGGGGCCCGTCCTCGACGACCGCAGGGTGCTCGCCGTCGCGAATCATGGAAGCCGAAACGACGACGGCGCAGGCCCGTGAGCCTGCGCCGTCGCGGTGGGGCGGGTCAGCGCGTTACTGCGGCAGCGCCATGTCGTCGAGCAGCGCCTTGAGGAAGCGCGCGGCCTCGCCGCCGGTGCAGGCGCGGTGGTCGAAGGTGAGCGAGATCGGCATGCGGCGGTGCACCTCGATGCCGCCCATCACGGCAACGACGTCGTGCGACAGCTTGCCCGCGCCGACGATCGCCACGCACGGCGGCACCACGACGGGCGTCGCATAGCGGCCGGCGAACATGCCGAAGTTCGACAGCGAGATCGTGTAGCCGGCGAGTTCGCCCGGCGGGATCGTGCGGTCCTCGACCTGCGCGCGCAGGCGCTGGATGGCCTGGCGGATGCCGCCGCCGTCGAGCATGTCGGCATTGCGCAGCGCAGGCACGAACAGGCCGTCGTCGGTGTCGACCGCGATGCCGATATCGACGTGCGGATGCATCGTGCGGGTCAGCGCGTCGCCATCGAACCAGGCATTGAGCGCCGGTACGGCCTTGCAGGCGGCGACGATCGCGCGCACCAGGCGTGCAGTGATGTCCTGCTTGCCGAGCCAGGCATGCAGGTCGGCATCGTCGACGAGCGTGGTCGGCACCACCTTCGAATGCGCATCGGCCATCACGCGCGCCATGTTGCGTCGCACGCCCTTGAGCTGCTCGGGCTGGCCGCTGGCCTGCACGCCCGGCGGCTGCGTGCGCATCGGCTTGCCGGACTGCGACATGGTGCTGCGCTGGGCCGGCTGCGGCGCCTGCGACGGCTGCCGGGGCTGCGGCGCGACGGCGGCCGTGCGATCGGCCGCACGCGGGGTGCCACCCCCCTGGCCGGCCTTCGCAGAGCCGTCGGCCGCCGCGTTCTTGACGTCCTGCATCGTCACCACGCCGTCGGCGCCGGTGGCGCGCACGCGGGTGATGTCGACGCCGAGCTTGCGCGCCATCGCACGCACCGCGGGCATCGCCTTGACGCCGCCGATGGCCGAGGCCTGCTCGCTGCGCACGGCGTCCGAGCTCTGCATCGCGCCGACCACGGTGCCGGCGTCGCTGCGCTCGGCCTTCGCCGGTGCCGTGCCGCCGGTCTCGAGTGCGCCGCCCTCGTCCGAGGCGATCACGCGGTCGTCCGGCGCCGGATCGTCCGCGCCCACCGAGTGGTCGCTGACCGGGCCGTGATGCGTCGTGCCACCGCCGCCGTGGTGGTGGCCGGTGTCCTGGCCTTCGGCGCGCTGCGGCATCGACGGATCCATCTCGAACACCGCCAGCATCGTGCCGGTAACCACGATGTCGCCCGGCCCGCCGGCGAGCTTCAGCACCTTGCCCGAGACCGGCGAAGGCACGTCGACCACCGCCTTGGCGGTCTCCATCGAGACGAGGTTGTCGTCCAGGCGGATCGTGTCGCCTTCCTTGACGTACCACTCGACGATGGTCGCGTCCGGCAGGCCCTCACCGAGGTCGGGAAGCAGGAAGGTCTTCTGGGTGCTCATGCGGTGTGCTCGTTCCTGTAGGGGATCAGACCCAGACGTCGTTCGCCGCCGTCAGGTCGGTGTGCGTGTCACCCGTGTTGACCACGCCACGGGGTTCGATGATCAGCGCGTGGCATTCGGCCGACGCGCGGGTGATGTGCTCGACGCCGCGCGGGACGACGATCATCTCGCCGGCCCGCACGGTGACGTCGCGATCGCGGTAGCCGACCTGCATCTCGCCGTGCACGACGAGGAAGACCTCGTCGGTGTCTTCGTGCGCATGCCAGACGAACTCGCCCTGCAGCTTCACCAGTTTGAACTGCACGTCGTTCATCTCGGCCACCACGTGGGGCGACCAAGGCGATGCGATCCCCCCGAGGTTGTCGGCCAGACGGATCGCTTCGCCCTTCGGCGTCGGCATCAGCCCGCGGCCATCGCGCGCTTGGCCGCGGCGACGATGCGGTCGACGCTCGGCAGGTACTTCATTTCCAGCCGGAACAGCGGGATGTGCGTGTCGTAGCCGGTGACGCGCTCGACCGGCGCGACCAGGTCGAACATCGATTCCTCCGCCAGGCGCGCGGCGATCTCGGCGCCGAAGCCCGCGGTCTTCGGGGCCTCGTGCACGATCACGCAGCGGCCGGTGCGGGCGACCGACTCGGCGATCGTCGCGAAGTCGAGCGGGCGCAGGGTGGCGACGTCGATGACCTCGGCGCTGATGCCTTCGCCGGCGAGCTTCTCGGCGGCCTCGAGCGTCTCCTTGACCTGCGCGCCCCACGTCACCAGCGTGATGTCGGTGCCGTCGCGCAGCACGTAGCAGACGTCGAGCGGCAGCGCCTCGCCGTCATCTAGAACCACTTCCTTGTACTGACGGTAGATGCGCTTGGGCTCGAAGAAGATCACCGGGTCCGGATCGCGGATCGCCGACAGCAGCATGCCGTAGGCACGTTGCGGCGAGCTCGGCATCACCACGCGCAGGCCGGGGACGTTGGTGAAGATCGCCTCGTTGGCCTCGGAGTGGTGCTCCGGCGCGCGGATGCCACCGCCCCACGGCACGCGCAGCACCATCGGGCAGGTCAGGCGACCGCGCGTGCGGTAGCGCATGCGCGCGGCGTGGCAGACGATGAAGTCGACCATCGGGTACATGAAGCCGTCGAACTGCGCCTCGGCGACGGGCTTCATGCCCTGCGAGGCGAGGCCGACGGTGAGGCCGGCGATCGTCGTCTCGTCAAGCGGCGTGTCGATCACGCGCTCGGAGCCGAACTGCGCATGCAGGCCGGCGGTGGCGCGGAACACGCCGCCGTTGACGCCGACGTCCTCGCCCAGCACCAGCACGGTGGGGTCGTTGCGCATCTCGTAGGCGAGCGCCTGGGTGATCGCCTCGATGAGGGTGATCGCGTTCTCGGTGGGCTTGACCTGGGCGTTCATCGACGGCCCTCCTGCGCGATGGCGAAATCGCGTTGTGCGCGGAGGTCCTCCGGCAACTCGGCGTAGAGGTAGTCGAACATCGCTTCCACCGGCTGCACGGGCGTCTCGAGGTAGGCGTTGATCTCGACGTCGACCTGCTTGCCGCATTCCTCGATCCAGGCCTTCTCCTGCGCCTCGTCCCAGAGCTTCTGGTCGACGAGGTACTTGCGCAGGCGGATGAACGGCTCGCGCGTCCAGGCGTCCTTGACCTCCTGCTCGCCGCGGTAGCGGCGGGCGTCGTCGGCGGTGGTGTGGTCGTGCAGGCGGTAGGTCATGAACTCGATGACGGAGCCGCCCTGGCCGCTGCGCGCACGCTCGGTGGCGCGGCGCATGGCCTCGAGCACGGCGATGAGGTCGTTGCCGTCCACCTGCAGGCAGTACAGGCCGCCGGCGAGGCCCTTCTGGGCGAGCGTCTTGGCACCGGTCTGCGCGCCGCGCGGCACGGAGATCGCCCAGCCGTTGTTGATCACGCACAGCACGAGCGGCGAGGTGAAGGCACCGGAGGCGTTGAGGCCGGCGTAGAAGTCGGTCTTCGACGAGCCGCCGTCGCCACAGCAGGCCACCGCCACGCGCGGCTCCTTGCGCAGCTTGAACGCGAGCGCGGCGCCCGAGGCCATCAGGCACTGCGTGGAGATCGGCACGCACCAGGGGTAGTCGTTGCGCGCCTCGGGGAAGTCGTTGCCGCGCTCGTCGCCGCCCCAGTACATCAGCACGTCGCGCGGGCGCACGCCGCGCATGAACTGCGCGCCGTATTCGCGGTAGCTGGGGGCGAAGACGTCCTCGGGGCGCATCGAGGCGCCGATGCCGACGTGCGTGGCCTCGTGGCCGAGGCAGGCGGCATAGGTGCCGAGCTTGCCGGTGCGCTGCAGCGCGATCGCCTTCGCGTCGAAGGTGCGCACGTAGAGCATCTGCTTGAACAGCGGCAGCAACGCGGAGGCGTCGCGGAAGGCTTCGGGGATCTCGGCAACGGGCGTGCCGTCCGGGCCGAGGTACTGCAGGTATTCGATCTCGAAACTCGCGGCGAGCGTCATCGCGTGAGGCATCCGGATGCGGCGTAAGAACCCGCGATTCTAGCCGTGCGGTTGTTAAGCGGCATTGCGCGGTGCGGCATCGCACCAACGAAAAGGCGCGGCCGGAGCCGCGCCTGTCCCGCGTTACCGCATTGCAAGTGCTTGAAGCGACAGGGCGCCGGCAAGGCCGGCGCCCGTGTCCGTCACTTCACGGGGCCGGTCAGCACCACGTGGTGCGTCGCCGCGTCGTTGCCGGCGACCGCGTCGGTACTGCGCGAGGCCACGGCGGCCCGCACCGTGAAGTGCGGCTGGCCGCGGCGCAGCGGCGCGGTGACGCGCAGGTCGAACGCCTGTGTCGTGCCCGCGGCGAGCGAGGCGCCGACGCAGGTCCCGCGGAAGCCGCCATCGGCGGTCACGACCGTGCACGTCCAGCCCGCCGGCGCGACGAACGCGACGCCCGCGGCAGGCGCCTCGCCCGTCACCTCGAGCATCGGCTCGACCGCGAGGTCGGGCCCGGCATTGGTGATGCTCGCGCGGTAGCTGCCGGTCGCGCCGCGGCGCAGTTGCTTGTCCGGACCGGTGAGGCCGGCGGCGAGGTCCGCCTGCGAGACGACCGTGGCCTGTGCCGTGGCGGCATTGTTCGCAGGCTGCGGATCGATTGACTCGGCCTCGGCGGCGCTGGTCAGCAGGATCGTGCGATCGAGCAGGCCGCCAGCCACGGGGGTCGACAGGCTGAATGCCGCCGTTGCGTCATCCGCGAGCCGGGTCGTCGAGCAGGTCGCCACGGTGCGGCCGCCTGCGGCCTGCGGCACATCGCAGCCCCAGCCGGCCGGCGCGGCGATCGTCAGCTCCGGCAGTTCGGCGTCGAGGTCGAAGCCGATCGCCGGGCGATCGGCCTGCTCCGCGCCGAGGTTGCGCAGCGCGACGTCGAAGCGCAGCGTGCCGCCGGTGCGGGCCTCGGTCGCCTGCGCGTCGACGGCGAGGTCGGCGATGCGGCGCGGCACGAAGTAGGCCACCACCGGATCGTGGTCGGCCAGGCGCGACGGGCTGTCGCCGAGGCTGCGGTTCGTCTCCGGGAAGTCCGCATTGATGCGCGCATGGTCGAGCGAGGCATGGCGCGTGGCGACGACCATGTTCTCGTTGACCAGCACGTGGTCGAGGGTCTGCGCATTGCCGCCGAAGACGAACGAATAGCGTTCGGCCTGCGGCTCGAGCGAGCCGAGGTTGACGAGGTTCGGCTCGACGAGGTCGGCACCGTCGCCCGCGACGGCGGTCGCCTCGTTGGCCGCGGGCTCGCCGGTGATCGTGCCCATGGTGTGCGCGAGGCCGTCGTTGAACTCGAAGGCATTGAAGTCGCCCAGTACGACGAGTCGCACGTCCGGCGCCGACTTCTGGCGCGCATCGAGGAAGGCCGCGAGGAACTCGGCCTGGCGCTGGCGCTTGGCGCGCACGCGCTCACCGCCCGCGCCCGTCTCGTCGGAGCCATTGAGCGAACGCTGGTGCACGATCACGACGTTGAGCGGGAACGCGCGGCCATCGGCGTAGTGCACGACCGCATCGAGCAGCAGCGGCGGTCGGTCGTTGAGCAGCTCGACGTCACCGCCCGGGCTCGTCCACGTGGTGTCCTTGCCGATCTGCTGGACGCTGCGGACCTCCACGCGCGGCGTGCCGGCCCCGGTGTCGGCGGTCTTGACCAGGAAGCCGACGTCGATGCCGCCGACGTCGTTGCCCTCGACGAGGAAGGCGGCGTAGCGCGGATCGTCCTGGCCGGCAGCGACGGCATCGTTGCCCACGCGTGCCGCGAGGCGCTGCAGCACGTCGAGGTTCTCCATTTCCACGATGCCGAGGATGTCCGGCATGCGCAGCGAGTCGCGGATGCCCATCGACGCCTTGGCGAGGCGGCGCTCGAACGCCGCGGCGGTGAGCACGGGCTCGCCGACCGAAGGATCGTTGGACTCGTCGAAGAAGCGCTCGAGGTTGTAGGCCGCGACGGTGAACGCGTCGTCCGGCAGCGACTTCGCCGCGTGCGGCGTCATGCCGGGCGTGACCGTGCCGGTACTGTCGGGAAGGATCGTGTAGCGGCGGAACGCGTAGTCGAGCGGACCGGTGAGGTCGGCGATGCGTGTGCCGGTCGGGACATCCAGACGCGGCGCGCCGAGCGCATCGCTGTCGACGCTGATCAGCTCGGGATTGAAGTCCCAGCGCGGGATCGGAGGCATCGCGCCGGCGGGCGGCGCATCCGGTGCCTGGATGCCCGGCTCGCGGAACGGGCGTGCGACGCCGGCCACGGTGCCGTGGAAGACGCCGTTGCTGCCCCCCGTGGCATTGCGCTCGTCGGTGAAGCCGCCGGTGGGCGCGGTGACCACGAAGTCCGGCACGGTCACGCGCATGCCCTCGACGCGCTCGAGCTGGTCGAGCGGGCCGGTGGGGTCGGGGAAGGTCGGCGTGAGCACAACGGGTGCGGGCAGGGGATACGTTGCCTCGTCGACCGGCGCGACGAGCACGTCGCCGCCGAGTTCGGTGAGCGGCGCCTGGCCGGGGTCGGTCGAAGGCACGTATTCGACGACCGAGCCCCGCGCGACCACCCAGCGACCAGGCTGCACGAATGCAGGCGGCGCGGTTCGCGTGAAGACGAACAGGCCTTCGGACGTCTCGTCCGTCGTGTCGGCCTCGATGTCGCGGCTCTGGATGTAGAAGCCGTTCGCGCGGCGGGCGGTCACGACCCCGCGGGTCGCGACGACCGCACCCTCCCAGGGCGAGCGTGCGTCGCCGCCTTGGACCTGCCCGATGCCGACGAGCTCGAAGTCGTCATTGATGATGATGGCGGTGGCGACGCCGTCCTCGACGCGCGCGCCGGTCACGTCGGCCAGGCGCACCTCGAACGTTTCGTCAGGCTCGGGATTGAGGTCGCCGCGCACGAGCACGCGCACCTCGGCTTCATCGGCACCGGCCGGGATCAGCCCTTCCACGCCCGCGAGCGGGATATAGTCGCCGTCGGCGGCGGTCGCGGTGCCGTCGGCCGTGCTGATGCGGAAGCGCACGCCGCCGGGGCCCGCAGGGCGCGAGAGCGTGACCCGCAGCGGCAGGCCCATCTCGCCCGCATCCTCCTCGCTCATGCCTTCGTCGGCGATGCGCAGCACGACTTCGGTCGAGCCGCAGATGCGCGGTGCCGTGCGGCTGCTGCGCGGCGCGGGTGCGACGATCTCGAAGTCCGTGGCATTGATCCCGGTGTCCTGGCAGCCGTCCTGCAGGCGGCGCGCGGCGAGGGTGTTGGAGAGATTCCCCGTGGGGCGCGTCTCGGCGCAGCCCGTCGTGCCGGTGCCGAAACCGACGATGTCGACGGCGATCGCGGGCGAGGGGCAGGCGGTGCCCGCCGTCAGCGCCGTCGTGGCGCGCACGAGGGCGATCTTGCCGGCCGCGCCGGCGAGGTTGAGCCCACCACTGGCATCGAAATCGGTGATCGGTGCAGCCGGGGAGCTTGCGTTGCCCGCCAGTCGGACGAGGTAGTAGCCGCCCGCGGGAATCGAGCCGCCCAGCGCGAACGCGCTCCAGTTGGTGCCTGTGGTCGCGGCGTACTGCAGCGACAGGCCGGCGAGCGCGACGGGCGTGTCGCCGGTATTGTGCAACTCGACGAAGTCGTGCTGGAACGCGGCGCCCTGGTTGCCACCGCCGCCATACACCTGGCTGATGACGACCTGGGCCTGTGCGGTGCCGGCGAGGCTGGCGGCGATCGCGAGGCTGAGCGCCGCGACCCGCTGCGAAGTGCGATTCATGCTGGGTTCCCCGGAAGATGGCCGGTGCCCGCAAGGCATCCGGACGACCGGGCGACCCCGGCGCCGACCCCCGTCGGCCCGCGCCTCCGCCCCCGTGGCGGCCGTACGCGGCGGCCGGGATTGTGCCGCGATTGCGTTTCCGAAGTGTGACGCCGGTCGCCGTGGGCTAGCCTATGCGGCCGGTCAGCAGGACGAGCCATGAGCGTCGAGAACAACCAGCGCCCGCTGGAGAGCGGTATCCATGCCGATCTGTCCGGCCGGCTCACGTACGGCGGTTATCTCCAGCTCGACACGCTGCTCTCGGCCCAGCGCCCGCTCTCGGATCCGCCGCAACACGACGAACTGCTGTTCGTGATCCAGCACCAGGTCAGCGAGCTGTGGATGAAGCTGATGATCCACGAGCTGCGCGCGGGCGTCGGCTTCCTGCATGCGGACGACATCGGGGCCTGCCAGAAGGTCTTCGCCCGGGTGAAGGCGATCCTGCGCCAGCTCACCGAGATGTGGAGCGTGCTGGAGACGCTCACCCCGGCCGACTACATGAAGTTCCGCGACATCCTCGGGCCGTCGTCGGGGTTCCAGTCGCTGCAGTACCGCACGATCGAATTCCTGCTGGGCAACAAGAACGCGGCCATGCTGCGCGTCTTCGAGCACGATCCTGCCGGCCACGCCGAGCTCGAGGCCGCGCTGCGCGGGCCGAGCCTGTACGACGAGGCGCTGCGCTTCCTCGCCCGCCATGGCCATGCGGTGCCACCGGCGCACCTCGAGCGCGACTGGTCGGTGGCGCACGTCTCCGATCCGGCGTTGCTGCCCGTCTTCGAACGGATCTACGAGGACCCGTCGACGCACTGGGCCGCCTACCAGCTCTGCGAGGACCTCGTCGACCTCGAGACGCAGTTCCAGCTCTGGCGATTCCGGCACATGCGGACCGTCATGCGGATCATCGGCTTCAAGCGCGGCACCGGCGGCTCGTCGGGCGTGGGCTTCCTCAAGCAGGCGCTGGAGCTGACGTTCTTCCCCGAGCTGTTCGAGGTGCGGACGCGGGTCGGGCTGGAGCCGTCGTCGGGCTGAGCGAGCCGGGACCATGGCTGCACCGAAGCGGGTGCGCAGGTGCACGGTTCCTGTCTGTTGCTGCATTGCAGCACGCCGCTTCTGTTTGACGCCGTGCGCGGCGTTCGGACATTCTCGGGCGGCTGTACGCCGACCCGTCCCGCCGTATGGACGCGGCGACATTCCCACGCAAGACATCCAGGAACCACCGAATGAGTGCGCAAGTACCCAACGCCGCCGAGCCCATGGGCCCGCCGCTGCACGGCCCGGGCGGAACGCCGCCCCAGCCGCCCGACTTCCCGCAGGTGATGGGCCATCCGCGCCCGCTGTGGATGCTCTTCATGTCGGAGTTCTGGGAGCGCTTCGCGTTCTACGGCATCCGCTGGGCACTCGTGCTGTACATCGTCGCGCAGTTCCATGGCGGCGATCCGTCGGGTGAGCAGCCGGCCGGTTTCATCTACGGTGCCTACCTCGCACTGGTCTACGCGACGGCGATCTTCGGCGGCTACATCGCCGACAAGGTGATCGGTTACCAGCGATCGATCCTGCTGGGTGCGGTGTTCATGGCCGCCGGCCTGTTCATGATCGCCATGCCGGACGAGAACATCTTCAAGCTCGGCCTGGCGACGATCGTGGTGGGCAACGGCCTGTTCAAGCCGAACATCTCGACGATGGTCGGCAAGCTCTATTCGGTCGGCGACGAGCGCCGCGACTCGGGCTTCACGATCTTCTACATGGGCATCAACCTCGGTGCGATGCTCGCACCGCTGCTCACGCAGTTCCTCGCGCAGCAGGTGTTCGGTACCGAGACGATGCCGGCCTACAAGGTCGTGTTCATCGCCGCCGGTATCGGCATGCTCATCAGCCTGGTCTGGTTCTACGTCGGCCGCGCGCAGCTCAAGGGCATCGGCCTGCCGCCCGCGGGCGCGGAGGGCATGGGCCGCGTCTGGATGACGGCTGTCGGTGGCGCGCTCGCGATCCCGCTGGTGTTCTTCCTGCTGACGCTGGGCGCGCAGACGCTGCAGTGGATTCTGATGGCGCTGTTCGCCGGCCTCGCGTTCATGCTGATCGCCGAGGGCCTGCGCAACGGTGCCGTGGCACGCGACAAGGTGATCGCCATGCTGATCATCTTCGCCTTCAATATCCTGTTCTGGATGTTCTTCGAGCAGGCGGGCAGCTCCTTCACCTTCCTCGCCGAGAAGATCGTCGACCGCACGTTCGGTGACTGGACGTGGCCGGTGGCTTGGTTCCAGTCGGTCAACTCGGTCGCGATCATCGTGTTTGCGCCGATCATGGCCTGGCTGTGGGTGCGCCTGGGCCGCGCGAATCCGTCGATCCCGCGCAAGTTCGGCCTGGGCCTCGTGTTCAACGGCCTCGCCTTCCTGCTGCTCATGTTCGCGCTCGGCAGCCTCATCGACGACGCCGGCAAGATCCCGTTCTGGACGCTTTTCATGGTCTACGTGATCCAGTCGGTGGGCGAGCTCTGCCTGTCGCCGATCGGCCTGTCGATGGTGACCAAGCTCGCGCCGGTGCGCCTGGTCGGCCTCGGGATGGGCGGCTGGTTCCTCTCGACCGCGATCGGCAACAACCTCTCGGGCATCTTCGCCGGCCACGTCAGTGGCGAGGGCGGCATGACCACGCAGTCGGCGCTGTCGGGCTACACCTTCGGCTTCTGGGCCCTGGTGATCCCGGGCGTGCTGCTGTTCCTGATCGCGCCGCTCATCCAGCGCCTGATGCACGGCGTGAAATAAGCGCGTCGACGTGATGCGAAGAAGGCGGCCTGCGGGCCGCCTTCTTTTTTGGTCGCGTGCATGGCGGGGGTGACGCGCGTGCGCGGGTGTGCCCGTCGACGTGGACGGCTTACGCCACGGCATGCGGGCGCACTGGTGTCAGCTGCCCGCGAGATCCGCCTCGGCCTGCAGCTCGAGCTCGTCGAGCCGGTCCAGCAGACGGAACAGCACCTCGCGCTCGTCGGCCGCCATCCCCTCCAGCAGGCGACGCTCGAAGGCGAGCGCGAGCGGGGCGACGGCGTCGTGGATCGCATGGCCGTCCGCGGTCAGGCGCAGCACCGAGCGGCGCCGGTCGTCGCCGTGCGTCTCGCGCTCCACGCGTCCCGCATCGACGAGGCCCGACACCGCGCGGCTCACGGCCACCTTGTCCATCGCCGTGCGCTGTGCGACCTCTCCGGCCGAGAGGTCCGGGTAGCGACCGAGCACCGCCATCACGCGCCATTCGGTCACGCCCAGTCCGAAGCGCTCGGAATACACCCGCGCGATCGCGCCGCTCACCCGGTTGCTCAGCACCGACAGCCGGTAGGGCAGGAAATGCTCGAGGTCGAGCGACGGGGACGCCTGCGGATCGGGGCTCATGCTGCGGCGCGCCTTGCAAGTAGTTTCATCTGAAACTATAAAGCCTCGGCGACGCGCCGCAAGCCCGGCGCCCTCCCCAATGCCTTCCGCGAGAGCCCCCATGAACGCCCAGCCCAACCTCGGCATGCAGGTCACCACGTTCGAGAACCCGATGGGGATCAACGGCTTCGAGTTCGTCGAATTCGCCGCTCCCGAGGGCCAGGGCCCGATGATGCGCGACTACCTCGAGCGCCTGGGCTTCACCGCCGTGGCGAAGCATCGCGAGCGTGCCGTCACCCTGTTCCGCCAGGGCGGCATCAACTTCCTGCTCAACGAGCAGCCCGACTCGTTCGGCTCGGACTTCGCCGCCAAGCACGGCCCGTCGGCGTCGGGTTTCGCGATCCGCTTCGGCAAGCCGGCGAACGAGGTGCTCGAGCACGTGCTCGGCAACGGCGGCGCGAAGGCCGACTTCAGGCCCGAGACCGGTGTCGTGAACGCACCGGCGATCAAGGGCATCGGCGACTGCATGCTCTACCTGATCGAGGACGGCAGCGACCCGTACGGCGACTACGCCTTCTTCGACGGCGTGGACCGCCACCCGGTCGGCTTCGGCCTGACCTTCATCGACCACCTCACGCACAACGTGTTCCAGGGGAACATGCAGACGTGGTCGGACTACTACGAGCGCCTGTTCAACTTCCGTGAGATCCGCTACTTCGACATCAAGGGCGCCAAGACCGGCCTGCTGTCGAAGGCGATGACCGCGCCGGACGGCATCGTGCGCATTCCGCTCAACGAGTCGTCTGACGAGAAGAGCCAGATCAACGAGTACCTGCGCGCCTACAACGGCGAGGGCATCCAGCACATCGCGCTGTTCACCGACGACATCTATTCGACGATCGAAGCGATGCGCGCGCGCGACATCCAGTTCCTCGACACGCCCGACACCTATTTCGACGTGATCGACCAGCGCGTGCCGAACCACGGCGAGGACGTCGAGCGCCTGCGCCGCAACGCGATCCTGATCGATGCCGACCCGGAGACCAAGCAGCGCAAGCTGCTGCAGATCTTCACGCAGAACGCGTTCGGCCCGATCTTCTTCGAGATCATCCAGCGCAAGGGGAATGAAGGTTTCGGCGAGGGCAACTTCCAGGCGCTGTTCGAATCGATCGAGCGCGACCAGATGAAGCGCGGCGTGCTGTAAGCCGATACGCGATCCACCGGCCCCTGCATGCAGGGGCCTTTCGCATCAGGACACACCGATGACGATCCAGAGCACCGGCTACCAGTCCGGCTTCGGCAACGAGTTCGCCACCGAGGCGCTGCCCGGAACGCTGCCGATCGGCCGCAATTCGCCGCAGCGCGTGGCGCACGGCCTGTACGCGGAACAGATTTCCGGCACGGCCTTCACCGCGCCGCGTGCGGAGAACCGCCGCAGCTGGTTCTACCGGATCCGGCCGGCGGCGATGCACGGCCCCTTCGCGCGCTACGAAGGTCGCGCCGCGACGACGTTCCACAACGACTTCGACACCGGCCCCGTGAGCCCCGACCAGATGCGCTGGAGCCCGCTGCCGATGCCGGGCGAAGGCGCGCGCGTCGACTTCCTCGATGGGTTGTTCACGATGGCCGGCAACGGGGGCGCCTGCCACGGCGCGGGCATCGGCGTGCACCTCTATGCGGCGAACGCCGACATGGACGGCCGCTGGTTCTACGACGCCGACGGCGAGCTGCTGATCGTGCCGCAGCAGGGCCGGCTGCACATCGAGACCGAATGCGGCGTGCTGGAGGTCGAGCCACAGGAGATCGCGCTGATCCCGCGCGGGATCCGCTTCGCGGTGAAGTTGCCCGACGGCGCCGCACGGGGCTACGTCTGCGAGAACTTCGGCGCGCACCTGCGCCTGCCCGACCTCGGCCCGATCGGCTCCAACGGCCTGGCCAATCCGCGCGACTTCGAAGCGCCCAATGCCGCGTTCGAGGACGTCGAAGGCGACTTCGAGCTCGTCGCCAAGTTCCAGGGGCACCTGTGGCGCGCCTCCATCGGCCACTCGCCGATCGACGTCGTCGGCTGGCATGGCTCGCATGCGCCGTACAGGTACGACCTGCGCCGCTTCAACACGATCGGCTCGATCTCCTTCGACCATCCCGACCCGTCGATCTTCCTGGTGCTCACCAGCCCGTCCGACACGCCGGGGGTGGGCAACATGGATTTCGTGATCTTCCCGCCGCGCTGGCTCGTCGCCCAGGACACGTTCCGCCCGCCGTGGTTCCACCGCAACGTCGCGAGCGAGTTCATGGGCCTGATCCATGGCGTCTACGACGCCAAGGCCGAAGGCTTCGCGCCGGGCGGCGCATCGCTGCACAACTGCATGACCGGCCACGGGCCGGATGCCGCGACGTTCGACAAGGCGTCGGGCGCGGACCTGTCCCAGCCCGACGTCATCACCGGGACGATGGCCTTCATGTTCGAGGCGCGCCACGTGATCCGCCCCACGCGGCAGGCCGTCGACGCGGCGCATCGCCAGCGCGACTACCAGGCCTGCTGGGCGGGCTTGCGCAAGCACTTCCCGGGCAACTGACGCTTCGCGACGGGTTCACGACCACCCGGTAGGCTGCGGCTCCACTGCCGCCACGGACGATGCGATGCGACCTGCCGCCCTGCTGATCCCGCTCCTCGCGCTCGCTGCGTGCACGAAGAGCCCAGAGCCCGACGCCGCGGCCACGCCGGTGCCCGCAGCGCCGACGACATCGGCACCCGAGGCGTCGCCCGCACCGGCGACGGCCGCACCGCAGGCCCCCGTCGCCACGCCCCCGGCGACCGGACCGAACGCGCTCGCCCGCGTCGACGGCTACGGCGACCTTCGCTTCGGCATGGATGCGGCCGAGGCGCGCGCCGCCTGGGGCGGCGAGCTGATCGGCGACGAGCCCGGGCCGGAGAACTGCGCCTACCTGCGCCCCAAGTGGGCCGACGGCACGGGCCGGTTCGGCCTGATGTTCGAGGGCGGCAAGTTCGTGCGCTACGACGTCGGCACCGACCGCGAGGCCGCGCCAGGCGGCGGCAAGGTCGGCATGACGCGCGCGCAGATCGAAGCGCTGTATCCCGGCCGCGTCGCGGTCGAGCCGCACAAGTACGTGGAGGGCGCCGTCGAGCTGCGCATCGCCGATCCGGCCGCGAAGGGCCGTGCGATCCTTTTCGAGACGGACGCGCAGGGCCGCGTCACGCACTGGCGTGCCGGCGTGGAGCCGCAGGTCGACTACGTGGAAGGCTGTGCCTGAGGAGGCGCGATGACGATCGTCTGGTTCCTGCTGGGACTCGTGCTGCTCGCCCTGGGCGGCGACTCGCTCATCAAGGGCGCGTCGGGTCTTGCGCGCGCGCGAGGCTGGTCGCCGTTCCGGACGGGCCTGGTGCTCGTCGCGCTGGCGAGCTCGATCCCGGAGATCGTCGTCAATGCGGTCGCCGTGTCACGCGGCCAGGACGAGCTCGCGCTCGGCAATGCGGTCGGCAGCAACGTGGTGAATGTCGGGCTCACGCTGGCGCTCGCGGCCCTCGCAGCCCCGCTCGTGGTGCGTTGGCGCAGCCTGTCGGCGCTGCTCGCGATGCTGCTGCTGATCACGCTCGCCGTGCTGCTGCTCGCGCTCGATGGGCGCCTGTCCGCCATCGAGGGCGTGCTTCTCGTCGCGGTGTTCGTCGGCGTGCTCGCCTTCAAGCTCGCGCGCAGCCGCGACGAGGCGCCCGAGCTGCGCGCGGAGATCGAGGCCTTCACCCAGACGAGCGACGTGCTCGGGCTGAACCTGGCACGGCTCGCGATCGCCGCGGGCCTGCTCGGCTACGGCGCGTGGCTCGTCGTGCGCGAGGCGCCCGCGATCGGCGCCGCGCTCGGCCTGTCGCCGCTGCTCACCGGCCTGCTGCCGGTCGCCATCGCGACCGCGCTGCCCGAAGCCGCTGCCGCGGTCCGCGCCGCGCGGCGCGCGCAGGGCGACCTCGTGGCCGGCCACGTGGTGGGCTCGAGCCTGGTCAACGTCAGCCTGGTCCTGGGCGGGATGGCCCTGCTCGGCGGCGGGCTCGCGATCCCTGCATCGTTCGTACGCTACGAGCTGCCGGCAGCGCTCGTGTTCTCGGCCATGCTGTTGCCCATGCTGCGCGGCGACATGCGCATCTCGCGCACCGAAGGCGGCGTGCTGTTCGTCGCGCTGCTCGCCTGGATCGCTTTCGAGGTGCTGATGCTGCGCGCCTGAGGCGACATCGGGCGCCGATATACTGCGGTGCATGCCGCCTGCGTCCACCGCTGCGCGCGGATCCCGCGCCGTCCGTGCCTTCGCCGAATTCTTCCGCCTCGAGGCGGCGGGCGGCATCGTGCTGATCGGCGCGGCCGCGCTCGCGCTGCTCTGCGCGAACTCGCCCCTGTCGGGCATGTACGAGGCCTTCCGCCAGCTGCCCGTCGAAATCCGGATCGGTACGTTCGCCCTGGCGAAGCCGTCGCTGCTGTGGATCAACGACGGCCTGATGGCGATCTTCTTCCTGCTCGTCGCGCTCGAGATCAAGCGCGAGGCGGTGAGCGGGCAGCTCGCACGCCGTGACCAGCTGATCCTGCCGATGGTCTGCGCCGCCGCGGGCGTGGTCGTGCCGGCGCTGATCTTCGTCGCCTTCAACCGCGGCGATGCCGGCGCGATCCGCGGCTGGGCGGTGCCCACGGCGACGGACATCGCCTTCGCCCTCGGCGTGCTCGCCCTGCTCGGCTCGCGCGTGCCGACCGGAATGAAGCTGCTGCTGTCGACGATCGCGGTGGTGGACGACCTGATCGCGATCGTGATCATCGCGCTCTTCTATTCGCACGGCCTGTCGCTGGCGTCGCTCGGCTGGGCCAGCGCCGCGCTGCTGGCGATGGTCATCCTCAACCGCCGCGGGGTCACCGCCCTCACGCCCTACCTGCTCCTGGGCGCGGTGCTGTGGATCTGCGTCCTGAAATCGGGCGTGCACGCCACGCTCGCGGGCGTGGCCACGGGCCTGATGATCCCGCACGTCGATCCGCACAATACGATCGACGACGAGATCGAGCACTCGCCGCTCGAGCACCTGGAGCATGCCCTGCACCCGTGGGTCGCCTACGCGATCCTGCCGGTCTTCGCCTTCGCCAATGCGGGGCTGCCGCTCGGCGGCCTGACGCCCGCCGCCTTCCTCGCGCCGGTCCCGCTCGGCGTCATGCTCGGCCTCGTCATTGGCAAGCCGATCGGCATCGTCGGCGCGGCGCTCGGCCTGCGTGCGACGGGCCTCGCGCAGCTGCCGGACGGCATGGATGCGCGCGCGACCCTCGGCCTCGGCCTGCTGTGCGGCATTGGGTTCACGATGAGCCTGTTCATCGCCTCGCTCGCCTACGGCGAGCCCGCGCGCTATTCCGCGGCGGTGGCGGGCATCCTCGGCGCCTCGCTCGTCGCGGCGGTCGCCGGCTACGGCTGGCTGCGCGCGACACTTCCGGCGGCGGCGCGCTGATGCGCCACGCGCTCGTCTTCGGCGCCACGGGGCAGATCGGCGAGCCGCTGCTCGCACGGCTGCGACGACAGGGCTGGCGCGTGACTGCCGTGTCGCGCCGCGCCCGGGCCGACGAGCCCGGTCTGGCCTGGCTGCAGGGGGATCTCGATGCACCGCCCGCGATGCCCGGGCACGTGGATGCGGTGCTCAGCTGCGGCCCGCTGGATGCGTTCGCGCGATGGTACGCACGTGGCGGCGTCGAGGCCGCGCGCGTGGTCGCGTTCGGCTCGACGAGCGTGGTGGTCAAGCAGCATTCGGTCGACGAGGCCGAGCGCGACGTGGCGCAGCGCCTGCAGCACGCCGAGGACGTACTCATGACCGCCGCGCGCCAGCGCGCCGCCGGCGCGACCGTGTTGCGGCCGACACTCGTCTACGGCGCCGCGCGCGATGCCACGCTCAGCCGGCTCGCCGCGATCGCGCAGCGCACGCGCTGGCTGCCGTTGCCGCGCCGCGCGCGCGGGCTCCGGCAGCCCGTGCACGTGGGCGACCTCGCCGATGCGGCCATCGCCTGCCTCGCGCAGTCCGTCACCGCCGGCCGCGCCTACGACCTGCCCGGCGGCGAGACGCTCGAATACCGCGAGATGGTGCGCCGGGTGCTGCAGGCGCTCGAGCCGCCGGCGCGGCTGGTCGAGCTGCCGGGGCCGGTGTTCGACGCGGTGCTGCGGCTCGCCCAGGCACGCGGTTACGCGGCGGACTTCGGCGACGCCGCGGTCGAGCGCATGCGACGCGATCTCGTCTTCGACATCGCGCCGGCGCGCGAGGATTTCGGCTACGCGCCGCGTTCCTTCCAGCCGACCGCGCGCATGTTCCCGCCGCGCAGCTGATTCAGGCGCCCGGCGCCGCGGGCACCTGCCGCGCCTTCGCGAGCGAGCGCAGCGCGATCATCAGTACGCCGCCGAGCACCATCGCGCCGCCGAGCAGCAGGCGCGGGCCGGGGCGGTCACCCCAGTAGAGGATGCCGAGCCCGACGGCGAGCAATGGCGCGATCAGCAGCCAGGGCGTCACCTGCGCGACCGGATGGCGCTGCACGAGCACGTAGAACAGCCCGTGCCCGAGCAGCGAGGACACGAAGGCGGCATAGATCGCACCGAACCAGCCCACCCAGCTCGACGCGCGCAGCGCCGCGAAGCCCTGCGGCTCGATCACCAGGCTGATCGCGAGCAGCGGCAGCACGGACATCAGCGCGATGAAGCCCTGCTGGCTGAAGACGTCGAGTCCCTTCACCGGCTTCATCACGACCGTGCCGAACGCGAGGAAGAAGGCCGAGACGAGCATCGTGACGAGCGCCGCCGGATGGTCGAGCACCATCGGATCGAAGCCCAGCACCAGCACGCCGGCGAAGCTCGTCGCGATCGCGAGCCCGGTGCGCCAGCCGAAGCGTTCGCCGAGCAATCCCCAGCCGAGCAGTGCCGCCATCGGCACGTAGCTCTGCATGACGATCGCGGGCGAGGAGAGGTCGCCGGCGAGCTTGAGCGCGGTGAAGCTCAGCCCGAAATGCAGCACGCCCAGGCTCAGGCCCGCGAGCACCAGGCGCGGCCACTGGCCGGGCGCCGGGCGCTTGAGGAACGGCAGCAGCGCGAGGCCGAGCATCGCGAAGCGCAGCGCGGTGAACAGGAACGGCGGGATCTCGCGCAGGGCGAGTGCGGCGGTCAGGAAATTGCCGGCCCAGGCGAGGCAGATCAGCATCGCCAGCAGCAGGTCGCGGCCGCCGAGGCCGGAGGATCGCGCCATCGGTCAGTACGCCATGCCGAAGCGGCGATAGAGCTTGGCGAGCACCCAGGCCGGGCCGATCAGCAGGTAGGTGAGGTCGGTGAGGAAGCTCGGCTTGCGGCCTTCGAGCTTGTGTCCGACGAACTGACCGATCCACGCCACGACGAACACCGCGAGGGCGAGCCCGGCGAGATCGCGCGGGCCGAGCGCGTCGTACAGCAGGCGGGCAACCCCACCGAAGACGAGGAAGACCGCCGCCATGCCCACGCCGAGGCGCCGCGACTGGCGCAGGTAGTACATCGCGGCGGCGAACATCGCCAGGCCCGCCCAGACACCCGGGCGGAACAGCGTGCCCGGCACCGGGATGCACCACAGCAGCGCGATCACGCTCCACAGGATCGCCGGCACGCAGACCAGGTGGATCGACTGGTTGGTCGCATGGCGATGGTCGTCGCTGTAGCTCGCGAACCAGCGGTCGATCGGACGGGCGGGAGCGTTCATGGCGGGGCCGCTCGGGGGAGATCACCATGATGCCGCAGCGCGCGGCGACGACGCGTCGCACCGCTGCAACGATGGGATGCGGGGCCGATGCTCAGGCGTCGACGCTGGGCGCCTGCCGGAAACTCTCGCCCTTGCCGTATCCGGGCAGGCGTAGAGCTGAGGGACTTCGTGGCGGACGGGGAGCCCGCGCGGCTCGCTGGGCAGGAACGGCGCCACGCCGCTCCCCTCGTGGAACGCCGGCATACGCCGTCGCGTCATCGGCGCGGCGCATGCCGTCGATCACGCGCAGGCCCGCAGCCCCGGCGAGTGCCCGGGCATCGAGCCGTCCGCGCGGGTGCCGCCAGGCGCGCACAGACCGCAGCCGGCGTCGTTCGCGGTGCCGGGGCGCGGACGCGCGCAGCCGGGCACGGACCCGCTCAGTCGACCTGCAGGCCGGCCAGTCGCTCGAGCGCTTCGGCGTACTTCGCGCGGGTCTTCTCGATGACCTCGGGCGGGAGCACAGGCCCCGGCGGCGTCTTGTCCCAGCCGATCCGCTCGAGGTAGTCGCGTACGAACTGCTTGTCGTAGCTCGGCGGGCTGGTGCCGACCTCGTAGGAATCGGCCGGCCAGTAGCGCGACGAGTCCGGTGTCAGCATCTCGTCCATCACGTAGAGGCGTCCGTCGGCATCGGTGCCGAACTCGAATTTGGTGTCCGCCAGCAGGATGCCGCGCTGCGCGGCGTAGTCGGCGGCGAAGGCGTACAGCCGCAGCGTCGCGTCGCGAACCGCCTCGGCGAGCTCGGCGCCGCACAGGCGCACGGCGGCGTCGAAGTCGATGTTCTCGTCGTGGTCGCCCACCGCGGCCTTCGTCGACGGCGTGAAGATCGGCTCGGCCAGCTGCTCGGCCTGGCGCAGGCCGTCGGGCAATGCAATGCCGGAAACGCGGCCGGTGCGCTGGTAGTCCTTCCAGCCGCTGCCGATGAGATAGCCGCGCGCGATGCATTCGATCGGCACCGGCCTGAGCCGCCGCGTGACGACCGCGCGCTGCGCGTACAGCGACGCATCGACGCCCGCGGGCAGCACGCTCGCGACATCGATGCCGGTGAGGTGGTTGGGCACCAGGTGCGCGGTCTTGTCGAACCAGAAATTCGAGATGCGGCAGAGCATCTCGCCCTTGCCGGGAATCGGATCGGGCAGCACCACGTCGAAGGCGCTGAGGCGATCGGTCGCGACGATGAGCAGGTGGTCGCCGGCGAGCGCGGCCTGCGGCGGCAGGCGATCGGCCGGCACGTCGAAGACATCGCGGACCTTGCCGCGATGGCGCAGGTGCAGGCCGGGCAGGTCGGAAGCGGAGAGCGAGGCTCGCGTCGAGGTGGACACGCACGTTCCCTGGATGGCGGTGGGCCCCGCCCGACAGCGGCGGGCCGGGCAGTGTACGCCGGCCGCGACCGGCCTGCAGGTAGACTGCCGACCCTTCCGCCGCGTGCCGGAGCCCGGGTGAAAACGCGCTGGTCCGGCAAACTGGTGGGCTTCTTCGTCGGCGCGCTTCTGCTGCGCGCGGAGCCGCCGCTGGGCGCGCTGCTCGGCCTGCTGATCGGCCATGCCGTCGACGCCGGCTGGTTCGAGGCACGCCGCGAGGATCCGTACCGCGAACTCGGCGTCGACGCCGACGCGAGCGATGCCGACATCGATCGCGCCTACCGCCGGCTGATGGCGCGCCACCATCCCGATCGACACGCCACCGCCGCCCCGCGCGTGCAGCGCGAGGCGGAGAAGCGCGCACGCGCGATCAACGCCGCCTACGACCGGATCCGCGCATTGCGGTCCGGTCGCGGTTGACTTCGCTCAGAAGCGCCAGTTGGCGACGACGCGGAACGTGCCGAAGTCGAGGTCCTCGTCGCTGCGGCGGAAGTCCGTGCCCTGCGGATTGGCGAGGATGAACGGGTTGGTCGCAGGCGCCGGGCCCGCGGCGCGCACGCGGAACTCGTCGTCGTCGAGCATCGTCATCACGTACTCGGCGCCGACCGTCCAGTTGCTGCCGATGCGGCGCTCGTAGCCGAGGCCCACCTGGCTGCCGGTGGCGTCGCTGTCGCCGTTGGTGGTGAACGTGTTTACGCCGTTGCTGGTGAGGTGCGTGTTCTCGATCGACGCACGCGCCGCGCCGGCGGTGACATAGGCCAGCTGCACGTCGTCGAAGGCATAGCCCACGCGGGCGCGCAGCGCGGCGAGCGTGTCGACCTTGCGCAGCATCGTGTAGCGCGCCGGCGTGGTGCTGAAGGCGGAGACCGCATCGCGCACGTCGCTGCCGCCGACGTCGAGCACCGCGCCCACCACCCACTGGCCCATCTGCCAGTCGTAGCCGGCGCGCACGCCGTAGTCGGCGCCGCCGGTGTTCTCGGCGCAACCGGCCGCCGGGGTGCGGTCGCGCGCCACGCCGTTGCAGAAGCCCGGCGAGAACGCATCGGCGCCGGCGGCGGTGCGCACGGTGTCGTTGAAGTTGCCGTCGAGGTTCGTGTCGAACAGGAAGCGGTCGGCATCGTCGTCGGGCTCGGTGGACGCGCCGGCATAGGCGCCGACGTAGCCACCGGTCCAGGCGTCCTGGGCGGCGGCGGGGAGGGCGACGGCGAGCAGCAGGCAGGCGGCGGGGGCGAGGCGGGAAGCGCGCATGAGGAACTCCATGAGGGGGGACGACGGCAGCCCTCGCGGGGCCACGTCCAGGGGACTACGGGCGCGATGCGGGCGGGGATGCACCGGATGCGACAATGGCGCCCTTTCCACGCCGGCCGCTCCCATGCAGTCCACCGTCATCGCGCCTTCGATCCTGTCCGCGAACTTCGCCAAGCTCGGCGAGGACGTCGATGCCGTGCTCGCAGCAGGCGCCGACTGGGTGCACTTCGACGTCATGGACAACCACTACGTGCCGAACCTCACCATCGGCCCGCTGGTCTGCGAGGCGCTGCGCAAGCACGGCGTGACGGCACCGATCGACGTGCACCTGATGGTGGAGCCGGTGGACCGCCTCATTCCGGACTTCGCCAAGGCCGGCGCCTCGATGATCACGTTCCACCCGGAGGCCAGCCGGCACGTGCATCGCACGGTCCAGCTCATCCGCTCGCACGGCTGCCAGGCCGGGATCGTGCTCAACCCGGCGACGCCGGTCGACGTGCTCGACTACGTGCTCGGCGACATCGACATGGTGCTGCTGATGAGCGTGAACCCGGGCTTCGGCGGGCAGGCCTTCATCCCGTCGGCGCTCGACAAGCTGCGCCGCGTGCGCTCGATGATCGATGCGAGCGGCCGCGCCGTGCGGCTGGAGATCGACGGCGGCGTGAAGGCCGACAACATCGGCGCAATCGCCGCGGCCGGTGCGGATACCTTCGTCGCGGGCTCGGCGATCTTCAACGCGCCCGACTACGCGGACGTGATCGCGCGCATGAAGCAGGCCGTCACGGCCGCCCGCGGCTGAGAAGGAAGGGCCGGCGTCCTCCGACACCGGCCCTCCGGAATAGTTGAGGCATCCTGCCTCGCCGGTCGTCCCTGCGATGGCCTTCGATGCTCCGCCGGCTGCATGACGCGCTCATAACAGCGGCGATCCCGCTGCTTCACCGTCGCCCGACCCGCGCCCCGCTAGCCTGTCCACTCGCGCGAAGGCGGAGGACAGGCAGGGCGTGAAGCGCTGGCGGCTCTTACTCAACGGCAAATCGGCGGACGACGCGCTCCTGCGCGAAGCCGTCACCGCGCGACGCGACGCCGGGCGCAGCGTGAGCGTACGCGTGACGTGGGAGCACGGCGATGCGCGCCGCTACGTCGCCGAGGCGATCGCCGACGGGATCGACTGCGTGATCGCGGCCGGCGGCGACGGCACGCTCGGCGAGACCGCCGGCGCGCTGGTGGAATTCGCGACCGAAGGCCGGCGCGTGCCCGCGCTCGCCGCGCTCCCGATGGGCACCGCCAATGATTTCGGCCGTGCGGCGGGCCTGCCCGAGGGGATCGACGATGCGCTCGAGCTCGCCGCGCACGGGCGGCCGCAACGCGTGGACATCCTGCGCGTCACCGCCGGTGCGCAGTCGCGCTGGTGCTTCAACCTCGTCAGCGGCGGCTTCGGCACCGAGGCCACGGTGGAGGCGCACGACCTGCTCAAGAAGGTGCTCGGCGGCTTCTCGTACGTGGTCAAGGGCATCGCGCGGCTGCATGCGATCGAGTCCACGCCGATCGAGCTGCGCGGCCCGGGCTTTCGCTGGCACGGGCCGATGATCGTGCTCGGCGTCGGCAACGCACGCCTCGCCGGCGGCGGCCAGCTGCTCTGTCCCGATGCCCTGATCGACGACGGCCTGCTCGACGTCACCGTGGTGCCGGAGCTCGAGGAAGGCGTGGTGATGACGATGGTGAACGTCGTCGTCGACGGCAAGCGTGCGACGCTCGAGCGCGTCGCCGCACGCGCGCGCCTGCCGTGGATCGAGATCCGCGCGGCCGAGCCCCTGCGCCTGAACCTCGACGGCGAGCCGATCGCGGCGCGGCGCCTGCGCATCGACTGCGTGCCCGCGGCGCTGTCGATGTACCTGCCGCGCGACTGCCCGCTAGTCCGGCGCACGCGGGCGCACGCGCTGGCGCCGCCGAATCGCATGGTCGACGCGGAGCCGCTATAGTCCGCCCATGGAACTCCGGGCGATCACGCATTCCCACAGGGCCGACGCAGGTTGGCGATGGTGGCCGCTGGCCGCCGCCGCCCGTGTCCGCACCTTCCAGGAAATGCCCCGTGACATCGCTCGAGTCGTTCCAGCAGCAGGCCGCTGACGGCCACACCCGCATCCCCGTCGTCCGCGAGGTCCTTTCCGACCTCGACACGCCGCTCTCGGTCTACCTGAAGCTGGCGGACGGGCCGCACACCTACCTCTTCGAATCTGTCGAAGGCGGCGAGCGCTTCGGGCGCTATTCGATCATCGGCCTGCCGGCGAAGCGCGTGTACGCCTTCGCAGGCCACACGCTGTTCGTCACCGAGGACGGCGAACTCCTCGGCGCGCGCGAGGTCGAGGACCCCTTCGCGGAGGTCGAGCGACTGCGCACCGAGCATTCGGTGCCGAAGATCGACGGCCTGCCGGGCTTCACCGGCGGGCTGGTGGGCTGGTTCGGCTTCGAGTGCATCGACTACATCGAGCCGCGCCTGGCCGCCTCGGGCCGCGGCAAGGAGGACCAGCTCGGCACGCCCGACATCCTGCTGATGCTCAGCGAGGAAGTCGCGGTCTTCGACAACCTCAAGGGCCGGCTGTACCTCATCGTGCACGCCGATCCGCGCGAGGAACGCGCCTTCGCAAAGGCGAACCGCCGCCTCGACGAACTCGTCCACCGCCTGCGCCAGGGCGGGCCCGGCTATCCCGAGACGCTGCAGTCCGCGGCCCTCGATGAGTCGGACTTCGTCTCCGGCTTCACGCAGGAAGGCTTCATCGCCGCGGTGGAGAAGTCGAAGGACTACATCCGCGCCGGCGACATCTTCCAGGTGGTGCTGAGCCAGCGCCTGTCGGTGCCGTTCAAGGCACGCCCGGTCGACGTCTATCGCGCACTGCGTGCGCTGAACCCGTCGCCCTACATGTATTTCCTCGACGTCGGTGACATGCAGGTGGTCGGCTCTTCGCCCGAGATCCTCGTGCGTCTCCAGGACGGCGAAGTCACTGTGCGCCCGATCGCCGGCACGCGCCCGCGCGGCGAAACGCCGGAGCAGGACGCCGCGCTCGAGGCCGAGCTGCTCGCCGATCCCAAGGAGCGTGCCGAGCACCTGATGTTGATCGACCTCGGCCGCAACGACGTCGGCCGCGTGAGCGAAGCCGGCAGCGTGCAGGTGGGCGAGCAGTTCGTGATCGAGCGCTACAGCCACGTCATGCACATCGTCAGCGAGGTCACCGGGCGCCTGAAGGACGGCCTCAGCTATGCCGACGTGCTGCGGGCCACGTTCCCGGCCGGCACCGTCAGCGGCGCGCCGAAGATCCGCGCGCTGGAGGTCATCCGCGAACTCGAGCCGATCCGCCGCAACGTCTATGCCGGCTCGATCGGCTACATCGGCTGGCACGGCGACGCCGACACCGCGATCGCGATCCGTACCGCCGTCATCCAGGACGGACGCCTCTACGTGCAGGCCGGCGCCGGCATCGTCTACGACTCCGATCCGCAGAAGGAATGGGAGGAGACGATGAACAAGGGGCGTGCATTGTTCCGGGCGGTGGCGCAGGCGGCGAAGGGGCTGTGATCGACCCCGCACGACCAATGCGGCCGTTGATCGGCATGCGGCACATTCGACCGCGAATCGTCACGGAGCTTCCATGATCCCGCGTCTGATCCTCTCGCTTGTATTGCTCACTGCCTCCGGTGTGGCCATTGCGCAGGTCAACGCGTTGCCGCCCACCCGCCACATCCTCGTCTACGGCGACGCGCAGGCCCGCGCCATCCCCGACCGGTTCAAGATCACACTCGACTTCAGCGCGCTCGACCACGATGCAGGTGCCGCTCGGCGGCGTGTCGAGGACTCGCTCGCCGGCGCCGTACGGCGGCTTCGTGATGTCGGCGTCCCCGACGCAGAGATCGTGGCGACGTCGCTCGCCATCGCGCCGGAGCGCCGCTACGACGAAGCACAGAGGACGCAAGTCTTCGCCGGCACCCGCGTGCGTCGATCATTGTCTGCACGGTTCGCCGGCAAGGCGGACGTCGAGGCCTTTCTGAGCGGGCTCCAGACGTCGCAGGAGTTGGCGGTGTCGCAGATCGAGACGGAGCTCGCGGATGAAAGGACGCTCCGTGCGGCATTGCGCACCGGTGCCATCGATTCCACGCGCGAGAAGGCCGCAACGTTGGCACGTGGCTATGGCGCGCGACTTGGAGCGCTGTACAGCGTGTCGGACGTCGCGCCGCAATTTGAATACGGTATCCGGGAAGGAAACTGGCCCGCCCTATATGAATGGAACCCGCGTACCCGTGCGCTCGATCGAATCGTGGTGACCGGGTCGCGGGTTTCGGCGCCTGCCGCCGCACCGCAGACCGCACTCCAAACGGGCTACGTCACCTACACCGATCGCATCTACGCCGTCTTCCTGCTTGCGGACTGAATCATGCTGTTGATGATCGACAACTACGACAGCTTCACCTGGAACCTCGTCCAGTACCTTCAGGCGCTGGGCGCGGAGGTGAAGGTGGTGCGCAACGACGAGCTGTCGGTGCCGCAGATCGAGGCGCTCGCGCCCGAGCGCATCGTGATCTCGCCAGGCCCGTGCACGCCGAATGAGGCGGGCGTGTCCGTCGACCTGATCCGTGAGCTCGGGCCGCGTACGCCGATCCTCGGCGTCTGCCTCGGCCACCAGGGCATCGGCCAGGCCTATGGCGGCGACGTCGTGCGCGCCAAGACGATCATGCACGGCAAGACCTCGCGCATCCGCCACGAGGGCCGCGGCGTCTTCGCCGGGCTGCCCGATGCGTACGAGGCGACGCGGTACCACTCGCTGGTCGTTGCGCGTGACACGCTGCCCGAATCGCTCGAGATCACCGCGTGGACCGAGGACGAGGCCGGCGGCTTCGACGAGATCATGGGCCTGCGTCATCGTGAGCATCCGGTCGAGGGCGTGCAGTTCCATCCCGAGTCCATCCTCACCCAGCACGGCCACGCGTTGCTGAAGAACTTCCTGGAGCGCTGAGCATGCCGATCACGCCGCAGCAGGCACTCCAGCGCACCATCGAGCACCGTGAAATCTTCTTCGACGAGATGGTCGAGCTGATGCGCATGATCATGCGCGGCGAGGTCAGCCCGGCGATGACCGCCGCGATCCTGACCGGCCTGCGCGTCAAGAAGGAAACCGTCGGCGAAATCGCCGGCGCGGCGAAGGTGATGCGAGAGTTCTCGCTTCCCGTGCACGTCGCCGATCGCACGCACCTTGTCGACATCGTCGGCACCGGCGGCGATGGCGCGAGCACGTTCAACATCTCCACCGCGAGCATGTTCGTGGTCGCGGCGGCCGGCGCCAAGGTGGCCAAGCACGGGGGGCGCAGCGTCTCGTCCAGCTCGGGCAGCGCCGACGTGCTCGAATCGCTCGGCGCGCACATCGAGCTCGCGCCGGACCAGGTCGCGCACTGCATCGCGCAGACGGGCATCGGCTTCATGTTCGCGCCGCTGCACCACCCGGCGATGAAGGTGGTCGCGCCGGTGCGGCGCGAGATGGGCGTACGCACGCTGTTCAACATCCTCGGCCCGCTCACCAACCCGGCCGGTGCGCCGAACATCCTGATGGGCGTCTTCCACCCGGATCTGGTCGGCATCCAGGTGCGCGTGCTGCAGGAACTCGGTGCCGAGCGCGCGCTGGTCGTCTGGGGCCGCGACGGCATGGACGAGCTCTCGCTGGGCGCCGGCACGCTCGTCGGCGAACTGCGCGATGGGCAGGTGCGCGAGTACGAGGTGCATCCCGAGGATTTCGGCATCGCGATGGCGGCCAGCCGCAATCTGCGGGTCGCCGACGCGGCCGAGTCGCGCGCGATGATGATGCTCGCGCTGGACGACGAGCCCGGCCTGCCCCGCGAGATCGTTGCGCTGAACGCCGGCGCCGCGCTGTATGTCGCGGGCGTCAGCGATTCGATCGCCGACGGCATCACGCTCGCTCGGCGTACCATCGCCTCGGGCGCGGCGCGCGCGAAGCTCGATGCCTTCGTCGCCGCCACGCGGGCGTTCGCCGCAGCATGAGCGGGCCGGGCTTTGCGACCTTGCCGCGCCCGCCTTACTGGGCCGTGATCTTCTCGTCGCGGCGCCGCGACGATGACGGTGCCGCTTATGCCGTCGCAGCGGCGCGGATGCTGGAGCTGGCCGCGTCGCAGCCAGGCTTCCTGGGTGCTGAGTCGGCACGCGGTGACGACGGCTTCGGCATCACCGTCTCCTACTGGCGCGACGAAGCGGCGATCGCCGCCTGGCGCGACCACGTGGAGCATCGCGCGACCCGCGAGTTCGGCCGCGCCCATTGGTACGAGCATTTCGAGGTGCGCATCGCGAAGGTCGATCGCGCCTATGCACGCAAGGACACCGAGACGGCATGAGCGACATCCTCAACACCATCCTGGCGCGCAAGGCCGAGGAGATCGAGCAGCGCAGCCGCGTGCGCTCGCTCGCGGACCTGCGCGCGCGTGCGCTCGACGCGCCGCCGGCGCGTGGCTTCGTCGACGCGATCCGCGCGAAGCACGCAGCGCAGCGGCCGGCGGTGATCGCCGAGGTCAAGAAGGCGAGCCCGTCCAAGGGCGTGATCCGCCCCGAGTTCGACCCGGCCGAGATCGCCCGGCAGTACGAGGCCGGCGGCGCGGCCTGCCTCTCGGTGCTCACCGACGTGGACTTCTTCCAGGGCAGCAATCTCTACCTGGGCCTCGCCCGTCGCGCCTGCGCGCTGCCGATCCTGCGCAAGGACTTCACGATCGATCCTTACCAGGTCTATGAGGCGCGCTTCATCGGCGCCGACGCGGTCCTGCTGATCGTCGCCGCGCTCGACGACGGCGCGCTGGTGGACATGGCGAACCTCGCCATGGAGCTCGGCATGGACGTGCTGGTGGAGGTGCATGACGTCGACGAACTCGAGCGCGCGCTCCAGACCGGCTGCGAGCTGATCGGCGTCAACAACCGCAACCTGCGCACGTTCGAGGTCTCGCTCGACACCACGATCGCGCTGCGCCCGGCGGTGCCGACCGACCGCATCCTCGTCACCGAGAGCGGCATCGCGACCGCGGCCGACGTCGCGCGCATGCGCGCGGCAGGCATCGAGACGTTCCTCGTCGGCGAGAGCTTCATGCGCGAGCGCGATCCCGGCGCGGCGCTGGCGCGGCTGTTCGGATGAGCGTCGCCGGCCGCCGCTATCCGGCCGCGCAGGACGGCGCGCCGCTCGTGGTCTTCGACTTCGACCACACCCTCTACGACGGCGATTCGGGCAGCCACCTGTTCCGTTGGCTGATCCGCCGCAGCTGGTGGCGCACGCTGCTCGCGCTGCTGATCACGCCGGTCGCCGGGCCGATGGTGGCCTGGCTGCCCACCCGCCGGCGCGGCATCGGCGCCTTCATCTGGGTGGGGACGATCGGCTTCCAGCGCCGGCGCGACCTCGACGACCTGATCGACCGCTACGTCGCCGCGAACGTCGAGGCGATCCGGCCGCGCCTGCTGCCGGTGGCGCTCGACGTGCTGCATCGGCACCGCGAGGCGGGCGACCGTGTGGTCGTGGCGACCGGTGCACCGCCTGAGCTCGCCCGCGCGATCCTCGCGTTCGTCGCGCACGAGGACGTGCCGGTGGTGGGCACGAAGGTCGGCCGTCGTCTCGGTGCGGTGATCGCCACGCGCCACTGCCACCACGAGATGAAGATGCGCATGTTGCGCGAGGCCGGCTTCGTCGGCGACGTCGCCGTGGCCTATTCCGACAGCACGGCCGACCTTCCGCTGCTCAAGGCCGCGCGCCGGCCGGTGGTGGTCAACCCGAAGACGGATCGCGTCGACCTGTTCCGCCGGGTGCTGCCGGCCGGGACGCCGATCCTCAACTGGGGCTGCCCGGGACGCGGCGGTGACGCAGCGCCTGGCTGAGCGGCGATCCAGCGCGGCACCGGTTCCAGTGCGCGACCGGGCGCCAGCGCGGGGCTCGCGACGCCCCCGTCGCTTCAGTCGCCCAGCAGTTTCGCGAAATGCAACGAGGCTTCGCTGTAGCCGCAGCTGCGGTAGAACGAGTGCGCCGTGTCGCGGCTGCCGGCGGTCGTCACTTCGATGCGTGCGGCGCCCGCCTGGCGGGCGATCCCTTCGACCTCGCGCACGAGCCGGCGGCCCACGCCCTGCCGCTCGCACGACGGCGAGACCACGAGGGCCGTAATGCGCGCCTGTTCGGCGCCGCGTGCGAGCGAGTAGCGCAGCTCCATCCCGACCAGCCCGCAGGCGTGGCCGCCGATCTCGGCGAGGATCAGCCGCTGGCGCGGATCGCCCAGCACGTGGGCGATGCGGTCGGCCGCCTCCTCGCGATCGCAGGGGTAGCCGAGGGCGGCGAGCAGGTCGGCGACGTCGCTCGCATCCCCGATCCGCGCATCGCGGATGCGGATGTCCGAGCCCGGCTCGCCGTGCGCCATGCGTCAGCGGGTCCCGTAGAGGACGACCGTCTTGCCGCGGGCGTGGAGGATGCCATCGGCCTGCAGCTTCTTGAGCACGCGGCCGGCCATCTCGCGCGAGCAGCCGACCAGGCGTGAGAGCTCCTGGCGGGACACGCGGATCTGCGTACCCTGCGGATGGCTCATCGCCTCCGGCTCCTTGGCGAGGTCGTGCAGGGTGCGCACGATGCGGTCGGTGACGTCGAGGAAAGCCAGGCGGCCGGCCTTGCGCGAGGTGTCGAGCAGGCGCCGGGAGATCTGCGCGCCGATCGAGTACAGCAGCTTGGGCGCGTCGGTCGACAGCCGGGTCATCAGCAGGTCGTAGAAGCGCTCGTGGCCGATCTCGGCGAGTTCGGTCGCGGTGCGGGTGCGCAGGGTCACCTCGCGGCGGTCGCTCTCGATGAACAGGCCCATCTCGCCGACGAACTGGCCGGGCCCGAAATAGCCCAGGACCAGCTCGCGGCCGTCCTCCTCCTCGTTGATGATGCTCACCGAGCCGGAGATGACGAAGTACAGGGTGGTCGCCGCGTCGCCCGGGCGGAACACGTCCGTGCGTGAGGGATAACGACGGCGGTGGCAGTGCGCGAGGAACCGCTCGATCGCCGCGTTGTCGGGGAGCAGGGGGCTCTGGGCGCGACGTGCCGCGTGCTGGAGTGCCAGGTCGGGGGACATGGGCCGGGCTCTGGGAGAATGAACCGACTATATAGACCAATCCCTGCAAAGGGCCAATCCCGTCACCTTTCGCGCGGACCGGCGTCCCGCCATCGCAGCGGCGGTATCCCGGATCCGTTCGTTCCGCCGTCATGCTCCATGCCCCATAATCCCCGGTCCACCCACGCATCCGGGATCCACGCACGTGGTCAAGCCACTGCCGCGCCTGCGGCTCCAGGGGTTCAACAACCTGACCAAGGCGCTGTCGTTCAACATCTACGACATCTCCTATGCCGCGTCCGAGGATGAGCGCCAGCGCTACATCCAGTACATCGACGAGGCCTACAACGCCGACCGCCTCACGCAGATCCTGACGGACGTCGCCGACATCATCGGCGCCAACATCCTGAACATCGCGCGCCAGGACTACGACCCGCAGGGCGCGTCGGTGACGATCCTGATCTCGGAAGAGCCGGTGATCGACAAGAAGGATGCCGGCAAGGAGCTGATCTCCGACGCCGTCGTCGCGCACATGGACAAGTCGCACATCACGGTGCACACGTATCCGGAGACGCATCCGGACAACGGCATCGCGACGTTCCGCGCCGACATCGACGTGGCCACGTGCGGCGTGATCTCGCCGCTGAAGGCGCTCAACTACCTGATCGAGAGCTTCGAGTCCGACATCGTGATCATGGACTACCGCGTCCGTGGCTTCACGCGGGACATCAAGGGCCGCAAGCACTACATCGACCACAAGATCAATTCGATCCAGGACTACCTGGCGAAGAACGTCCGCAATCGCTACGAGATGCTGGACGTCAACGTCTACCAGGAAAACATCTTCCACACGAAGATGCACCTGAAGGAGTTCGACCTCGACACCTACCTGTTCGAGGAGAAGGCGAAGAACCTCTCCTTCAAGGACCGCATGAAGGTCGAGGCGCGCCTGAAGCGCGAGATCGAGGAGCTCTACCACGGCCGCAACCTGATCGACTGATCGGGGCGCGACGAAAAAGGCCGGCGGATGCCGGCCTTTTCCATGGGCGTCGCGTGGCGATCAGAGCCGGTACGCGACCGTCTTCATCACCTTCGACGCGGCTGCCATCACCTGCGGGATCGGCACGGGCAGCTCGCGTGCGCCAGCGGACTGCGCATTGTCGGCATGGCGTGCCTCGTCGGCCTTCATGACTTCGAGGATCGCGCGGCTGCGGCCGTCGGCGGCGGGCAGCGATTCGAGGTGTTCGTCGATGTGCGCCTCGACCTGGCGCTCGGTCTCCACGACGAAGCCGAGATTCCAGCCATCGCCGCGCAGCCCCGCGGCGAGGCCGATCGCGTACGCGCCGGCATACCAGAGCGGATTGAGCAGGCTGGGTCGGCTGTCGAGCTCGCGCAGTCGGTCGGCGCACCAGGCGAGGTGGTCGGTCTCCTCCTGCGCCGCATGCATGAGGTGCGCGCGCGTGCGCGGATCGCGCGCGACCGAGGCCTGGCCGACATAGAGCGCCTGCGCGCAGACCTCGCCGACGTGGTTGATGCGCATGAGCCCCGCCGCGTGCCGGCGCTCCTCGTCGTCGAGGACGATCTCGGCATGGCCCCCCGCCGGGTTCGGGCGAGCCGCGACGGGCGCGCCGGCGACGGTTTCAAGGGCACGCTGGGCGGTGTCGATCCAGCGGTCGAGGGCGGTCAGGCGGCGCGTGCTCATGCGTGAAGTCTAGCGCCGCGGCGCGACCGGGCCGTCGAGGCGCTCGGCGAGGAATTCGAGCGGGTGCATCACAGGAACGCGCGTGGCCCCCGCGGGATACGCGCGACAGCCGAGGTTCGCGCTGAGCAGGACGCCGGCCGGGCACACCGACTCGCAGCTGGGACAGCCCCGGCAGGTACGTGGCGGTCGCCGACGGCCGTCGGCGGCAACGCTCCAAGCGACCGCGCACGCGCTAGCGCGATCCGGCCGCGCGGCGATTCGAGCTCGTCCCGGGACGCGCGGTCGGTCGGGCAGGCCGGCAGGCACATGCCGCACCGGGCGCAGGGGTTGACGAGTGCGAACCGCGGATCGGTCGCAGGCGGGCGGGGCAGGGGCATGACCCGATGCCCGCCCGATCTTGACGCGGCTTGCACGCTCCCGGGGCGCCGGCTATGATTCCGCTTCTTTGTTCCGCGGGACCCCGGTCCCACCACAACGCGTGGCGAAGTTCGGCCGCTCCGGCAGCCCAACCAACCCGACCAGGCACCCACCTAGAGTTTTGTCATGAAGACCTTTATCGCCAAGTCCGAGACCGTCCAGCGCGACTGGTATCTCGTCGACGCCTCCGGCAAGACCCTGGGCCGCCTGGCCTCGGAGCTCGCCCGCCGCCTGCGCGGCAAGCACAAGCCCGTCTACACCCCGCACGTCGACACCGGCGACTACCTCGTGGTGGTCAATGCCGAGAAGATCGCGGTGACCGGCAACAAGCTGCAGGACAAGAAGTACCACCGCTTCACCGGCTACGTCGGCAACCTGAAGACGGAGTCGCTGGCCCAGGCGCTGGAGCGCCATCCGGAGCGCGTGATCGAGATCGCCGTCAAGGGCATGCTGCCCAAGGGCCCGCTGGGCCGCGCGATGTACCGCAAGCTCAAGGTCTACAAGGGTGCCGAGCACCCGCACGCCGCGCAGCAGCCGCAGGTCCTGGATATCTAAGTCATGGCAACGAATCAGAATTACGGCACCGGCCGCCGCAAGTCCTCCACTGCCCGCGTGTTCCTGCGCAAGGGCTCGGGCCAGATCACCGTCAACCAGCGTCCGCTGGACGAGTTCTTCGGCCGCGAGACGGCGCGCATGATCGTGCGCCAGCCGCTCGAGCTGACCAAGAACGTCGACACGTTCGACGTCGTGGTCACGGTCGCCGGCGGCGGCATCACCGGCCAGGCCGGTGCGATCCGCCTCGGCATCGCCCGCGCGCTGGTCGAGTACGACGAAGCGCTCAAGACCGACCTGCGCCGCGCCGGCTTCATGACGCGCGATGCCCGCGAGGTCGAGCGCAAGAAGGTCGGCCTGCACAAGGCCCGCCGCGCCACGCAGTTCTCGAAGCGCTAATCGCGCTTCACCGGATGCTGGCGCACTTGCCGTCAGCATCCGTCGCGGTAGAATTTGCTCCATAGCCCCGTCGCCAAGCGGTAAGGCACCTGACTCTGACTCAGGCATTCGGTGGTTCGAATCCATCCGGGGCTGCCATACACCGACCGGTCCGCCGGTCACCCGAAGACCCGCCGCGTGCGGGTCTTCGCGTTTCCGGGCTCAGGAGGGATGCCATGGTCGCCCGCTTCGCGCCGCCGCTGGTGCCTGCAGAGGCCGCGGTCGAACGGCTTCAGGCCGACGGCTATGCCGTGCTGGCCGCACCCGCACTCGCATCGCTCGTGCGCTGCAGTGCCGAGGACCTGCACGCGCTGGCGCCGAGCTGGGACGACCTCGCACCCGATGCCTACCTGCGCGACGGCGGGCGCTACCGGCACCGACGGCATTCGTGCTTCATCGTCGAGCGCGATCGGATCGAGCAGGCGCCGCATCGCGCGCACTGGCAGTCGCTCGACTACAACGCACTGCACGGCGGCATGCATCGCTGGTTCGAGCCGATGCGGGCGGACATCGCGACGTCGCCCGGTTTCCTGCGCCTCGTCGCCGGGCTGGGCGCGGCCTTCGCGCAGGTGCGACCCGTGGCGCGCTGGCACGTGGAGGCGCACCAGTTCCGCATCGACACTGCCGGTGGATTGGGCCGGCCGACGCCGGAAGGCGCGCATCGCGACGGCGTCGACTTCGTCGCGGTGCTGCTGGTCGCACGCGACGCCATCAAGGGCGGCGAGACCCGCGTCTTCGACGCCGACGGCCCGGCGGGCATGCGCTTCACGCTCGAGGAGCCGTGGTCGGCCCTGCTGCTCGACGATGCGCGCGTGATCCACGAGTCGACGCCGATCCAGCCGCTCGAGGCGACGGGCGGGCACCGCGACACGCTGGTGCTGACGTATCGGGCGGATGGGTTCCAAGGGGACGACGCGGCCGCGTAGCGCCCTCCGCGGGTGCCGTCGATGGAGCGGTGCGGTCCGACGCTCGAGGGGCCTCGGAGGCGTCTGCCCGAAGCCGCGCCTGCCCCGGTGGGGTCCCGGCGTTCCGATCACCGTGCGCAGCGGTCGTCGACCTGCGTGCGCACGCGGTCGTTACAATTGAAACCATCGCGCCGACCGGCGCCATCCCTGGAGCGATCGATGAAGCTGGGTTCCCTCAAGGAAGGCGGCCGCGACGGCACGCTGGTCGTCGTCTCGCGTGACCTGACGCGCGGCGTGCGCGCCGACGGCATCGCGCCGACGCTGCAGCGCGCGCTCGAGGACTGGTCGAACACCGCCCCGCGCCTCAACACGCTCTACGACGCGCTCAACGACGGCGCCGCCGACGGCGCGTTCGACGTCGACTTCGCCCAGCTCGCCGCGCCGCTGCCGCGCGCCTACGAGTTCGTCGACGGCTCGGCCTACCTGCCGCATGTCGAGCGGGTCCGTCGTGCGCGCGGCGCGCAGGTGCCGGAGAGCTTCTACGTCGACCCGCTGATGTACCAGGCCGTCAGTGCCGGCTTCTACGGCCCGCGCGACCCCGTGCGCGTGCCGGACGAGGCGTACGGCATCGACCTCGAGGCGGAAGTGGTCGTGATCACCGACGACGTGCCGATGGCGGTGACGGCCGACGAGGCCGCGCAGCACATCCAGCTCGTCGGCCTGGTCAACGACGTCTCCTTGCGCAACCTGATTCCCGACGAGCTCGCCAAGGGGTTCGGCTTCCTGCAGAGCAAGCCGCGCTCGGCACTGAGCCCGGTGTTCGTGACGCCCGACGAGCTCGGCGACGCATGGCGGGATTCGAAGGTGCACCTGCCGCTGCTGACGCACATCAACGGCGAGTGGTTCGGCGCGCCCGAAGCGGGCGTCGACATGCAGTTCTCGTTCGCGCAGCTCATCGCGCACGCGGCGAAGACGCGGCCGCTGTCGGCCGGCACGATCGTCGGCTCGGGCACGGTGGCCAATGAGGACACCTCGCTCGGCGCCTCGTGCTTCGCCGAGAAGCGCACCGTCGAGACGCTCGAGCACGGCAAGCCGTCCACGCCCTTCATGAAGTACGGCGACATCGTGCGCATCGAGATGCTCGACCGCGCGGGCACGAGCATCTTCGGCGCCATCGAGCAGCGCATCGAGCCGCACGCGCGCTGAGGCGCCGGCCGGTGCATCCGGCGCCCTGGACGGCATGGCACGTGCACACGGGGCCCGCTAAGGTGCGGGTCCCGGAAAGCCGAGCGACGCCGTGACCGAGACCTTGCGCCTGTACTCGTACTGGAGGTCCAGCGCGGCGTACCGCGTGCGCATCGGCCTGCACCTGAAGGGCCTGCCGTTCGAGACGGTGCCGGTCCATCTCGTGCGCGACGGCGGCGAGCAGCATCGCGAGGACTTCCTCGAGACGAACCCGCAGGGCCTCGTGCCGGTGCTGCAGCACGGCAGCCGGCTGTACCGGCAGTCGCTCGCGATCCTCGAATACCTCGACGAGACCTGGCCGGAGCCCGCGCTGCTGCCGGTGATGAGCCGCGATCGCGCCCGCGCGCGCGCGCTCGCCCAGCTGATCGCCTGCGACGTCCATCCGCTCAACAACCTGCGCGTGCTGCAGTACCTCGAGCACGAGTGGAATGCGCCGCAGCCCGAGCGCGACGAGTGGGTCAAGCACTGGATCGTGCGCGGCTTCCGCGCCTTCGAGGCCTCGCTCGACGACCACCCGGCGACCGGCGCGTTCTGCGAGGGCGATACGCCGACGATCGCCGACTGCTGCCTGATCCCGCAGGTCTACAACGCGCGCCGCTTCGGCGTCGACATGACGCCGTTCCCCACGATCGTGCGCATCGAGCGCGCCTGCCTGGCGCTGCCGGCCTTCGACGCCGCGCGTCCGGAGCGCCAGCCGGACGCGCCGGCCGGCGCCTGAGGCTCAGACGCCGCCGTACATGTCTGCGTAGGGGTCGTGCTCGGCCCCGGCGCCTTCGGACAGTCGGAACTTGAGGGCGAGGCCGTCGCGCGAGTCGGCGGCGCGCAGCGCGGCTTCGACGTCGATGCGGCCTTCCTTCGCGAGGCGGAACAGGCACTGGTCGAAGGTCTCCATGCCTTCCTCCAGCGATTCCTCCATCGCCTGCTTGATCTCGTGCACCTGCCCACGGCGCATCAGGTCGCGCACGTGCGGCGTATTGATGAGCACTTCCGTCGCCGGCAGGCGGCGGCCGTCGACGCCCACCACCAGGCGCTGGCTGAGCACCGCGCGCAGGTTCAGCGCGAGGTTCATCAGCACGTTCTTGTGCGCGGCTTCCGGGAAGAAGTTGAGGATGCGCTCGAGCGTCTGGTCGGCATTGTTCGAATGCAGCGTCGCCAAGCACAGGTGGCCGGTCTCGGCGAAGGCGATCGCCGCCTCCATCGTGGTCGCATCCAGGATCTCGCCGATCAGGATGACGTCGGGCGCTTCGCGCATCGCGTTCTTCAGCGCGTTGTGGAACGTGTGCGTGTCCAGCCCGACCTCGCGCTGGTTCACGATCGACTTCTTGTGCTTGTGCAGGAACTCGATCGGATCCTCGATGGTGAGGATGTGCCCGGTCTGGTTGGAATTGCGGTAGTCGATCATCGAGGCGAGCGTGGTCGACTTGCCCGAGCCGGTGGAGCCGACGATCAGCACGAGCCCGCGCGGGGACATGATGATGTCCTTGAGCACCTGCGGCAGCTGCAGCTCCTCGATCGTCGGGATCTCGCTCTTGATCGCGCGGATCACCATGCCGACCTCGCCGCGCTGCTTGAAGACGTTGACGCGGAAGCGGCCGGAGTCCGGTACCGCATAGGCCATGTTGAGCTCGAGGTTCTTCTCGAACTCCGGGACCTGGCCCTCGTCCATCAGCGAGTAGGCGATCTTTTTCACCATGCCCGACGGAAGCCCGGTATTGCCGAGCGGCTGCAGCTTGCCCTCGACCTTGATGTACACGGGCGCGCCCGTCGTCAGGAACATGTCCGACGCGTTCTTCTCCGTCATCAGCTTCAGGAAGTAGCCGATGTCCATGCAGTCTCCTTGGATGCGCCAGGGGTTTGCGCCGGTACAGCCGGCGTGGCCACAATGACCTCGCGTCCCCACGCTCTGGTCCGGACCCTCATGCCCCCAAGCTTCGCACAGTTGCGCAAGACGCTCCTTGTCACCGTTCTCGCTTCCACGCTCGCCGCGTGCGCGAGCCTGCCGCCGCCCACGGGCGAGCTCGCGGCGGCCGAGCAGTCGGTCTCGCGCGCGGCCACGGCCGATGCCGAGCAGTACGCCGCCGCCGAGTTCGCGGCGGCGCGTTCCGCGCTGTCGCGCGCGCAGGCCGCGATGTCGGCGGGCGACGAGGACGAGGCGCGCCGCCTCGCGCTGCTCGCGGCGGCCGATGCCGACCTCGCGCATGCGCGCAGCCGCGTCGCCAGCGCCAGCGCGATGCAGGCGCAGCGTCGCGCGGAGGTGGTCGAGCTGCAGCAGCGGCTCGGCATGGACGCGGACGCCGGCGTCGCGGTGCCGGCCCCGCCGGTGTCGGTCGCCGGTAACCACGCCGCGCGACTGCAGGCGTTGGCGGCCGATCCCCGACTCGGCGGTCTTGCCGCGGTCGAGCGGCTGCAGGCACAGCAGGCCGTCGCCGCGGTCGCGGTGGCCAAGAGCCGCCAGCGCCCCGAGGCCGAGGCCCTCGCCGAGCGCCGGGTCCTCGCCGCCGAGGCCGCGGCTTATGCGCAGGCGGTCGAGCGCGATGCCGAGCGGCTGGAGCGCGAGGCCCGCGACCTGCAGCTCGAGGCCACGCGTCGCGAGGCCGCCGAGGCCCGCGCCGAGGCCGAGCGGCTGCGGCTCGAGGCGCGGCGGCGCGAGGAAGAAGCCGAGCGCATGCGCCAGGCCGCACTCGCCGAAGAACAGGCACGCCAGCAGGCCGAGCAGGCCGCCACGGCGCAACAGGCGGCGAAGGTCGGCGCGGCCCGCGACCGCGAGCTCGCGCTCGCCCGCGAGGAAGCCGAGCTGGTCACCGGCGCGAAGCTCCCGCCCGCCAAGCGCGCCGCGGGGAGCGAGGTCTACACGCTCGCGGGCGATGCCTTCGCCTCCGGGCAGGCGAGCCTCACCTCGGGCGCGACCGGCAGCCTCAAGGCACTCGCCGCCTACCTCGCGATCGCCCGGCCGGCCGGGATCCGGATCGAGGGCCACACCGACAGCCAGGGTGACCCGGCGGCCAATCAGGCCCTTTCGCAGCGTCGCGCCGATGCGGTGCGCCAGGCGCTCGTCGCAGCGGGCGTCGACCGCAGCCTCGTCGAGGCGGCCGGCCGCGGCGCCGCCGCGCCGATCGCCGACAACGGCAGCGCCGCCGGCCGTGCGAAGAACCGACGCGTCGAGATCTCGGTCAGCCTCATGTAGCCGATTTATCAGGCACTTAACGTGGCCTTGCCGCGGTCTTCAGACCTCGGCACGCCGGCCGTCGGCATGGCGTCACCGTCGCTTGCCGCCCTGCGGCACGCGGAGTAGGTTCGAGGTCGACGGTCCTGCCGTCAGACGCCGGGTCGCTCTCCGCCGGCAGCAGTCCGCGGACGCGCGACTCGGTCCATCACCGTCTCCGGCGGTCGATGCCGGCGATGCCGCACGTGTCGAGGAGGTCTGCATGTTCGAAGAACGGTCCGCAAACGAGGTCGAGTCGCTGCTCAAGTCGAACAACGAGTTCCGGCAGCTCTATCAGCACCACCAGGAACTCGATCGACGCGTCATGAACGCCGAGCTGGGCGTCAATCCCGTGGACGATCTCGAGCTGGTCCGCATGAAACGCGAGAAGCTGCACGCCAAGGACCGCCTGGTCCGCATGGCCGATACGCTCACCACGCACTGAGCAGGTGCAGGTTTCCGGATGCCGTCGCCGCGGCCGCGTGGCGACGGCCGCCGGGCGGCCGGCCGGGTCACGCGGTGCGGGCCGCTAGAATGGCGCGATCACCCGGCAGTACGGATCCGCCATGCCCCTGCACCATTCCGTTCTCGAGCTGATCGGCCGCACGCCGATCGTGAAGGCGCAGCGCCTCGACACCGGCGTCTGCGAGCTCTACTTCAAGCTCGAGAGCCAGAACCCCGGTGGATCCATCAAGGACCGCATCGGGCTGGCGATGATCGAAGCCGCCGAGAAGCGCGGCGACATCGAGCCCGGCGACACGCTCGTCGAGGGCACGGCGGGCAACACCGGCATCGGCCTCGCGCTCGTCGCCCAGCAGAAGGGCTACAAGCTGCTGCTCGTCGTGCCGGACAAGATGAGCCGCGAGAAGATCTTCAACCTCAAGGCGATGGGCGCGCAGGTGGTGCTGACGCGCTCCGATGTCGCCAAGGGCCATCCGGATTACTACCAGGACATGGCCGAGCGCATCGCGCGCGAGACCCCGGGCGCGTATTTCATCAACCAGTTCGGCAACGCCGACAACCCGGCCGCGCACGAGTTCGGCACGGGCCCGGAGATCCTCGAGCAGATGGCGGAGGTCGGTGGGCTCGATGCGATCGTGTTCGGCTGCGGGAGCTCCGGCACGATGACCGGCCTGTCGCGCTGCTTCGGTTCGATGTCGCCGCAGACCGAGCTCGTGCTGGCGGACCCGGTCGGCTCGATCCTCGAGGAGTACATCAACCGCGGCACGCTGTCGGAGAAGAGCGGCAGCTGGATGGTCGAGGGCATCGGCGAGGACTTCCTGCCGGGTATCTCCGACTTCTCGCGCGTCAGGAAGGCCTATGCGATCTCCGACAAGGAGAGCTTCCTCACCGCTCGCGAGCTGCTTGAAAAGGAAGGCATCCTCGGCGGCTCCTCGACCGGCACGCTGCTCGCCGCGGCGCTGCGCTACTGCCGCGAGCAGACGACGCCGAAGAAGGTGCTGGTCTTCGTCTGCGACACGGGCAACAAGTACCTGTCGAAGATGTACAACGACTACTGGATGCTCGACAACGGCTTCATCCAGCGCGAGCAGACCGGCGACCTGCGCGATCTCATCCTGCGCCCGTACTCGCAGCGCGACACGGTCGTGGTCGGCCCGAAGGACCTGCTGGTCACCGCCTACCAGCGCATGAAGCTCTACGACGTCTCGCAGCTGCCGGTGATGGACGGCGAGGAACTGATCGGCATCGTCGACGAGTCCGACATCCTGCTGCACGTCTATGGCGACGAGCAGCGCTTCCGCGATGCGGTCTCGACCGCGATGGTGAGCAAGCTCGACAAGGTCGACGTGCGCTCGCCGATCGAGGCGCTACTGCCGGTGTTCGACCGCGGGCACGTGGCGATCGTGATGGACGGGGGGCGCTTCCTTGGGCTCATCACGCGGATCGACCTGCTGAACTTCCTGCGGCGGCGGGTGCAGTGACGACGGCGGATGGGCGACGGGCCCGCGGGTAGCCCACGCTCCGCCCGCTGCGGATCAGGCGGATGCCGGCAGCCGCACGGCAATCGCTCGTCGCCACGCAGTCCTTCTAGGCGCTCATTCCGTCAGCGACGCACAGTGGCGGCCGGGGAGCGCCGCCCGCGCACGCGCACCGGTTCGACGAGTCGGGGGCCGGCAAGCGACCACCGGCGTTCAGGCCAGCGCGCCTTTCCGGCCGCTTACGGCCCGGCCGGGTAGAATCCGGGCCCGATTCCATGGACCTGGCCGATGCACACCTCCGACGACATGCCCCGCGCCGGCCTCGGCACCCTCGCGATCCATGCCGGCCAGTCGCCCGACCCCAGCACGGGCGCGGTGATGACGCCGATCTATGCGACCTCGACCTACGTGCAGCGCAGCCCCGGCGAGCACCAGGGCTTCGAATACTCGCGCAGCCACAATCCCACGCGCTTCGCCTACGAAGGCTGCGTGGCGGCGCTCGAGGGTGGTACGCGCGGCTTCGCATTCGCCTCCGGGCTGGCGGCGACGTCGACGATCCTCGAGCTGCTCGACACCGGCAGCCATGTGATCGCGATGGACGACGTCTACGGCGGCACCTACCGCCTGTTCGAGCGCGTGCGCCGTCGCAGCGCCGGGCTCGACTTCAGCTGGGTCGACCTTACCGACCCCGCCGCGTTCGAGGCAGCGATCCGTCCCGAGACGAGGATGGTATGGATCGAGACGCCGACCAATCCGCTGCTCAAGCTCGTCGACATCCGCGCGATCGCCGACATCGCGCGCGCGCGCGGGCTCATCGTGGTCGTCGACAACACGTTCTGCTCGCCGATCATCCAGCGCCCGCTCGAGCTTGGCGCGCACATCGTCATGCATTCGGCGACGAAGTACCTCAACGGCCATTCCGACATGGTCGGCGGCATGGCCGTCGTGGGGGACGATGCCGCGATCGCCGAGCAGATGACGTTCCTGCAGAACGCCGTCGGCGGCGTGCAGGGCCCGTTCGACAGCTTCCTCGCGCTGCGTGGCCTCAAGACGCTGCACCTGCGCATGCGCGCGCACTGCGAGAACGCGATGGCGCTCGCGCAGTGGCTCCAGACGCATCCGGCGATCGAGAAGGTGATCTATCCGGGGCTCGCCTCGCATCCGCAGCATGCGCTCGCGCAGCGGCAGATGACCGGCTTCGGCGGCATGATCTCGATCTATGTCCGTGGCGGGGCCGACGCCTCGAAGCGCTTCTGCGAGCGCCTGCGTGTATTCGCGCTGGCGGAGTCGCTCGGCGGCGTGGAGAGCCTGGTCAACCACCCGGCGATCATGACGCATGCCTCGGTGCCGCAGGAGCGACGCGCGCAGCTCGGCATCGCCGACCACCTGGTGCGGCTGAGCGTCGGCGTCGAGGACCTCGCGGACCTGCGCGCCGACATCGAACGCGCGCTCGCCTGATCCCGCGCCCATGCTGAAGTCGTTGTGGACCTACCGCGGCCTGTCGCGGGAGCTGGCCAAGCGCGAGGTCCTGGGCCGCTATCGCGGTTCCGTGCTGGGGCTCACCTGGTCGTTCCTGACGCCGCTGCTGCTGCTCGGCGTCTACACGCTGTTCTTCACCGAGGTGTTCCAGGCGCGATGGGGCGTGCGCGAGGGCGGAAAGCTCGCCTTCGCCTCGGCCGCGTTCGTCGGGCTGATCGTGCACGGCTTCTTCGCCGAGTCGGCCGTTCGCGGGGCGGGCGTGCTGGTCGCGAATCCGAACTTCGTCAAGAAGGTCGTGTTCCCCCTCGACATCCTGCCGTGGGTGAACGTGCTCGCCTCGCTGTTCCATTCCCTCGTGAGCGTGCTGGTGCTGCTCGCGGTGATGCTCGCGATGGGCGCGGGCGTCTCGTCGACGCTCTGGCTGTGGCCGCTGCTGCTCGTGCCGATGCTGCTCGCCGCGGCGGGCACCGCGTGGCTGTTGTCCACGCTCTCGGTGTATTTCCGCGACGTGGCGCAGGTGGTGGGCTTCCTCGCGACGATCTTCCTGTTCACCTCGCCAGTGTTCTTTCCCGCCGAAGGCCTGCCGCCGACGTTCGCCGCGATCGTCGCCGCCAATCCGCTGACCTACCTGATCGAACAGTCGCGCGAGCTGCTGCTCTGGGGCGGCGCGATGGACTGGCTGCGTTACCTGCGCTACACCGCGATCGCGGCGGGCTATGCGTGGCTCTGCCACGTCTTCTTCCAGCGCACGAAGCGGGGCTTCGCCGATGTCCTGTGAGGCGATGCGTCCTGTGATCGAGGTCGTCGAGGCGGGCAAGGCCTACGTCGCCTATACGCAGCCGTACAAGCGCCTGCTCGATGCATTGTTCGGCGGCGTCCGCCACGGCCGCGAGTTCTGGGCGCTACGGAATTGCTCGTTCGAGGTGATGCCCGGCGAGACGCTCGGCATCGTCGGCCGAAACGGCGCGGGCAAGTCGACGCTGCTGCAGATGCTTTCGGGCGTGCTGCAGCCGAGCGAGGGGCGCATCGCGGTCGCGGGCAAGCTCGCCGCGCTGCTCGAGCTCGGGGCCGGCTTCAACCCGGAGTTCACCGGCCGCGAGAACGCGCGCCTGAATGCCGCGATCCTCGGGCTCACCTCGTCGGAGATCGATGCGGTGATCGACCGCGTGGTCGAGTTCTCCGAACTCGGCGACTTCATCGAACAGCCGGTCAAGACGTATTCGACCGGCATGTACGTGCGCCTCGCGTTTTCCGTCGCGATCCACGTCGACCCTGCCGTGCTGGTGATCGACGAGGCGCTCGCCGTCGGCGACGCGCGCTTCCAGGCCAAGTGCATGGAGCGCATCCGCGCCATGAAGGCGTGCGGCGTCACGATCCTGTTCGTGAGCCATGACGTCGGCGCCGTGCGCCAGTTGTGCGACCGCGTGCTGTGGCTCGAGGGCGGACGCGTGCGGATGCTCGGCGACGTGCTCACCGTGACCTCGCGCTACATGGAAGCGCTGTTCGGCAGCGGCGACGCGCCACCCGATCCACCAGCCTTCGACGCGCCGCCGTCCGCCGGTGCGGACGTGCCGGCCGACACGCCCGCGCGCGCGCACCATCCGCTGGTGCGCTGGGGCAGCCATGTCGGCAGCATCCTCGACGTCGCGCTGGTGGACGAGGACGGCCGCCCGGCGGAACTGGTGCAGGACGACGCGCGGCTGGAGCTGCGCGTGCGCTTCCGTGCGCCGTCGGATGCGGCGCGCGAGCGCCTCGCGGTCGCGTTCTCGATCAAGGACACCAACGGCACCGACCTCTTCGTCTCGACCACGCTCGACGCGATCCGGCCCTGTCCGGTGCCGGCGGCCGGTGAGGTCTTCGAAGCCCGCTTCGCATGGCGCAACATGCTGGCCCCTGGCGACTACCTGCTGGTGGTCGCACTCGAGGACCGCCGCGGCCCGGTGATCGACTACTTCGACTACATCGAAGGCGCGCGCTATTTCTCCACCGTATTCAGCCGCATCGTCCATGGCAGGATCGTCCTGCCGGTCGAGCAGGGGCTGCACGCGGTCGACTGACCTGGAAGGATCGATGAGCATCAACAGCCGCGACTACTGGAACACCCGGTTCCAGACCGACTGGACGCAGAACGAAGGGCCCGCGCAGACGCGATTCTTCGCCTTGCTGGCGATCGACGCGATGCCGGGCTGGTTCAAGGCGCGCGTGCGCTCCGGGCGCCTCGACGTCTGCGACTGGGGCTGCGCGGAGGGCGAGGGCGCCGCGCTGCTCGCGGAGGCGCTCGCCGTGCCGGTCACCGGCATCGACTTCTCGGCCGAGGCGATCGCACGCGCGCAGGCGAAGTTTCCCAACGTCCGCTTCGAGGCCACCGACTGGCTCTCGCGCGAGCCCGAGCCGCTGTTCGACGTCGTGTTCTCCTCGAACACGCTCGAGCACTTCCACGAGCCGTGGTCGGTCTTCGACCGCATTGCCGGCTTCGCACGGCGCTATGTTGCGCTGATGCTGCCGTACCGCGAGGTCGATCGTCACCCCGAACACTTCGCGGGCTTCGCGCCCGACACCATGCCCGCGATGCGCGCCGGCTGGGTGCTCGTGCATTCGAGCGTGATCGATGCCGCACAGGTCGATCCGGCGCTGTGGCCGGGCGAGCAGATCCTGGCGATCTATGCGCGCCCCGAGGAGCTCGAGGCGATCCGCCTGCCGCTCGCCGCGCTGCATATCGCCGCGGACGAGAGGCCGGGCGATGCAGGTGCTGAGCCGCGCCGCGTCACCCTCGACACGCGCGCCATCGAGCGGCGCCTCGAGACCATGCACGCCGACCTCGTGCGTGCGATCAGCGACGACCTCGTGCGCATGCAGGACGAGCACGGCTCGATGCTCGCCACGTCCACCGTGCTCCAGCATGAGCGCGACGCGCTGCTCGAGCGCGCGAACCGGGCCGAGCAGTTCAGCCGCTGGGCCGCGCAGGCCTGGGGGGACGCCACCGAGCAGCGGCAGGCGATGGAGTCGCTGACCGAGGCGGTCACCGGCATGGAAACGCGTCTTTCGCAGGCGATCAGTGGCGACATCGGCCGCATGCAGGCGGCGCACGGCGAACTGCTGCGCACCGCGGGCGAGCTGCAGGGGCAGATCGCGCAGCTCTCCGCTGCGCTCGACGATGCCCGCCAGCAGCGCCAGCGCGCCGAGCTCGACGCGCACGCGTCGCGCGAGGATCGCGTGCGCATGGAAGCACTGATGGCGGTCTCGCGTGAGGACCGCATCCGCGCCGAGGGCGAGGCCGAGCGCCTGCGCGCGGCGCTCGCCGACGTGCAGGGCGAAATGCGTACGCTGCAGGATCATCTCGCGTCGCGCGATGCGGACCTCGAACGCAGCCGGCGCAGCGTCGCCGAGCTCGAGGCGGCGCGGTCGCGCGACCAGGCCGAGCTCGTGCGACTGCGCGCCGATGCGCAGCAGCTCGGCGAGGTGCTCGCCAGCTCGAGCTGGCGCCTGACCAAGCCGCTGCGCTTCGCACGCCGGCTGCTCACCCACGGGTTCGGGCCGTCCGAACGCGCCGCCTTCGGTCGCTGGCTCGGTGGCTCCCAGGCCGTACCGTTGCCCGCGGGTACGCGCACCGCGCTCGCCCGCAAGCTGCAGCCCGACGACACGGCGCCGCACCTGCTTCCGTCAATCACGGTCGAGCCGCAGGGGCTTCCGGCGCTGTGCGCCGCCGACGCGCTGCCGGACGTCTTCGTGTGGGCCGTCATCGACTGGCACTTCCGCACGCAGCGTCCGCAGCACTTGGCGCGCGCGCTCGCGGGCAAGGGCCACCGTGTCTTCTACATGTCGAACAACTTCGTCGACGCGGCCGAGCCCGGCTTCTCCGTCGACGACCTCGACGGGTCCGGCCGCCTCGTCCAGATCCACCTCAACGTGCCCGGCGCGCCCTCGATCTATGCCGCGCAGCCCGGCGAGGCGGATCGCGACGCGCTTGCGGCAAGCCTCGCGCGCCTGCTCGGCTGGGCGTCGACCTGCCGCTCGGTCAGCATCGTGCAGCATCCGTACTGGACCGAGCTCGCGCAGTGCGTGCCCAACGCGAGACTCGTCTACGACTGCATGGACCACCACGCCGGCTTCGGCGACAACAAGCCGGAAGTGCTCGCTGCCGAGGAAGCGCTGGCGTCGCGGTCGGACGTGGTCGTGGTGACGTCGTCCTGGCTCGAGGAGGAGCTCGCGGGCCGCTGCCGTGCCACGGCGCTGATCCGCAATGCCACCGACTTCGAGCATTTCCGCGAAGCGCCGGCGGAGGTCTACCGCGACCCGCAGGGCCGTCGCGTCATCGGCTACATCGGCGCGATCGCCGAATGGTTCGACGTCCAGGTGATCCGCGCGATCGCCGAGCGCCATGCCGACTGCGCGCTCGTCCTGGTCGGTGCCGACACCGCCGGGGTCGCCGCGCAACTCGACGGCCTCGACAACATCCGCTTCATCGGCGAGGTGCCGTACACGCAGCTGCCCTACTGGCTCCACGGCTTCGACGTCTGCCTGCTGCCGTTCCGCGTGCTGCCGCTCACGCTCGCCACCAATCCGGTCAAGGTCTACGAGTACCTGAGCGCCGGCAAGGCGGTGGTCGCCACCGAGCTGCCGGAGATGAGCCAGTTCGAGGGCCTGATCGCGACCGCGCGCACGCCGCCCGAGTTCGCCGATCGGGTCGGCGAGGCCCTCTCGACGCCGGCGACGACCGAGGTCGTCGACGCCCGACGGGCCTTCGCTGCCCAGCAGACGTGGGCGCACCGCGCCGAGCAGCTCGACCGCGTCGTCGCCGGCATCGACGAGCCGAAGGTCAGCGTCATCGTGCTGACCTACAACAACCTCGCCTTCACCGATGCCTGCCTGTTCAGCGTCGAGGCCTACAGCGATTACCCGAACCTCGAAGTGATCGTCGTCGACAATGCCTCGAGCGACGGCACGCAGGACTACCTGCGCGAATGGGTCACCAAGGGCCCGAACCGACGCATCGTGCTCAACGACGAGAACCTCGGCTTCTCGGCGGGCAACAACCGTGGCCTCGAAGCCGCCACCGGCGACTACCTCGTGCTGCTGAACAACGACACCTACGTCACCCCTGGCTGGGTGCGCACGCTGCTCGGTCACCTGCGCCGGCGGCCGGACCTCGGGCTGGTGGGGCCGGTGACGAACAACATCGGCAACGAGGCGCGCATCGAGATCGGCTACGGCGACATGGCGGGCATGATCCACGCCGCCGCGCGCCACACGCGGGCGCATCCGGGCGAGCTGCGGCGGATACCGGTCGTCGCGTTCTTCTGCGTGATGATGAGCCGGTGCGTCTACGAGGCCGTCGGCGGGCTCGACGAGCAGTTCGGCATGGGCTTCTTCGAGGACGACGACTACTGCCGGCGCGTCGCCGATGCGGGCTGGTATTCCGGCTGCGCCGAGGACGTCTTCGTGCACCACCACCTCTCGGCGAGCTTCGACCAGCTCAAGGCGGAGAAGAAGCAGGCGCTGTTCGAGCGGAACAAGGCCCTGTACGAGGCGAAGTGGGGCCCCTGGACACCGCACAGCTACAGGACGTGAGCATGCATTCCGCCGAGGCGAAGCACCGGGCCGAGGGCCTGTCGACGTTCTGCTGCAACATCTGCGGCCACGGGAACACCTGCGATCCGGCGCGCATCGGTCGCGAGGACGCGTCGTGCGTTGGCTGCGGCTCGAGCGTGCGGCTGCGCGCGATCGTGCACCTGCTGTCGCTCGCGCTGTTCGAGGAGTCGATGCCGCTCGACGAGTTCCCGGTCCGACCCGACATCTACGGGCTCGGTCTGAGCGACTGGGCGGTCTATGCGAAGCCGCTCGCGCGTCGCTTCGCCTACCTCAACACGTTCTATCACACGGCCCCGCGGCTCGACATCACCGCGGTCCCCGACGAACTCGCGGGAAGCGCGGATTTCCTCATCGCGACTGACGTGTTCGAGCACGTGCTCGCGCCGGTGTCGCGCGCGTTCGAGGGCGCGCGCAGGCTTCTGCGCCCGGGGGGCGCCTTCATCTTCTCGGTGCCCTTCGTGCCGGGCGACGGCGACGCCGTCGAGCATTTCCCGATGCTCCACGACTTCCGGATCGAGTGCGAGGCGGGCGAGTACCGCCTCGTCAACACGCGGAGCGACGGCGTCGTGGAATCCTTCGGCGACCTCGTCTTTCACGGCGGTCCAGGCTCGACGCTCGAGATGCGCCTGTTCTCGCGTGGTTCGCTCGTGCGCGAGTTCCAGCGTGCGGGGTTCTCGCAGGTGACCTTCCATGCCGAGGCCGAGCCGCGCTGGGGCATCCACTGGCCGTCGCCGGACATGTCGGTCGTGATCCTCGCGCGCGCATGAACCCGCGCGTATGAACCAGAGACGGAGTTGCACCGTGGAGAAGCACGAATGAACGCATCGGTCATGTCGAGGGGGACGCTGCTCGCGACCGCGCTCGCACTCGCGGCGGGGAGCGTCGCGCTTGTTGCAGGCATCGCGATCAACCATGCGTCCTTGCAGCCCGGCTGGCAGGCCGACGGCTTGAAGACGCTCGCGATGGTCGCGATGATGCTCGCGGCCGTGCCGTTCGTCGCGCGCACGCTGCGGATCGGGACAGTCCCGTGCCTGCTCGCCGGGGGGCTGGTGCTGGCGGTCTCGGGGGTCGGTCCCGGCGCCGTCGCCGCGGTGCTTCTGGTGCTCTCGGCCTCGCTACAGGTTGGCTTCCTCCTGCTCGCGCCGCTGCGCTGGGGCGCGGGCCTGCGCGTCGCCGTGGGCCTCGCCGTGGGACTCGCGGCGTTCTCCGCCGTAGTCCAGGCGCTCGGCCGGCTGCCCGTCCACTATCCCGCGGTCTACGTGGTGCTCGCGCTGGCGCCGTTCGTCCTCCGGACGCCCGCGACGCGTGCCGGCTGGACGGCCCTGGCGCAGCTTGCGACGCGCGCGGCGCTCCGGAGCCGCGGCCTCGACCTCGCGTTGTGGGCGTTGGCGGGCATCGGCCTCGGGACGCGGTTCGTCGTCGCACTCGCTCCCGAGCTCGGGGTGGACGCGCTGGGCATGCACCTCACCATGCCGGCCATCGTGGCGCGCGACCATGTATGGCGACCGGCGGATGCCGAGTTCATCTGGGGCTGGATGCCGCTCGCGGTGAACTGGCTCTATGCGGTCGTCTATCCCCTCGGTGGCGAGGCGGCGGTACGACTGTTGAACTGGTGCGGCGATGCCTTCGCGCTGATGCTGGCGGCCGGGGCCGCACGGCAGTGGGCCGGACGCCGCGCCGGTGCGATCGCGGCCGCGCTGCTCGGCACCTTCCCGCTGCTGTACCTGCTGTCGACGACGGCATTCGTCGAGAACATCTGGATGCTCTGGTGGACCGCTGCCGTGGTCCTGCTCGGGCACCTGCAACGCCGGCGCGTTGCAACGAACCGACCCTACGCCGCCGCCGGGCTGCTGGTCGGCGCCGCGCTCGCCGCGAAGGTGATCACCGCATTCTGGGCGCCACTCGTCGCATGGTTCGTGTTCATCGGCTGGCGACGCGGGACGCTTTCCCCGCGCGCCTTCGCAAGCGTCGCCGCGGTGGCCAGCGTCGTCGGCTTCTGGCCGTACGCGAGCGCGTGGATCGAGACGGGAAACCCGGTGTTCCCCTTCTTCAATGATGTCTTCCGCTCGCCGCTTTTTCCCCCGCACGCGCCGTTCGAAACGCCCTTCCGCGAAGGCATCGATCTGCGGACGCTGTACGACCTGACGTTCCACACCAACAGGTACCTCGAGGCCGAGCCCGGCTCCTTCGGTTTCGCATGGCTCGCATTGCTCCCGGCGGGACTTCTCGCGGCCGCCGTCGTGGGTCGCGGGTGGACGCGCGGCGTTGTGCTCGTATCGCTCGCCTTCGTCGCGCTCTGCTTCGTATTCACTGCCTACGTGCGCTACGTCGCGCCGGTATTCCCGGTCTGGGCAATACTCGTTGCCGGCGGGCTCGCCCGCATCGCCCGCCCGTTGCGTGTCGCCGCGACGGCGACGACGCTGGCGACGGGCCTGCTCGGCCTGGCCTTCTTCGCCGACTCGGGCTGGTGGTATCGCGCGCCGCCGCCGGCCGGCCCCTTCGATCGCGACGCGTATGCCGACCTCGTGCGCCGCATGCGCCCCGAGGCGGCGCTCGTCGAGCGGTCCAATGCGCTAGGGCTGCGCAACGTGCTGTGGATCGGCCGTGGCTTCTACCCGGGCCTGCGGGCCCACGTGAGCGCGAGCAACTGGCACCAATACACGGGCTGGTCGGCATTGCAGACCCGGCGCGAACTCGATGCGTGGATCGCGAAGCGCGACATCGACGGCGTCGTGCTCGCCGCCGACGTGGATCCCTGCACGACGGTGCTCTGCAGTGCGATGGGCACGCTTGGCGCGCCGGATACGGTGGTCGGCACGGCGCGCCTGTATCGGGTGCGGCCCGGCACGCTGCAGGGCATGCACGCGCGGGTTTCGCAGAGCACCTTCGCCGTCGAGCGCCTTCGCGATCCTGAGCTGACCGGCCAGGCCGCCGCGTGGTCGGGGTCCGGCGACTGGGATCGGGACCAGGGCCGGATGCGCGTCGATGCCGTGCGTGCCTTCTCGCAGGGCGTTCGGGTGTCGGGAGGCACGGCCTACCGGTACCGGATCGTCGCCCGATGCGTGGGTGCTCCGGGCCGGTTCCGCGCCCAGATCAACTGGCTGCGGGGCGACGGCAGCATCATCGAGCCGGTGATCGACACGCCTATGTGCCGGGCCGGCTGGACGCCGGCCACGCTCGACCTCGTCGCGCCCCCCGAGGCCGAGATCGGCATCGCCTATGCCATCGGCCACGATCCCGGGGTCGTGGTGGAGGTCGACTCCGTGAGCCTGCGCGAATGAGCCTGCGTATTGACACCGCGGCGCCGCCGCGGATCGCTGTCGTGATCCCCGCCTACCGGGTGCGCGCGCATGTCCTCGACGTCGTCGCCGCGATCGGTCCCGAGTGCCAGGGCATCTATGTCGTCGACGACGCCTGCCCCGAGGACAGCGGGAGCCTCGTCGAGAGCCGCGTGGACGACACGCGCGTCCGCGTCCTGCGGAATGCGCGCAACCAGGGTGTCGGCGGCGCCGTGATGACCGGTTACGCCGCCGCGATCGACGACGGCTTCGATGTCATCGTCAAGCTCGACGGCGACGGCCAGATGGATCCGCGCCTGGTGCCAGCGCTGGTCGCGCCGATCGTCGCCGGCGAGGCGGACTACGTGAAGGGCAATCGCTTCTTCGACCTGCGCCACATCGGCCGCATGCCCGCAGTCCGCCGGTTCGGAAATCTGGCCCTGTCGTTCATGTCGAAGGCGTCCACGGGCTACTGGGACATCTTCGATCCCACAAACGGGTTGACCGCGATCCATGCCGCCGTCGCCGCGCGGCTGCCCTTCGACCGGATCAGCCGACGCTACTTCTTCGAGACCGACATGCTGTTCCGCCTCAACACCCTGCGGGCGGCCGTGCTGGACATGCCGATGGACGCGCTCTACGGCGACGAGAAGAGCAGCCTGCGCGTGGGCCAGGTGATGGGCGAGTTCCTCGCCAAGCACGTCCGGAATGCCGGCAAGCGCATCGCCTACAATTACTTCCTCCGCGACCTGTCGTTCGCCTCCATCGAACTGGTCGTCGGGCTGGGCCTGCTGGCCTTCGGCGCCGTCTTCGGTGCGCTGAAGTGGCTCGAATCCGAGCGGCTCGGCGTACCGGCATCCGCAGGCACGGCCATCATCGCCGCGCTCGCGGTGCTGTCGGGCCTGCAGTTCCTGCTCGCCTTCGTGGCCTACGATGTGGCGGCCGTGCCCCGGCGCCCGATCCACCGGCGGCTGGCGCGCTTCAGCGGCGCTGTACGCCCCACGCCTGTTAACTCCGAGACTTCCGTATGAAGCCCGCACCCGATTACCACGAGCTCTACGTCCAGGGCTACGAGCAGAACAACGTCGACCGCACGCTGTCGGGCCGCCTCCTGCAGAAGAGCCACCGCCTTCTCGAGGACGCGCTTCCGCGCGGCCATCGCGACGACCGCGTGCTTGAGGTCGGCGCCGGCTCGGGCCACCATTACCGCTACCTGCGCGAGAAGCCGCGGGAATACCTGCTGACCGACGGCAGCGAGACGATGCTGCAGGTTTCCCGCGAGCGCTATGCGGACGAGATCCGTGCGGGACGGATCGTCGTCGAGGCGCAGGACGCCTCCGCGCTCACCTATCCGGACGCGTCGTTCGACCGCCTGATCGCGACGCACGTCCTCGAGCACATCCCCGATCCCGTCGCCGTGCTGCGCGAATGGAGCCGCGTCGTGAAGCCCGACGGCCTCCTGTCGATCGTGCTGCCCTGCGATCCCGGCCTGCTGTGGCGGATGGGCCGGCACCTCGGCCCGCGGCGAAATGCCGAGCGGCTCGGTCTGCCATACGACTACGTGCAGGCCGCCGACCACGTGAATGCGATCTTCAACCTCGTCGTGTTTATCCGGCACCACTTCGAGATTGCCCACCAGGCCTGGTGGCCGGCGCGCGTCGCCTTGCCCGACATCAACCTCTTCTACGTCTGCCACCTGCGGAACGCGCCGTGATCCCGCGCAGCATGCTGCCGCAGGCGGCCGTGGCCTTCTGCGTCGTCGTGCTCGCGATCGGGCAGGTGATGTTCAAGCAGGTCGCGGTCAACTACAACGCGAAGCAGACGTGGCAGGACTGGTCGGTCGCCGGGACGCTCGCGCTCGCGCTTACGCTGTATGCGCTGTCGACGGGAGTCTGGATCTGGGCACTGCGCCACGTGCAGATCTCGCGCGCCTACCCGGCCTTCGCGCTCGGTTTCGTGCTGGTGCCGCTGCTCGGGGCCTGGCTCTTCGGCGAGCGGCTCTCGATGCGCTACCTCGCGGGCGTCGCCTGCATCGTCCTCGGGGTCGCCCTCACGGCGCGTTCCTGACCGATGCGGATCGGCGTCACCGGTGCTTCGGGCTACATCGGGCGCGCCCTGCTGCGGCGCTTCGCCGACGAGCAGGTCGTCGTGCTCGGCAGGCGCACCGTGGGTGCACGGGAGCATCGCCGGTTCGACCTCGCGCGGCCGATCGATCCCGCAATGCTGGACGGCCTCGATGCGGTCGTGCACTTGGCGGCGTACACGCAGGGCGACGGTGACACGGCGCACGAGGTCGAGCGCGCGCGCGAGCTCGCCGGGGCGGCGCGCAGCCGCGGCCTCCGGCTCGTCGTCGCGTCGAGCCAGGTCGCGGCGCCGGACGCGCCCTCCGCCTACGGGCGCACCAAGGCCGCGATCGAGGCCTGCGTGCTCGCGCAGGGCGCCGTCGTGCTCCGGCCGGGGCTGGTGTACGGCGGCGCCCCCGCCGGTCTCTTCGGCCTCCTGCTCGGGCTCGTGCGGCGCCTGCCGGTCCTGCCGGACCTTCGGCCTGCGCCTTATGTGCAGCCGGTCCACGTCGACGACGTCGCCGCGGCAATCGTCGCCGCGTTGCGCGCCGAAGTCGCGCCCGAGCTATACGGCGTGGCGGGCGGGCCCGTGTCATTCGGGGACCTCCTGCAGTGCATCGCCACGCAGCGCCTCGGCGTCCGGCGCGTGATGCTGCCGGTCCCGGTGGCCGCCGTGCGCCTCGCGCTCGGGCTCGCGCGGCCGGTGCTGGGATCGCGGATGGCGCCCGAGCGCCTGGACTCGCTGCTGCGTGTCCCGGCGATCGATGCGCGGGACGACCTGGAACGCCTAGGCATCGCGTTGCGGCCGCTGGAGACCGGCATGGCGCGCAGCGGCCGCCCTCGCGCGGCGCTCCTGCGCGAGGCGGCGCGCCTCACGCGTGCGACGCTGCGCATCGCGCCGCCGCAAGGCCTGCTGCGCGGGTACGTGCGTGCGATGGAGCGGCTCGGCGAAAGCGACGCCCTCCCCGGGATCGGGTCGATGTCCGGGATCGCCATCGCCGCACGCGATCGCCCGGCGGACCGGCGACGGCCCGGCTCGGCCGCCGCGCGCACCAGCGTCCTGCTGCGCATCGCCGAGACGCAGCCGCGGCTCGCCGGGCACTTCATTCGCCGACGCGCGGGAGGCCGGGAGGTGTTCGTCGAGATTGCGCGCGCGGCGCTCCTCTGCGTCGTGCTCGTGCCGCTAGGCATGTTGTCACGGCGGCCACGGAGGCCCGAGTGAGCGCCGACGTGCTCGTGATCGGGGCAGGCCCTGCGGGTACGAGCGCCGCGCTCGCGCTACGCGACTGCGGGATCGGCGTACGGCTCGTCGACGCCGGCCGTGCACCCGTCGCCTGGCCGCCCGCGGGCGAAATGCTGAGCCTGCGCTTCGCGGACGCAGGCCAGCAGCGCTGGCAGCTCGGTGCGGACTTCGAATCGCTCGCGGCGCCCGCCGGCAACTCGCCCAAGCTCCGCGTCCCGGGCTTCCAGGGCATGTTCCGCGACTACGCGCGCGAGAACTGCATCGTCGGCGAGGACGGGTTCCAGGTCGTCGGCGCGCTCGCTGCGGGCGGGCTGTCGAATGCCTGGGGCTGCGGCGTCGCGGCGTTCGACGACCGCGATCTCGAGCCCCTGGATGCGGACGAGCGTGCGGCGATGCGACGGGCCTACGCGCGGGTAGCCACGCGGATGGGCATTTCCGGACGCGCCGACGACGCCCTCGCGGACCGTCTGGGCATCGATGCCTGGGCCGATCCGGGCGTCGCGCTCGATCCGCTGATGGCCTCGCTCCTGGCGCGTTCTCGCGCATTGCCCGCGGGGCTGTACCTCGGGCGCGCCCGCGTCGCGGTCACGACACGGGCGCGCGACGGCCGCGAGTCGTGCGACCTCAGCGGGATGTGCCTGTGGGGCTGCGCGCGACGGGCGACGTGGAATGCCGCCTGGGACCTGCAGCGCCTGCAGGCGGACCCCGGGGTGCACATCATCGAGGGGTGGATCGCGGAGCGTCTCGTCCGGGACGGGGCGGGCTGGCGCGTGGAGGGACGCGGCCCGCACGGCCACGAGTCGCTCCGCGCCGACCGCGTGCTGCTCGCGGCCGGAACGCTCGCGACGACGCGGCTCGCACTGACGGCGATGGCGGATCCGCCGCAGGCGCTGGCGTTGCAGTCCAATCCCATGGCCGCCTTCCTTCTCGCGTTGCCGCGTGCGCTGGGGCGATGCCACGACCGCGCCTTCGGGCTCGCGCAACTGTCCTTCGCGCTCGACGATCCGGCGGGCGCGCCGGCCTTCGGCAACCTGTTCTCGACCGCCGGCCTGCCGGTGAGCGAGTTCTTGGAGCACATGCCGGTGCCGCGCGCGGCGGCACTCCCGTTGTTGCGGGCGTTGCTGCCGGCCTCGATCGTCGGCAACGTCTTCCTGCCGGGGGCTTGGTCGCGCCATCGCCTCACCTTGCGCGGCAGCGACCTGCACGTGCAGGCCGGCCATGCGCCGGACCTGCCGCAGGTGATGGAGCGGCTGCGGTCGCGCCTCGCGGTGGGCTTCCGCCGCACTGGCGCATGGATGCTTCCCAGCAGTTTCGTCGTCGGCGCGCCCGGTGCCGACATCCACTATGCGTCCACGCTCCCGATGCGGCGGCGCCCGGCGCCCCACGAATGCGCCACCGACGGACAGGTGGCGGCGCTGCCCGGTGTGTATGCGGTCGACGGCGCATCGTTGCCGACGCTGCCCGAGCGTGCGCACACGCTGAGCATCATGGCGAACGCGGACCGGATCGCGCGGCGCCTCGCCGGCGGCTGAATCCGGCGCCCGCCGTTGCGCCTTCGCCGCGTGCGACTGACGACCGCTCCGCACGGCCGCTCGCTGTGGCCGCACGTCATCCGCTAGGCGTTGGGGCAGCCGCGCGGTGGCGCCGTCTCCAGGTAGCGATACACCCGGAAGCCGCCGAGATCGCCGGCAACACGCGCGCGCCGCTGAGCGACCAGCTGCTCCATCGCACGCGCGGTGAACGCGTGCAGCTCGGGCCGGAGGCGCGCGACGTCGTGCTCAGCTGACTTCGGGAGGACGACGAACTGCGTACCCGTCGCACGCATCAGCGCCGTGAACCGTTCCGCGGACCGGAACGCGCCACGGTTGTTCCACGACCATTCCACGAGCGGCTCGAACCGGATCGGCAGGGCGAACGCCTGTCCGTTCTCGGGCAGCAGGCCCACGACGCGCGTCAGCCGATGGCATTGTCCGAAGCCCATCGCGACCCGGCCCAGGCCCGCCTCATCGATGTACGCACCGATCTGCGCCGGCTGGTCCCGCGGATCGCGATCGAACCGGGGCTGCCAGGGGGCCGTTCCCGGGATCCAGTTCGATGTCAGCAGGTAGGCGAAGAGCCCCAGCGCACCGCCGGTGAGCAGGAGGCCGTCCGCGATCCGGCTCGGGGACATGCCGGCGAAGCCGACGATCGCCAGGCATGCGGCCGGGACGATGAAGTAGTTGCCGTCGCCACCTGCGACGGGCCACGAGTTGAGGCAGAGCAAGAGGGGCAGCGCAAGGCCCAGCGCCAGCGGGATGACGCTCCCGCGCCACCAGGCGCCACGGCCCGCGACGAGGCCATGGAGCAATCCGACGAGGGCTGCGCCCAGCCATAGGCCCCCCAGCCACTTGATCACGTGGAACGTGTAGGCGTGGGGCGCCAGGGCGATGCCGGTGAAGTCGGCCAGGCCGCGCAGTCCCGCGGGCGGCTCGCCGCCCGTCAGCGCACCGACCGGGAAGCGCAGGCCCATGCCCCAGCGATCGAGGAGCAACTGTGTCGAGGCATTGGTGACGATCGGCGTGCCGGTGAGGAGCCACGTCCGAGCATGCACCAGCGCCGCTAGCGACAGCGCCCCGATCACCATCAGCCCCGATGGGCCCCGCAGCCAGGCCCACGCGGCGGCGACCTCGCGGCGCATCCGGATCGCGATCGCGCCGAGCGTCAGCAGACACAGCACGGCAAGCCAGGGGAGGGCCGACAGTCGCAGCGCGGCGGCGATCAGGGCGCAACACAAGACGTCGGCAAGGGCCCGGTCGTCGCGCTGCGCGACGTATTTCTGCAGGGCACGCGCGGCGAAGACTACGAACGCCGCGCAGAGGATGTCGCCCTTGCTGGTCTCGGCCACGCCCGCGACCGCGGGAAAGCACGCGAGCGCGACCGCGATGACGCTGGCGCGGACCCGCTCGACGCCGGTGCCGATCGCCAGGTCCTTGAGGGCGATGAAGAGCAGGAGCATCGTCCACACGTTGAACCCGATGACCGGCGAGAGGTCGTCCCAGCCATAGAGCGGGGCGACCGCCACTTCGTAGAGCTTCGGGTAGTAGTGGACCTGGGTCGTGAGCCCGAGGAAGCTGTAGATCCCGTTCGTGCCGAACAGGACGCGATCCGGGCGCAGGCCGTACCAGATCGAGTCGTAGTAGAGGACGCTGTTCGAGCGCACCAGGACCGCCAGCAGGCAGCTCGCCGCCAGTCCCGCCGCGAGCGCCATGATGCCCGTTGGCCGCGCGAAGACCGGCATGCTCCAGTGGTTCGCGCGCCAGCGCAGCACCGCCGACGTCCAACCAAGCAGGGCTACCGCGAGCCCGAGCGCTCTCGACGCTTCGAAGCCGGCGCCCAGCACGCCCGCGGTCCAGAGGGCGAGCCCCCCGGCCGTGACCGCGAAGATCGCGGCACGGCGGACGCGATCCTCGCGATCGACGGAGGCCGAGGTGCGCCGCTCGACCTCCACCCCGACGAACCACAGGCCGAGGACGTAGTAGCCGCTGAGCAGCGCGGCGAAGTCGATCGCGTAGATGCGCAGGAGCAGCGCGACGGGGAGGACGACCGCGATCGCGCGCGCGATCACGGACGGTATGCGCAATGCAGCCGCGATCAACAGGGCGAACACGGCATGGACGACGAGCCCGTCGCGCAGGCTCGTCTGCTCCAGGTGCCAGTCGAAAGTGCGCGAGTCCAAGAGGTCGGTGAGCCCGACCCCGGTCGCGGCGAGCGCGCAGGCCGCGCTCGCGATTGCCCATCCGGACGCCCGGAGCGGCGGCTTTGCGCTAGGACTCACGCCGAGCTCAGCTGCTGCAGGGCTTCGAACCGGCGATGCCGCGACCCACCTCCTCGCCACTGTCGTGATCGCGGAGCACCACGACGGCCTTCGGGCCGATCCACGGACCGGTCTGCTTCGAGCCGTTCGGGCCGCCGGTCGCGAACAGCGATTCCGTGCCGTCGGCATTGATCATCATCACGTCCACGAGCTTCGTGCCGGCGGGATTCGCATCCCAGCTGATGGTCGCGACGACGAACTTGGGCGGCGCGCATTCCTCGAAGACGGAGGGTTCGAACGTGACCTTGGCCGCGCCGATCTGCTGCGCCTCGACCACCGCGTTCGCCTCAAGCCCCTTGCCGGTCGACGCCGCAGCAGCCGTCGGGGCCGGCTGGTTCTCGGGCTCCTGCGCCTGTTGGCAGCCGGCGGCGAGGAGGATGCAGGTGGCGAGCAGGGCGATCTTGCGCATGCGTAAGCTCCGGAACGGGGGAGGAAAGTATAGGTGCGCGGTGCTCAGGCCATGCATCGGCCAAGCGCGAGTTCGGCGGCTTCCGCGACGCGTTCGAAATGCGGTTCCAGGCCCACCCACAACGGCATGCGCACGAGGCGGTCGCTGATGTCGTCGGTCACGGCCAGTGCACCATGCGTACGCCCGACCTTGAGGCCGCACGGCGAGGAATGCAGCGGGATGTAGTGGAAGACGGCGCCGATCCCCGCGGCTTTCATCGACGCGATGAAAGCCGTGCGTGCCTCCAGCGACGGCAGCAGCAGGTAGTACATGTGCGCGTTGTGCCCGCAATGGGCCGGGACGATCGGCCGGCGGACGATGCCCTCCGCCTCGAACGCGGCGGCCCAAGCGTGGTAGCGCTGCCAGATCACCATCCGGCGCGCGGTGATCTGCTCGCCTTCGTCGACCTGAGCGGCGAGGAATGCCGCGGTGATCTCGCCGGGCAGATAGGACGAACCGACGTCCACCCACGTGTACTTGTCGACATGGCCGCGGAAAAAGCGGCTCCGGTTCGTGCCCTTCTCGCGGATGATCTCGGCGCGTTCGGCGAATTCGGCATCGCGCGCGAGCAGCGCGCCGCCCTCGCCAGCAATGATGTTCTTGGTTTCGTGGAAGCTCAGGCAACCGAGCTCGCCGATCGTACCGAGCGGGCGCCCCCGGTAGCTCGAGAAGATCGCCTGCGCGGCGTCTTCCACCACCTTGAGGCCGTGCCGCGTGGCGATCGCCATGATCGCATCCATCTCGCAGGCCACGCCCGCGTAATGGACGACGCATATCGCACGGGTGCGCGATGTAATCGCGGCCTCGATCAGCCGCTCGTCGATGTTCAGCGTGTCGGGGCGGATGTCCACGAACACCGGCACCGCGCCTCGCAATGCAAAGGCGTTGGCGGTGGAGACGAACGTGAACGACGGCATGATCACCTCGTCGCCGGGCGCCAGGTCGAGCAACAGGGCCGACATCTCGAGCGCCGCGGTGCAGGAATGGGTGAGCAGCGCCTTGTGGGCGCCCGTGCTGCGGGCGAGCCACTCGTGGCAGTAGCGCGTGAATGGGCCGTCGCCGGACAGATGCCCGTTGGCATGGGCCTGCGCGATGTTGGAAAGTTCGCGACCCGTCATGTAGGGCCGATTGAAAGGGATGTCCATTGCAGGTCCTTCGTCCGCCGCGCGCACGGCAATGGTCGCAGAAAGCGTGGGCTCAGGCCCGCGTGGCAAGCACGACGACGCCCAGCACCACCAGGCCCGTGCCGAGCGCCTTCGGCCAGCTAAGCGGTTCGCCGAGGAACAGCGCGCCGAAGGCGAGCACGAGGATGAAGCTCGAGGCCGTCAGCGGATAGGCGCTGCTCAGCGGCAACTTGCTGAGGGCGAGCATCCAGCAGAGCGATGCGGCGAACGCGGCCGCCAGTCCGCTCAATACCCACGGGTTGAGCATGAGATGGGCGAGGAACGCGAGCTTGCCGAACGCGCCTGCGGGAGGTGCGCCCGCGAGCGTCACCTGCCACTTCAACACCAGCTGTCCGTAGACCGTGAGCAGTACCGTGAGCGCGACGAACAGGTAGCCCATGGTCAGGCCTTCTGGAGCAAGTCGGAGTAGGCCAGCAGGCACGTGCGGCCCTCGGCGTCGAGCAGGCGCGAGACCGCGAGCCGTGCGCGCCCGGCCGGGCGGGATTGGGCGCGAATGATGAGCCGGTGAGCACGACCCGCGTAGACGGGGTGCAGGAACGCCATGGACGCACGCAGGAAGAGCGTGCCCGGCCCCGGCGCGACCATGCCGAACACCCGCGAGAGCTCGGCCCCGGCGAGCATGCCATGGCTGATGCGCGCCTCGAAGCCGGCGGCGCGCGCGGCGGCCTCGTCGACATGGAGCGGATTGGCATCGCCCGAGACTTCGGCGAAGCGTGCGACCTGCTCGTGCGAGAACGCGACCTCGCGGTCGCAGAGCACCTCGCCTGCCGACAGCAGCGAGTTGACGTGCCACGTATCCAGCGCGTGCGACATCCAGAAGCCCTCGCGGGCCCAGACCTTCTGCACCGCGTAGTTCCACACCTGCGTCGAGACCCGCATCGCGGTGCGACCGCGCGCCGCGAACACCGCCTGCGTGTGGCGGATCAGGTCCGAGTACACGCCGCCACCGGCATGCTCGGGATGCACGCCGTAGAGGACGCCTTCACCGCTCGTGCCGTCGTCCAGGCAGGTCGCGAAGGCAATGGTGCGGCCCGCGCGCCGCGCGATCCAAGTCTCCCGGCCGTCGCCCTCGTGGCCGGTGAGGTAGCCGAGCGCCCATTCGACGTAGCCCGCGAGGACGCACTCCGCGTCGAAGAGCGCGTTGGCGTCGTAGTGGGCGCGATAGCCGTCGAAGGTCATCGCGACCAGGACTTCGAGTTCGGCCCGGTCCTCCGGGGTCGCGCGTGAGAAGTGCAGGTCCGCGTTGCGCAGCGCCTCCGGGGGCGTGCGCTGCAGGTCGCACCGGTAGTGGACCAGCGTATCGGCATGCAGGCAGGCCATGCCGTACCGCTGCATCGCATGCCCGGCGAACGGGGCGGGCCCGCGGACGATGGCGACATCGGCCTCGAGCCGGAGCAGCTCGGCGAGCAGCTCGCGCTCGGCCATGGCCTCGGCGTTGCCGCGCACGACACGCAGCCCCAGGCGTGCGGACTCGAGCGGCGACTCGGCAAGTTGCAGGCGGGGCTTCATGCGCGCGCTGTGTCCTCGCTCACGATGTAGGCCGGGCGGCCCTTCGCGGCATTGAAGAGGCGGCCGAGGTACAGCCCGGTGACGCCGATGCAGAACACCGTCGATCCGCCCAGGAACCAAATCGAGGCGATGATGCTGGTGAAGCCTGCGACCTCGATGTCGCCATTGAGGTAGCGGTAGACGCTCCAGCCGGCGAACACCACCGCGAACATCGCCAGCAGAAGCCCCGCCCGGATCACCAGCCGCAGTGGCTTGTCCGAATACGACAGCACGATCCCGAGCGCGAGGCGCAGCAGGCGTCGCAGCGTATAGCCGCTGCGGCCCTCGGCGCGTTCGGCATGGGGCACGGGCACGAGCACGGTCGGCAGGCCCAGCCACTTCACCATCAGCGGGAAGCAGCGGTCGTATTCCGGCATCGCGTTCACCGCCTGGACCGCGCGCCGGCTGTACACGCCGAAGTTCGCGGTGCGATGGTCATGCGAGACACCGGTAAGCCGGCTCAGGGCGCGGGAGAACGCATAGGACGCGAAGCGCTTGAATGCCGAGTCCTTGCGGTCGGCGCGTGCCGCCATCGCCACGTCGGCGCCGCTTGTGCGCCAGGCCGCGACGAGCGCCGGGATCTCCTCCGGCGGGTCCTGCAAGTCGCAGTCCAGCACGACGATCGCGTCGCCCCGCGCGGCCTCCACGCCCGCGGAGATCGCGTAGTGCTGCCCGAAGTTGCGCGACATGCGCAGACCGCGGACGTCGTCGCTCGACGCGCAGATCTCCTCGATCCGCGGCCAGGCGCCATCGGGACTCGCGTCGTCGACGAGGATGATCTCGACGGCATCCGCAAGGCCCGCGCAGCCCTGGCGGATGCGGTCGACGAGTTCTTCCAGGCAGCCCGCGCAACCGTATACCGGCGAGACCACAGACAGGAGGCCCACCGAGCCATCGCCGCGGGGCGGCAGGCGGAACCCGTTGAGGCGCCCGGCCACGGGCCCGCCGGAGGGCGGCTCAGCCCGCATGCAGGATCGCATCGGCGATGCGGCGCGCCGCGCGGCCGTCGCCGTAGGGATTGTGGGCGCGGGACATCTCGGCGTAGGCCGCGGGATCGTCGAGCAGGCGCCCGGTCTCCCCGACGATCCGCGCCCGATCGGTGCCGACCAAGCGTACCGTGCCGGCCTCGACCGCCTCCGGCCGCTCCGTGGTCTCGCGCATCACGAGCACCGGCTTCCCCAGCGACGGCGCCTCCTCCTGGACACCGCCGGAGTCGGTGAGGATCAGCTCGGCGCGATCCATCAGGTGGACGAACGGCAGGTAGTCCTGCGGCGCGATCAGGTGGATGCCCGGCACGTCGGCCAGCAGGCTGTTGACCGGGCCCTGCACGTTCGGATTGAGGTGGACGGGATAGACGACCTGCACGTCCGGCCGTGACGCGATCTCGCGGAGCGCGAGGCAGATCTGCTGAAAGCCGTCGCCGAAGTTCTCGCGCCGGTGGCCCGTCACGAGAACGAGGCGCCGCGCGGGGTCGAGGAAAGGAAAGCGCGCCTCGAGCGCCGCCTGCAAAGTGGCGTCCGCGCGGATGCGGGCGACGACCTCCAGCAGCGCATCGATCACCGTATTGCCGGTCACGTGGATCCCGTCGCGGATGCCCTCTGCTTCCAGGTTCGCGCGTGCGGTCTCGGTCGGCGCGAAATGCAGCCGCGCGAGCGGCGCGGTCAGACGACGGTTCGCCTCCTCCGGCCACGGCGCCTCCATATTCCCGGTGCGGAGGCCCGCCTCCACATGCCCGACCGGCACGCGTTCGTAGAACGCCGCCAGCGCGGAGGCGAACGTCGTGCTGGTGTCTCCGTGGACGAGAAGGAGATCCGGGCGGGCCCGCTGCAGCGCGTCAGTCATACCCTGCAGCAGGCGGCCGAACAGGCCAGCGAGCGACTGGTTCGGCGCCATTACGTCGAGGTCGATGTCCGGCACGATCCGAAACAGCTCCAGCACCTGGTCGAGCATGTGGCGATGCTGCGCCGTCACCGCGACGATCGTCTCGATATCGGGACACGCCTTCAGCGCCTCGACCACCGGCGCCATCTTGATTGCCTCGGGCCGCGTGCCGAAGGCGAGCATTACACGCTTGCGGGGAGCCACGGAGGATGCGCTCAGAGCGCGGCCTGCAGTTCGGGCAGGATCTGGAACAGGTCGCCCACCAGGCCGATATCCGCGATCTCGAAGATCGCCGAATCCGGATCCTTGTTGATCGCCACGATCGTGCCCGCGTCCTTGATTCCGGTTAGGTGCTGGATCGCGCCGGAGATGCCGATCGCGACGTACAGCTCCGGTGCGATGATCTTGCCGGTCTGGCCGACCTGCATCTCGTTCGGGCAGTAGCCGGCGTCGACCGCGGCGCGCGAGGCGCCCACGGCCGCGCCGATCTTGTCGGCGAACTCGTAGACGATCCGGAAGTTCTCCGCGGAGCCGACGCCCCGGCCGCCGGAGACGACGCGCTTGGCGCTCTGCAGGTCCGGGCGGTCGCTCGAGCCGGCGGCGAGGCCGACGAAGCGCGTGTGCGTCGGAAGCGCGGCATCGACGCCCACGGCCTCGACCGCGGCATTCCCGTCGCGTGCGCACTCGGCGAACGAGGCGGTGCGGATCGTCGCGACGACCACCACGCCTTCCGGCACCTCGACGGTCACGATCGCGTTTCCGGCGTAGATCGGACGCTTGAACGTGCGCGGGCCTTCGACGGCCATCGCGTCCGACACCTGCGGCGCATTCAGCAGCGCGGCCACGCAGGGCATCAGGTCCTTGCCGAACGTGGTGCTCGGGCCGAAGACGTGCGTGTAGTTCGCGGCGAGCTGCGCAACCTGCGGCGCGAGCACCTGGGCGATCGGTGCCGCGTTCGCAGGGTTCGAGACGGCGAGCACGCGTGCGACGCCCGAGAGCTTCGCGGCCTCGGCGGCAACGACGGACGCGTCGTCGGCGAGCACGAGCACGTCGATCGACTCGGGCGACAGCGCCTGCGCGGCGGTGACGGACTTGGCGGTGGAGGCATTGAGCTGGCCGCCCAGGTGCTCGGCGACGATCAGGACGTTCGACATCGGGATTTCCCTCAAGGTTTCGATGTTCCCGCGGGAACCTACGTGTGCGGGCGGTCGCGCGGCGCGCGGTCCACCCGGTGCGTCGTTACAGCAGGCCGCGCTGCTTGAGCGTGGCGACGAGCTCGGCCGCGTCCTTGACCATGATGCCCTTCGTGCGCTTTGCCGGCGCCGCGTAGCTCGTGGTCTTCAGTCCGGCGCCGGCGTCGACGCCGAGCTCGCCGAACTGCAGTGTCTCGAGCGGCTTGCTCTTGGCCTTCATGATGTCCGGCAGCTTGATGAAGCGCGGCTCGTTGAGGCGCAGGTCGGTGGTGACTACAGCCGGCAGGTCGACCTCGAGCGTCTCCAGGCCTGCATCGACCTCGCGCACCACCGTCGCCTTGCCGCCCTCGACATCGACCTTCGAGGCGAACGTGGCCTGCGGGCGGCCCCACAGCGTGGCGAGCATCTGGCCGGTCTGGTTGGCGTCGTCGTCGATCGCCTGCTTGCCGAGGATCACGAGGTCCGGCTGCTCGCGCTCGACGAGCTTGAGCAGCGTGCGTGCGGCCGTGAGCGGCTGCACGTCGGTGCCGGGCTCGACGACGACGTGGATCGCACGGTTGGCACCCATCGCGAGGCCGTTGCGCAGGTGCGCCTGGGCGTCGGCGGGGGCGATCGTCGCGACGACCACCTCGGTGGCGATGCCCTTGTCACGCAGGCGCAGCGCCTCTTCCAGCGCGATCTCGTCGAACGGGTTCGGCGAGAGCTTGACGCCCTCGGTGACCACGCCCGTACCGTCGGGCTTGACCTGGATGCGGACGTTGTAGTCCACCACGCGCTTGTAGGCGACGAGGATCTTCATCGGGGAGGTTCCAGTGAGCGGGCGCGCCGCGCGCGCCGAGACCGGCCATTTTAGCGGACGCAGGCGGCCGCTGCCGTTAGGCCGGGGTGAGGGCGGGCGGCGGTATCCTGTCGGCCCTTTTTCGATGGCCCGGCCGATGCTGCATCCGGTGGTCCTCAGCGGTGGCAGCGGGACGCGGCTCTGGCCGCTCTCGCGGCAGAACCAGCCCAAGCAGTTCCTTGCCCTGATGGGCGACCGTTCGCTCTACCAGGAGACCGTGCTGCGCGCGAGCCGCCTGCCGGGCGCGCAGGCGCCGGTGACGGTCTGCGCCGAGGACCACCGCTTCATGGTGGGCGAGCAGTTGCACGGCGCCGGCGTGGCGAATGGCGGGATCCTGCTCGAACCGTCGGCGCGCAACACGGCGCCGGCGATCGCACTCGCCGCACTGCACCTCGCCGCCCGCGATCCCGAGGCGACGATGCTGGTGCTGCCGGCCGATCACCTGATCGAGGACGAGGCCGCCTTCCGCAGCGCCGTCGCGCAGGCGCGGGCGCTCGCCGACGACGGCTGGCTGGTCACCTTCGGCATCCGCCCGGACTACGCGGAGACGGGCTACGGCTACATCCTCGGGGGCGAGCCGCTCGGTACGCACGGCTACCGCGTCGATCGCTTCGTCGAGAAGCCCGACGTCGCCACCGCAGAAGGCTATGTCGCGCATGGCGGCTATTCGTGGAACTCGGGCATGTTCCTGTTCCGCGCCGTGCGCTACCTCGAGGAACTCGCGCGCCACGCGCCCGCCATCGAAGCCGCGGCGCGCGCCGCGCACGGTGCTTCGCGAAGCGACCTCGACTTCACCCGCATCGATGCGCAGGCCTTCGCCGCGAGTCCGAGCGACTCGATCGACTACGCGGTGATGGAGAAGACCGATCGCGCCGCCGTCGTGCCGGTGAGCTGCGGCTGGAGCGACATCGGCTCGTGGTCGGCGCTTTGGTCGGTCGCCGAGCGCGATGCCGACGGCAATCGCCACGACGGCGACGTGATCTCGGTCGACACGCGCGGCAGCCTGGTGCGCGCGTCCGAGCGCCGCATGATCGCGACGCTCGGCGTCGAGGACCTCGTGATCATCGACACCGCCGACGCCACCTTAGTGGCCCGCAAGGACCGCGTGCAGGACGTCAAGAGGCTGGTCGATCGCCTGAAGGCCGACGGACGCACGGAGCACCTCGTGCATCGCAAGGTCTACCGGCCCTGGGGGAGCTACGACTCGCTGGCCGTCGGCGAGCGCTTTCAGGTCAAGCGGATCGTCGTGAACCCCGGCGCCGCGCTGAGCCTGCAGCGGCATGCGCATCGCGCGGAGCACTGGGTGGTGGTGTCGGGCGTCGCCGAGGTGACCTGCGGCGACCGCGTCTACGAGGTCGCCGAGAACGAGAGCACCTACATCCCGCGCGGCAGCGTGCATCGGCTGCGCAATCGCGGGAAGACGCCCGTCGAGCTGATCGAGGTGCAGTCGGGCGGGTATCTGGGCGAGGACGACATCGAGCGCCTCGAGGACGTCTACGGGCGGTCCTGACGGACGCGGTACACGACGCCTCGATGCACGGCCGTGTCCACCGACGACCCGCATCGGCCGAAGGTACGGTGCGGCGCCGCAGGCGCGCCGCTAGAATCCGCGGGTCCCGTACAGGAGTGGTGGCATGGCGCGCAGCAAGCTGTATCCCGACGCGAAGACGGCGCTCGCCGACCTCATCGAAGACGGCCAGACCCTCGCCGTCGGCGGCTTTGGCCTGTGCGGCATCCCCGAGGCGCTGATCGCCGCTCTGCGCGACTCCGGCGCGAAGGGTCTGACCGCGATCTCCAACAATGCGGGCGTCGACGGCTTCGGTCTCGGCCTGCTGCTGGAGACGCGCCAGATCCGCAAGATGATTTCGTCCTATGTCGGCGAGAACAAGGAATTCGAGCGCCAGTTCCTGTCGAACGAGCTCGAGCTCGAGTTCAATCCGCAGGGCACGCTCGCCGAGCGCCTGCGCGCCGGCGGCGCGGGCATCCCCGCGTTCTTCACCCGCACCGGCTACGGCACGGTGGTGGCGGAAGGCAAGGAGACGCGTGAGTTCGACGGGCACATGTACGTCATGGAGACGGCGCTGCGTGCGGACGTCTCGCTGGTGAAGGCGTGGAAGGCCGACGAGTCCGGCAACCTCGTGTTCCGCAAGACCGCGCGCAACTTCAATCCGGCCTGTGCGATGGCCGGCCGGGTCTGCGTCGCGGAGGTCGAGGAGCTGGTGCCGATCGGCGCGATCGATCCCGACCACGTCCACCTGCCGGGCATCTACGTCGACCGCATCGTGGTGAATGCGAGCCCCGAGAAGCGCATCGAGCAGCGCACCGTGCGCGCGGGTGAAACGACGCGCTGAGCCGATGCCGCGGCATCGGCTGCGTCGGTGAGCGCCCGGGCAGGATGCCCGGGCGGGGCCCGACGGAGAGGTGCCGTGGCGCCATGGACGGCCACCCGCCGTCCGAAGCAGACAACTTCCGGAGAACCGCAATGCCCTGGACCCGCGACGAGATGGCGCAGCGCGCCGCCCGTGAGCTCACCGACGGCGCCTACGTCAACCTCGGCATCGGCCTGCCGACGCTGGTGGCCAACCACATCCCCGAGGGCATGCACGTCTGGCTGCAGAGCGAGAACGGCCTGCTCGGGATCGGTCCGTTCCCGACCGAGGACGAGATCGACGCCGACCTCATCAACGCGGGCAAGCAGACCGTCACCGCGATGCCGGGCGCGAGCTTCTTCGGCAGCCACGACTCGTTCGCGATGATCCGCGGCGGGCACATCGACCTGGCGATCCTCGGCGCGATGCAGGTCACCGCGACGGGCGACCTCGCCAACTGGATGGTGCCCGGCAAGATGGTCAAGGGCATGGGCGGCGCGATGGACCTCGTCGCCGGCGTGAAGCGCGTGGTGGTGCTCATGGAGCACACGGCCAAGAACGGCGAGCACAAGATCCTGCCGGAGTGCACGCTGCCCCTGACGGGCGTGGGCGTGGTGAACCGGATCATCACCGAGCTCGCGGTGCTGGATGTCACCGCCCAGGGACTGCGGCTGGTCGAGCTCGCGCCGGGCGTCGAGGTCGATGAGCTGCGCGCCCGGACAGGGGTCGCCATCCTCGACTGAGCGGCCGTCGCGCCTGAACGCGGGGCCGCGGTTTCATGAACATCCGCTGGGCGACGGTGGGCATGTTCGGAGCGCATCACGTTTGGCCTGATGCAGGCCATTGAATCAGCGGAGTTTTCACGCGAGCATCATCACGTCAATCGACCGGTGATGCCATGAAGCTTCGTCTCCCGCTCCTCCTGTCCTGCGCGCTCATTGCCGCCGGTTGTGCTCGCGACGAGCCGTCCGTGGTGATCCGGGCGCAGGACGCTCCGCGTGCGACCACCGCTGCCGCACCCGCCGCAGGGATGCGGGCCGCGCTCGCCCAGGCGATCGCGGCGCACCGGTTCGCGAATGCGCCGGACCGCGGCGGACTGATGACGTATCCCGCGCAGCGCGTGGTGCGCCACGACGGCGCCTATACTTGGCATCGCACGGACCTCAGCGAGGCGCATGCGCGAGCGGCGGTCGGCGGCGAGCTGACGGTGCCGCTGCCGTCGGGTGAGCAGCTGCGCTTTCGCTTCAGCCGCGAGGCCGCGCACGCCTCCGGCGACTGGACCTGGGTCGGCTCGCTCAACGGCGATCCGTCGCAGCGCGCGATCATCACGTTCGGCGAGAAGGCCGCGTTCGGCCTGATCGACCGGCCGGGCGAGGAGCCCCTGCGCCTGACGATCCGCGACGGTCGCACCTGGCTGGTCGAGACGGATCGTCGCCGCCTTGCCGGCATCGTCAACGCCGCCACGCGGCCCAGCGGGCGCGACTTCCTCGTGCCGCCCCGTCTCGCGGGCACCGCCGCGGCGTCGCAGCCGATGCTCGCTTCCGCGGCGGTCGGCGCGGCCCCTGCGACCGCGGCGAATACCGTCGACGTGGTCGTCGGCTACACGACGGGCCTGGCGAGCGCTCTCGGTGGCGATTCGCAGGCCGTGACGCGCATGAACCTGCTCGCGGAGGTCACCAACGAGGCCTACGCGAACTCGCAGATCGACGCGCGCGTGCGCATCGTCCACACCGTCAAGGTGAGCTACACCGACGCGAACAAGAACGACACCGCGCTGCAGGAGCTGACCGGCCACACCGGCAGCAGCCAGACGACGCCCAACGCCGCCTTCTCGGCGCTGCGGGCGGCGCGTGACCAGTACGGCGCGGACCTCGTCTCGCTGGTGCGCAAGTTCAACGATCCCGAGAACGACGGCTGCGGCGTGGCCTGGATCAATGGCGGCGGCAATCAAGGCAAGATCACCTCGGGCAGCGCGTTTTTCGGCTACTCCGTGGTGAGCGACGGCGAGGACAAGGGCACCGACGGCAATACCTACTTCTGCCGCCAGGAGACGTTCGCGCACGAGCTCGGCCACAACATGGGCGCGCAGCACGACCTGGCCACCGCCGACGACAACAACAACGGGACGCTCGAGACCGACGAGATGGGCGTCTTCCCGTACGCCACGGGCTACAAGACGGGCGCGGCGAACGGCAACTTCTACACGATCATGGCCTATGGCGATTCGGGCCAGTCGCGCTATCGCGTGTTCTCGAACCCGCGCATCACGCTCTGCGGTGGCCGCGCCTGCGGCGTGGAGAACCAGGCCGACAACGCGCGTGCGCTGAGCCAGACGATCCCGCAGGTGGCCGCGTTCCGCGCGATGGTGGTGCCGCTGCCGAACTCGACTCGGCCGGCACGTGGCGATGCTAATGCCGACGGGAGATCCGACGTTCTCTGGCATGGCATTGACGCCCAGGGGTTCCAGCCATGGTTGATGAATGGCGCCGCATGGTCCTACGGTCCCGTAAGTGCGATCTCGAACGTCTATCGAGTCGGTGCGACCGGCGACTTCAACGGAGACGGTCGTGCCGACATCCTTTGGCATGACACTGGACGGACCCAGTTGTGGGCCTGGATCGCGACTGCGAACGGGACGTACTCGGTGATTTACCTGCGCGATTACCCCGCTGGCTGGCACCCGGTTGCCACGGCGGATGCCAACGCCGACGGCCGATCGGACATTTATTGGCACAGTCCCAGTGCCCAAGGCATGCAGGTCTGGCTGATGAACGGTGCGAACTGGACCTATGGGCCGGTGCACCGGATTACCAGTGAGTACCGTGTTGTAAGCATTGGCGACTACAACGCGGATGGGTATGCCGATGTCCTCTGGCGTGATATGGCGGAAACCACATTGTGGCAGTGGCAGGCCAGCCCCTCAGGTGGGTATGGGGTCATCTACATGCGCGATTACCCGCGAGGCTGGACGGTCGTGGGAACGGGTGATCTCAATGCTGATGGGCGCGAAGACGTGCTGTGGCATAACGTCGGGCCCAACGGAGGAAGCGTCCAGGGTTGGAACATGCAGGGGGCCAGTTGGACCTACGGTGGCGTCAACTCGATTTCGCAGATTTATCAGCCGGTCGCGACGGGGGACTTCAATGGCGATGGGCGTATGGACGTCCTGTGGGTAGGCGATAACCAGGTATGGACTTGGACCGCGAACGCGAACGGCTCCTTCGCTCCCACGTACCTGCGTGGCCAGCCCAGCGGTTGGCAGGTGCGTAACCAAAGCATGCCGAACTACGGTTTCTGACTGCTCGCCCGAAATACAAATGGCCCGCATTCGCGGGCCATTTGTATTACAGCATCTGGTAATTCGGCCCCGCTCCACCCTCCGGCGTCACCCAGTTGATGATCTCGTACGGGTCCTTGATGTCGCAGGTCTTGCAATGCACGCAGTTGGCGGCATTGATCTGCAGGCGGCGGCCGGTGCCCTCGCTCGAGGCGTCCTCGACGATCTCGTAGACGCCCGCGGGGCAGAAGCGCGTGCAGGGGTTGCCGTACTCCTCGACGCAGCGGGTGACGCAGATCGACGTGTCGAGCACCCTGAGGTGCACCGGCTGGTCTTCGTCGTGCTCGGTGGCGGCGAAGTAGACGCCGGCGAGGCGATCGCGCGGGGCGAGCGTGCGCTCGCCGTAGCCGCGGTCGGGTGACTCGTACTCGGCGAGCTTCTCCATCTGGCACCAGTCGGGCGCGTTCTTCAGCGTCCATGGCGACTTACCACGCGTGACCGTCTCCCACGCCGCATTGAGCAGGCCGAACCACAGGCCGCGCTTGAAGGCCGGCTTGACGTTGCGGACCTCGTGCAGCTCGCGCATCGCGTCCGAGTTCCGGAGCTTCGCGTCCCAGCCCGCGGGCGACAGCGCATTCGCCGCGAGATGCTCGGCCGCGAGCATGCCGGAGCGGATCGCCTGGTGAGTGCCCTTGATCTTCGGCACGTTGAGCAGGCCCGCGGTGTCGCCGATCAGGATCGCACCGGGCATCTCGCACGTCGGCAGCGACTGCCAGCCGCCGGTGACGATCGCGCGTGCGCCGGCGGAGACGATGGTCCCGCCGTCGAGCAGCGGCTTCACCGACGGATGGTTCTTCCATTGCTGGAAGGCTTCCCACGGGCGGTAGTTGGGGTCCTTGTAGTCGAGGCCGCTGACATAGCCGACCGCGATGCGGCCCTTGTCGAGGTGGTAGAGGAAGCTGCCGCCGTAGGTGCGGTTGTCCGCCGGCCAGCCGAAGGAGTGCACGATCTTGCCGGGCTTCACCCGTTCCTCGGGCACCTGCCACAGCTCCTTGATGCCGATGGAGTAGGTCTGCGGATCATGGCCCGCGTCGAGCGCGAACTGCTTCACCAGGCGCTTGGTCAGGTGCCCGCGCGCCCCTTCGGCGAGCACGGTGACCTTCGCGCGGATGTCGATACCGGCGGTGAAGCCCGGCTTGTGCGAGCCGTCCTTCGCGATTCCCATGTCGCCGATGCGCACGCCGACGACTGCGCCCGACTCGTCGTGCAGGGTCTCGCTCGCGGCGAAGCCCGGGTAGATCTCGACGCCGAGTGCCTCGGCCTGCGGCGCGAGCCAGGCGCACATCGCCGACAGGCTCACGATCACGTTGCCGTGGTTGTTCATGCCGGGCGGCACGGGGAGCTTGCGGCCGCCGGTCTTCGTCAGCAGCCAGAACTCGTCCTCCGTGGCCGGCACGCAGACCGGCGGCGGGTTCTCGCGCCAGTTCGGCAGGAGCGCGTCGAGCGGGCCTGTCTCGATGACCGCACCCGACAGGATGTGCGCGCCGATGGTGGATGCCTTCTCGATCACGCAGACGGAGAGCTCCGGGCTCACCTGCTTGAGGCGGATCGCGAAGGCCAGCCCGGCCGGCCCCGCGCCGACGGTGACGACGTCGTACTCCATCACGTCGCGTTCGATCTCGGGACTCGTGCTCATGGAACTCTCCGCGGGCTGACCCGCCATTGTCGCGGTTTGGCCCGGAGGCGCCAATGCAGGCGTGCTAGCGTCGCCGGCGTGCGACTGGACCTGCCCGACGCGGACGTACGCCTCGAGCCCGGCTGGCTCGAGCCCGGCGCGGCCGACGCACTGTTCGCGGCCTTGCTCGGCGAGGTGCCGTGGCGCTGCCATCCGGTGCGCCTGTTCGGCCGCGAAGTGCCGTCGCCGCGACTCAGCTGCTGGATGGGCGACCCCGGGGCCGCGTACCGGTATTCCGGCGTGCGCCACCTGCCGGAGCCGTGGCGTCCGGCGCTGGCGCCGCTGCGCACGCGGCTTGCCGCGGAGCTCGGCGTGGCCTTCGACAGCGTGCTCGTCAACCTCTATCGCGACGGCGCCGATGCGATGGGCTGGCATGCGGACGACGAACCCGAGTTGGGGCCCGCGCCGGTGATCGCGTCGGTCAGCCTGGGCGCGACCCGCCGCTTCGCACTTAAGCATCGCGCATCCGGGGCCCGCCACCACGTCGAACTACCGCACGGCAGCCTGCTCGTGATGGCGGGCACGACACAGCAGGCGTATCGCCATGCGCTGCCCCGCACGCGGCGGCCGGTCGGTGCGCGCATCAATCTCACCTTCCGTCGGGTGGCCGGCGAGGCGGCGCGCCGGGCACCCCGGGGCGGGGCCTGACGCGGCGCCCGACCTCGTGGTCAGTGGCTACGGGAGACGCGTTGTCCTCAGGGCGCCGCCCACGCGCGGCAGAGTAGGGTGTCGAGACGATCGGCAGGCTGTGCAACGGGCGCGGGAGCGCTTGTCACCTCGTGACCGCAGCTCAGCGCCCGCGGCCCGACCCGCCCGATGCGACCGTCCAGTCGGCCACGTCGCGGCTGACGCGCGCGAGCGCGCGGTCGAAGGCATCGACCACCGCCGGTACCGCGGTGCCCGCGGCCGGCTCGGCCTGCACGAACACGCGCGAGGCGACGACGTCCGCGGACTTCGAATGCAGCAGCTTCGCGCTGACCTCGATCGTCGCACTCGGCACGGCCGCGCCGGCGTAGTCGGCCTCGAACCGCCGGATGTCGAGCAGCAGCCGGTAGTCGCCGACGATGCCGCTGCCCGCGCGCGCCACGGCTGGAAGCCGGCCGGAATCCTCCAGCGTGCGCAGCAGGGCGCGCTCGAGCATTTCCGCGGGGCGCTGCGCCCACGTGCCGTCCTTGTAGACCTGCAGCTCCTGCGGCGCAGGCCGCACGGCGATGCGCAGGCTGTCGTACGGCCGTGCCACCTGCACCGGTGCGAGCACCAGCTGCCAACCCGCGGTGGGTCCCGCGGTCGCGGCGGCGGTCGGCGATGCGCCGATCGGGTCGTACTGCGGCGGCTTGTCCTTCTTGCCGAGCAGGCCGCAGCCCGTGAGGGCGGCGAGCACGCCGGCGAGCGCGAGCACGCGCGATGCGCGCACCACGAGCGGGAAACGGGCGGGGTGCGGACTCATTTCGGCTCGAACTCCTTGGGCGCGTCGCGGCCGAGCAGGTAGCCGCCCGCGCCGCCTTCCAGGCGGTCGGTGACCTGGCGCAGGTCGCGCACGAGCGCGCGCAGGTCGGTCAGCGTCGGGCCGACCTGGCTCAGGCCTTCATTGGTGAAGCTGCTGATCGCCGCGCGGTTCTCGTTGACGATGCCGTTGGCGCCGTCCGCCGCGGACTCGAGCTTGGTCAGCGTGCTGTCGAGCTTGCCGACGAGGCCGGGCAGCTTGTTCGCGAGTTCGCGATCCACGTCGCCGACCACGTCGTTCGCACCCGCCAGCGTCGCCTTCAGTTCGGCGGCGGAGATCCGCGCGTCGGCGATGATCGCGCGCATGTCCTCGCGCTGCGCGGCGAGCGAGCCGGTGAGGGACTCGATGTTCGCCAGCGTGTTCGACACGTGGGCGATGTTCTTCTCGCTGAGGACGTCGTCGAGGCGCGCGACGAGGCGGTTCGCGGTGTCGGCGATGTTCTGCAGCGCCGAGGCCTCTGTCCTGATGATCGGGATGTCGCGACGGTCGACAGCCGTCAGGCGCGGCGACTTCGGGCTGCCGCCGGTGAGCTGGATGAAGGGCGGCCCGGTGATGCCGCTCTGCGACATCTTCGCGCGGGTGTCGGTCTTGATCGGGGCGTCGGCCTGCACGCGCAGGGTGGCGACCACGCGCCGCGGATCCTCGGGTGCGAGCCGGAGTGTCTCCACGGTGCCGACCGAGATGCCGTTGTACTGCACGGAGCTGCCTTCGGAGAGGCCGGTCACCGGCTCGTTGAAGACCACCGCGTACTGCTGCCAGTCCTTCTCCGAGGAATACTTCGCCGCCCACAGCGCGAACAGCAGGAGCACGGTGCTCGCGATCAGCGTGAAGGCGCCGATGAGGACGTAATTGGCCTTGGTTTCCATCAGCGCGTGTCTCCGCGTTCACGGGCCACCTGCGCCGCGCGGGCACGCGGGCCGTGGAAGTATTCCTGCACCCACGGGTGGTCCAGGCGCTCGATCTCCTCGATGGGCGCGGTCGCGATCACCTTGCGATCGGCGAGCACGGCCACCCGGTCGCAGATAGCGTATAGCGTGTCCAGATCGTGTGTGATGAGGAAGACCGTGAGCCCGAGCGCCTGCTGCAGCGTGCGGATCAGGTGGTCGAACGCCGCCGCGCCGATCGGGTCGAGGCCTGCGGTGGGCTCGTCGAGGAACAGCAGGGGCGGGTCCAGCGCGAGCGCGCGCGCGAGGCCCGCGCGCTTGCGCATGCCGCCCGAGAGCTGCGACGGCAGCTTGTCGATCGCGTCCGCGGGCAGGCCGGCGAGCTTGATCTTGAGCAGCGCGAGCTCGTAGCGCAGGGATTCGGGCAGGTCGCGGTGGTATTCCTTGAGCGGCACCTCGACGTTCTCGCCCACCGTGAGCGACGAGAACAGCGCGCCGTCCTGGAACAGCACGCCGGTATTGCGCTCGATGTGGCGGCGCGCATCCGGATCGCCTGCGCGCGCGTCGACGCCCAGCACCTCGATCTCGCCCTCGTCGGGCGTGCGCAGGCCGAGGATCGAGCGCATCAGCACCGACTTGCCGGTGCCCGAGCCGCCCACCACGCCGATGATCTCGCCCGGCATCACGTCGAGGTCGAGCGCGTCGTGCACGACCTGCTCGCCGAACCGGTTGCTCAGGCCGCGCACGCGGATGATGGGTTCGCGCTCGGCCATCAGATGCCCATCACCATGTACCAGAGCGCCGCGAAGGCATCGAGCACGATCACCAGCGAGATCGCCTGCACCACGCTCGAGGTCGTGCGCTCGCCGACCGATTGCGCGGTGCCCTGCACCTGCAGGCCCTCGAGGCAGCCCACCAGCGCGATCACCGTCGCGAACACCGGCGCCTTCGAGAGGCCGACCCACATGTGCTTGACCTCGATCGTCTCCTGCATGCGCGCGAGGTACTGCTGGGGCGGGATGTCGAGACCGAAGGCGCCCACCGTCAGGCCGCCGAGCAGGCCGGCGAGCATGGCCAGGAAGGTCAGCAGCGGCAGCATCACCAGCAGCGCGAGCACGCGCGGGATCACCAGCAGGTCGACCGGGTCCATGCCGAGCGTGCGGATCGCGTCGATCTCCTCGCGGCTCTTCATCGCGCCGATCTGCGCGGTGAACGCGCTCGCGGTGCGGCCGGCGAGGATGATCGACGTCAGCAGCACGCCGAACTCGCGCAGGAACGCGACGTTCACCAGTTCGACGACATAGATCTCCGCACCGAAGTCGCGCAGCACGTTCGCCCCGAGGAAGGCAATGACCGCGCCGACCAGGAACGACAGCACCGCCACCAGCGGCACCGCGTCGAGCCCGACCTGCTCCATGTGGTGCACGAGCGCGGTCGGCCGGAAACGCGTCGGCTCCTTGACCGTGCGCAGCAGCTTGACCAGCGTCTCGCCGAGGAAGCCCACCAGCGCCAGCACTTCCTTCCAGTTGTCCTTGACCGCAAAGCCGAGGCGGCCGAGGGCGGCGGCGACGCCGTACTCGCGGCGGCGCTTGGGGCGTTCGTCGGCGACGTCCTCGATCGCGCTCACCAGCGCGCAGTGCTCGTCGCGGAACTCGAACGACGAGAACTCCACGCCGCAGCGGCGCGAGTAGCGCAGCAACTGCAGCACGCCGAGCGAATCCAGACGCTCGATGCCGCGCGCATCCACGCGCGCGAGCCCGCAGGGCGCGGCGGACAACGCGTCGCCGATCGCTGCGGCATGGTCGATCGTCCAGTGCCCGACGAGGCGCACGGCACCGTCCCGCGGGTCGGCGTCGATCGAAGGCGGCGCGGGCGGGGAGGGCAGGGTCATGCGTCGCGCAGGAGCATACAGACTCGGCCGTCGCCGTACAGGCATGCGATCCTTCACCGATGACCGCCCCCCTGAGCGAGGCCAACTACGCCGCACGCATCGACTTCATGGTCGAGCTCGCGCAGCGCCTGCATCGCTACGGCACCACGTCGGACCGCCTCGAGGGCGCGCTCACCGCGGTGGCCACGCGGCTCGGCGTGGGCTGCGAGCCCTGGTCGAACCCCACGGGGCTGATCCTCACCTTCAGTGATCCCGGGCGCGCGACGGGCCTGCGCGACACCACGCGCGTGCTGCGGCTCGCGCCCGGCGAGGTCGACCTGCACCGGCTCACGCAGACCGACCATATCGCCGAGGAGGTGCTCGCCGGGCAACTCGATCCGGCCGACGCGCTCGCGCGGATGCGTGCGCTCGACCGTCCGCCCACGCGGCGCATGCGGCAACTCGAGGTGCTCGCCTTCGGCCTCGCCGCGGCGTCGGTCGCGGGGCTGCTGCGGCTGCCGTGGCTCGACATCGCCGTCGCAGGCGCCACCGGCCTGCTGATCGGCCTGCTCGCGCAGGCGGCGGAATGGATGCCGCGCGTGCGCGCGGGATTCGAGGCGCTCGCCGGCATGCTCGCGGGCACGATCGCGGTGCTCGTCGCGACCGCGATCGCGCCGCTCAACCAGAACACCGTGATCATCGCCTCGCTGGTCGTGCTGCTGCCCGGCCTGACGCTCACCAATGCGATGAGCGAGCTGACCGGCCAGCACCTCGTCTCCGGCACCGCGCGCTTCGCCGGGGCGCTCACGACCGTGCTCAAGCTCGGCATCGGCACGCTGATCGCGCTCTACACGATGGACCTCATCGGGCTGGTGCCCGACGTGCGCGCGTCGCGGCCGCAGCCCGCGTGGATGGAGTGGGTCTCGCTCGCGCTCGCCGCGCTCGCCTTCGCGGTGCTGTTCCGCGCGAGCTATCGCGACTATCCGAAGGTGATGCTCGCCGCCGCCTGCGGCTACCTGATCTCCAAGTACGCAGGGCAGGCCGCCGGCAGCCCGGCGGGCGTCTTCCTTGCCGCGCTCGCGATGACGGCCATCGGCAACGCCTACGCGCGCTGGTGGCATCGGCCCGGCGCGATCATCCGCGTGCCCGGCATCATCATGCTGGTGCCCGGCAGCGCGAGCCTGCGCGGGCTGCTCAGCCTGATCCAGCAGCAGGATATCGGCGCGGGACAGGCGGCCTTGCTGGCGGTGCTCAACACGCTCGCGGCACTGATCGCCGGTCTGCTGTTCGGAAACCTCCTGCTGCCGCCGCGGCGGAATCTCTGAGGCGACGAGGCCCTCGCGCGCCGCGACCTGTCGTCAGGCCAGCGGATGCGGGGCCGCTGCATGGGTTGGACGCCAGCTCAGCGGTGATAGTGCCTGCATCGCGTTCCGACCGCGGATTGCGTCTAACCGCACCTCATCGGAATGCGCTCGGCCCGCGACGCGTTGCGGTCGCATCGCTCAGCCGGAACGCGCCGTCCAGTATCGCCAAGCCCATGACGCAGCCGACCCGAGCGCGATGAGCCAGACCCCGACGATCGCCACCGCCATGGCCCGGCGCGTCGGTCGCGACGCGGCGGCGTCGGCCTGCAGCCGTGCGCGCTCGGCGACCTGCCGCGGCAGCAGGCGCAGCACGAACGCGATCCCGAGCGGCAGGATCAGCACGTCGTCGAGATGACCGAGCACCGGGATGAAATCGGGGATCAGGTCGATCGGGCTCAGTGCGTAGGCGGCGACGGCGAGCGCGAGCAGGCGCACGGCCCAGGGCGTGTCGGGATCGCGCGCGGCGTAGTAGACGACCAGCGTCTGGCGCTTGATCGTGCGCGCCCAGCCGCGCATGCGCCCGAGAAGTGGAGGCATGCGTTCAGGCTTCCGCGTCTGACGTGATCGCGCGATGAGCGCGGCCCGCCGCGCATCAGGCGATGCGGAATTCCTCGAGCGCGCGGCCCTGCGCCGTGTAGGCCGCGAGCCAGCGCGGCTGCTTGCCGCGGCCCGACCACGTCTCCGCGGCATTGGCGGGATTGCGGTACTTCGGCTCGACCTTGGTGCCGGCCATCTTCGACGGGCCGCGCTTGGCCCGCTTGGCGGGTGCGCGCGGGCCGGCGGGCGTCGCGGCCGAGACGCCGCTGCGTGCACCGAACAGTTCGGTGATCGAATAGCCCTCGGCGCGCGCGATCTGCTCGAGGCGCTTGCGCACGTCGGCGACCGGCTTGCGCTTCTTCAATGCCGCGCGGCGCTTGTTCGCCTGCGCGATCAGCGCTTCGAGCTCCTTGGCCGACATGCTGTTGAGGTCGAGTGCCATGGGGTTCTCCGGAAGTCGAAAAGAAAATAGGCCGCCGTTCGCGGGCGGCCCATCCTAGCGGGCGGCAATTGCCGGGTAAATCGCGGTAACTACGCGCTGGCGGCGACGCGCGCGATCGCTGCCGCACGATCGAGCTGCTCGGCCTCGCTCGCGCGCCGATGGCGGTATTCGAACGTGCCGGCCTGAAGGCCGCGCTCGCTCACCACGATGCGGTGCGGGATCCCGATCAGCTCGATGTCGGCGAACATCTGGCCTGCGCGAAGGCCGCGGTCGTCGAGCACGGCGTCCACGCCGGCCTGCTGCAGCTCGCGGTGCAGCGACTCGGCGGCCTCGGCCACCTCCGGCGCGTTCTTCGGATTGATCACGCAGACCGCCACCTGCCACGGCGCGATCGCTTCCGGCCAGACGATGCCGTTGTCGTCGTGGTTCTGCTCGATCGCCGCCGCGACGATGCGCGAGACGCCGATGCCGTAGCAGCCCATCGCCGGCGTCGTGGCGCGGCCGGTCTCGTCGAGCACGGTGCACTTCATGGCTTCCGCGTACTTGCGGCCGAGCTGGAAGACGTGGCCGACTTCGATGCCGCGCGCGATGCCGAGCGTGCCGGTGCCGTCGGGCGACGGATCACCGGCCACCACATTGCGGATGTCGGCGACGAGGTCCGGCTCGGGCAGGTCGCGGCCCCAGTTCACGCCCGCGAGGTGGGCGCCGTTCTCGTTCGCGCCCACGACGAAATCGGCCATCGCGGCGACCGAGCGGTCCGCGACGACGAAGATCGGCTTCGCCGGCGAGACCGGCCCCAGGAAGCCCGGCGAGGCACCGAGGTGCGCGCGGATCTCGTCCTCGGTCGCGAGGCGGTACTCGGTCATGCCCGGCAGCTTGGCGAGCTTGATCTCGTTGACGGCGTGGTCGCCGCGCACGAGCGCGAGCACGAAGCGCGGATTGTTCTCGGGATCGACGCCCATTACGGCGACGGACTTCACCGTCCGCGTGAGGTCGATGCCCAGCAGCGCGGCCACGTCCTCGCAGGTCTTCTGCGTGGGCGTGTCGACGCGGCGCATCGCCTCGCTCGCGGCGGGACGCCCGCCCGGCGAAACGGCTTCGGCCAGCTCGACGTTCGCCGCGTAGTCCGAGCCCGTCGAGTACGCGATCGCGTCCTCGCCCGAATCGGCGAGCACGTGGAACTCGTGCGAGGCGCTGCCGCCGATCGCGCCGGTGTCGGCGAACACGGCGCGGAACTTGAGCCCCAGGCGCGTGAAGATGCGCCCGTAGGCGTCGTACATGTTCCGGTACTCGCGGGCGAGGTCCTCGTCGGTGACGTGGAACGAGTAGGCGTCCTTCATCAGGAACTCGCGCGCGCGCATCACGCCGAAGCGCGGGCGGATCTCGTCGCGGAACTTGGTCTGGATCTGGAAGAAGTTGACCGGCAGCTGCTTGTAGCTCGCGAGCTCCTGCCGCGCGAAGTCGGTGATGACCTCCTCGTGCGTGGGGCCGTAGGCGTACCAGCTCTCCTTGCGGTCGCGGATCTTGAGCAACTGGCCGCCGAACTTCTCCCAGCGGCCGGTCTCCTCCCACAGCTCGCGCGGCTGGATGGACGGCATCAGCACCTCGATCGCGCCCGCGTTGGTCATTTCCTCGCGGACGATGCGCTCGACCTTGCGCAGCACGCGCAGGCCCAGCGGGCTCCACGTGTACACGCCGGCGGCGAGCTTGCGGATCATGCCCGCGCGCAGCATCAGCCGGTGGCTGACGACTTCGGCGTCGGCGGGCGTTTCCTTGGTGGTGCGGAGGTGGAACTGCGACAGGCGCATCGGCGGGCTTCAGGCGCGGAAAGGGCGCCATTCTGCCACGCGGGGGCGGCGGGGCCGCCGCCGCCGTGGTGCGTCGCTCAGCGCGTCTTCGCGGCCGCGGCGGTGGCCGCCGCGTTCGCCGCCGGCGCGTCGCAGTAGATCTCGATCTGGCCCTCGGCCATCTTCAGGCGGCCGGCGCGCTCGCTGGTGGTGAGCTCGCGATCGAGCTTGCCGTCGTTGTTGTCGTCGACGCCCAGCTTGCCGGTGCCCTGCAGCAGCTTGAGGTTGTTGCGCGCATTGCTGCAGTCGGCGTTGACGACCGGCTTGGCCGCGGCGACCGGCGCGGGCCGCGCGTCCATGCGACGCGTGGTGTGCTTCTGACCGGGCGGCGGCGCGTCGGAGTAGTGGGTCACGCCCTTGGCGTCCTTCCACTGGTAGAGCTCGCCGGCACCCGCGGCGAGCGCGAACGTGGCGAGGGCGAGACCGAGCGGCAACAGGGCAAAGCGGACGGGCCGGCGCATGGCGGCTCCAGGCAACGGGGGAACGGCCCGATTGCACCACCGCGCGACCCCGGGGGCAAGCGATACACTGCCGAAATGGAACCTGGTCCGCTGGAAACGAAGGCCCGCCCGCGCGCCCGCGGCATCTACCTGCTGCCCAACCTCTTCACCACCGGCGGCCTGTTCGCTGGCTTCTACGCGATCATCGCCGCCGCCCAGGGGCACTATCCGGACGCCTGCATCGCCGTCTTCGTGGCCGCGATCCTCGACGGCGTCGACGGCCGCGTGGCCCGCCTGACGAATACCCAGAGCGAGTTCGGGGTGCAGTACGACTCGCTGGCCGACCTGATCAGCTTCGGGCTCGCGCCGTCCCTGCTCATGTACCACTGGGCGCTCGCTTCGATGCGGCTCGACGGCGCCACGCCCGGCAAGCTCGGCTGGATCGTCGCCTTCCTGTACGCGGCCTGCGCGGCGCTGCGGCTGGCGCGGTTCAACTCGCAGGTCGGGCAGGTCGACAAGCGCTGGTTCATCGGCCTGGCGAGTCCGGCCGCGGCCGGGCTGGTGGTCAGTTTCGTCTGGACGTGCGCGGAATTCGGCTGGTCCGGCGAAGCCCTGCGCTATCCGGCACTCGCCGTGACGGTCGCCGCGGCGCTGCTGATGGTCAGCCGCCTGCGCTACTTCAGCTTCAAGGGCGGGGGGCCGCGCAACGACCGGGTGCCCTTCCTCGCCATCGTCGTGGTGGTCGCGGTGCTGGTGGCGATCGCCGTCGATCCGCCGACCGTGCTGCTCGCGATCACGGGCCTGTATGCGCTGTCCGGCATCGCCTACGCGATCTGGCGGCGCATGCGTCGGCCCGCCGAGGCGGCCGCATGAGCCTGCCCTGGACCCGCGAGCAACTCGACTGGCTCCAGGCCATGGGCTTCGACGTGCTGCGCCTGCAGGACGCGCCGGTGATCGCGCCCACGCGGGCGATCGCGCCCGAGCTGCCGGCCTCCGACGACGATGCGCCCCCGGCCGCGGGCGTGCTCCCGCCCGGGCTGGTTCGCGCCGCGCGGGGGCTCGAGCTCGGGCCGCTCATTGCGGTGCACGGCGTCCCGCGCGACGCCGCTGCCCGACGGGCGTTCTGGCGCGTGTTGCGCCCGCTGCGCAAGGCGCGTCGCGCCCCATGAGCGCACAGCCGCTTCCCGCTGCCGCCGCCTTGCGGCCGATGCGCGAGGCCGACGTCGACGCCGTCTTCGCCGTCGAGCGACGCGCCTACGAATTCCCGTGGACGGCCGGCATCTTCCGCGACTGCCTGCGCGCGGACTACATCGCCTGGGTGCTCGAGATCGACGGGCGGATCGGCGGCTATTTCCTGATGAGCCTCGCGGCCGGCGAGGCCCACGTGCTCAACATTTGCGTCGCGCCCGAGGACCAGGGCGCGGGGCACGGGCGCCGGCTCTTGCGGGCGCTGCTGCACCTGGCGCGCGCGCGGGGCGCGCAGCGGGTCTTCCTCGAGGTGCGCCCCTCCAACCTCGGCGCGATCGCACTGTACGACCGCGAAGGCTTCAACGAGATCGGGCGGCGGCCGCGCTACTACCCGGCCCGCGACGGGCGCGAGGACGCCATCGTGATGGCGATGGAGCTGCTGCCGCCGGAGTAGGTGGCGTCAGGGGCCGTGCGGGCGCGGCCGGCGCAGGTGGCGCGAACAGGCGTCGACCAGTCGGCCGACGCCGTACGCGGCGAGCGCGAGCACCGAGATCGCAACGAGCGCGAGCGGATGGCTCTCAAGCATGCTGTCCAGGATCACGGCGTGCCTCCTTCAGGCCGAGGATAACGCCGGGCGGGCCGCCGCGATGCCTGCATTGCGGTAGGCCCGGAAACCGTTCAGCCCAGTTTCGCGCGCTGGGTCGCCAGCGCCTCGCGCTGTGCGGTCCAGTCGACGAGGCGCTTGCGTTCCTGCTCGACGACCGCGGCGGGCGCATTGGCCACGAAGGTGTCGGAGGCCAGCTTGCCCTGCGACTTCGCGATCTCGCCGTCGACGCGCTTGAGCTCCTTGTCCAGACGGGTGCGCTCGGCGCCCAGGTCGACCAGGCCGTCCAGCGGCACGAGCAGCTTCAGCTCGCCGACCACGCCCGCAGCCGAGGCCGGCGCGGCCGTCGCATCGTCGAGCACGGCGATCGAGTCGAGCTTGCAGAGAAAGCGCAGCTGCGAGTCGAAGCGCGCGAGGCGGGCGCGGTCCTCGCCGCTGCCGCCGGCCACGAGGAGCGCGACCTGCTTCGACGGCGCGACGTTGAGCTCGCTGCGGATGCGGCGCACGGACGAGATCACGGCCTTGAGCCATTCGACGGACGTCTCCGACGATTCGAACTCGTCGTTGAGGTAACCCGGAACGTCGAGCTGCGTCGGATAGGGCCGCAGCATGATCGTCGTCTCCGCGATGCCGAGCTTCGGCGCAACCGCCTGCCACAGCTCCTCGGTGACGAACGGGATCAGCGGATGCAGCAGCGAGAGCAGGCGCTCGAGCACGTAGAGCAGCGTATGACGCGTGCTCGCCGCGGCTTCGGCGTCGTCCCCGGTGAGCGCGGGCTTGGCGAGTTCGACGAACCAGTCGCAGAACTGGTTCCAGGCGAATTCGTACAGTGCCTGCGAAAGTAGGTCGAAGCGGTAATCGGCGAAATGCTGCTCGGCCTCGGCGGCCGTGCGCGCGAGCTGCGCGAGGATCCAGCGCTCGGCGTCCGTCCGCGGCTCCGGCGTGCCCGACGCGGTGAAGCCGTCGGTGTTCATCAGCACGAAGCGCGTGGCGTTCCACAGCTTGTTGCAGAAGTTCTTGTAGCCCTCGGCGCGGCCGAGGTCGAACTTGATGTCGCGGCCGTGCGTGGCGAGCGCGCAGATCGTGAAGCGCAGCGCATCGGCGCCGAAGGCCGGGATGCCGTTCGGGAATTCCCTGCGCGTGGCCTTCTCGATCTTCTCGGCCATCTTCGGCTGCATCAGACCTGATGTGCGCTTGGCGACGAGGTCGTCGAGCGAGATGCCGTCGATGAGGTCTAGCGGGTCGAGAATGTTGCCCTTGGACTTGCTCATCTTCTGGCCCTGCGCGTCGCGCACCAGGCCGGTGATGTAGACGTCCTTGAACGGGACTTCGCCGGTGAAGTGGTCGGTCATCATGATCATCCGGGCCACCCAGAAGAAGATGATGTCGAAGCCGGTGACGAGCACGCTGGAGGGCACGTAGCGGTCGAAGCCGCGCTCGGCCATGAGCTGCGCGTTCGGCCAGCCCTGCGTGCTGAAGGGCCACAGCGCGGACGAGAACCAGGTCTCGAGCACGTCGCTGTCCTGCGTCAGCGTGACGTCCGTGGCGAGGTCGTTCTTGGCGCGCACCTCGGCCTCGTCGCGGCCCACGTAGACGCGACCGTTCGCGTCGTACCAGGCGGGAATGCGATGGCCCCACCAGAGCTGGCGCGAGATGCACCAGTCCTGGATGTTCTCCATCCAGTGGCGATAGGTGTTGATCCAGTTGCCCGGGACGAACTTCACCGCGCCGGTTTCGGCGAGCTCCAGACCGCGCGCGCCGAGCGTGTCCATCTTCACGAACCACTGGTCGGTGAGGTAGGGCTCGATCACCTGGCTCGTGCGGTCGCCGCGCGGCACCTGCAGTTTGTGCGGCTTGGTCTCCAGCAGCAGGCCCTGCGCCTCGAGGTCGGCGAGCACGGCCTTGCGCGCGTCGAAGCGGTCGAGGCCGCGATAGGCTGCCGGCACGCCGGCGTCGTCGACCACCTTCGCGTCCGGCGTGAAGATGTTGATCATCGGCAACGCATGGCGCTGGCCGACCGCGTAGTCGTTGAAGTCGTGCGCCGGCGTGACCTTGACCACGCCCGTGCCGAAGGCGCGGTCGACGTAGTCGTCGGTGATCACGGGGATGCGGCGGCCGGTCAGCGGCAGCTCGACCTGCTTGCCGTGCAGGGCGAGATAGCGTGGATCCTCCGGATGCACCATCGCCGCGGTGTCGCCGAGCATCGTCTCGGGGCGCGTGGTGGCGACGACGAGGTAGTCGCGCACCTCGCGCAGCACCTCGACGCCGTCCGCATCGTGCTCGACATGCTCGTAGGTGGCGCCGTCGGCGAGCGGATAGCGGATCGACCACAGCGAGCCGTCCTCCTCCTCGTTGACGACCTCGAGGTCGGAGATCGCGGTCTTCAGCACCGGGTCCCAGTTGACCAGGCGCTGGCCGCGGTAGATCAGGTCCTCCTCGAACAGGCGCACGAAGGCTTCGCGCACCGCGTCGGCGGCCATCGGGTCCATGGTGAAGACGCTGCGCGTCCAGTCGCCGGACGTGCCGAGCCGGCGCATCTGGCGCTCGATGGTGTCGCCGGACTTCTGCTTCCAGTCCCAGACCCTGGCGATGAAGCCGTCGCGGCCGAGCGAATCGCGCGTCTCCCCCGTGCCTTCGAGCGCGAGGTTGCGCGACACCACCATCTCGGTCGCGATGCCCGCGTGGTCGGTGCCCATCTGCCACAGCACGTCGAAGCCGCGCATGCGGTGGTAGCGGATCAGCGCGTCCTGCAGCGTGTGCTGGAACGCATGGCCCATGTGCAGCGTGCCGGTGACGTTCGGCGGCGGCAGCAGGATCGAATACGGTTCACCCGTGCCGCGCGGCTTGAACACGCCGCTCGCCTCCCACTGCTGGTACAGGCGCGTCTCGAACTGGGTGGGGTCGTAGCCGGGGGCGAGGGTGGTCATGGCGAGGGCGCGGTCGGTGCCCCGCGGACGGAGCAGGAATCCAGAGAGGGGGCGCGGGCCGGCGAGCGGTCGCGTGGATAGATCAGGATACCGGACGCGGCGCGGGCCCCGACGAGGTCGGCCGCGGCAGTACGCGACGGATCGCGCATCCGGGCGCAGCGGCCCTTGCGGATAGGAATTGGAGCGGATTCACTGTCGACATCCGAAGGGGGGATGGGCGAATGAAGCCGACGACGGTACTGGCACTGCTGCTCGCTGTGTTCGCACTGCCGGCGGGAGGCAGGGACGAGGACAACTGGGTGTTCCTCGGCTTCAGCAGAGATCACACCGCGTCCCTGCGTATTTCGCCCGATTCCGTACCGGCGGCCCTCCAGCTGCAGGAGCACGTCGAACTCGACCTTCTCGAGAGTGACGGGGTGATGGTCCAGTCCATCCAGGAAATCGTCGCCAACTGCCCCGCTGGAACCCTCCAGCGCGGCAAGCACCACTGGGAATACGGCCATTCCTTCCAGAAGACGGAGCGACTGCCGATCCCCGATCCGGTCGAGATCGTTGTCGACGCGTCGCCACGCGTGCCGTCCAAGGGTTCGTATGACGAGCTGGTCCTCCAGGTGGCCTGTTCAAAACGCGGGGAGGGGGCACAGGCCGGGCGGCCGCGACACATCTGGGCGTTCATGAACGCGGAACTCATCAATTACCTCAAGACGGCCGACCCCAGCTCGCGGCTGCCGACGGCGCAGGGGATCGCGATCAGCGGCGACTTCACCGCCACGGTGTCCGGCGAGACCCACCCGGTTCGCGCCCACCGCGCGCTGCGGGCGAAGTGCGCCGATGCGGGACTGGAGTGCGCGCAGATCTTCCTCTCGCGGCGCTGCTTGGCACTTGCCGAGGCGAGTCAGGGCGTCATCCCCGGCTTCGGCGACAATGCGAAGGCCGCGGCGGACGCCGCGATGGCGGCTTGCAAGGGCGAGGGCGGCACCGGATGCGCCCTGCGCAGCGAGGCCATGTGTCCCTGAGCGTTCGGCGTGCGACTGCGGTGCGCACCGGTCGCGCTCACATGTCGTGCTTCTTCAGCTCCAGCCCGCGCGCCTGGTACTGCTTCCAGCGCTCGCGCAGCGGGCCACGTGCGGACTCGTCCGCCGGTACGACCTCAAGAACACGGTCGAAGCCGCTCTCGACCGGTGCATCGCGCAGGTTGATCACCAGCGCACGCAGCGGCACGTCGGCCTCCGGGGGTGCGATCAGCACCTCGGCCTCGTCCTCGTCGTCCTCCGCGCCGGCGATCTGGTGCGGGATGTAGACGTCGTCCCCCATATCCCAGAGCAGGTCGTCGAGGGCCTCGGCCTGTGCCTGCGAGCGCGTCAGCACGAGCGTCGGCAGGCCGGCCGCGACCGACTTCTTGACGAGCTCGCACACCAGCCGCAGCGGCTCCTCGCGGAACCGCGGCGTGGTGATCAGGTAGAAGTCGGCGCGGGCCATCCGGTCGTGGCTGCCGGCTCAGGCCTGCGCGGCGCGATCCATCAGCCACTGCGACAGCAGGCCGACCGGCCGGCCGGTGGCCATGCCGCGCTTGCCCTCGTCGTTGGCGACGCCGGCGATGTCCATGTGCGCCCAGCGCTGGCCCTCGGTGAAGCGCGCGAGGAAGCAGCCCGCGGTGATCGCGCCGCCCCAGCGGCCGCCGATGTTGTAGACGTCGGCGAAGGTCGACTCGAGCTGCGTCTGGTACTCGTCCCACAGTGGCAGCGGCCAGGCGCGGTCGAACACCGTCTCGCCGGCCTTGAGCAGTTCCGCCGAGAGGTCCTCGTGCTTGCTCATCAGGCCGGTGGCGTACTTGCCGAGCGCGACGACGCAGGCGCCGGTGAGCGTGGCCACGTCGACCAGTGCGGCCGGCTCGAAGCGCTGCGCATAGGTCAGCGCGTCGCACAGGATCAGGCGGCCTTCGGCATCGGTGTTGCCGACCTCGATCGTCTTGCCCGCCATCGAGGTGATGACGTCGGAGGGGCGGTAGCTGTCGCCGTCGGGCATGTTCTCGACGGCCGGCACGACCACCACGAGGTTGATCGGCAGCTTCATGCCGACCGCGGACACGAACGTGCCCATGACGGTGGCGGCGCCGCACATGTCGTACTTCATCTCCTCGACGCCGCCCTGCGTCTTGAGGTTGATGCCGCCGGTGTCGAAGGTGATGCCCTTGCCGACGAGCACGTAGGGCTTCGCGTCGCCGCCGTTGCGGTACTGCAGCACCACGAGCTTCGGCGGGTTGGCCGAGCCGCGCGCCACGGAGAGCAGCGAGCCCATGCCGAGCGCTTCCATCTGCTCGCGGTCGAGCACCTCGCACGAGCACTCGGCAAAGCGCGCCGCGAATTCCTGCGCCTGCTGGCCGAGGTACGTGGGATTGCAGATGTTCGGCGGCAAGTTGCCCAGCTCGCGCGCGAACTGCACGCCCGCGGCGATCGCCTGGCCCTGCGCGAGCGCCTGCGCGTCGTCGCCCGCGACCGACAGCCGCGCCAGGCCCGGCTCGATCTTCGCCTTCGACTTCTCGCCCAGCGTGGCGGTGTAGCGGTAGGCGACGTGGTCGGTCGCGATGACGGCCTGGCGGATCGCCCAGGCGGCGTCGCGGTCCTTGACCGGCACCTGCGGCAGCGTGGTCAGCGCATGGCTGACCGGGCCGGCCTTGAGCGCGCGCGCGGCGTCGCCGGTCGCCTTGATGTACTGCGGCACGCCGAACTTCGCCGCGTCGCCGAGGCCGACGACCAGCACGCGCGGCGCGGTCACGCCGTCCAGGTCGTGCAGCAGCGCGACCTTGCCGGTCTTGCCCGAGACGTCGCCGCGCTCGATCAGCGCGCGGATGCGCCCGCCCGTGGCCTCGTCGATGGCCGTCGCCGGGCCCGCGAGGGTCTTGTCGGCGAAGACGCCGACGATCACGCAGTCGACGCTGGCGGAGGCCGGTGCATCGGAGAAGAGGTCGAATTCGAGGGCCATCCAGCGTTCCCGGGCAGTCAAAGCGGTCGTGAAGGGGGTTTTACGTACAATCGCCGACCCTGAGGGCCGACACCGGTCCGATCGGCCGGTCCAGCACCGGTCGGGCGAGGCAGTATCCGCCGGGCCGGTGAACGAACGAGTCTAAAGCAGCCCCCCAGAATGCTGAAATTCGACCGCTACCTCCTGTCCGAGTTCGCCCAGGCCACCTTCGCCACCACGCTGGTGCTGCTGATGGTCGCCTTCGGCGCGGTCTTCGCCGACGTGCTGCGCGACATCGCCGAGGGCACGGTGCCGGTCGACATGCTGCTGCCGCAGCTCGGCCTTCTGTTCGTGAACTGGATGCCGATCATCCTGCCGCTGGCGCTGATGATCGGGATGATGCTGGCGATCGGCCGGCTCTACCGCGACTCCGAGATGCCGGTGATCAGCTCGGTCGGCGTCGGCCCGCGGCGGATGCTGCGGCCGGTGCTCGCGCTCGTGCTGCCGGTGGCCGGCATCGTCGCGCTCTGCTCGCTGTGGCTCGCGCCGTGGGCCGAGCGCGAGGCCAAGCAGATGGTCAACGAGGCGAGCCGCAACCTGCTCGTCGCCGGGCTGGAGCCCGGCCGCTTCACCTCGATCGGCAATGGCGGCGTGGTGTTCGTGGGCCGGATGTCGACCGATGGCGCGCGCTTCGAACAGGTCTTCATCTACCGCCAGAAGGGCGAGCGGCTGGACGTGACGACCGCGAATTCCGGCCATCTCGAGGTCGACGACGAGGGCCGGCGCTACCTCGTGCTCGACAACGGTTTCGAGGTCGAGGGCCCGCGCGAGGGCGAGGGCCGCGACTACCGCCTGATGCGCTACCGGCGCAACGAGGCGCAGATGCCGGCCGCGTCGCGCCGCTACGATCCGAACGATCCGCGCCTGCTGAACACGCTGCAGCTGATGGCCGACGACCGCCGCGAGGCCAAGGCCGAGCTGCAGTCGCGCATCGCGCCGCCGTTCCTCACGCTCGCCTTCGCGCTGCTCGCTGTGCCGCTCGCGCGCAGCTCGCCGCGGCAGGCGCGCTACGGGCGGGTGATGGTCGGCTTCCTGACCTACCTCGTCGCCACGAACTTCATGCTGATGGGCACGAACTGGCTCGCCAAGGGCAAGATGCCGATCGCGCTCGGCCTGTGGTGGCTGGTGCTGCCGCTGCTGGCGATCGCTGCGTGGCTCTACTTCGGTGACGGCCGGATCCGCGCGCCACGCCGCCGGCTCGCCAGGGGCGCCGCATGACGCCGTTTCCGAGGATCCACGACGTCTACGTCGCCCGCGCGGTGCTCGGCACGGTGCTGCTCACGTGGACGGTACTGCTCGGCCTCGACGTGATGCTCGCGCTGGTCGGCGAGATCGGCGACGTCGGGCGTGGCGACTACACCTTCGGCCGCGCGCTCGCCTACGTCGCGTACACCGCGCCGCGGCGCGCTTACGTGCTGTTCCCGACCGCCGCGGTGATCGGCGCGCTGATGGCGCTCGGCCAGCTCGCCGCCTCGTCGGAGCTCACCGCGCTGCGGGCGCTCGGGCTGTCGCGCCGCCGGCTCTCGATCACCGTCGCGATGGCCGTGGCGCTGCTGACCGGCCTGATGGTGGTCAACGGCGAGACGCTCGGCCCGTGGGGCGAGCGCAGCGCGAACGTGCTCAAGCAGACGTCGAAATCGCGCGACACGGTGGTCGCGCGCTACTCGGGCCTGTGGGCGCGCGAGGGCGACGTGATCCTCAATGCGCAGGGCGGGCAGGAGCGGCAGGACGGCGGCACGCGGTACCTGGAGCTGCGCGACGTGCGGCTCTACGAGTTCGAGGACGACGGGCGCCTCAAATCGATCGCGCTCGCGCGCATCGCCGAGCACCGGCCCGGCGCCTGGCTGCTGCGCGACGTCACCCGCACGCTGTTCGAGGGCAAGACGGTGCGTCGCGTGCGCGTGCCTGAGGAGCGCTGGACGTCGAAGCTCGACACCACCGCGCTCACGGCCGACATCGACCGCCCGCGCTTCCTGGCAGCGGGCGAGCTCGCCGCCGCGATGGAATACCGCCGTCGCAACGGGCTCGACGAGAGCGAGTTCGCGCAGCACTACTGGGGCCGCTGGTTCTACCCGCTCAATGCGCTCGCGCTGTGCCTCGCCGCCGTGCCGTTCGCCTTCGGCACGCTGCGCAGCGGCGGCCTCGGGCGCCGGCTGTTCATCGGCATCGTCTTCGCGCTGGGGTTCTACCTGCTGCAGGAAGTCTTCGTGCGCTCGGCGCGCGCCTTCCAGCTCGACTACCGCGTGGCCTACCTCGCGCCGACGCTGGTCATGCTCGGTGTGTCGATGATCCTGTTCCGCAAGCGTTCGGGGTGAGCGGCGGCAATGGCCGCGCCTTCGCGGCGGGTTTGCTCGAGTCGACAAGGTCGGGCGACGCGCTGAGGCGCGCGACGCGACATCGCGAGTCCGCTCGGATCGGCGCCGGACGCGCGGATCGGCGGCATGAGCGCACGCGGCGCCGTGGTGATCCGGTCCGCGTCGCAGCTAGTGCGCGGGCTCGCGAACGAGCCGCGTCCCGCTCGCGCGGTCATGCCACGTGAGGCGGTCAGGATCGAGCCAGGCCCACCAGAAGCCGAGGCCGCCGGCAGCGAGCGCGAGCGAGCCCACCGCGTAACGCAGCCAGAGCGCGCGCGCCGCCGCCGGCGCACCCGTCGAATCGACCACGCGCAGCCGCCACGGCCGCATGCCGAGCGTCTGTCCACCGCGCCGCCAGCTCGTCACTGCATAAAGGCCCGCGATCGCCCAGCAGGCGAGCCAGAGCAGCCACTGCAACGGGCTGAACGGCGCGATGTTTTCGCGCGCATCGTGCCCGGCGACGTAATAGCCGAAGGTGACCACGCCCGAGGCGAGCATCCACAGCGCGAGCACCGGGAAGAGGTCGTAGACGAGCGCGGCCAGCCGCCAGCCGACCAGCGCGCGCGGCGGTGTATCGATCGATGCCATGCGTGAAGGATAGTCGCTAAGCTCGACGCATGACCTCCGAAAGCAGCCGTCGCGGCGCGGCGGGCGTGACCGCGCGCCGCCTCGCCGCCCGCGAATTGCCCGCGCTGCGCGAGGCCGACGCCGCGGTGATCGACCGCCACCTCGACGCGATCTGGGCCGAGACGGGCCTTTCGCCGGCCTCGCGTGCCAGCTACCGGCGCGACCTGGCGGGCCTCGCGCGAAGCCGCATCGCATCGACCTCGCTCGACCAGGCCACCGCCGACGAGCTCGCGGCGCACCTCGCCGGCCGCGCCCGCGCCGGCTACTCGCCGCGCAGCAATGCGCGCCTGCTGTCGGCGCTGCGCGGCTTCTACGCCTGGTGCCTGCGCCAGCGCCTGCGCGGTGACGATCCCACTACCCACCTCGGCACGCCGACCCTGCCGCGCCCGCTGCCGAAGGCGCTCACCGAGAGCCAGGTCGCCGCGCTGCTCGCGGCGCCGGACGTCGCGCACCCGGAAGGGCTGCGCGACCGCGCGATGCTCGAGCTGATGTACGCGACGGGCCTGCGCGTCTCCGAGCTGGTGGGGCTGCCGGCACCCGCGGTGAACCTGCGCCAGGGGGCCCTGCGCGTGACCGGCAAGGGCAGCCGCGAGCGGCTCGTGCCGATGGGCGAGGAGGCGCAGCACTGGCTGGAGCGCTACCTGCGCGAGGCCCGGCCGGCACTGGCCGCAGGCCGCAGCATCGCGACGCTGTTCGTCGCTGCAGGCGGCGATCCGCTCACGCGCCAGCAGTTCTGGTCGACGGTCAAGCGGACGGCAGTGGTCGCGGGAATCGACCCGGCGCGCATCAGTCCGCATGGCCTGCGCCATTCCTTCGCCACCCACCTGCTCAACCACGGCGCGGACCTGCGCGCGCTGCAGATGCTGCTGGGCCACGGCTCGCTGTCGACCACGCAGATCTACACGCTCGTCGCGCGCGAGAAGCTCAAGCAGCTGCACCGCACCCACCATCCGCGCGGCTGAGGCCGCCGTGCGCCCGCGGGGCGATGCCGCCCGTCCGCGCGATGGATCCGCCGCACACGCCCAGGTCGCGGCGCGCTATGGTGCGATCGGGTGTCCGGGCCGATGCACCCACCGCCGCGGCGGGACCACGGCCGCTCCGGAGTTCCCGTCATGCGCATCGCTCTCGCCCGCTGGCTTCTCCTCCTCGCTGCGCCGTCGGCCGTGCACGCCCAGGCCGCGCCGGACGCCGTGCGCGGCTTCTCGACTGCATCCGAGGTCTATGTCGATGCGGCCCGTGCCTATCGTCTCGACGACCGGGCGATGCCCCTCAAGCGTCTCGACGCCTACCTCGGCGAGCTCGACCGGCAGGCGCCGGTGGACCGCCTGATCCTCCGCGCCGGCAAGGCGCCGGTCACGGCGGACGAGATCGCCGACATGGCGGGGATCGCCACGCGACTCGGCGCGCAACTGCTGATCGAGCGCGACGGCGCGCTGGTACCGGCCGAGCCCGCGACGCGTTAGCCCTTGACGGCGTGCAGGGACGGGCGTGACAGAATGCCCGCCCGGCCGCGTCCGCGGTGCCACCGTCTTTCCACGATGCGGCTTCCGATCCGTTCGCTCCTCGCCGTCGCGCTCGCCGCGATCAGCCTCTCCGCCTGCGCGCAGGCGCCGTCGCCGTCGGGTGCCAAGGCTGCGGCCGCCGCGTCCGTCAAGCCGCGTGCCGGCACGCCGGACGCGCGCGCCATCGAGGCCGTGCGCTCGCTCAATCCGCGCGCGGTGGTCGACCAGGTCGGCGCGGCGCCGCTGCCGGGCTTCCGGGAGGTGATCGTGGACGGGCAGGTCGCCTACGCCTCCGACGACGGCCGCTACCTCTTCGCTCCGGGCGCGGGTGGCGCGCTCTACGACACGCGCGGGGCCGAGAACCTCACCGAGGCCTCGCTGTCGAGGATCCGCCGCGGCCTGCTCGCGAAGATCCCGGTCAGCGAGCGCATCGTGTTCGCGCCGGCGAATCCGAAGCATCGCGTCACCGTCTTCACCGACATCTCCTGCGGCTACTGCCAGAAGATGCACAGCGAGATCGCCGAGTACAACCGCCAGGGCATCGCGGTGGAGTACGTGGCGTTCCCGCGCATGGGCCTGGGCAGCCCCGACCACCAGAAGATGATCTCCGTCTGGTGCGCGCCCGACCGCCGCAAGGCGCTGACCGATGCCAAGAACGGCCGCGCTGTTCCCGCGCGCGACTGCAGGAACACCATCACCCAGCAGCACGACATCGGCCGCCGCGCCGGCCTGCAGGGCACGCCGATGGTGATCGCCGCCGACGGCACGCAGCTCGGCGGCTACCTGCCGCCGGCGCAGCTGCGCAAGGCGCTCGACGAGCTGAAGCCGGCCCGCGCCGGCGGCTGATCCGGGGCGCCGCCCCGCGGGCGGGTACAATGAAGGGCCCTGCCGTCGCACGGTCCCGCCGGACATGATCGTCCTCGAGGGCGCCCCCGCCCTGTCGCCGTTCCGCCTGGAGCGGCTCGAAGCCCGCCTCCGCAGTCTCCACCCGTCCGTCCGCGTCACCGGCGCCTGGCACACCTACTGGGTGCTGCCGGACCCCGGCGCGCAGCCCGACCTGCCGACGCTCGGGGCGATCCTCGAGGCCGGCGATGCCGTCGCGGCCCGGGACGGGGGCGCCGTCTCGCGCTACGTCACGCCGCGGCTCGGCACGCGCTCGCCGTGGTCCAGCAAGGCCACCGAGCTGCTGCGCGGGGCGGCGCAGCCGGTGCAGCGCGTCGAGCGTGGCCTGCGCATCGACCTCGCAGGCTGGCCCACGGACGCCACCGCGCAGGGCCGCCTAGCGAAGGTGCTGCACGATCCGATGACGCAGTCGCTGCTCGAGTCGCGCGACGACGCCTCGGCGCTGTTCGACGCGCCGGCCCGCGGCGACCTCGAGCGCATCGACCTCGCCGACCTCGACAACGCGAACGTCCGGCTGGGCCTCGCGCTCGCCGACGACGAGATCGCCTACCTGCGCGAGCGCTACGCGGCATTGGGTCGCGCGCCGGCCGACGTCGAGCTGATGATGTTCGCGCAGGCGAACTCCGAGCATTGCCGGCACAAGATCTTCAACGCGAGCTGGACGATCGACGGCGTCGATGCGCCGAAGTCGCTGTTCGGCATGATCCGCCACACGCATGCCACCACGCCGCAGCACACCCTGAGCGCGTACAGCGACAACGCCGCGGTGGTCGAGGGCTATGCCGCGCGCCGCTTCCGGCCGTCGGGCGAGGGCGGCACCTACCGTAGCGAGCCCGAGACCGGGTCGGCGTTCTGCATCAAGGTCGAGACGCACAATCATCCCACCGCGATCTCGCCGTTCCCCGGCGCGTCCACCGGCGCCGGCGGCGAAATCCGCGACGAGGGCGCGACGGGCCGCGGCGGCAAGCCGAAGGCGGGCCTCGCGGGTTTCTCGGTCTCGCACCTGCGCATTCCGACCCTGCCCCAGCCGTGGGAGGCGCCGCGTGCGTTGAATCCCCGCATGGCGCCCGCGCTCGAGATCATGCTCGACGGCCCGCTCGGCGCGGCCGCCTTCAACAACGAGTTCGGTCGTCCGAACCTGCTCGGCTACTTCCGCAGCTTCGAGCTTCCCGAAGGCGATATCGCGCGCGCCTACGACAAGCCGATCATGCTCGCCGGCGGCCTCGGTGCGATCGACCGTATCCAGGTGCAGAAGCACGGCCTGCGTCCCGGCGACGCGATCGTGGTGCTCGGCGGCCCGGCGATGCTGATCGGCCTCGGCGGCGGCGCGGCGAGTTCGGTCGCATCCGGCGAGAGCCAGGAAGCGCTCGATTTCGCCAGCGTGCAGCGCGACAACCCGGAGATGGAGCGCCGCTGCCAGGAAGTCATCGACCGCTGCGTCGGCATGACCGAAGGCAATCCGATCGCCACCATCCACGACGTCGGCGCCGGCGGCCTGTCGAACGCGATCCCCGAGCTGCTGCACGACAGCGACCTCGGCGGCGTGATCGACCTCGACCGCGTGCCGTCGGATGATCCTTCGCTGTCGCCGATGCAGCTGTGGTGCAACGAATCGCAGGAGCGCTACGTGCTGGGCCTGCCGCCCGAGCGCGTCGCCGAGTTCGCCGAGATCTGCGAGCGCGAGCGCTGCCCGTTCGCGGTGGTCGGTTACGCGACGGCCGAGGAACGCCTCGTGGTCGGCCACGGCGCGACACTCGAGGCGGTGGCCGCAGGCGAGACCGGCTGGGCGATCGACATCCCGATGGACGTGCTGTTCGGCAAGCCCCCGAAGATGCACCGCGACACCGCGCATCCGCCCGCGCCGAAGTGGCCGGCGCTGAAGTGGGCCGGGCTCGACCTGCGCGAGGCGGCGCTGCGCGTGCTCGCGCATCCGACGGTCGCCTGCAAGAGCTTCCTCGTCACGATCGGCGACCGCTCGGTCGGCGGCCTGACCGCGCGCGACCAGATGATCGGCCCGTGGCAGCTGCCGGTCGCCGACTGCGCGATCACCTTCGCCGGCTTCGACGGCCATGCGGGCGAGGCGATGGCGCTCGGCGAGCGCACGCCGCTCGCGCTGCTCGATTCGGCCGCCGCCGCGCGCATGGCGGTCGGCGAGGCGATCACCAATCTCTGCGCCGCGCCGGTCGACTCGCTCGATCGCGTGAAGCTCTCGGCGAACTGGATGGCCGCCTGCGGGCATGCGGGCGAGGACGCCTTGCTGTTCGACGCCGTCAAGGCGATCGCGATGGAGCTGTGCCCCGCGCTGCAGCTCGCGATCCCGGTCGGCAAGGACTCGCTGTCGATGCAGGCGCAGTGGCAGGCCGATGGCCAGCCGCAGAAGTCGGTGTCGCCGGTGTCGCTCGTCGTCACCGCGTTCGCGCCCGTCGCCGACGCGCGCCAGCAGTCGACGCCGCTGCTCGACCGCGACGTCGAGTCGGACCTCTGGCTGATCGGCCTGGGCGGCGGGAAGCAGCGCCTGGGTGGCTCGATCCTCGCGCAGTGCCACCCCGAGGCCGGGGCCGACGGCGCGCTGCCGGCCTTCGCCGGCGCCGGCGGCCGCGACGACTTCGGCGTGCCCGACGTCGACGATCCGCAGCGCCTGTGCGACTTCTTCGAGCTGATGCGCGGCGCGCGCCAGGCGGGCCTCGTGCGGGCCTACCACGACCGCTCGGACGGCGGCGCCTTCGCCACGCTGTGCGAGATGGCGTTCTGCTCGCGCACGGGCCTCGACATTTCGCTCGACGCCTGGGGCGAGGATCCGTTCCGCGCGCTGTTCAACGAGGAGCTCGGCGCGATCGTGCAGGTCGCGGTCGAGGATCGCGCGGAGTTCGCCGACCTCGTCGCGCAGCACGGCCTGATCGACTGCGCGCAGCGTGTCGCCCGCCCGACCGCGCACCCGAGCGTGCGCGTGCGGCTGGAGGGCGAGACGCTCGCCGAGTGGACCTGGCAGGAACTCTTCGACGCCTGGTGGTCGGTGACGCATGCGATGCAGCGGCTGCGCGACAACCCGGACTGCGCCGACGAGGAGCGCGAGATCGCGCGCGATTTCCATGCGCCCGGCCTGGTGCCGCAGCTGACCTTCGACCCCGCCGAGGCCGTCGAGGCGCCATACGTCAACACCGGCGCGCGGCCGAAGGTCGCGATCCTGCGCGAGCAGGGCGTCAACGGCCAGGTCGAGATGGCCTGGGGCTTCGACCGCACGGGCTTCGAGGCGGTCGACGTGCACATGAGCGACCTGATCGCCGGCCGCGTGGACCTGCGCGACTTCCGCGGCCTCGCCGCGTGCGGTGGCTTCAGCTACGGCGACGTGCTCGGCGCGGGCCGCGGCTGGGCGACGAGCGTGCTCGAGCGGCAGGCCGTGCGCGAGGCGTTCGCGGCGTTCTTCCTGCGCGAGGACACCTTCGCGCTCGGCGTCTGCAACGGCTGCCAGATGATGGCCTCGCTCGCGCCGGTGATTCCCGGTGCCGAGCATTTCCCGCGCCTGCTGCGCAATCGCAGCGAGCAGTTCGAGGCGCGCCTCGGGCTGCTGCAGGTCGTCGAGTCGCCGTCGATCCTGCTCCGTGGCATGGAAGGCTCGCGCATCCCGGTCGCGATCGCGCACGGCGAGGGCCGCGTGCATTTCGACGACCCGGCCGCGCGCATGGCGATCGACGTCGCGCTGCGTTACGTCGATGGCCGTGGCGAGCAGGCCGCGCGCTATCCGATCGACCCGAACGGCTCGGTCGATGCGATCGCCGGCTTCACCAGCCGCGACGGCCGCGTCACCGCGCTGATGCCGCATCCCGAGCGCACGCTGCGCACCGCGAACCTGAGCTGGGCGCCGGCCGACTGGCCGGCCGATTCGCCGTGGCTGCGGATGTTCGGCAACGCGCGTGCGTGGGTCGGCTGAGCGCGCCTGCATCGAGCTGAACGACGGGGCCCTGCGGGGCCCCGTCGCGTTTCGCAGAGGCAAAGCGCGGGGAGGGGAATGCTAGAGTCGCGATCCGCAGGAGGAGCCCCGTGAGCGCAGCCGCCGACGCCCTGACGCCGCCCGAGACCCCGGACGACCGCATCGTCGCCGTGCTGATGGAGCGCGGCCGCCTGAAGGACGCCGACCTCGTCCGCGCGCAGCGCCTGCAGGCCGAAACCGGCGGCAGCCTGCTTGCGCTGCTGGGGCGGCTCGGCCTCGTCTCCGAGCGCGACCATGCCGAGACGGTCGCCGCCGTGCTCGACCTGCCGCTCGTGGCCACCAAGGACCTGCCCGACCTGCCGCCGGAGAACGTGGCGCTGTCGGTCAAGTTCATGCGCCAGTTCCACCTCTGCCCGATCCGCGAGACCGAAGCCGGGCTCGACGTGCTGATGGCTGATCCGCAGGACGGCTACCAGCTCGATGCATTGCGCCTCGCACTGCCGCGGCCCATCACGCCGTTCGTGGGCGTGCGCTCGGAGATCGATGCGCTGATCGAGCGCTGGCACGGCCAGGGTCGCAGCGCGATGGGCGCGATCCTCGACAATGCGGAAGGCGAGAGCGCGGATCTCGACGACGTCGAGCATCTGCGCGACCTCGCCTCCGAGGCGCCGGTCATCCGGCTGGTGAACCTGATCATCCAGCGCGCGGTCGAGCTGCGCGCCTCCGACATCCACATCGAGCCGTTCGAGACGGCGCTCAAGGTGCGCTACCGCGTCGACGGCGTCTTGCACGAGGGCGAGAGCCCGCCGTCGAACCTCACCGCCGCCGTGATCAGCCGCATCAAGATCATGGCCAAGCTCAACATCGCCGAGCGCCGCCTGCCGCAGGACGGGCGCATCCAGCTGCGCGTGCAGGGCCGCGAGCTCGACCTGCGCGTGAGCACCGTGCCGACGGCGCACGGCGAGAGCGTGGTGATGCGACTGCTCGATCGCGAGTCCGTGGTGCTGAGCTTCGAGAAGCTCGGCTTCACCAATGAGTTCCTGCCGCAGTTCCAGAAGGTGCTCGACCTGCCGCACGGCATCCTGCTCGTCACCGGTCCGACGGGCTCGGGCAAGACGACCACGCTCTACACGGCGCTGAGCAAGCTCAACACGCCGGACGTCAAGATCATCACGGTCGAGGACCCGGTCGAGTACCAGATCGAGGGCATCAACCAGATCCAGGCGAAACCTGCGATCGGGCTCGACTTCGCGCATGCGCTGCGTTCGATCGTCCGCCAGGACCCGGACATCATCATGATCGGTGAGATGCGCGACCTGGAGACCGCGAAGATCGCGATCCAGTCCGCGCTCACCGGCCACCTGGTGCTCTCCACGCTGCACACCAACAACGCCGCCGGCGGCATCACGCGCCTGCTGGACATGGGCGTCGAGGACTACCTGCTCACCTCGACGATCAACGGCATCCTCGCGCAGCGCCTCGTGCGCCGGCTCGAGCCGACCCATGCCGAGCGCTATCGCGCGTCCCCGGAGGAGATCGAGAAGTTCGGCCTGCGCCGGCTGCAGCCCGAGGGCGACATCTACCTGTACCGCCCGAAAGGCTCGCCGCTCGCGCCCACGGGTTATGCGGGGCGCACCACGATCATGGAATTCCTCGTCATGAACGACGAGCTGCGCCGTGCCGTCATGCGCCATGCGGGCATGGGCGAGATCGAGCAGCTCGCGCGCGCGGCCGGCATGCGCACGATGTACGAGGATGGCATCGCCAAGGCGCTCGCCGGCCTGACGACCATCGAGGAAGTGCTGCGCGTGACGGAAGAGAGCTGACGCCGCGATGGCGCTGTTCCGCTACAAGGCGCTGAACTCGCGCGGCGAGATGCTCGACGGGCAGATGGAAGCCGCGAGCATCGACGAGGTCGTGCAGCGCCTGCAGGGGCAGGGGCACCTGCCGGTGGAGGCGAAGCCTGCGAGCGAGGGCGGCGGCCCGGCGGTCTGGAAGGGCCTGTTCAAGCCGAAGCCGTTTGGTGGCGCGCGCCTGGTGCAGTTCACGCAGCAGCTCGCGACGCTGCTCGGTGCCGGCCAGCCCCTCGATCGCGCGCTCACCATCCTGCTCGAGCTGCCGGAAGAGGAGGCCGCGCGCCGCACCGTCGCCGACATCCGCGACGCCGTGCGTGGCGGCGCGCCGCTGTCGACCGCGCTCGACCGCCAGCACGGCACCTTCTCGCGGCTCTACGTGAACATGGTCCGCGCGGGCGAGGCGGGCGGCAACCTGCACGACACCCTCGCGCGCCTGGCCGACTACCTCGAACGCGCCCGCGCATTGCAGGGCCGCGTCATCAATGCGCTGATCTATCCGGCGATCCTGCTGGTGATGGTCGGTCTGTCGCTGCTGTTCCTGCTCGGCTACGTGGTGCCGCAGTTCGCGCAGATGTACGAGAGCCTCGGCGCGGAGCTGCCGGGCTTCACGAAGGTGATCCTCGCCGTGGGCAACTTCGTGCGCGACTTCTGGGTGCTCATTATCGCGCTGCCGGCCGCGGGGCTCTGGTACTTCGAGCGCAAGCGCCGCGACCCGGTGTTCCGCACCGCGTTCGACGGCTGGCTGCTGCGGCGCAAGTTCGCCGGCACGCTCGTCGCACGCGTCGAGGTCGCGCGCCTGGCGCGCACGCTCGGCACACTGGTCAGGAACGGCGTGCCGCTCATGGCCGCGCTGGGCATCGGCCGCAACGTGCTCGGCAACCGCGTCCTCGCCGACGACGTCGAGAAGGCGGCCGACGAGGTCAAGAACGGCGTCGCACTCTCCACCGCGCTCGGACGCGGCAAGCGCTTCCCGCGTCTCGCGCTGCAGATGATCCAGGTGGGCGAGGAGTCCGGCGCCCTCGATTCGATGCTGCTGCGCACCGCCGAGACGTTCGAGCACGAGACGTCGCTCGCGCTCGACCGGATGCTGGCCGCGCTGGTGCCGATCGTGACGATGGTGCTGGCGCTGGTGATCGGCGTGGTGATCATCGGCATCCTGATGCCGATGTACGAGCTGACCGGTCAGATCGGCTGATCCGTGGAGCCGCGGCGAGCTGTGCCCGCGCGTACCACAATCGCCGTGCGGTGACCGGCCGCGACCTGAATCGCTCCGGGCGTTTGCTGGCGTGAACACGCCCGGATCCGGCGCGCGCCGCCGGGATTTGGTAATAAGGCAGACCCGTAGCCCCCGACGCCGAGCCCCCATGCGCAACCGCCGTTCCCTCACCCGGTCGACCGCCGCCGCCCAGCGCGGCATGAGCCTGATCGAGATCATCATCGTGATCGTGCTGATCGGCGTGGTGCTCACCTTCGTCGGCAGCCGCATCCTCGGTGGCGCGGACCGCGCGAAGGCGAACCTCGCGAAGTCGCAGGTGGAGACGCTCGCCGGCAAGATCGAGCAGTTCAAGATGGACACCGGCCGCAAGCCGACGTCGCTGCAGGACCTGGTCGCCTCGCCGCAGGGCGTCTCGGGCTGGCTCGGCCCGTATGCGAAGGCGCCGGAACTGCTCGATCCGTGGGGCAATCCGATGCACTACAAGGCGCCCGGCGACGAGGGCCGCGAGTTCGACCTGATCGCCCTCGGCAAGGACGGCAAGCCCGGCGGCGAAAGCTACGACGCCGACATCCGCTACGAATGACCGCGATCGCGCCCCGGCCGGCCCGGCGCCGGGCGGGGTGCGACGGCCCCCGCCACGCGCGGGGCGTCTCGCTGCTCGAGCTGGTGCTGGTGATCATGCTGATCGGCGCGACCAGCGTGCTCGCCGCGGCGGCGATGAGCGGCGGCTTCAAGGGCATGCAACTTCGGTCGAGCGCGAAGGAGGTCGCCGGCCAGTTGCGCTACACGCGCACGCGCGCCATCGCCAGCGGGCGGATCCAGCGCTTCACGGTCGATCCGCGCGCGCATGCGTGGACGGCCGCCGGCGAGCGTCGCGGCGACATCCCCGACGCGTTGCGCATCCGCTTCACCGGCGCGCGCGAGGCGCAGCCGTCGGCGGGCGAGGGCGCGATCGTGTTCTTCCCGGACGGCGCCTCGACCGGCGGCCGCGTGCAGCTCGCCCTCGAGGACGCGGCCTGGAACATCGACGTCGCCTGGCTCACCGGCGAGGTGCGGCTGACGCGCGCGGAGGCCACACCGTGAGCCGGCGTCGCGAGCGCGGCTACACGCTGCTCGAGGTGGTGATCGCCTTCGGCGTGCTCGCGCTCGCGCTTACGCTGCTGCTCGGCATCCTCACCCACTCGAGCCGGCAGGTGCGCTGGTCGACCGACGCCGGGCGTGCCGCGCTCATCGCGCAGTCGCTGCTCGACAGCGTCGACATGGCGGGCGCGCTGCAGCCCGGCACGACCGAGGGCGACCTCGAGGGCGAGCCCTACCGCTGGCAGCTCGAAGTGCGCGACTGGCGCGATCCGACGGCCGCCGGGCAGCCGGTCGAGCCCAGCGCGCCGCGCCTGATGCACGTGCGCCTGACGATGAGCTGGGACGACGGCGGCCCGCGCGAGCGGCTGGTGCTGGAATCACTGCGGCTGGTGCCGGCCGGCCTCCAGGCCGGCGCGCAGGCGGGGCCATGAGGCCCGCACGCGGCTTCACGCTGGTCGAGGTCCTGCTCGCGACGGCACTGCTCGCGGCCGGGCTCGCGCTCGCCTTCGCGACGCTGGGCGGCGCGACGACGGCGGCGCGCCGCGGCGAGGCGCTGGCGCAGGCCAACGAGCATATCCGCGGCGTGCAGGGCTTCCTGCGTCGCCGGCTCGCGGGCGCGCGCGCCGTGCCCTTCCAGGTCGACACCTCGACCGGCCTGCCGATGCGGTTTTCCGGCGAAGCCGCCCGCATGCGCTTCGTCTCCGACCTGCCGGACTACATCGGCCGCGGCGGGCCGAGCCTGCACGAGTTGCGGGTCGAGAAGATGCCGGCCGGCGAGGGCCTGCGCCTCACGCTGGGCCTGGCCGTGGTGCAGGCCGGCGCGACGGCCGCGGAGCCCGAGCGCGCGCCCGAGCTGCTCGCGGAGAACCTCAAGGAGGTGAGCTTCCGCTATCGCGGGCTCGGCGAGGACGGCCAGCTCGCCGAATGGCGCGACGACTGGACCGCGATCGAGCAGCTGCCGCTGCTGGTCGAGATCCGCATCGTCGACGACCTCGGCCGGCCGTGGCCGGACCTCATCGTCGCCCCGCGGCTCGCGGCCGGCTACGCCGGTGGGGTCGCGCGATGAAACGCATGCGGGGCGCGGCCCTGCTGCTGGTGCTGTGGCTGGTCGCGCTGCTCGCCGCGCTGGTGGGTGCCTTCGCGCTGCTCGCCCGTACCGAGGGCCTGCAGGGCCATGCGCTCACGCAGGGCACGGTGGGCGCGAGCGCCGCGCGGGCGGGCGTCGAATACGCGCTCACGCGGGTCGCCCTGACCGATCCGCGCCGGCAGTGGCGTCCCGACGGCCGCCCCTACCGCTGGGCCTTCGCCGACAGCCAGGTCGAGGTCCGGATCATCGACGAGGACGCCAAGCTCGACCTCAACCATGCCGACACCGCCCTGCTGGTCGGGCTGATGCAGGCGGTCCGGATCCCGCGCGAGCGCGCCGAGCGTCTGGCGGGCGCGATCCTCGACTGGCGCGATCCCGATCCGATGACGCAGCCCTCGGGCGGCGCCGAGGACCCCGACTACGCGAGCGCCGGCCTGCCCTACGGGGCCAAGGATGCGGAGTTCGAGAGCGTCGCCGAGCTGCTGCAGGTGCTGGGGACGACGCCGGAGGACTACGCCGCGCTGGCGCCGCACCTGACCGTCTTCAGCGGCCGCACCCGGCCGGAGCCCGCGTTCGCGTCGGGCCCGGTCCTGACCGCGATGGGCCTCGACGGTGCCCGCCTCGCGGCCCAGCGCGAGGCCTGGGACCCCGCCAGCGGCCAGCCGATGCCGGGTGTGCCGGGGGCGGAGAACCTGCAGGCGTACGGCAGCGGAACGTATAGTATCCGGAGCCAGGCACGCCTCCGCGACGGTCGTATCGTCCGGATGGACGTGGTGGTGCGCACCGGGGGCAGTGCCATACCGGGCATGGCCTATACACCGTTGCGTTGGGAGGAGGGGACTCAGTCACCATGACCTCGGTTCTCGAAGGCCGCCTGCGCGGCCTCGGGCGTCTGTCGGCCCGGCTGGGCCCGCAGGCGACCGGCATCCGTGGCCTGTTCGCGTGGTGGGGCCATGCCCTCGCCGCGTGGCTGCCGCCGCGCCTGCGCCGCGTGCTGGGCGTCGACCGCGGCCGCCTTCTGCTCGACCTGCCGGGCGACGGCCTGCGCGTACGGCTGCAACAGGGCGGCGAGCTGCGCGACCTCGCCCGCCTGCCGCTGGAGGCCGATGCCGTCGAAGGCGCGCCCGATCCGCTCGACCGCGTGCTCGCCCCGGCCGCCGCCGACCTGCCGCGATGGCTGGTCCTGCCGGCCACGAGCAGCCTGGTGCGCCGCCTGCCGTTGCCTGCCGCCGCGGCCGATCGCCTGCGCGACGTGGTGCGGTTCGAGATCGACCGCCAGACGCCCTTCGCCGCCGAGGCGGTGATGTTCGACGCGCGCCTGCTCGGGCGCCGCCCGGCCGACGGCCAGCTCGACGTTGAACTGGTGGCCGCGCCACGTGCCGCGCTCGAGCCGCAGCTCGCCGCGCTCGGCCCGGTCGCCGGGCGCCTCGCCGGCATCGACGTTGCGGGGCCGGACGGACTGCCGCGCGGCGTGAACCTGCTCGATCCGGCCGCGCGCGGGCGGCGACGCGACGTCTGGGAAGGCTGGAACCGCGTGCTCGCCGCCGTGGCGCTGATCGGCGTCGCCGCCACGCTGTGGACCGTGCTCGAGAACCGCCGCCAGGCGGCCGATGCGCTGGAGCGCCAGGTGCGCGCGCTGCAGCCGGACGCCGAGCGCGCCGCGGCGCAGCGGCGCGCGCTGGAGGACCTCGTCGCCGGCCAGAGCTTCCTCGACCGCCACCGCGCCGAGCGCCCGACCTCGGTCGAAGTGATGGACGAGCTCAGCCGGCGCCTCCCGGACGGCACGTACCTCGAGAAGCTCGCCATGGAAGACACGCGGCTCACGCTGATCGGCCTGAGCAACGAGGCCCCCTCGCTGCTCGCGCGCCTGCAGGGCTCGAACCTGTGGCGCTCGCCGGCGCTCACCGGCGCGCTGCAGCCCGACCCCGCGACCGGCCGCGACCGTTTCACCCTCACCGCCGATCTCTCGCGCACCGATGCCGCCCCGGCCGGGGGCACGCGATGACGCCGGTGGTGACCGACCGCGAGCGCTGGATCGCGCTGGGCCTGCTGCTGCTCGTGCTGCTGCTCGCCTATGGCGTGCTGGTGCACCCGTGGTGGACCGTGCCGATGCAGGAGACGCAGGCGCGCATCGAGCGCCTGCGCGATCGCGAGGACCGCCTGCGCGCGCAGCTCGCGCAGCGCTCGCAGGTCACCCAGCGCCTCGCCGCGGCGCAGGCGCAGCTCGCCAGCCGCCCGGGCTTCCTGCCCGAGGCGACCGCCGAGCTCGCCACCGCGGGGCTCGTGCAGCGTCTGGAGACGGTCGTCGCGCAGGCGAGTCCGGGCTATCGCAGCTGCGCCATCAGCAACCGCTCGCCGCTGGCCGAACGGGGCAGCGAGACGTACGCGCGCGTCGCCGTGCAGGTGCGACTGCGCTGCGGCACGCCCGAGCTCGCCACCGTGCTGCACGCGCTCGAGGCCGGCACGCCGCGCCTGTTCGTGGAGAACCTCAACATTCTCGCCCAGCGCTTCTTCTTCGCCGGCGCCGGCGACAGCGGCTCCGGCCGCGACACGGGGCTGGACGTGAGCTTCGACCTCGTCGGCTACCTGCGCCCGCAGCCGGAGCTGGCCGAGGGCGCGTCGCTGCCGACCGAGCCGTCGCAGATGCCGGGCCTCGTGCCCGCGCCCACGGCCATGCCGGGCGCCATGCCCGGCCCGCCGCCGCAGCCCTCGTCCACCGCGCCGCCCGCGGCGATGCCCGCGCCGGCCACCGGCACCATCCCCGCCATGTCCGAGCCGGCGCCGCCGGCGCCCGTCGACGCCCCCGGAGGCCCCGGTGCGCCTTGACGACGTCGCCCCGCGCACATTGCTGCTCGGCGGCCTGGCCGGTTGGGCCGTGCTCGCCTGGATCCTCGCGCTCGCCGGCATGGGTAGCCGCCTGCCGCCCGGCGAGCCCGGCGCGGTGCGCGCCGCCCCGGTGCCTTCGCTGCCACCGCCGGCCGCCGACGCGCCCGCACTCGGCCCGATCAGCCAGTACGCCACCACCGCGGCGCGCCCGCTGTTCGCGACCGACCGCCGTCCGCATCCGTTCTTCCTGCAGGGCGAAGGCGGCGGGCCCGCAGAGGCGCCCGAGTTCGACCTGGTGCTCACCAGCGTGCTGATCACGCCGCAGGCCACGATCGCGATCGTGCAGAAGCCCGACGGCAGCGCCGGCTGGCGCGTGCGCATGGGCGAGGCGCCGGAATCGCATCCGAACTGGACGCTCGTTCGGCTCGAGCCGCGGCGCGCGGTGTTCCAGGGCCCCGAGGGCCAGAAGGAACTCGCGCTGCGCGTGTTCGACGGCAAGGGCGGCGCGACGCCCACCGCCAGCGCGGTCCCCGGCCCGGCGAACGTCGACCCGCCCGCGACGATGGGCGGCGTGCCCGTGCCGACACCCCCGCCGCCGCCCCCGACGGGCGTCGACACCGGCACCAAGGGCCCGCCGTCGGCCGACGCCAACGCGCCGGATCCGGCGCAGATCGAGGCGATCCGTCGCCGCATCGAACAGCGCCGGCGCGAGTTGCGCCAGCGCGCCGACCCGTCTTCCCCCCAGCCGGCGAACCTGAACCAGGCGCCGCCGACCGAGATCCGCTGAGTGCACGCGATGAGCCTTCCGAACGCCCCCGCCTTCCAGCGCAGCCTCAGCGCGCTGGCCATCGCCTCGATCCTCGCCGGCTGCGCGAGCCAGCCCGTGGCGGACATCCGCCGCGAGGGGCGGCTCGACGGCCCGGTCGCCGGCACGCCCGCCTCGGCGACGGTCGTCGGCGCCAACGGCGAGATCGTCAGCACGCCGCTGCCCGAGCAGGAGGCCGGGCCGACCGCGCAGATCCGTCGCGGCACGGGGCAGGTGATCAACCGCCAGGCCGCCGCTGCGCCGCTGCCGAACCCGGGCGGCAGTTCGGGCGCGGCGACGTTCAACTTCGAGGGCGAGTCGCTGCATGCGGTCGTCAAGGCGATCCTCGGCGACATGCTCGGGCAGAACTACGTGATCGCGCCGGGCGTGCAGGGCACGGTGACGCTCGCGACGCCCAAGCCGGTGAGCCCGGCGGACGCGATGAACCTGCTCGAGATGGTGCTCGGCTGGAACAACGCGCGGATGGTGTACTCGGGCGGGCGCTACAACATCGTGCCGGCCGACCAGGCGCTGGCCGGCAACGTCGCGCCGCGCACCGGCCCGGCGTCGAGCGCGCGGGGCTTCGAGGCGCGCACCGTGCCCCTCAAGTACGTCTCCGCGACGGAGATGGAGAAGATCCTCAAGCCGTACGCGCGGCCGAGCGCGATCGTCGGCGTCGACAATGCGCGCAACGTGATCACGCTCAGCGGCAGCCGCACCGAGCTCGAGAACTACCTGCGCACGATCGAGATTTTCGACGTCGACTGGCTCAGCGGCATGTCGGTGGGCGTGTTCCCGCTGCAATCGGGCCGCGCCTCGCGCGTGGTCGCCGACCTCGAGAAGGTGTTCGGCGAGCAGAGCAAGTCGCCGGTCGCGGGCATGTTCCGCTTCATGCCGCTCGAGGGCGCGAACGCGATCCTCGTGATCACGCCGCAGGCGGCGTACCTCGACGACATCCAGCAGTGGCTCGAGCGCATCGACGGCGCCGGCGGCGATCCGCGCCTGTTCTCGTACGAGCTCAAGTACATCAAGGCGCGCGAACTCGCCGCGCGGCTGTCGGAAGTTTTCGGCAACGGCAGTGGCGGCAGCTCGGGCGGCACCTCCGCACCCTCCCTGATGCCGGGCCTGGAATCGGCCGAGCTGCGCGATACGGACGACGGCGCCACCGCCGCGATCGGCGGCGCGCCGCAGGGCGACGAGGCGAGTCTCGGTGGCGGCACAGGGGGGACGGGTGGCGCCGGCGGCTCGACGCCGTCGATGTCGCTCGGCGGCGGTGGCAACAGCCGCGGTGGTGGCGCCGGCAGCGTCTCGTTCGAGGTCGACGGCCAGCGCGTGGGCGTCAGCGCGGTGGACGAGACCAACTCGCTGCTCGTGCGTGCGACGCCGCAGGCCTGGCGCTCGATGCGCGAGGTGATCGAGCGCCTCGACGTGATGCCGATGCAGGTGCAGATCGAGGCGCAGGTCGTCGAGGTCACGCTGAGCGGCGCGCTCGAATACGGCGTCAACTGGTTCTTCGAGAACGCGGTGAGCGATGCCGCGACCGCGGGCGGCGCCGGCCTGCCCAATGCCGCGGCGCGTTCGATCTGGGGCGACCTGCGCGGCAGCGTGCGCCCGGTCAGCGGTGGCACGGGCGGGCTCGCGTGGACCTTCCTCGGCAACAATGCCGCGGCCGTCATCAGCGCGCTCGACCAGGTCACCGACCTCAAGCTGCTGCAGACGCCCTCGATCTTCGTGCGCAACAACGCGGAAGCCACGCTCAACGTCGGCTCGCGCATCCCGATCGAATCGGTCACCGTGGACCCGGGCATCGGCAATGGCGCGACCTTCAGCCAAGTGCAGTACCTCGACACCGGCGTGATCCTCAAGGTGCGCCCGCGCATCACCCGCGACGGCATGGTCTTCCTCGACATCGTGCAGGAGATCAGCTCGCCCGGCCCCCGCGAGACCGGCCAGCGCAACGTCTCCATCAACACCCGCAAGGTGAAGACCGAAACGGCGGTGCAGAGCGGCGAGACCGTGATGCTCGCCGGCCTGATCAGCGACGGCGTGACGCGTGGTTCCTCCGGCTTCCCGGGCCTGAGCCGGATCCCGGTGCTCGGTGGCCTGTTCGGCCGGCAGACCTCGCGGACGGATCGCAGTGAGGTCGTGGTGCTGCTCACGCCCACGGTGGTGCGCAATCCGCTCGAGGTGCGCCAGCTCACCGACGAATACGGCCAGCGCTTCCGTGCGCTCACCCCGATGCGGCCCAAGCCGAGGACGCAGGGCATCGAAGTCCGCTGACGCATGGCGGACGGCTGCGCAACAGGCGGCGCGCTGCCGGTGGTGGTCGTGACCGTCGGCGTCGACGAGCAGGCGCTCGATGCCTGCCTCGCCGCGCTCGATGCAGGCACGCCCGCCGGCACCCGCGTCTGGCTCGCCGACGATGCGCAGGGCGGGCCGCGCGTGCAGGCGGTGGTCGACGTTTGGCGCAGCCGCACGCGGCTCGACGTGGCCTACACCCGTCGCACGTCGCCGCTCGGCGAGAGCACGCACCTCGCCGACGTGCTCGCAGCCTGCAGCGATGACCACGTCGCGCTGCTGTCGGTGGATGCGCGCCCGGCGCCCGGCTGGCTGGTGCGCATGCACGCGTCGCTGCATGCCGAACCCGATGCCGTCGCGCTGACGCCCTGGTGCAATGCCGGCGAGACCGCGGGCTGGCCGCGGCTGGGCCGGGTCGAACCCGCGCCCGATTCCGCGCGCATCGCGCTCGCCGCGGCGGTGGCGGCGATGCCACCGGTCGCGTTGCCTGCGGCGGTCGACCACTGCGTGCTGCTGCGTGCCGGCGCCGCCCGACGCATCGGCGGGATCGATGCGGCGAGCTATCGCTCCGGCTATGCGGCGCTCATTGACTTGTCCCTGCGGCTCGCGGCGAACGGCGGGCGCGTGCTGCTGTGCACGCAGGCCTTCGTCGCGCGCGATCGCGAGGGCCGTCCCGCCGAGGGCGACCTCGAGCGCGTCGCCGCGCGCTGGCCGCGCTGGACGGCCGACCTCGCCGAATTCCTGATGCGCGATCCGGCGGCCGACGCACGCCGCGCGGTGGCCGCGGCGCTCGTGCGGCTCGAGGCGGGCGTGGCGCGGCAGCCCGTGCTGTTCCCGCCGGCGGATGCGCTCGCATGAGCGCGGACATCGCCGCCGTCGTGGTCACCTATCGCAGCGCGGAGACGATTGCGCTCTGCCTGGAACGGCTGCGCGCCGCCGAGGGCGTGGTGGCCATCCGCGTCGTCGACAACGGCTCCGACGACGGCACGGTGGAGATCGTGCAACGCCTGGCGAGCAGCGATGCGCGCCTGCGCTTCATCGCCAACCCCGATAACCCCGGTTTCGCCGTGGCCTGCAACCAGGGCGCGCGCGATGTCGACGCGCCGTGGCTCGCCTTCGTCAATCCCGACTGCCTGGTCGAGCCCGACAGCCTCGTGCGTTTGCGCGGGGCGGTCATGCAACTCGGCCCCGCGCTCGTCGGCGCGGACCTGGTCGACGAGGACGGCGTGCGCGATGGCGCCGCCCGCCGCCGCGATCCCGATTTCTTCGCGATGCTCGCGCGCGCACTGGAAGGCGCGGGCGCCGCGCTCGACGTGCCGGTCGAGCGCACGCCGCTGCAGGGGGTCGATGCGGTCTCGGGCGCATTGATGCTGCTGCCGCGCGCGCTGTTCGAGCACGTCGGCGGCTTCGACGAGGGCTATCGCCTGCATGCCGAGGATCTCGACCTGTGCCGGCGCGTGCGCGAGGCCGGCGCCGTGGTCGCGGTCGCGAACGACGTGCGCGTGGTGCACGTGCGTGGCGTGTCGAGCCGGTCGCGCCCGGTGTTCGTCGAGTGGCACAAGCACCGCGGGCTGTGGCGCTATTTCCGCCGGTTCGAGGCGCCGCGACGCAGCGGTCCGGTGCGCGCGGCAATCGCGCTGGCCATCGCCGTGCGCTTCGTCGTCGCCGCGCTGCGTGCCTGGTGGCGTGCCCGGGGCTAGCGGCCCAGGCGCAGCTTGAACTGCAGGCCGAGCGTGTTCGGGGTGACGCCGCTGATCCGCGGCAGGTAGATCAGGTTCATGCCCACGCGGTCGCCTTCGATCTTCGCGACCAGTCCACCCGCGGGCGCGATGCCGCCGTCGTTGTAGCCGGGATAGCCGGTCACCACGCCGGCCATGCCACCGACACGCACGAATCGCCCGAGCTGCAGCGGCGTGTAGTGGTAGAGCGCGTAGAGCGAGTGCTCGTCGACCGAGTTGCGGTAGTAGCCGGCCGAGGCGCCGTGCCGCGGCTTCCATTGCACCTCGAGGCCCGCGCCCCAGTTCTCCTGGTTGAAATCCTCGCCGGGCGCGAGGAAGTCCTCCTCGTCATCGAGGTGGTAGGAGGCGAGATTCACGTTGGCCCACCACTCGGGGGCCGCGGGGTCGCGCGCGCCCTGTCCACGCGCGACGCCGGCGGCGGCGAGCAGGACGGCGAACAGGCAGGGACGGAGCAGGCGGGCGGCGGTGGACATGGCGGCGGTCCCGGGGGGGTGACGCCTGCAGTGTCCGCGCCGCCGCGTGCAGTCGGGATCATGTCGGGCGGCCGCACGACCGATCCGCGCACGCAGGGCGTGCGTCGACCGGGCGGGCGGGCGCGGCGGTGCGTCAGCGGTGCGCGTTGATCGCGTCGCGCAGCGCGCGCGCGGCCGCCGCCGCCGCGTCCGCGTAATCCTCGCCCGCCGAGGCGTAGAGCACGGCACGCGAGGAGCTGACCATCAGGCCGGTACCGTCGGGCGTCTTGGCGTTCTCGACCACCGCCGCCGCATCGCCGCCCTGCGCCCCGACGCCGGGCACCAGCAGCGGCACGTCCTTCACCAGCGCGCGCACCTCGGCGAGCTGGCCGGGCCACGTCGCGCCCACCACCAGCGCCACGTTGCCGTTCGCGTTCCACTCCAGCGCCGCCTTCTTGGCCACGTGCTGGTACAGCGGCTGCCCGGCGACGAGCAGGTCCTGCAGCTCGCCCGCGCCGGGATTGGACGTGCGGCAGAGCACGATCACGCCGCGGTCGACGCGGTCGAGGAAGGGCTGCAGCGCATCGCGGCCGAGGTAGGGATTCACCGTCACCGCGTCGGCGCCATACCGGTCGAAGGCCTCGCTCGCGTAATGCTGCGCGGTGCTGCCGATGTCGCCGCGCTTGCTGTCGAGGATCACCGGCACGTCGGGGTGCGTCGTCTTGAGGTGCGCGATCAGGCGCTCCAGCGCGCCTTCGGCGCCGAGCGCGGCGAAGTGCGCGATCTGCGGCTTGAAGGCGCAGGCGTAGTCGGCGGTGGCGTCGGCGATGTCGCGGCAGAAGGCGAAGACCGCGTCGGGATCGTCCGCGAATCGGGCGGGGAACTTCGCCGGCTCCGGGTCGAGGCCCACGCAGACGAGGCTGTTGGCGGCCTGCCAGCGGGCGCGCAGGGCCTGCATGAAGGTCATCGGGCGTTCTCCGGAACGAGGGGCGCCGCGACGGCGCGCAGGGACAGATGCGGCCAGGCCTGCACCAGGCCCAGCAGGTGCACGAGGCCGTAGCCAAGGCAGATCAACGAGCTCCAGACGTCGAAGGCGGTCGGCGCGAAGTCGGCGTCGAGCATCAGCGGCAGCAGCACGAGGCCGCGCACGAGGTAGACCGCGGTGATCGCGACGAGCGCCGTGCGCAGCAGCGGCAGCCGGCGGATCACGCCGGCCCCGGACAGCGCGTACATCGCCCACAGGCCGAGCACGGCCGCGATCCCGAGCGTCACGAGGTCGGGCAGACGGCTGCCCGCTGCATCGAGCTGCGCGAAGCGCTCGCCGCGCCGAAGAAGCGGTACCACGCCGGCCCACCGAAGATGATCCCGACATGCACCAGCGCGGCGGCGGTGCTCAGCGCGGCGCCGAGCAGGAGCGGTCGGTTTCGGGGTGCGTCCATGAGGCCTCCGGCCATCGAATGCGAAGACGCCCGCCGGTGAGGGCGGGCGTCCGTGTCGCGATTACTTGAGCGCCTTGAAGCGCAGGCGGTGCGGCTGCGCGCCGGCCTCGCCGAGGCGACGCTTCTTGTCTTCCTCGTATTCGCGGTAATTGCCCTGGAAGAACTCCACGTGCGAATCGCCCTCGAACGCGAGGATGTGCGTGGCGATGCGGTCGAGGAACCAGCGGTCGTGCGAGATCACGAACGTGTTGCCCGGGAACTCGAGCAGCGCGTCCTCGAGCGCGCGCAGCGTCTCGATGTCGAGGTCGTTCGACGGCTCGTCGAGCAGCAGCACGTTGCCGCCCTGCAGCAGCGTCTTGGCCATGTGCAGGCGACCGCGCTCGCCGCCCGAGAGCTGGCTGACGATCTTCTGCTGGTCCTGGCCCTTGAAGTTGAAGCGGCCGATGTAGGCGCGCGACTGGATCTCGATGCCGTTGATGTTGAGGATGTCGAGGCCGCCGGACACCTCCTGGAAGACGTTGTGGTTGCCTTCGAGAGCGTCGCGGCTCTGGTCGACGTAGGCGAGCTTGACCGTCGGCCCGATGTCGATCGAGCCGGAATCCGGCTTCTCCTTGCCGATGATCATCTTGAACAGCGTCGACTTGCCGGCGCCGTTCGGGCCGATGATGCCGACGATCGCGCCCGGCGGCACCGAGAACGAGAGGTCGTCGATCAGCAGGCGGTCGCCGAACTTTTTGGACACGTTCTTGAACTCGATGACCTTCTGGCCCAGGCGCTCGCCCGGCGGGATGAAGATCTCGTTCGTCTCCTGGCGGCGCTGGTAGTCGACCGACTGCAGCTCCTCGATGCGTGCCAGGCGCGCCTTGCCCTTGGAGCGGCCGCCCTTGGCATTGCTGCGCGCCCATTCCAGCTCCTTCTGGATGGCCTTCTGGCGCGACTTCTCCTGGTTTTCTTCCTGCTTGAGGCGCTCGTCCTTCTGCACCAGCCACTCGGTGTAGTTGCCCTTCCACGGGATGCCGCGGCCGCGATCGAGCTCGAGGATCCACTCGGCGGCGTTGTCGAGGAAGTAGCGATCGTGCGTCACCGCCACCACGGTGCCGGTGTAGCGGGCGAGGAACTGCTCCAGCCACTCGACCGACTCGGCGTCGAGGTGGTTGGTCGGCTCGTCGAGCAGCAACATGTCCGGCTTCTGCAGCAGCAGGCGGCACAGCGCGACGCGGCGCTTCTCGCCGCCCGAGAGCTTGCCGACGATCGCGTCCCACGGCGGCAGGCGCAGCGCGTCGGCGGCGACTTCCAGCTGGTTCTCCAGCGTGTGCGCATCGCCGGCGGCGAGGATCGCCTCCAGCCGCTCCTGCTCCTTGGCGAGCGCGTCGAAGTCCGCGCCTTCCTCGGCGTAGGCGGCATAGACCTCTTCCAGCCGCGCCTGCGCCTGCAGCACTTCGCCCACGCCTTCCTCGACGGCCTGGCGCACGGTGTGCTCCGGATTGAGCTCCGGCTCCTGCGCGAGGTAGCCGACCTTGATGCCGGGCTGCGGCCGGGCTTCGCCGGAGAAATCGGTGTCGACGCCGGCCATGATCTTCAGCACGGTCGACTTGCCCGCGCCGTTCAGGCCGAGCAGGCCGATCTTCGCGCCCGGGAAGAACGACAGGGAGATGTCCTTGATGATCTGGCGCTTGGGCGGAACGGTCTTGCTGACGCCGTTCATCGTGTAGATGTACTGCATGGGATCTCCGGTGGAACGGGGCGCCCGGGCGGGGCGCCCGTGCACAGACGGCGGCCGCCCGGGCGGGCAGGGCCGAAGGAATGCGGAATAGCCGCAAATTATAAGCCGCGACGCGGGTTTGCGGGCCCGGGGCAGGGTGCCGACCGGCTAGAATCCGGCGATTCCCCGCCCCCTCCGGAGTTCCGATGTTCCCGCGCGATGCCCGTATCGAAGGATTCGACCCCGAACTGGCCCAGGCGATCGCGAACGAGGCGCGCCGGCAGGAGGACCACGTCGAGCTGATCGCCAGCGAGAACTACGCCTCCCCGCGCGTGCTCGAGGCGCAGGGCTCGGTCCTGACCAACAAGTACGCCGAAGGCTATCCGGGCAAGCGCTACTACGGCGGCTGCGAATACGTCGACGTGGCCGAGCAGCTCGCCATCGACCGCCTCAAGCAGCTGTTCGACTGCGACTACGCCAACGTGCAGCCGCATTCGGGTGCCTCCGCGAACATGGGCGTCTACTTCGCGCTGCTCAATCCGCACGACACCGTGCTCGGCATGTCGCTCGCGCACGGCGGGCACCTCACGCATGGCGCGAAGGTTAATTTCTCCGGCAAGGTCTTCAACGCGGTGCAGTACGGCGTCGACGAGAACGGCCTGATCGACTACGCCGAGGTCGAGCGCCTCGCGCAGGAGCACAAGCCGAAGATGCTGATCGCCGGGTTCTCGGCGTATTCGCGGATCATCGACTGGGCGCGCATGCGCCAGATCGCCGACAGCGTGGGCGCGATCTTCTTCGTCGACATGGCGCACGTCGCCGGGCTCGTCGCCGCCGGCGTGTACCCGAGCCCGCTGCCGCATGCGCACGTGGTGACGTCGACCACGCACAAGACCCTGCGCGGCCCGCGCGGCGGGATCATCCTGGCGAAGGATCCGGCCGAGGACCTCGTCAAGAAGCTGCAGTCGATCGTCTTCCCGGGCATCCAGGGCGGCCCGCTGATGCACGTGATCGCCGCCAAGGCCGTCGCGTTCAAGGAAGCGCTGGAGCCGGAGTTCAAGGGCTACCAGCAGCAGGTCGTGACGAACGCGCAGGCGATGGCGAAGACGCTGATGGCGCGCGGCTACAAGATCGTTTCCGGCGGCACCGACAACCACCTGATGCTGGTCGACATGATCGGGCGGGAAGTATCGGGCAAGGAAGCGGAGGCCGCGCTCGGCCGCGCGCACATCACCGTCAACAAGAACTCCGTGCCGAACGATCCGCGCTCGCCGTTCGTGACCTCGGGCCTACGCCTGGGCACGCCGGCAGTGACCACGCGCGGCTACGGCGAGGCCGAGTGCGTGGACCTCGCGAACTGGATCGCGGACGTGCTCGACAATCCGAAGGACGAGGCGGTGATCGCGCGCGTCGCGGAGGCCGTGCAGGCACAGTGCAAGCGGTTCCCGGTGTACGGGGACGCATGATGCGGGCGGCTCTGCTCTGCGTGTTGCTGCTGGCGCTGCCGACCGGCGCCCAGGAGGCGGTCGTGCCGATCGCCGACGTTCCGCTGCCGAACCGCGTCGATTACACGCATCCACGCGCTCGCGATCTCCCCATCCGCTGCCATGACGGCGATGTCGAGTACTTCGCGGGCAAGACGCTCGGCGAAGTGTTCGGTGATCAGTGGCCGGACGCCCCGGCCGCGACCCGTGCGACCCCCGCCCGTCAGGTCGAGCGTACGGCCCTGAGTTGGCCGAACGGTCTCGGGCAGACCGGTGCACGTTCGATGGTCGCCGTGCTCGTCGGGCCCGACGGCAAGGCCATCCAGGCGCGAGCGCTTTGCGCCTCCACGCCGGCGATCTCCAAGCCTGCCGTTCGCGCGTCGATGCGCAGCCGCTACGCACCGGCGACCTACGACGGGGTCCCTGCGACCGGTGTATTCATCAGCACGATCCGCTTCGGCGTGCTGGATGCGCCCGAGTCGCCCGTGCCCGAGCGCCCGGCTGCCGCCGGCCGCCCCTGATGCATTGCCCCTTCTGCCAGCACCAGGACACGCGCGTGATCGACTCGCGCGTGTCCGAGGACGGCGCCACGATCCGTCGGCGCCGCGTCTGCGAGGTCTGCGCGGAACGCTTCTCCACGCTCGAGACCGTCGAGCTCAAGCTGCCGACGATCGTGAAGAGCGACGGCCGGCGCGAGGCTTTCGACGCGCGCAAGTTGCGCATCGGCTTCGACCGCGCGCTGCAGAAGCGCCCCGTCGCCGAGGAGCAGATCGAGGCCGCGGTGCGTGCCGTCGTTCACCAGCTGCGCATGACCACCGAGCGCGAGGTGCCGTCGCGGCGCATCGGCGAGTTCGTCATGGGCGAGCTGCGCAAGCTCGATCATGTCGCCTACGTGCGCTTCGCGTCGGTCTACCGCGCGTTCGAGGACGTCGCGGACTTCCGCGAGGAACTCGACCGGCTCGAGCGCGACGTGACGCCGGAGGGGCAGCTTCCGCTGCTCGAGGAGCCGGAGCCGCGCCCCGAGCGCGGGCGCCGGCGTTGACCGCGGGCGCGGCCCGCGAGCGCGGCCGGGAGGCCCGATGACGTTTTCCGCGATCGACCATGCGCACATGGCGCGGGCGCTGCGCCTCGCCGAGCGCGGGCTCTACACGGCACGCCCGAATCCGGTCGTCGGCTGCGTGCTCGCGCACGGCGCGGACGTGGTGAGCGAGGGCTGGCACGAGCGCGCCGGCACCCCGCATGCCGAGGTTCATGCGCTGCGCGAGGCCGGCGAGCGTGCGCGCGGCGCGACCGCCTACGTCACGCTCGAGCCCTGCGCGCACACCGGGCGCACCGGGCCATGTGCCGACGCATTGATCGCGGCTGGCGTTTCCCGTGTCGTCGCCGCGATACGCGATCCGTTCCCGCAGGTGGACGGCGCGGGTTTCGATCGGCTGCGCGCGGCGGGCATCGAGGTCGCGCAGGGGCTGATGGAAGCGCAGGCGCGCACGCAGAACCGCGGCTTCCTGTCACGCATCGAACGCGGCCGGCCGTGGCTGCGCGTCAAGCTCGCGACCAGCCTCGACGGGCGCACCGCGCTGGCGAGCGGCGATTCGAAGTGGATCAGCAGCGAATCCTCGCGCCTGGACGTGCAGCGCTGGCGCGCCCGCGCCGGGGCGCTGCTCACCGGTGCGGGCACGGTGCTCGCGGACGATCCCTACCTCACGGTGCGCCTCGGCGACGACACGCCGTTCCTGCCGCCGTTGCGCGTGGTGCTCGACCCGGGCCTGGCGACGATCCACCGCGGCCACATCCGCGAAGGCGACGCGCCGACGCTCTACCTCCACGCGCCGGACGCGCGCGTGCCGCGGGGCGTCGAGGTCGATCGTGCGTCGGTGCCGGTGGCCGGCGTGCGCATGGACCTCGACGCGGTGCTCCGCCTGCTGGCCGAACGCGGCATCAACGAGGTGCAGGTCGAGGCCGGCGCGACGCTCGCCGGCGCGTTCGTCGCGGCGGGCCTGGTCGACGAGCTGCTGCTCTACGTCGCGCCGGTGCTGCTCGGTGCCGAGGCACGGCCGCTGCTCGACGGGCTCGACGTGCGCAGCATGGCCGAGCGGCACGCGCTGCGCATCGTCGAGACCCGCCAGGTCGGGCCCGACCTGCGTCTGCTCCTGCAGCCCGCGCCGCGCGCGTGAGCGTGCAGGACCATTTCTCGAGCGTCGCCGGCACGTATGCCGCAGCGCGCCCCGAGTATCCGGACGCCCTGTTCGACGCGATCGCGCGTCACGTCCCCGCGAGTGCCCACGTGTGGGAGCCCGGCGCGGGCAGCGGTCAGGCCACGCGCGGGCTCGCCGCGCGCTTCGCGCACGTGCACGCCACCGACCCGAGCCCGCAGCAGCTCGCCGAGCACTGGGCGCAGGCCGGCGACGCGCGTGTGAGCCTCGCGGTCGAGCCCGGCGAGGCCACGGCGCTTGCGCACGGATCGGTCGGCCTCGTGGCCGTCGCGCAGGCGCTGCACTGGTTCGACCTTCCGCGCTTCTTCGCCGAATGCGATCGCGTGCTCGCGCCGGGCGGCGTCCTCGCGGCCTGGGGCTATGGCGATTTCGACATCCCCGCCGGCATGGAGCGCGAGCTCGGCGCCTTCCGCGAGCGCATCGCGCCCGACTGGCCGCTCGGCCGATCGCTGGTCGACGCGCACTACGCTTCGTTCGACTGGCCCTTCGAGGCGCTGCCGGCGCCGGCCCTGTGGCTCGAAGTCGACTGGCCGCTCGAACGCGTGCTCGCCTACCTGTCGAGCTATTCGGCGGTCGTGCGCCATCGCGCGCGCACGGGCGAGGACGCCGTCGCGGCGCACCGCGGTGCCGTCACGGCGGCCTGGGGCGATCCGTCCGCCGTCCGCCGCATCCGCTGGCCGCTGTTCCTGCACCTGCGCCGCAAGCCGGCCTAGACGCCGACTGCGGCCGGCGGCGGAACGCGACGTCCCGCCGGTGCCGCGGCCCGCGGCGCTACAATGCGCGCGGCCGGTCCGCCGGCTTCCATGACGTCTTCAGGGCGGGGTGCGATTCCCCACCGGCGGTAGGCACGGCGACGTGCGAGCCCGCGAGCGCCTCTGCCCTGCGGAGGGTCAGCAGATCCGGTCCGATGCCGGAGCCGACGGTCGGGGTCGCGAGGCCCCGGAAAGTCCGGATGAGAGAAGACGGCTACCGCGTGCACGGCTCCGGCCGCGCGTGCGTCGCCTTCGTGCCCCGAGGCGTTTTTCGCCCGTCCTTCCGCGAGAAGCGTTTCATGTCCAGCTGCAGCACCGCGCGCACGGCCCCTCGGGGGCTGCGCTGATGTTCACCGGCATCATCGAGGGCGTCGGCGCGGTCGCGTCGATCGAGCCGCGTGGTGGCGACGTGCGCCTTCGCGTCCATACCGGCACGCTGCCCTTCGAGGACGTGCGCCTCGGCGAGTCGATCGCGGTCAATGGCGTCTGCCTGACCGTGGTGGCGGCCGATGCGGCGGCGTTCGAGGCCGACGCCTCCACCGAGACCCTATCGCTCACCACGCTCGGGCGCCTCGCGCCCGGCGCGCCGGTGAACCTCGAGCGCGCGATGCGACCGCAGGACCGGCTCGGCGGCCATCTGGTCAGCGGACACGTCGACGGTATCGGCGCGGTGCTGTCGGTGCACGACGACGCGCGCGCGCAGCGCTGGCGCTTCGCCGCGCCGCCCGCGTTCCTGCGCTATGTCGCGAAGAAGGGCTCGATCTGCGTGGACGGGGTGAGCCTCACCGTCAACGAAGTCGATGCCGACGGCTTCGAGGTGGCGCTGGTGCCGCACACCGTCGCGCATACCGCCTTTTCCAGCACGCGCGTCGGCGACGCGGTGAACCTGGAGATCGACCTCGTCGCCCGCTACGTCGAGCGCCTGCTCGCGAAGGACATGCCATGAGCTTTTCCCCCATCCCCGAACTGCTCGATGAGATCCGCGCCGGCCGCATGGTCGTCATCGTCGACGACGAGGACCGCGAGAACGAGGGCGACCTGATCATGGCCGCCGAGCTCGTGCGGCCGCAGGACATCAACTTCATGGTCACCCATGCGCGCGGGCTGGTCTGCCTGTCGCTCACGCGCGAGCGCTGCCGGCAGCTGGGGCTGCCGCCGATGGTCCGCGACAACACGTCGCCGCACCACACCAACTTCACCGTGAGTATCGAGGCGGCCGAGGGCGTCACCACCGGCATCTCCGCCTACGATCGCGCACACACCGTGCGCACCGCGGTGCGCCCCGACGCCGCCCCGCACGACCTCAGCCAGCCCGGCCACATCTTCCCGCTGATGGCGCAGCCGGGCGGGGTGCTCAGCCGCGCAGGCCACACCGAGGCGGCGAGCGACCTGTCGCTGCTCGCGGGGCTCGAGCCCGCCGGCGTGCTGGTGGAGATCCTCAATCCCGACGGCTCGATGGCGCGCCGGCCGGAACTCGAGGTGTTCGCGCGCGAGCACGGCCTGAAGATGGGCTCGATCGAGGCGCTGATCCGCTATCGGCTCGAGAACGAGCACACCGTCGAGCGGGTGGAGACGCGTGCGATCGAGACCGAGCATGGCCCGTTCACGCTGGCGGTCTATCGCGACCGCGTCGGCCATGCGCTGCACTTCGCGCTGTTGCGCGGAGAGCCCGATCCGGCGACGCCGACGCTCGTGCGCGTGCACATGCTCAATCCGCTGGCCGATGCCGTGCACTGGCGACGCGCGGATTTCGGCCCGGCGGTGGGCGACGTGCTCGCGCGGATCGCGGCCGAAGGCCGCGGCGCCCTCGTGCTGCTCGCCGAGCCGACCGACCCGGCCGCGCTGCTGGCGCGCATCCGCGAGCAGCCGGCGCCCGATCCCGAAGGCCGCGGCGCAGGGCTCGCGGAATGGCGGCGCAACGGCGCGGGCGCCCAGATCCTCGCCGACCTCGGCCTCGGCCGCCTGCGGGTGATCGGTACCCCGCGCAAGCAGATCGGCCTGGCGGGCTTCGGGCTCGAGGTGGTCGAGTACGTCGAGCCGGAGCGCTGAGCGACGTCTCACGGCCCGGCCGGCGGCGAGCCGGTAAACTCCGCGTCCCCCTTGAGGCCCCCTCGATGCCGCATTTCGAAGGCGACCTGCGCAGCCCCGACGGCGCGCGCTACGCCATCATCGCCAGCCGCTGGAACCCGCGCATCACCGATGCGCTGGTGGCCGGCGCGCGCAAGACATTCGCCGATCACGGCGTGACGGACGAGGCGGTCGACGTGGTGCGCGTGCCCGGCGCCTGGGAGATCCCGCTCGCGATCGCGCGGCTTGCCGCCGCGGGTCGGCATGCGGCGTTCGTGGCGCTCGGCTGCGTGGTACGCGGCGATACGCGGCATTACGAGCAGGTCGCCGACGGCTGCTCCGACGCGCTGATGCGCCTGCAGCTCGACCATGCGCTGCCCGTGGCGAACGGCGTGCTCGCCGTCGACCGCTTCGAGGACGCGCAGGCGCGCGCCGACGGCACGCACGGCAACAAGGGCGAGGAGGCCGCGCTCGTCGCGATCGAGATGGCCCATCTGCTCACCCGGCTGCCGAAGGCGGCCGAATGATTCCGCGCGACGGCGTTCCCGCGCCGCGTGCTCCCGGCCCCGGCCGGCTCCCGATGGAACCGCACGCATGAACCGCAACACCCGCAAGGACGGCATCGATCCCGTCGCCCGCTCCCGCGCCCGCCGCCGTGCGCTGCAGGCCGTCTACGCCTGGCAGATGTCCGGCGCGAACGCGCGCGAGGTGATCGCGCAGTTCGCCCACGAGCAGGCGAATGAAGTGGCCGACCTCGAGTACTTCGAGGACCTGGTCCGCGGCGTCGACGGGAATCACGAGGCGCTCGACGAGGCGCTGCAGCCGTACCTCGACCGCGACATCGACCAGGTCGACCCGGTCGAGCGCGCGGTGCTCCGCATCGCCACCTACGAGCTGCGCATGCGGCCCGACGTGCCCTACCGCGTGGTGATCAACGAGGCGATCGAGACCGCCAAGCGCTTCGGCGCCGAGCACGGCCACACCTATATCAACGGCGTGCTCGATCGCGCGGCGGCCGAGTGGCGCGGCGTCGAGGTGCAGGCCGCGCGCCGGCCGCGCTGAGCCCGCGCACGCCGTGGACCGTCCCGGCGAGTTCGACTTGATCGAGCGCATCCGTCGCCGCGCGGGGACGCGCGCGGACGTGCTGCTCGGCATCGGTGACGATGCCGCGCTGCTGCAGCCGCCCGCGGGCATGCAGTTGGCGATCGCGATGGACGTGCTCAATGCGGGCGTGCATTTCCCCGTGGACACCGCGCCTGCCGACATCGGCTGGAAGGCGCTCGCGGTGAACCTCTCGGACCTGGCGGCGATGGGCGCGTCACCGGCCTGGTGCACGCTCGGGCTCGCGCTGCCGCAGGGCGATGCGGCCTTCGTCGACGGCCTGCTCGACGGCTTCCTCGCGCTCGCCGATGCGCACCGCGTCGCGCTGGTGGGCGGCGACACCACGCGCGGGCCGCTGTCGGTCAGCGTGACCGCTCACGGCCTGCTCCCGCCCGGCAGCGCGCTGCGGCGTGGCGTGGCGCGGGCCGGCGACAGCGTCTGGATCAGCGGCACGCCCGGGGACGCCGCGGGTGCGCTCGGCGCGCTGGGCCTCGGCCTTGCGGTACCGCACGAGCATGCGCCTGCCGATGCGCTCGCCGCGCTGCGCGCGCGGCTCGACCGCCCGACGCCGCGCGTCGCGCTGGGGCTCGCGCTGCGTGGCGTGGCGCATGCCTGCATCGACATCTCCGACGGCCTGCTCGCCGATGCCGCGCACGTGGCCGCCGCCAGCGGCGTGGCGGTCGAGTTCGACGTGGACCTGTGGCCGACGTCCCCCGCGCTCGCGGCCGCCTTCGACACGGATGCGCGTCGCGTGCTGCAGGCCGGCGGCGGCGACGACTACGAGCTGTTGTTCACCGCCCCGGACGGCGCCGAGGCCGCGATCGAGGCAGCGGCCGCGCGCAGCGGCACGCCGGTGACGCGCGTGGGCCGCGTGCGTGCCGGCGCGGGCGTGGCGGTGCGCGCATCCGACGGTCGTGCCTGGGCGGCCGGCCGCCGCGGCTACACGCATTTCGGGGAGGACGCGTGAGGCTCGTCGCGCGCCGCGCTGCGGCGAACGCGCGCAGCGACGCGCTGGATGTCCATCGCGAGGACGGCAGCGTCGCGAGCATCCCGCTGCCCCGGCAGGGCATCCTCCCGCACGACCTCGTGCATGCAGTGGTGGAATCGATGCTGCCGCTGCGCGGCTACCTCGGCGCGATCGACGCGGGTGCGGAACTCGCCTTCACGATGCAGGCGCCGTCGCCGGAACACGCGGCATCGCTGGCGCGCGTGGAGGCGGTGGTCGAGGCGCTGCAGTCGCAGCTGTGGGCCGGCGCGCTCGATGCCGCCGCGTTCGACGCGGGCCTACGCGGCGCCTGCGCGCAGCGCGCCGTGGACCCGCCGCAGCTCGACGCCGCCATGCTGGCGCGCCTGTACGACGCCGCGCAGGCGCTCGATGCACGCTGGCAGGCGGTGCCGCCCTATGGGGCGCTGGAGCTCGACTTCGTGCCGGCCGGCTGAGCGGCGAGCACCGCGGCGACGCGCTCGCGCAGCGCGGGCACGACCTCCGCCTCGAACCACGCATTCGCCTTGAACCAGCCCACGTTGCGCGGGCTCGGATGCGGCAGCGGCAGCGCCTCGGGCAGGTAGTCGCGCCAGGCGCGCACGGTCTCGGTCAGCGTCGCGCGGCGTCGCGCACCGAGCACGTGGGCCTGTGCGTACTGGCCGATCGCGAGCGTGAGTGCGACCGACGGCAGCAGCGGACGCAGGCGCGGATGCCACGTCGCCCGGCATTCCGGTCGCGGCGGCGCGTCGCCGGAGCCGGCGCGGCCCGGATAGCAGAAGCCCATCGGCACGATCGCCACGCGGCGCTCGTCGTAGAAGGCGTCGGACGCGAGGCCGAGCCAGTCGCGCAGGCGTCGCCCGCTCGCATCATCCCAGGGCACGCCGCTCGCATGCACGCGCGTGCCGGGTGCCTGGCCCACGACCAGCAGGCGTGCGGTCGGCGACGCGCGCAGCACCGGCCGCGGGCCGAGCGGCAGGTGCGCCTCGCACAGGCGGCAGGCGCGGATCGCGTCGAGCAGGGCGGGAAGGTCGGTCAAGGCGGGCAGCCCGGTGGAGCCGGCATTCTCCGAGGGCGGTGCTGAGCGGCGGCGGACCGTGCGTCGCTGCACGCCGCAGGGTCGTGCACTGACCGAGGGCGGCGGCGCACGCTGCAAGCAGGCCACCCGTTCGCGCTTCCCAGCAACGCATCAGTGCAGCAACTTGCCCGGATTGAGGATCCGTCCGGATCGGACGCGGCCCGGACCTGTCGCATCAGCGCGAGCGCGGCGCGCTCACCGCCTCACGAAGTGCGTCGCGCGCGTCACGGCGTGCCGGGCCGCGTGCACCGGCATGCGACCTATCGTCCGCTGCGAGTCGACCTGCACGCGCTGCCACGCGATGCATGGAGCGGGCATCGTCAGTCGTCCGCGCGGAATGCGTCGCGGATCCAGCGCAGTGTCGGCGCGGCAGGATCGCCTTCGGCCTCGACCACATCGAACCGGCATGCCGCCTGCGCCCAGCGCGGATGCGCGCCGAGGAAGGCGCCCGCGGCCTGCACCAGCTTGCGGCGCTTGGCCGCGGTGATCGACTCGGCGCCGCCGCCGAAGCGGCTCGCCGTGCGATGGCGAACCTCGACGAAGACGAGTATCGGGCCGTCGGCCATGACGAGGTCGAGCTCGCCGAAGCGATACGTCGCGTTCGTCGTGACCGGCGTCAGTCCCGACCGGGTGAGATACGACTGCGCGGCGGCTTCGACCGCCGCGCCGCGCGCACGCGTCGAAGCCGCGTCGGACGCGGGCTCAGCGCGCCGCGTCGGCCAGCGGGGCGGGCTCGCCATCGCGGAAGGTCGACCACGCGGGCGTGCGCAGCACGTTGCCGAAGCCGTCCAGGCGCAGCACGCCGGTGGCGCCGTCGATCGAGCCTTCCGCGCTGCGCCCGAGCAGGTCGAGGTAGGCGGTCAGCAGCCAGGCGTCGTAACCGAAGGCGAACAGGCGGCCGGCCGCGCCGCGCGCGGTCGGCAGGCGGGCACCGGCGGCCTCGGCGGTCGGCAGCGAGCGCACGCTGCGGGTGATCCAGCTCTCGCTCGGGAACGCGATGCCGTCGAGCGCGCGATCGTCGGCGGCCTTGCCTGTGCCGGCGAGCAGTTGCGACGTCGCCGCGCGCGGCTTGCCGGCCAGTCCTGCCGCCGCGAGGCGAGGCGCGATGAGGCGCGCGGTGTTGCCGCGCGTGGCGAGGAAGACGCCGTCCGCCGCGGCGTGCGGTGCGAGGTCCGCCGTACCTTCGGTGACGGTGGCGAGCACGCGGCCGCCGCGCGAGGTCATGCGCTCGCGGAAGGCGGCGACGGCGCGCCGCTGGGTGTCGTCGTCGCCGGCGACCACGAGCACCTCGCGCGCGCCACGGCCGAGCAGGAAGTCCGCGGCTGCGAGGCCCTCGTCCTCGGGCGACAGCGAGAAGCTCGCATGGCCCTGCGGCGGCGACTGCGTGCCGCGGTTGAGCGCGAGCGTGGCGACCGGCAGCGTGCCGCGGCCGAACAGCGCAGCGACCTCGTCGCGGCCGAGCGGGCCGACGATGAAGTCGACGCCGTCGCCCGCGGCGCGGTCGTAGGCGGACAGCGCACCGGCCGGGGTACCCGCCGTGTCGTAGAAGCGGATGTCGGGGCGGCGGCGGCCTTCGCCGTAGTAGCCGGCGAGGAAGCCGTCGCGTACCGGGCGCGCGGCGCCGGCGAGGCTGCCCGAAAGCGGCAGCAGCACCGCGAGTTTCACCGGCGGGCGATAGCCGTCGCGATCGGCGGCCGGACGGTCGTCGAAGTCCCAGCCGGCGCGCGCGAACGGCTTGGGGAGCGGCAGCCCGCGGCGCAGCAGCGCGCGGCCGAGGTAGGGATACAGCGCATCGCCCGCGTCGAGCGCGGCGGCCTCGCGACGCAGCCCGGCATCGTCGAGCTTTGCGATCAGGCGCTCGATCTCGGCCTCCGTGGTGCGCTTCGCTTCGCCGGTCTGTGCGGCCGCGGTGCGCGCGAGCGCGGCGGCCTCGCGCACGGCATCGCGATCGGCCTGCGTGGTGCTGGGCGCGGTCGGCGCGGCTGGCCGCGTATTGACCTGCGAGCAGCCGACCGCCAGCAGCGCCACAAGGCCCGCGGCGAGCAGGCGCACGACAGCGCGGGACGGGACACGGAACGACGGGGTGAGAGGCATGCGCGCGGGGGGACGGCGAGGACCGGGTTAGGATTCTACCCGCGCCCTGTGTAGGAACACGATGCAGACCCCCGGCACGCTCCACGTGGTCGCCACGCCCATCGGCCACCTCGGCGACCTCAGCCCGCGGGCGCTCGAGACGCTTCGCACGGTCGACGCGATCTGCGCCGAGGACACCCGCCACACGCGCCAGCTCCTCGCGCATTTCGGCCTCGAGCGACCGCTAATCGCGCTCCACCAGCACAACGAGGACGCGCAGGTCGGCCAGCTGGTCGAGCGCCTGCGCGCCGGGCAGTCGCTCGCGCTCGTGAGCGACGCCGGCACGCCGCTCGTCAGCGATCCCGGCTACCGCCTCGTGCGCGGCGCGCGCGAGGCGGGGCTGCGGGTCTCGCCGGTGCCGGGCGCCTGCGCGGCGATCGCGGCGCTGAGCGTCGCGGGGCTGGCGTCCGACCGGTTCGTCTTCGAGGGCTTCCTGCCCGCGAAGTCCGGTGCGCGGCGCGAGCGCCTCGCCGCGTTCGGCGCCGAAACGCGCACGACGATCCTGTACGAGTCCGCGCATCGCATCGAGGAGACGCTCGCCGACATCGTGGCCGTGCTCGGCGCCGATCGCGGCCTCGTGCTCGCCCGCGAGCTCACCAAGCTGTTCGAGACGGTGCTCGACGGCCCGGCCGCGGACGTGCTCGCGCAGGTGGCCGCGGACCCGAACCAGCGTCGCGGCGAGTTCGTGCTGGTGCTCGCGGGTGCGCCGGAAAACGAGGACGCGCGCGTCCTCGAAGGCCGCAGGCTCTACGCGAAGCTCGTCGACCACCTCAAGCCTTCGCAGGCCGCCAAGCTCGCCGCCGAGCTCAGCGGCGCGCCGCGCAAGGCGCTCTACGGCGGCGAGTGAGCGATCGTCGAGCGGCCGGACCGTTCAGGCGGCGCCGTATCGCCCGTCCCGCCCCACCCGTACACTTCGCCGCGGCGGAGTCGGCCAGACAGTCGCGTCATCGGAAACGATGCCGAGGAAAGTCCGGGCTCCACAGGGCACGGTGCCAGGTAACGCCTGGGCGGGGCGACCCGACGGAAAGTGCAACAGAGAGCAGACCGCCGATGGCCCTCGGGCACAGGCAAGGGTGAAACGGTGCGGTAAGAGCGCACCGCGAGTCCGGCAACGGACCGGCATGGCAAACCCCACCGGGAGCAAGACCAAATAGGGAGACGATGCCGCGGCCCGCGGTGTCTCCGGGTAGGTTGCTCGAGCGGCGCGGTGACGCGTCGCCTAGAGGAATGACTGTCCACGACAGAACCCGGCTTACCGGCCGGCTCCGCCACTTTCCTTTCCGCTCAATGACTTGGCACAAGCAGCCGTAGGCGGCCGTGCCGACGGACGGTGGGCGCCGTGAAAGCGGCCGTAGGGACTGTGGATATCCAGTGAAGATTTCGCTGTCAAAGCCTTTGGTCTCAGGATTTGAGACAAAACAGCAGCTTGTGGATAAAGCTTGAACAATTCTCTCAAGTGTTCTGCAAGTCGTTGACTTCACTTAGGAAAATGAGCGCGCCGGATTGTTGACAACCCTCGGGGAGGGGCCTAAGGTGGGCTCCCGTGGGAAAACCGGGTAATTCGTGGTTTTCCCCTCACTGTCAAGCCCGCGTGAAGACGGGCGGCCGAAGGGGACAGGTCCCGTGTTCCAGGGCGAAACCGCCATCACCATCGACGACAAGGGCCGGATGGCAGTGCCCACTGCCTACCGGGACCTGATCGCGCGTGAGTGCGGCGGCCGACTGGTGTTCACGTACAACCCATTCGAGCCGGGCTCGCTCTACCTCTATCCGCAGCCGGTCTGGGAACGCGTCCGCGACCAGGTCAATGCGCTGCCGCGGACCAAGCGCACCAGTCGTCAGTTCCAGCTCAAGCTGGTCGGCGCGGCCACCTTCGTCGAGCCCGACGCCAACGGTCGCATCTCGGTGCCCGCGAGCCACCGCGCCGCGGTCGGCATCGAGAAGCGCGCGGTGCTGCTGGGCATGGGCGACAAGTTCGAACTGTGGAGCGAGCAGGCGCACCACGCCCAGATCCGCCAGACGATCTCTGACGACGATCTGAGCGACGGCCTGCTCGACCTGGCGCTGTGACGGTGGGTGGCATGGAGCGCACCCAGCGCTCGGGCCACCTCCCGGTGCTGTACACGCAGGTCCTGGACGGCCTGCGGGTGGTGGGGGATGGAACGTATCTGGACGGCACGTTCGGTCGCGGCGGGCATGCCCGCGGCGTGCTCGAACACCTGGGCCCGGAAGGTCGCCTGCTCGTGATGGACAAGGATCCCGATGCGATCGCCGTCGCCGGACGCGAGTTCGGTGGCGATCCGCGCGTGGCCGTCTTCCACGGCTCGTTCGCGCAGCTCGGGCAATGGAACGCGACCGCGGGCGGACTCGACGGCGTGCTGTTCGATCTCGGCGTGTCCTCGCCGCAACTCGACGTGGCCGAGCGCGGCTTCTCGTTCGGCAAGGACGGCCCCCTCGACATGCGCATGGACCCGACGTCGGGTGAGAGCGCGGCCGACTGGCTCGGGCGCGCCACCGACAAGGAGATCGCCGACGTGCTGTGGACGTTCGGCGAGGAGCGCCAGAGCCGCCGCATCGCCCGCGCGATCGTCGCGCGCCGCGACGAGCAACCGCTGCTGCGCACCGCGCAGCTCGCGGACCTGATCGCCTCGGTGATCCCGCGCGGCGACCAGAAGATCCATCCGGCCACGCGCTCGTTCCAGGCGATCCGCATCTACATCAACCGCGAGCTCGGCGACCTCGAGGACGGCCTCGACGCCGCGCTCGCGCGCCTGAAGCCCGGCGGTCGGCTCGCCGTGATCAGCTTCCATTCGCTGGAAGACCGCATCGTCAAGCAGTTCATCGCGCGCCATGCGAAGGCACCCGCAGGCAATCGGCGCATGCCGATCGAGGCGGCGTTCACGCCGACGCTGCGCGACGTGAGCGGCGCGGTGAAGGCTGACGACGCCGAACTCGCCGCGAATCCGCGTGCCCGCAGCGCGGTGCTGCGCGTCGCCGAGAAGCTGGAGCGCGCCGCATGATCCTGCGCGTCGTGCTCGCCGTGCTCGTCGTCGCGAACGTCGCCACCGGCTTGGCGATCGTGCACGCGCGGCATGCGCATCGGCAGCTGTTCGTGCAGGTCAGCCGGCTGGAGAAGGCACGCGACGAGCTCAACATCGAGTTCGGCCGGCTGCAGCTCGAGCAGGCGACCTGGGCCGAGGCCAATCGCATCGACCAGGTCGCGCGCGACCGGCTCGGCATGAAGTTTCCCGAAGGCAACGAGATCGTGGTGATCCGCCCATGAGGACGTCGGGCGAAGGCCGCGACCGCAATGCACGCCGCGCACGCGACCCGCGCCGGCTGCTGCGCGCCCTGCTCGGCGCCGGCGGCGGCCGCGGGCGGGCCCGCACCGACCTGCGCATCCGTGTGCTGGTGGTGGCCGGCGTGCTCGGCTTCGGTGCGATGGCGCTGGTCGCCCGCGCGTTCTGGGTGCAGGTGCTCGATCGCGACTTCTACGTCGCGCAGGGCCAGGCGCGCTCGCTGCGCGAGATTCCGATCCCGACCTCGCGCGGCATGATCACCGACCGCAACGGCGAGCCGCTCGCGGTGTCCACGCCGGTGGAATCGGTGTGGGCCAACCCGCAGGAGCTGCTCAAGCGGCCGGATCGCCTGCCGGCGCTCGCGCGCGCACTCGGCGTGCCGGTGGACGTGCTGCAGCGCAAGCTCGGCCAGAAGTCGACGAAGGAGTTCGTCTACCTCAAGCGCCGCATCAACCCGGACGAGGCCCGGCGCATCCTCGCCCTCGGGATTCCGGGCGTGGCGAGCCAGCGTGAATACCGGCGCTTCTACCCGCAGGGCGAGGCGCTCGCGCACGTGCTCGGCTTCACCAATATCGACGACGAGGGTCAGGAAGGCCTCGAGCTCGCCTTCGACGAGTGGCTGCGCGGCAAGCCGGGCACCAAGCGCGTGATCCGCGACGGCCAGGGCCGCATCGTCGAGAGCGTGGACCTGGTGCGCCCCGCGCAGGCCGGGCACGACCTCACGCTCACGATCGACCGCCGCATCCAGTTCCTCGCGCACCGCGAGCTGCGCAACGCGATCCTGCGCCATGGTGCGAGCAGCGGCTCGATCGTGGTGCTCGACGTCGCCTCGGGCGAGGTGCTCGCCATGACCAACCTGCCGACGTTCAACCCGAACGCGATCGGCACCGCGCCGCGCGATGCGCATCGCAACCGCGCCGTCACCGACGTCTTCGAGCCCGGCTCGACGATGAAGCCGATCACCGTCGCCGCGGCGATGAAGGCCGGCCTCGTGCGGCCGAACACGATGATCGACCTCAATCCGGGCTGGATGAAGCTGGGCCGCTTCACCATCCGCGACCACAACAACTACGGCGTCCAGACGATCACGGGCGTCATCCAGAAGAGTTCGAACCTCGGCGCCGCCAAGCTCGCCGCGCGCATGGACGATGGCTACTTCTACGATTTCGTGCGCGGTTTCGGCTACGGCAGCAAGCCGGGCAGCGGCTTCCCGGGCGAGTCCTCGGGCGTGCTGCCCTCGCCGGCGCGCTGGAGCGGCTCGTCGAAGGCGACGATCTCCTACGGCTACGGGCTGTCGGCGACGCCGCTGCAGATCGCGATGGCCTACGCGGCGATCGCCAACGGCGGCCGGCTGATCACGCCGACCTTCGTGCGCGGCGAGCGCGGGCAGTCGCGCCAGGTGATGGAGCCTTCGATCGCGCGCGAGGTCATGAAGATGATGCAGACCGTGACGGAAGAGGGCGGCACGGCGACGCAGGGCGCGATCCTCGGCTACCACGTCGCCGGCAAGACCGGCACCGCGCGCAAGTTCAACGGCACTGGCGGCTACTCGCGCGACTACATCGCCTACTTCGCGGGCGTGGTGCCGGTCGACAACCCGCGCTTCGCCACCGTGGTGATCGTCAACGATCCCGATCCCGCGAAGGGCGGCTACTACGGCGGACTCGTCTCCGCGCCGGTGTTCAAGACGGTGATGGAAGGCTCGCTGCGCCTGATGGACGTGGCACCCGACGACATCGAGACCTGGATCGCCGCGCAGGAAAAGGCCAATGCGCCGGCGGCCGCCGCGCGTCCCGCCGTCGCGGTCGCGGCGCCCGTGCTGCGCCTGCCCGCACCGGTGCAGCCGTGAGCCCGCGCATGCGACTCGCCGAGCTGCTGCCCGACGTCGCCGGGATCCCGGTCGAGCTGGAGATCGGCGGCCTCGTGCAGGACTCGCGCGACGTCCGCGCAGGCGACGCGTTCGTCGCGATCGGCGGCTTCGGCGCCCACGGCCTCGGCTTCGTCAATGCCGCGCGCGCGCGCGGTGCCGCCGTGGTGCTGTTCGAGCCGCCGGCACCCGCGGAGCATCCCGCGCCGGCCGATGCGATCGCGGTCGATGGCCTGCGTGCGCGCCTGGGCGAGATGGCGCACCGCTTCCACGGCCGCGCCAGCGAGTCGATGGACGTCGTCGGCGTCACCGGCACCAACGGCAAGACTTCGACCGTGCAACTGCTCGCGCAGGCCTGGACGCTCCTCGGCACCACCGCCGGCACGATCGGCACGCTCGGCGCCGGCCTCTACGGCGCAACCGTCCCGACCGGCTTCACCACGCCGCTGGTGCTGCGCCTGCATGCGCTCATCGGCGAGCTGCATGCGCAGGGCGCCCGGGCGCTCGCGATGGAAGTCAGCTCGCACGCGCTCGACCAGGGCCGCGTGGACGGCGTACGGTTCGACACCGCGGTGTTTACAAATCTCACCCGCGACCATCTCGACTACCACGGCTCGATGGCCGCCTACGGCGCCGCTAAGGCGCGCCTGTTCGGCTGGCCCGGGCTGCAGCATGCGGTCGTCAACCTCGACGACGACTACGGTCGCCAGCTGTTCGCCGCGTTGCCGTCGTCGGTGCGCGGGCTCGGCATGAGCTCGTGCGGCGCCGAGGGCGCCGGCCTGCGTGCCGAAGACATCGTGCTCGATGACGCGGGCCTCGCCTTCGCGCTCGTACAGGGCGATGCACGCGCGGCCGTGCGTTCGCCGCTGCTCGGCCGCTTCAACGTCGACAACCTGCTCGCCGTGGCGGGCGTGCTCGCGGCACGCGACGTGCCGCTGGCGACGATCGCCGCGACGCTGTCCGGCCTCGCGCCGATCCACGGCCGCATGAACCGCCTCGGCGGCGGCGACCGCCCGCTCGTCGTGATCGATTACGCGCACACGCCCGACGCGCTCGAGCAGGCGCTGTCGACGCTGCGCGCGCATACGCGCGGCCGGCTGGTCTGCGTCTTCGGCTGCGGCGGCGAGCGTGATGCCGGCAAGCGCCCGCAGATGGGCGCGATCGCCGAGAAGCTGGCCGATGTCGCGATCGTCACTGACGACAACCCGCGTGGCGAGGACGGCGACGCGATCGTCGCCGCGATCGTCGAGGGCTTTCTCGATCGCACGAAGGCACGCGTGGAGCGCGATCGCGCCCGCGCGATCCGCGCCGCGGTCTCGATGGCGGGCGAGGGCGACGTCGTGCTGATCGCGGGCAAGGGCCACGAGCCCTACCAGGAGATCGCCGGCGTGCAGCACCGGTTCGACGACACCGAAATCGCGCGCGACGCATTGGGAGTCTGTGCATGAGGCCGCTGCGCCTGTCCGAGATCGCCGCGATGACGGCCGGCCGGGTGGTCGGCGAGGACGTCGTCGTCGAGCGCCTGCTCACCGATACCCGCGCGCTCGCCACCGTGGACCCGGCCGCGCGCGCCGCGTCGATGTTCGTCGCGCTCAAGGGCGCGAACTTCGATGGCCATGACCACCTCGGTGCCGCCGCCGAAGCCGGCCTCGGCGCGGCGCTCGTCACGCGTCCGGTGGGCACGCTGCCGCAGGTGCAGGTCGGCGACACCCAGCTCGCGCTCGCGGACCTCGCGCGCGGACTGCAGGCCACGCGCGGCACGCACGTGGTCGCGATCACCGGCAGCAATGGCAAGACCAGCGTCAAGACGCTCACCGTCTCGGTGCTCGAGCAGGCCGGCCGCACGTATTCCACGCCGGGCAACCGCAACAACGAGATCGGCCTGCCGCTCGCGGTCATCGAGGCTGCCGAGGACGCCGACTTCGCCGTCTACGAGATGGGCGCGGGCCAGCCCGGCGACATCGCCTATCTCACCGCGATCGCGCGGCCGCAGGTCTCGATCGTCAACAACATCGGGCCCGCGCATCTCGAGCGCATGGGCTCGCTGCTGGGCATCGCCGACACCAAGGCCGCGATCTACGACGCGCTGCCGGGCGACGGCGTCGCCGTCATCAATGCCGACGACGCGTTCGCGCCGTATTTCGCCGAGCGTACGCAGGGCCGCCGGCAGATCCGGTTCGGGCTCGACGGCACGGCCGACGTGACCGCGCGCGACATCCGCCTCTCCGAGGCAGGCTCGACCTTCGTGCTGGCCACCCCCGAGGGCGAGGCGCCCGTGGCCCTCGCAATGCCGGGCCGCCACAACGTGCGCAACGCGCTCGCGGCGGCGTCGCTCGCGCTGGGCGCCGGCGTCAGCCTCGCCGCGATCGTGCGCGGGCTCGAAGCGGCGCGCCCCGTCGTCGGGCGCCTGGTCACGCATCGCCTGCCGAGCGGTGCTGTGCTGATCGACGACAGCTACAACGCCAATCCCGCCTCGCTCGCCGCCGCGATCGACACGCTCGCGGCCACGCCGGGCGAAGCCTGGCTCGTGCTCGGCGACATGCGCGAGCTGGGCGACGACGCCCGCGCGCTGCATGCGCAGGCCGGTACGCGGGCCCGCGAGGCCGGGCTTGCGCGCCTCTACACACTCGGGCCCCTGAGTGCGGCCGCCGCCGAGGCCTTCGGCACGGGCGCCGCCCATTTCGATACCCATGAAGCACTGGCCGAGGCACTGCGCGCCGATCTCAAAGGCGGCCTGCGCGTGCTGGTGAAGGGCTCGCGCGGCAGCGCGATGGACCGGATCGTCAGCCTGTTGCTGCCCGTCCACGCGGGCGACAAGGACATTCACTGATGCTGCTCGAACTCTTCCGCTGGCTCGAACAGTCGCAGGGCCTCTTCGGCCTGTTCGGCTACCTCACCTTCCGCGGCATCCTCAGCGCGCTCACCGCGCTCGCGCTGTCGCTGTGGTGGGGTCCGGCGGTGATCCGCCGACTCGGCCAGCTCAAGGCCGGCGGCCAGCCGATCCGCACCGACGGCCCGAAGTCGCACTTCTCCAAGGCCGGCACGCCGACCATGGGCGGCGCGCTGATCCTGCTCACGGTGATGGCCGCGGTGCTGCTGTGGGGCGACCTGCGCAGCAAGTACGTCTGGCTGGTGCTCGCGGTGATGCTCGCCTGCGGCGCGATCGGCTGGTGGGACGACTGGATCAAGATCGTCAAGCGCGATCCGAACGGCATGCGCTCGCGCACCAAGTACCTGCTGCAGTCGATCATCGGCATCGGCGCGGGCCTGTTCCTGTACTACACGGCGGACGTGCCCGCCGCGGTCACGCTCTACATCCCGTTCTTCAAGAACGTCGCGCTGCCACTGGTGGGCACCGCGGGCGTGATCTTCTTCCTCGCGATCGCTTATCTCTGGATCGTGGGCTTCTCCAATGCGGTGAACCTCACCGACGGCCTCGACGGCCTGGCGATCATGCCCACCGTGCTGGTGGCCTGCGCGCTCGGCGTCTTCGCCTACGCCTCGGGCAATGCCGTGTTCTCCGACTACCTGCAGATCCCGCAGGTGCCCGGCGCGGGTGAGCTGGTGATCATCTGCGCGGCGATCGCCGGCGCGGGCCTGGGCTTCCTCTGGTTCAACACGTATCCCGCCATGGTCTTCATGGGCGACATCGGCGCGCTCGCGCTCGGTGCGGTGCTCGGCACCATCGCGGTGATCGTCCGCCAGGAGCTGGTGCTGGTGATCATGGGCGGCATCTTCGTCGTCGAGACGCTCTCGGTGATGATCCAGGTCGCGAGCTTCAAACTCACCGGCAAGCGCGTCTTCCGGATGGCGCCGATCCACCACCATTTCGAGCTCAAGGGCTGGCCCGAGCCGCGTGTCATCGTGCGCTTCTGGATCATCTCCGTGATCCTCGTGCTGGTCGGCCTCGCCACGTTGAAGGTGCGCTGATGGACGCCACGACCCGCCAGGCCACCCGCCTCGACGCCATCACCGGGCGCTTCGACCCGTGGTTGCTCGGCCTGATCGGCGCGCTGATCTGCCTCGGCGTGGTGATGGTCGGATCGAGCTCGGTCGCGCAGCACGAGAGCCCGACCTACTACCTGATGCGCCACCTGTTCTTCGTCGGCGCCGGGCTCGTCGCCGCGATGTGGGTGATGCGGCTCGAGCTCAAGACGATCGAGCGCTACGCGCAGTGGCTGCCGCTGATCAGCGTCGTGCTGCTCGCACTCGTGCTGGTGCCGGGCCTCGGCGTGACGGTGAAGGGCGCGCGGCGCTGGATCAACCTCGGCGTCTCGAACTTCCAGCCGGTCGAGGCGGTGAAGGTGATGCTGATCGTCTGGCTCGCCGCCTACCTCAAGCGCTTCTCGGACGAGGTCAGCGCGACCTGGCGCGCGATCATCAAGGCGATCGCCGTGGGCAGCCTGCTCGCCGGCGTGCTGCTGATCGTGCAGAAGGACTTCGGCTCGGCCTCGCTCGTGCTGTCGCTCACCGCCGGCATGCTGATCCTCGGCGGCGCGAACCTGCCGCGCATGATCGGCCCGGTGCTGGCGCTGATGCCGTTCCTGGCGATCATGATCCTGCTCGAGCCGTACCGCGTGCGGCGCCTGACCTCGTTCACCGATCCGTTCGCCGACCCGTTCGGCGACGGCTACCAGCTCGCGAACGCGCTGATGGCGGTGGGCCGGGGCGAGTGGACGGGCGTCGGCCTGGGCGCCTCGGTGCACAAGCTCTCGTATCTGCCCGAGGCGCATACCGACTTCATCCTGTCGGTGATCGCCGAGGAGCTCGGCCTGGTCGGCATCTGCGTGGTGGTCGCGCTGTACGCCGCACTGGTGGGCCGCTCGCTCTGGCTCGGGCTGCAGTGCGTGGAGATGCGCCGCCACTTCGCCGGCTACTGCGCCTTCGGCATCGCGCTGTGGATCGGCCTGCAGAGCACGGTCTCGATCGGCGTGAACCTCGGGCTGCTGCCGACCAAGGGCCTGACGCTGCCGCTGATCTCCTACGGCGGCTCGAGCATCGCGATGACGGTCGCGGCGATGGGCCTGCTGCTGCGCGTGTCCTACGAGCTCGAGCGTGCGCGCCGGCAGGTGGCACGCGTGCGCGGCGGCGACATGCCCGCCGCGGCGACCGCGCCGGCTGCGCCGCAAGTTCCCCGCGCGAGCGCATTCGCCGCGCCGCCGCGGCCGGTCGTGGTCGCCACATCCGCAGCGACGCGCCCTGACACGCGCGGCACCACGCGCCTGCGGCCGCGCATCGAGCCCACGTTCGGGCGCAGCAGCGCATGAACGACGCGCGTGCCACGGCCGACGCATCCACCGGCGGGGTGATGATCCTCGCCGGCGGTACGGGCGGGCACATCTTTCCGGGCCTCGCCGTCGCACACGAGCTGCGTCGTCGCGGTGTGCCGGTGGGCTGGCTTGGCAGCGCCGGCGGCATGGAGACGCGCCTCGTGCCGCCGCACGGTATCGAGGTCGACACCATCGCGATCCGCGGCGTGCGCGGCAAGGGTGCCGCGACGCTGCTCAGCGCACCGTTCAAGCTGATGGGCGCGGTCGCCGCGGCGCGCCGTGTGCTTGCGCAGCGTCGCCCGCGTGCGGTGATCAGCTTCGGCGGATTCGCCGCCGGGCCGGGCGGACTCGCCGCGAAGCTCGCCGGGCTGCCGCTCTACGTGCACGAGCAGAACCGCGCGCCGGGCATGACCAATCGCGTGCTCGCGCGGCTCGCCTCGCGCGTGCTCACGGGCTTTCCCGACAGCTTCCCCGGCCGCGAGCAGGTGGTCGGTAACCCGGTGCGTGCCGAGATCGCCGCGATCATGCCGCCTGCGCAACGCTTCGACGGGCGCGATGGCCCGCTGCGCCTGCTCGTGCTCGGCGGCAGCCAAGGCGCCGCCGCGCTCAATCGCGCGGTGCCCGAGGCCGTCGCGCGCAGTGGTGCCGCGTCGTGGACGATTCGCCACCAGTGCGGCGAGAAGATGCTCGACGACGCGATCGCCGCGTATCGCGCGAACGGCGTGGACGCCTCCGTCGAGCCGTTCATCGCCGACATGGCCGCCGCCTACGCCTGGGCCGACCTCGTGGTCTGCCGCGCCGGCGCGCTCACACTCGCCGAGGTCTGCGCTGCCGGCGTGCCGAGCCTGCTCGTGCCGTTCCCGCAGGCCGTGGACGACCACCAGACCAAGAACGCCTGCTTCCTCGTCGAGCGCGGCGCCGCGCGGCTGCTCCCGCAGAGCGACAGCCTGCCGACCCGCCTCGGCGACACGCTCACCGCCCTGTCGAGCCGCGAGGCGCTGCGCCCGATGGCCGACGCCGCGCGCGCGCTCGCGCGCCCCGAGGCCGCCGCGCATGTCGCCGACCTCGTCATGGAATCGATCGAAAGGACCCCCGCCGCATGAGTCGCAACGACCGCCACCACCTGCCGGAGAACGCCGCGGCCGAGGGCACGCGCGTGCATTTCGTCGGCATCGGCGGCGTGGGCATGAGCGGCATCGCCGAGGTGATGTGCACGCTCGGCTACGTGGTCTCCGGCTCCGACAATGCCGACAACGCGGTCACGCGCCGGCTCGCCTCGCTCGGCATCGCCGTGCATCGCGGGCATGACGGCGCGAACGTGGAAGGCGCCGAGTGCATCGTCGTCTCCAGCGCCATCGGCGCCGACAATCCGGAAGTCGTCGCCGCCCGCGAGCGCCGCATCCCGATCGTGCCGCGCGCGGAGATGCTTGCCGAGCTGATGCGCTTCAAGCGCGGCATCGCCATCGCCGGCACGCACGGAAAGACGACCACCACCTCGCTGACCGCGAGCGTGCTCGGCGAAGGCGGCCTCGACCCGACCTTCGTGATCGGCGGCCAGCTGCTCGCGGCCGGCGCGAATGCCCGGCTGGGGGGCGGCGACTGGCTCGTCGCCGAGGCCGACGAATCCGATGGCTCGTTCCTGCGCCTGAACCCGCAGATCGCCGTTGTCACCAACATTGATGCCGACCACCTCGAGAACTACGGCGGCGACTTCGCCAAGGTGCAGGCCGCGTTCGACGAATTCCTGCATCGCCTGCCGTTCTACGGCCTCGCGGTACTCTGCATCGACGATCCGGAAGTCGCGCGGCTCTCGCAGAAGGCCTCGCGCCACGTGCTCACCTATGGGTTCGCACCCGAGGCCGACGTGCGTGCCGAGGACGTCGAGCAGGATGGCGCGCGCATGCGGTTCACGCTGGTGCTGCCCGACGGCGTGCGCTGCCGGGTGACGCTGGCGCTGCCGGGCCGCCACAACGTGCTCAATGCGCTGGCCGCCGCCGCGGTGGGCTGGCAGCTCGGTGTCGAGCAGCCGGCGATCTGCCGCGCGCTCGAGAACTTCGCCGGCATCGGCCGCCGCTTCAACCTGCTCGCGCAGGTGCCGGTGGGCGAGGGCACGGTCACCGTGGTCGACGACTACGGCCATCACCCGAAGGAACTCGAGGCGGTGTTCGCCGCTGCGCGCGGCGGCTGGGCCGACAAGCGCCTGGTCGTCGCCTTCCAGCCGCACCGCTACAGCCGCACGCGCGACCTGTTTGACGACTTCGCCGCGGTGCTGTCGAAGGTCGACGTGCTGGTGCTGACCGAGGTCTATCCGGCCGGCGAGGCGCCCATCGCCGGCGCCGACGCGAAGTCGCTCGCGCGCGCGATCCGTGCGCGCGGCCGCGCCAATCCGGTCGTGGTGCAGCGTGCGGGCGACCTCGCCTCGGTGCTGCCCGACGTCCTGCAGGCCGGCGACCTGCTGCTGATGATGGGCGCGGGCGACATCGGCCACGCCGCGCAGCACATCGCCGCGAACGGTTTCGAAGGAGCGAGCAAGTGAGCCAGCCGATCGCGCCCCCGCGCATCACCGATCCCGCCGCGTTCGGCCGCGTCGCCGTGCTGATGGGCGGCACCAGCTCCGAGCGCGAGGTCTCGCTCGACTCGGGTCGCAACGTGCTCGAGGCGCTGCAGTCCAAGGGGGTCGATGCCTTCGCCGTCGACGGCATCCCGGCGCTGGTCGACGCGATCCGCGAGGGCCGCGTCGATCGCGTCTTCAACATCCTCCACGGCAACAAGGGCGGCGGCGAGGACGGCGTGCTGCAGGGCCTGCTCGAGGCGCTGCGCATTCCGTACACCGGCTCCGGCGTGCTCGGTTCCGCGCTGAGCATGGACAAGATCCGCACCAAGCAAGTCTGGCTGAGCCTGGGCCTGCCGACGCCGCGCTACGTGCGCCTCGGCAAGGGCGACGACGTGCACGTCGCGGCGCGCGAGCTCGGCCTGCCGGTGATCGTGAAGCCGTCCTGCGAAGGCTCGAGCGTTGGCGTCTCGCGCGTGCACGACGACGCCGGTCTCGACGAGGCCGTCGCACTCGCCGCGCGCTATCCAGGCGAGCTGCTGATGGAGCAGCTGATCGTCGGCGACGAGCTCACCGTGGCAGTGGTCGCGAACGGCGATGCGCACACGGCGCTGCCGTCGATCCGCATCGTCCCGAAGGGCGAGTGGTACGACTACAACGCCAAGTACATCGCCGAGGACACGCAGTACCTGTGCCCGGGGCTCGACGGCGAGGCCGAGGCCGAAATCCGCCGGCTCGCCGAGACCGCATTCGAGGCCGCCGGCTGCATCGGCTGGGGCCGCGTCGACGTCATGCGCGACCGCGCATCGGGCCGCTTCTACCTGCTCGAAGTCAATACTGCGCCGGGCATGACCAGCCACTCTCTGGTGCCGAAGGCCGCACGCCAGGTCGGCATCGAGTTCGCCGACCTGTGCTGGCGCGTGCTGGAGTCGAGCTTCGATCGCGATGCGGGAGGCCCCGCCGCGTGAGCGCACTGCTCCGCCTCGTCGCATGGCTGCTCGCACTGGCGCTTGTCGCGCTGCCGGTGGTGGCGGTCATGCGCGGGTGGATCGGCGCCGACCAGTGGCCGCTGCGGCAGCTCCGCGCGAGCGGCGACTTCGAACGCGTCGACCCGGCGCTGGTGCAGCGCACGCTGCAGCCGTATGCGCGGCGCGGTTACTTCGCGGTCGACCTGCGCGGTGCGCAGGCCGCGGTCGCGCGGTTGCCTTGGGTCGAGCAGGCCGAAGTGCGCAAGCACTGGCCGGACACGCTCGAGGTGCGCATCGTCGAGCACCGCCCGTTCGCCCGCTGGGGCCGGGATCGCCTGCTGTCCATGCGCGGGCGCCTGTTCCGAGCGACGAACCAGGTGCCCGCCGGGCTGCCGCGTCTCGGCGGCCCCGATGGGCGGGTCGCCGAAGTCGTGCAGCTCTACCAGCAGACACGCGAACTCTTCGGGCCGGTGGGCCTGAACGTACGCGACGTCGTCCTCGACCCGCGCGGCAGTTGGTCGGTGATCCTCATCGACCGCGCGCAGGGCGGCCGTGATACGCAGGTGGTAGTCGGCCGCGCCGAGGCGCGCGCGCGGCTCGGGCGCTTCGTGCGCCTGCTGCCGCAGCTGCGCGTGAACCCGGAGCGCCACATCGTCCGCGCCGACCTGCGCTACACCAACGGTTTCGCGCTGACCTGGGCCGCGCCCGCATCGAAACCGGCCACCGCCGTGCCGGCGCCTCGCCCCGCGACCCCCGTCGCTGCGCCCGCGCTGCCGCGCCCGGTGGCGTCGCGCCTCCGCCCCAATTCCCCCATACCCGGCCTCTCATGAATCGCAAGGGCGACAAATCGCTGATCGTCGGCCTCGACATCGGCACCTCCAAGGTGACCGCGCTGGTCGGCGAGTACATGCCGGGCCAGCCGATCGAGGTGATCGGCCTGGGCTCGCACGAATCGCGCGGCATGCGCCGCGGCGTCGTCGTGGACATCGACTCCACCGTGCAGTCGATCCAGCGCGCGATCGAGGAGGCCGAGCTGATGGCCGGCTGCGAGATCCGCTCGGTCTACGCCTCCATTTCCGGCAGCCACGTGCAGTGCCGCAACTCGCAGGGCATCGCCCCGATCCGTGATGGCGAGGTCACCTACGGCGACCTCGACCGGGTGCTCGAGGCCGCCAAGGCCGTCGCGATCCCCGCCGACCAGAAGATCCTTCACGCCATCCCGCGCGACTACGTGCTGGACGACTCGCAGGAAGGCATCCGCAATCCGGTCGGCATGACCGGCGTGCGGCTCGAGGTGCATGCGCACCTGGTGATCTGCGCGCAGTCGGCCGCGGCCAACATCTCCAAATGCGTGCAGAAGTGCGGGCTGCAGGTCGACGACCTGATCCTGTCGGTGCTCGCTTCCGCGAACGCGGTGCTCACCGCCGACGAGCGCGAGCTCGGCGTGGTGCTGGTCGACCTGGGTGCCGGCACCACCGACATCGCGGTCTTCGTGCAGGGTGCGATCGCCCATTCGGCGTCGCTGCCGATCGCCGGTGACAAGGTCACCGAGGACATCGCGCACATGCTGCGCACGCCGACGCCCGAGGCCGAGCAGATCAAGGTCCGCTACGCCTGCGCGCTGGCGCAGATGGCCACCGCCGAGGAATCGATCCAGGTCCCGAGCGTCGGCGATCGTCCGCCGCGCCGCATGCCGCGCGCCTCGCTCGCGCAGGCGGTGCAGGCGCGCTACGAGGAGATCTTCGAGATGGTGCAGGCCGAGCTGCGCCGCTCCGGCTTCGAGCAGCACGTCCGCGCCGGCATGGTGCTGACCGGCGGCGCCTCGAAGATGGAAGGCGTCGTCGAGCTCGCCGAGGAGATGCTGCAGATGCCGGTGCGCGTGGGGATTCCGCAGCACGTCACGGGCTTGGGCGAAGTGGTTGGCAATCCGGTGCATGCCACCGGCGTCGGCCTGCTGCTCATGGGCAGCCAGATCGAGAATCCGCGTCGCCCGATGCTCCCCGCCGGGCGTGCGGGCGGCTTCTTCAGCCGACTGAAGAACTGGTATCGCGGCGAGTTCTGAACATCGGGACCCGTCGCTGAGGGAAAGGCGTCGCACCCGCGGCGCGCATTACGAAAAGAGCAGCAAAAAAGTCGCACCGGCAGCACAACACGCGTCGAACATCAGCAACAATACACATCAAATAAAGCGGCATCGGACGGCACGACCGAATGACTGCATCAACGAGGACAACGGACATGGCGCATTTCGAACTGGTCGAGAAGATGGCTCCCAACGCCGTCATCAAGGTCGTGGGTGTAGGCGGCGGCGGCGGCAACGCGGTCGCGCACATGGTCAACAGCAGCGTGGACGGCGTGGAGTTCATCACCGCCAACACCGACTCGCAGGCCATCAAGAACTGCGGCGCGAAGCTGCAGCTCCAGCTCGGCGGCAACGTGACCAAGGGTCTCGGCGCCGGCGCCAACCCGGAAGTCGGTCGCCAGGCCGCGCTCGAGGACCGCGAGCGGATCATGGACGCGCTGCAGGGCGCGGACATGGTCTTCATCACCGCCGGCATGGGCGGCGGCACCGGCACCGGTGCCGCGCCGGTCGTCGCGCAGCTCGCGAAGGAGATGGGCATCCTCACGGTGGCCGTCGTCACCAAGCCGTTCCCGTTCGAAGGCCGCCGCCGCATGCAGGTCGCGCTCAAGGGCATCGAGGAGCTCAGCCAGCACTGCGACTCGCTGATCACGATCCCCAACGAGAAGCTGATCACCGTGCTCGGCCGCAATGCCACGATGATCCAGGCCTTCCGCGCCGCGAACGACGTGCTCCTCGGCGCCGTGCAGGGCATCGCCGACCTGATCGTCCGCCCGGGCCTGATCAACGTCGACTTCGCCGACGTCCGTACCGTCATGTCCGAGATGGGCCTCGCGATGATGGGCACCGGCGCCGCCCGCGGTGACGACCGCGCGCAGGCCGCCGCCGAGGCCGCGATCCAGAACCCGCTGCTCGACGACGTCAACCTGTCGGGCGCGAACGGGATCCTCGTCAACATCACCGCTGGCCCGGACTTCACGATGGCCGAGTTCGACGAGGTCGGCCGCACGGTCGAGCAGTTCGCCTCCGAGGACGCCACCGTCGTCATCGGCACCGTGCTTGATCCGGACATGCAGGACGAAGTGCGCGTCACCGTCGTCGCTACGGGCCTCAACCGCGCCGCCGCACGTGCGACCGACCGCGGCTTCGAATCGGCGCGTCGTCCGCAGATGCAGGTCGTCGCCTCCAAGCGCGACGGCACCACCGGGCTGCCGATCGATGCGGTGGCCGACGCCTATGCGCCGAGCGTGCCGAATTTCACCTCGGGCCTGCGCCAGCCGTCGGGCCGCATCGAGCCGTCCGCCCCGGCACCGTCGCACCAGCCGGCCGCGGCCGACTTCGGTGGCGACAGCTACCTCGACATCCCGGCCTTCCTCCGCCGCCAGGCCGACTGAGGATCGCAGCGCCGGGTGTGCGGGCGGGTCGATGTGCGAGCACGTCCATCCGCCCGGCGCCCGCTCGGGTCATCCGCGCGCCGCGACCGCGGCGCGTGGTTCCGGGGCAGGGCGGGCATGTATCCGCCCGCCGCAGGGGATTCCCGCGTCCGGCGACCGGGTCGGAACCGTGGACATGACCGCGTCGCCGTCCGTCGACCCCGGTCCGCCACTCCTCGTTCGATCCGCGGGCTCCGTGCCGGAGCCCGCGGCGTTTCCCCGAGCCACCGCCCGAGCGCTTTCATTCAGGTTCAGCCGGTGGCGTGCTAACTTTTCGGTCCGGGTCCGACCGGCCTGACGCCTCGAACGCCATGCTCCGTCAACGCACGCTCAAGAACGTCATCCGCGCGACCGGCGTCGGCTTGCACAGCGGCGAGAAGGTGTTCATGACGCTGCGTCCGGCGCCTGTCGACACCGGCATCCGCTTCCGCCGCACCGACCTCGACCCCGTCGTCGAGATCCCCGCGCGCGCCGACCTCGTCACCGAGACCACGCTCTGCACGGGCCTGACCTGCGGCGTCGGCAAGATCCAGACGGTCGAGCACCTGCTGTCCGCGCTCGCAGGCCTCGGCATCGACAACTGCTTTGTCGAGCTGTCCGCGGCCGAGGTGCCGATTATGGACGGCTCGTCGGGCCCGTTCGTTTTCCTGCTGCAGTCCGCCGGCATCGCCGAGCAGGACGCCGCCAAGCGCTTCATCCGCGTCACGCGTCCCGTCGAGGTGCGCGACGGCGACAAGGTCGCGCGCTTCGTGCCGCACGACGGCTTCCGCCTCGACTTCACCGTGCGCTTCGACCATCCGGCGATCCCGTCGTCGCAGTCGCGGCAGGTGCTCGATTTCTCAACCGAGGCCTACATCCGCGAGGTCAGCCGCGCGCGCACGTTCGGCTTCATGCGCGACCTCGAGTACATGCGCGAGCGCAACCTGGGCCTGGGCGGCTCGATGGACAATGCGATCGTGCTCGACGAGTTCCGCGTGCTCAACGAGGACGGCCTGCGCTATCCCGACGAGTTCGTGCGGCACAAGATCCTCGATGCGGTCGGCGACCTCTACCTCGCCGGCCATCCGATCATCGGCGCGTACGAGGGCTACAAGTCCGGTCATGCGCTCAACAACCTGCTCGTGCGCGCACTCCTCGCGGAGCAGGGCGCATGGGAGGAAGTGCGCTACGGCGCCGATGCGCCGACGCCGCCGATGTACGGGATGCCGGCCTACGCCTGAGGCGTCACGGCGCGCGGCGGTGGGGGCGAAGGGTATTTCGCGGAATTCTCCCGAGATGCCGCGCCGGGGCGCGGCCCCGCTCGCCGCGGGCTGACCGATTGAGTGGATCGCGATCAGCCGGACTTTGATGCGCATGCCGCACGGGCGCTCGGTGAAGCCTATGGGCGCCGCCACCCTGCTCGCCAGCGAACTGATGGCCTGTCCACCCGAACGCGCCGGATCACGACGGCCTCCGCCGCAGCCATCACCCGCCGACGGCCGCTTCAAGGCGGGCTGCCCGTCGCGCGAGACGGGGCGCCTCCCAATGTGTGTCCGCCGTGGCCGCCGACGCCACGGCCGCTTTGTCGACCGTTCGTCGTCACGCGGGTGAACTTCCGGTGACGATTTCTTTTTTCTTAACGCCAGCGTCGCGTCACTTACCGAGCCCTTAACACCCCGGCCGGGGGTGTCCCGTAGCATCCCGTCACCCCGAGTTCACGGCGTACGGCGCCGTACGGGGCTGGCATCACGCGTACGGGGCTACTCGATGTCCCTCAGCGATGCCAAGGCCGCCTGCAGCGCCTGCTGGCTCGCGGCCGACATGGGACGAGGCGCCTTGACCGGTCGGTCGGCGGGAGTCCCGGGCGACGTCCGTATGACGACGTCGTTCGCAGCAAGCCCGATGGATCGGGCCGCATGTAGGAGTTCCGGAGTCGCGAGCCGCACCCTGGCCCGCCACGCCGGAGCGTCGACGACAAACACGAGCCTGCCGCGATCGAAGTTCGCGAGCCGCACATGGGCGGCGATCTCCGCCGGCAGGCATGGGCGTAATCGACGGTCCAGCCCGTCGAGCCACAGGGCTCGGCGCACGGGATCACCGGCCGGTTCGGCGAGCAGCGCATCGAGCGCATCGCGGATCGGTCCGGAGGCTTTCCGGGAACGGCTGGACTTGGAATCTGACATCGGACCTATGACCTCTGCCAATAGCCTAAGCCCCTTCCGTCTCGCGCAGGACGGGATCGCCCATCTCGCGCAGCACGCCGCGCGTCGCCCGGCGGCCGCGCTCGCGAGCTTCATGGCGGGCGGCCTCGCACTGCTGCTCGCCGGCGTCGCCGCTGGCACTGCCCTGTCGAAGCAGGAGTTCGGCGCCCAGGCCGCACAGGCCCGGATGAGCCAGTCCGAGGCCCAGCGCGAGCTGAACGCGCTCGCCGCCCGCGTCGGTGAGCTCCAGGCTCAGGCCAACCGCCTGAATGCGCTCGGCATCCGCCTGACCCGCATGGGTGAGCTGCCCGAGGGCGAGTTCGACTTCGGCAAGCCGGTCGGCGTCGGTGGCGACGACGGCGTGGTGGCGATCCCGCGCGCCGGCCTCGACCGTGCGCTCGACGTGCTCGCGCGCGACTTCGACCGGTCCGGCCGCCAGCTCACCGTGCTCGAGACGCTGCTCGCCAACCGCCGCGTCGCGCAGGACTCCGTACCCTCGCGCGTGCCGATCCTCGACAGCTACATCACCTCCGGCTTCGGCGAGCGCGTCGACCCGATCCTCGGCGGCAGCCAGTTCCACAAGGGCATCGATTTCGAGGCCGACATCGGCGATCCGGTGCTCGCCGTGGCCGACGGCGTGGTGAGCTTCGCCGGCGACCGCTCCGGCTACGGAACGACGGTCGAGGTCGACCACGGCAACGGCTACGTGACGCGCTATGCCCACAACTCGCAGCTGGGGCGCAAGGTCGGCGAGCTCGTGCGGGCCGGCGACCAGATCGCCAAGGCCGGCTCGAGCGGACGTTCCACCGGCGCGCACGTGCATTTCGAGGTCTGGCAGGACGGGCGCGTGGTGAATCCGCGGCAGTTCCTGCAGGGTGCGTCGCAGCAGGGCTGATCGCCGCTTACGTCGAATCGACGACGGCCGCCGTGTGCGGCCGTCGTCGCTTGAGCGGCGTCCTTTCCATCGTCATTGCGTATACGCGCGCCGCCGAGCGACCCGGCCCGAGCGCCTCCGACCGGCGCAAGCCGCCCGCTTGCAAGCGCCCGTCGTCTCCCGGCCTTCACGGCACGGCCGCTCCGGCGCTCGTCGCGGCGTAAACCGCTGGCTTCCAGGTGCCGCTCCTCGTCCGGCCCTCCGCGCGCCGCGCTCCGAGTGCTCCGCCGGGCGCAAGCCTGCGGCTTGCAAGCGCCCGTCGTCGCCCCCAGCTACAATCCGCGATGCCGCAAAGGGCGCCCAGCGCCCTTTTTTGTTGGCGACCGCCCGAAGGTCGCCGCCGCCCCTTTTCCAACCGGTCCGCCATGCTCAACAGCCTGCTCACCCGCGTCTTCGGCAGCCGCAACGAACGCCTCCTGCGCCAGTTGCAGCGCTCGGTCGACAAGATCAATGCCCTCGAGCCGCAGATGCAGGCGCTCGACGACGAAGCGCTCAAGGCCAAGACCGCGGAGTTCCAGCAGCGCATCGCCAACGGCGAATCGGTCGACAAGCTCCTGCCGGAGGCGTTCGCGGTCTGCCGCGAGGCCTCGGTGCGCGTGCTCGGCATGCGCCATTTCGACGTGCAGCTCGTCGGCGGCATGGTGCTGCACCTGGGCAAGATCGCCGAGATGCGCACGGGCGAGGGCAAGACGCTCACCGCGACGCTGCCGGTCTACCTCAATGCGCTAACCGGCAAGGGCGTGCACGTCGTCACCGTCAACGACTACCTCGCCCGCCGCGACGCCGCGACGATGGGCAAGCTCTACGGCTGGCTCGGCCTCACGACGAGCGTCGTCTACCCGGGCATGCCCCACGGCGAGAAGCACGCCGCCTACGCCGCGGACATCACCTACGCGACCAACAACGAGATCGGCTTCGACTACCTGCGCGACAACATGGCGCTGTCGAAGGGCGATCGCGTGCAGCGCGGCCTGAACTACGCGATCGTCGACGAGGTCGACTCGATCCTGATCGACGAGGCGCGCACGCCGCTGATCATCTCGGGCCCGGCCGACGAATCGCCGGAGCTCTACATCCGCGTCAACCGCATCGTGCCGCAGCTCACGCGGCAGGCGACCGAGGAGGGCGAGGGCGACTTCTGGGTCGACGAGAAGGCCAAGCAGGTCCACATGTCCGAGTCGGGACAGGAGCATGCCGAGCGCCTGCTGCGCGAGGCCGGCATCCTCGGCGAGGACGACGACCTCTACGATCCGAAGAACCTGAGCGTGGTCCACCACCTCAATGCCGCGATGCGCGCGCATGCGATCTACCAGCGCGACGTCGACTACATCGTGCGCGACGGCGAAGTGGTCATCGTCGACGAGTTCACCGGCCGGACGCTCCCCGGGCGCCGTTGGTCCGACGGCCTGCACCAGGCGGTCGAGGCGAAGGAGGGCGTGCCGGTCCAGCGCGAGAACCAGACGCTCGCCTCGATCACGTTCCAGAACCTGTTCCGCATGTACGGCAAGCTCGCCGGCATGACCGGCACGGCCGACACCGAGGCCTACGAGTTCCAGTCGATTTACGGGCTCGAGGTCACGGTGATCCCGACCAACCGCCAGATGATCCGCAAGGACCATCCCGACGCGGTCTTCCTCAACAAGGCCGGCAAGTTCCGCGCCGTCGTCAACGAGATCAAGGACTGCTACGCCAAGCAGCAGCCCGTGCTCGTCGGCACGACGTCGATCGAGGTCTCGGAGATGCTCAGCGAGCAGCTGCGCGTGGCGGGAATCCCGCACGAGGTGCTCAATGCGAAGCAGCACGAGCGCGAGGCGCATATCGTCGCGCAGGCCGGCCGCCCGGGCGGAATCACGATCGCGACCAACATGGCCGGCCGCGGCACCGACATCGTGCTCGGTGGCTCGCTCGAATCCGAGCTCGCGCAGCTCGAGGCGGCGGGGGAGGTCGACGACGTCACGCGCCAGCGCCTGAAGTCGGAATGGCAGGCCCGCCACGAGGCGGTCAAGGCCGCCGGCGGCCTGCACATCATCGGCACCGAGCGCCATGAATCGCGTCGTATCGACAACCAGCTGCGCGGCCGCTCCGGTCGCCAGGGCGATCCGGGCTCCTCGCGCTTCTACCTGTCGCTCGAAGACAACCTGATGCGCATCTTCGCCGCCGACTGGGTGCAGAAGGTGATGGCGCGCATGGGCCTGAAGGAAGACGACATCATCGAGTCGCCGCTCGTCACCAAGCAGATCGCGAACGCGCAGCGGAAGGTCGAGGCGCACAACTTCGACATCCGCAAGAACCTGCTCGAGTACGACGACGTCAACAACGACCAGCGCAAGGTGATCTACGGCCAGCGCGACGAGCTGCTCGAGGCCGAGGACGTGGGCGAGAACGTGGCGGCGATCCGTGGCGACGTCGTCGCCGAGACGGTCGAGCGCTTCGTTCCGCCGAACTCGATCGACGAGCAGTGGGACCTGCCGGGTCTGGAGGCCACGCTCGCCGAGGACTTCGGCGTGCAGGTCGACCTGCAGCGGCTCTCGCGCGAATCGAGCACCCTCGATGCCGAGGGCATCCTGCAGCACGTCGACCAGGCGGTCGGCGAGCACTTCGCGCAGCGCGAATCGCAGCTCGGCGCCGAGACGATGCGCATGCTGGAAAAGCACATCATGCTCAACGTGCTCGACGACAACTGGAAGCAGCATCTCGCACGCATGGACTACCTGCGCCAGGGCATCCATCTGCGCGGCTACGCGCAGAAGCAGCCCAAGCAGGAGTACAAGAAGGAGGCCTTCGAGCTGTTCTCGAACATGCTCGAGAAGGTCAAGCGCGAGGTCGTGACGATGCTCGCCCGCGTGCGCATCCGCACCGAGGAAGAGATCGCCGAGATGGAGGCGGCCGAGCGCGCCGCGCTCGAGGCACAGGCGCGCCAGATGCAGTTCCAGCATCCCTCCGCCGGCGGCTTCGGCGCCGACGAGGAGGCCGTGCAGGAGCTCGAGGCCGGTGCGGTGCCCGCCAACATCGGCCGCAACGACCCGTGCCCCTGCGGCAGCGGCAAGAAGTACAAGCACTGCCACGGGCAGCTGGCCTGATCGGTAGCCTGCACGGGTCGAGGGAAGGCGTCATGCGTCGCCGCCGCAGGTCGGTCATGGCCCGCGCGCGACGTCCGTGGTTGCCGGTGGACAGGCCGGCCCGGCTGCAGTTGCGGCTCGGCCACTGATGGTCCAAGGCGCGTCCCGCGTGGTGCACGTGGTCGCCGCCGTGCTGCGCGACGTGCGGGGCCGCGTGCTGCTCGCGCGTCGCACCGAGGGGCGCGACCTCGCCGGTCTCTGGGAATTCCCGGGCGGCAAGTGCGAGGCCGGCGAATCGGCGCACGAAGCGCTGGTCCGTGAGCTCCGGGAGGAACTCGGCATCGAGGCGCGGATCGGCGCGCCGCTGATCCGCGTGCCGCAGCAGTACTCCGACAAACGCCTCGTCCTCGACGTCCATCTCGTGGATGGCTGGGCCGGCAGCGCGCGCGGCCGCGAGGGGCAGGCGCTCGCCTGGGTACCCCTCGGCAAGCTCGCGCGCTACGCCATGCCTCCGGCCGACCGGCCGGTGGTCGCCGCGCTCACCCGGCCCGCCTACTACGCGCTCACGCCCGAGGCCGAATCGCCGGAGGCATGGCTCGCACAGGTCGAGGCGCTGCTCGCGCGCGGCGCACGGCGCGTACAGTTGCGCTCCCGCCTGCTCGCCGCATCGGACGGCGAGTCGCTTGCGGCCGCGGCGGTCATGCGCTGTCACGCGGCGGGTGCCGAGGTATTGGCCAGTCGCGACATCGAACTCGCGCGCCGGCTTGGGATCGGCGTCCATCTCGCCGCCGCGCAGGTGCGGGCGTTGGCCGCACGGCCGCTTTCCGAAGACGTCGCTGTTGCGGCGTCCTGCCACGACGCCGTCGAACTCGAAGCCGCGCAGGCGCTGGATTGCGACTTCGCGGTGCTGGGCAGCGTGCAGGCGACGGCCTCGCATCCCGGCGTCGCGCCGCTCGGCTGGCAGGCGTTCGCGCGGCTGCGCGAGGGTGTCGCGCTGCCGATCTATGCGATCGGCGGGCTCGACGCGTCGGACCTCGCGACGGCGCGTGCCCACGGCGCGCAGGGGGTCGCGGCGATGCGTGGATTCCTCACCGCCCCTGCGGCGCTGGGCTAGGCTGGGCGGGTCGGCAGGAGGACGCATGGCGCGCTACGTGATTGGCCTGACCGGCGGGATCGCATCGGGCAAGTCCGAGGTCGGCCGGCTCTTCGAAGCGCTGGGGCGAGTGGTCGTCGATGCGGACCTGCTCGCCCGGGAGGTCGTCGCGCCGGGCACCGCAGGCCTCGCCGAGGTCGCCACGCGCTTCGGCCCAACCGTCCTCGCCGGCGATGGAAGCCTCGATCGCGCGGCGCTGCGGCGTCGCGTCTTCGACGCGCCCGAAGAGCGCCGGGCCCTCGAGGCGATCGTCCATCCGCGGGTGCGCCTTGCGCTCACCGAGCGATGCGCCGCGGCGCCCGGTCCGTATGCGCTCGCGGCAGTTCCGCTGCTCACCGAGGCCGGCGGCCGCGACGGCTACCCCTGGCTCGCACGCATCCTCGTCGTCGATACCCCGACCGACGTGCAGCTCGCACGCCTCGTCGCGCGCGATTCGATCGACGCCGCGCTCGCGCGACGGATGATCGACGCGCAGGCCACGCGTGAGGCGCGTCTTGCGATTGCGGACGACGTGCTCGTCAACGATGCCGGCCGCGATCGGCTGGCGACCCATGTCGCGTCGCTCGACGAACTCTACCGGCGGCTCGCGGCGGGTACCGCCGGCGCCTAGCCGCGCTCAGCGCAGGCCCGACATCCGCAGGTAGGCGCCCACCAGCGCATCGCCCCAGAAGAAGACGATCCAGCCGGCAACGGCGAGGTAGGGCCCGAACGGAATCGGCGTCGCCCGGTCGCGCCCCTTGGCGAGCAGCCAGAGCGAGCCGACCACCGCGCCGACGACCGACGAGATCATCAGCGTCGGCAGCACGCCCTTGAGCCCGGTCCAGGCGCCGATCGCCGCGAGCAGCTTGAAGTCGCCGTGCCCCATGCCTTCCTTGCCGGTGAGCTGCTTGAACAGCCACCAGACCGACCAGAGGACGAGATAGCCCGCCACCGCCCCGAGGAGCGCGGGCTTCGCGCCGAAGTACAGGTTGTCGGACGCGGCGATCAGGCCGAGCCACATCAGCGGCAGGGTCAGGGCGTCGGGCAGCAACTGCGTGCGCAGATCGATCCCCGACATCGAGACCAGGAAGCCCGTGAAGACCATCGCGCCGAAGCCCTGCCAGCCGAAGCCGAAGCGCCAGACGCAGGCGACGAACAGCAGCATCGTCAGCAGCTCGACGAGCGGATACTGCGGCGAGATCGGCGCCTTGCAATGGCGGCAGCGGCCGCGCAGCGCCAGCCAGCTGAAGAGCGGGATGTTCTCGTACCAGCTCAGCACGTGCCGGCAGTGCGGGCAGTGCGAACGCTCGACCACGATCCCGGGCGGCGGCGGATCGTAGACGTCCGGCTGCTCGAGCACCTCGCGCGCGTCGCGCTTCCAGCCCCACTCCAGCCGCTTCGGCAGCCGGAGGATCACCACGTTGATGAAGCTGCCGACCAGCAGGCCGAGGCCGGCAGCGAGGGGGTAGCCGAGCTGGGGATTGCCGTCGAGGAACGCCACCGTCAGCCGACGACCGAGGCCAGCTTGAAGATCGGCAGGTACATCGCGACGACCATGCCGCCGACCACGACGCCGAGGAAGACCATGATCAGCGGCTCGAGCAGGCTGGCGAGCGCGTCGACGGCGTTGTTGACCTCCTGCTCGTAGAACTCGGCCACCTTGAACAGCATGGTGTCGAGCGCGCCGGCTTCCTCGCCGATTGAAGTCATCTGGACGACCATGTGCGGGAAGAGATTGGTCTGCTTCATCGAGACATTGACCGGGTAGCCTACGGCGACGTCCTCACGCATGCGCCGCACGGCGTCCTCGTACACGATGTTCCCGGTGGCGCCGGCAACGGTGTCGAGCGCCTCGACGAGCGGCACGCCGGCCTTGAAGGTCACGGCCAACGTGCGCGCGAACCGAGCGATCGACGAGTTGTGCATGATCTGCCCGATGACCGGGAACTTCAGCACCAGGCGATCAAGGAAGTGCTGGAATGCCACTGAGCGCTTCTTTGCGGCGATGAATGCACCGACGGCCGCGATCACGCCGAAGAGGATCAGCCACCACCACGCGACCATGAACCGGCTCAACGCCACGACCATCTGCGTAAACGCCGGAAGGTCCGCGCCGAAGCTACGGAAGACCTCCTCAAACTGGGGCACCACGAAGACGAGCAGAATACCGCTCACGATCAGGGCAACGGCCACGACCATGATCGGATAGAACATCGCCTTCTTGATCTTGCCTTTGAGCGCCTCCAGGTTTTCCTTGTAGGACGCAACAGTGTCGAGCACAGTCTCCAGAACGCCGGCCGCTTCGCCAGCCCGCACAAGGTTCCGATATAGCTCGTCGAAATAGACTGGATGCCGACTCAGTGCTTCGTGGAGTGACATGCCTCCCTGGATATCCGCCCGGATCTCGCCCACCAGGTTGCGCATCCGCACATTCTTGTTTCCGTTGCCGATGATCTCCAGCGCGCTCACGATTGGCACGCCCGACTTCATCATCGTCGCGATCTGGCGGCTGAAAATCGCGATGTCGCGAGGCTTGATCGCCTGTCCGGCACTGCCGAACAGCGGCTTGGCCTTCGGCTTCACCGTCTGAGGCGTGATCCCCTGACGGCGGAGTTCCGCCTTCACGAGGTTGACGTTCTTGGCCGACTGCTCGCCTTTCATGACGACGCCACGGCGGTCCTTGCCCACCCACGTGAAGGTCTGCATCGAATCTGCAGTGCGGGTGGCGTTTTTTGCGGTCGAACGGCTCGCGGACATGGTTTAGTCCTTGGTGACGCGGTTGATTTCGGCAAGGCTGGTGACGCCATTGCGCGCCTTGAGCAGCGCGGACTGGCGCAGGTCACGGATCCCCGACTTCTGAGCGGCCTCGGCGATCTGCAGGGCGTTCCCGCCGGCGAGGATGATTGCCTGGATTTCCTCGGTCATCGGCATGACCTGGTAGATGCCGGTACGGCCCTTGTAGCCTTCCGTGCAGTCCGGGCATCCGACGGGCTCGAACAGCGTGATCCCCTGTGCCACTTCTTCCGGCCGGAAGCCCTCCGTGAGCAGGGCATGTTCCGGCAACTGCACGGGGCGCTTGCAGTCGTGCAGGCGACGGGCCAGGCGCTGGGCGATGATCAGGCTCACCGACGAGGTGATGTTGTACGGCGCGATGCCCATGTTCATGAGGCGCGCTACGGTCTGCGGCGCGTCGTTCGTATGCAGCGTCGACAGCACCATATGGCCCGTCTGCGCGGCCTTGACGGCGATCTCCGCGGTCTCGAGGTCGCGGATTTCGCCGACCATGATCACGTCCGGGTCCTGGCGCAGGAAGCTGCGCAGCGCCGCGGCGAACGTCATGCCGCGCTTGACGTTCATCTGGACCTGGTTGATGCCCTGCACACGGATTTCGACCGGGTCCTCGACGGTGGAGATGTTGCGCGCTTCCTCGTTGAGGATGTTTAGCGCGGTGTAGAGCGACACCGTCTTGCCGGAGCCCGTCGGGCCGGTCACCAGGACCATGCCGTAGGGCTTGGCGATCGCCGACAGGAACAGTTCCTTCTGGTCCTCCTCGTAGCCGAGCTTGTCGATGCCGAGCTTGGCCGCACTGCCGTCGAGGATACGCAGCACGACCTTTTCGCCGAACAGCGTCGGCAGGGTGCTCGCGCGGAAGTCGATCTGCTTGGTCTTCGAGAGGTTGAGCTTGATGCGCCCGTCCTGCGGCACGCGCTTTTCCGCGATATCCAGCTGCGCCATGACCTTCAGGCGCGCCGCGATGCGGGTGTTGAGCTTGGACGGGACCTTGGCGACCTGCTTGAGGATGCCGTCGATACGCATGCGTACGCGGTAGTCCGTCTCGTAAGGCTCGAAGTGGATGTCGGAGGCGCCACGACGGATGGCGTCGACCAGCACCTTGTTCACGAACTTGACGACGGGGGTGTCGTCGCCCTTCGCGTCGACGCCGGAGTCGCCGCCGGCCGCGAAGTCCTCGTCCTTGCCGACCTCGAGATTGTCGAGGCCTTCCTCGTCGCCGGTGGCCTCCCCCAGAGCATCGGATGTCTCGAGCCAGCGGTCGAGGCAGCGGGTGATCGTGTCCTGATCGACCAGGACCGCTTCGACCGTCAGGTTCGTCTGGAACTTGATCTCGTCCAGCGCATGGGAATTCGTCGGGTCCGCGATCCCCACGAACAGTCGGCTGCCGCGCTTGAACAGCGGAAGCACCCCATGCTTGCGCAGCAGCTCCTCACTGACCTGCTTGACGCAGGACTGGGCCGGGTCGAACGCCATTGCGTCCATGAGCGGGACGCCGAACTCGACGGAATTGGCGGCAGCCATGTGGGCGGCCGTGACCAGCCGCCGGTCCGACAGGTAGACCGCGAGCGGCTTCTTCTCGGCCGTGGCAGCGGCCATGGCATCGCGCGCGGCGCTCTCGTCGAGCGCTCCGTCGAGCACCAGGCGGCGCGCAATGCCCGTGATCCCCACCAAGTTGGCGGTAGCGACGGTTGACATGTGAAGACGACCCTTTTTCCAGCCCCTTAGCGACTCTAGCGCAAAAAGCGGGTCATGCATTGCGGAGGGGTCGGCCTTTTCTGCACTCTAGACCCTGGGAGTTCAGGGAAAATCTGATGCGCATCACGGTCGTTCTGCCGGCCAAGAATGAAGCTGCGGGGCTCGAAAAGACGCTGCCGGCGCTCCGCGCCGGTCTGCCTGATGCCGAGGTGATCGTAGTGGACGATGGATCGGAGGACGGTACGGCGGATGTCGCCCGCCGATTCGGCGTCGAGGTACTGAGCTCGCCCTATCCCATGGGCAACGGGGCAGCGATCAAGCGCGGCGCGCGTCGCGCAACTGGCGACGTGATCGTCTTCATGGACGCCGACGGCCAGCATGATCCGCTGCTCATCCCGCGGCTGCTCGCGAAACTGGAGGAGGGCTACGACATGGTCGTCGGCGCGCGGGATGCCGAAGGCCAGGCAAGCCGGAGCCGCGGGCTCGCGAACGGCTTCTACAACCGCTTGGCATCCTGGATGACGGGACATCAGATCATGGACCTGACGTCGGGCTTTCGTGCGGTGCGCCGCGAGCGATTCGCGGATGTCCTCCACCTGCTGCCAAACGGGTTTTCCTATCCGACGACCAGCACGATGGCATTCTTCCGCAGCGCGTACGCAGTGGCCTACGTGCCGATCCCCGTGGCGCAGCGGATCGGCCGCAGCCACATCCGTCCGCTGCGCGACGGCGTCCGGTTCCTGCTGATCATCTTCAAGATCGCAACGCTCTATTCGCCGCTCAAGTTGTTCGTTCCGATCTCGCTGCTCGCGTTTGGACTGGGTGTCGGCTATTACATCCATACGTTCCTGACGGTGCATCGCTTCACCAACATGAGCCTGCTCCTCATCAGTGCGGGCGTCATCGTTTTCCTGATCGGTCTGGTCTCCGAGCAGCTGACGTCCCTCGTCTACGGGCGGCCCAAGGACTGATGGACGACCTGGTGCGACGGCTCTTCGCGCGGGTCAGGCATACGCCTCTGCATCCCCAATGGCTCACGCCGCGCCGTAGCCGGCAAGCGGCTGACATTGCGCGGGTCGCCCGGGGCCTCGTCCTCGATATCGGCTGCGCAGATCGGTGGGCCGTGACAGCTTTGCCGTCCGGATGCGACTACGTGGGCCTGGACTACCCGGCGACGGGAGGGTCGCTCTATGGCGCACGCCCCGATGTTTATGCGGACGCGGCAGGGCTCCCGTTTCGGGACCGCACCGTAGACACCGTGCTCCTTCTCGAAGTGCTTGAGCACCTTCCGGAGCCTGCAGCAACGATGCGCGAAATCGCCCGGGTGCTGTCGGACGGGGGAAGAGTCGTGCTGAGCCTACCGCTCCTGTATCCGATCCACGACGCGCCCTACGACTTCCAGCGCCTGACGGAACACGGCCTGCGTCGGCTGCTGGGAAGTACCGGTTTCGAGATCGAGGATCTGCGGCCGTCAACCAACGCTTTCGAGTCCGCATCACTGGTAATGAACCTGGTGATCGCCGGTACTGCGCTCGAGTCCATCCGTCGACGGAGCCTGATGACGTTGGTCGCGTTACCACTTTGCAGTCTCGTGCCGCTCTTCAATCTCGCCGGCCGGTTGCTGGGGTGTCTGCTCCCGAACTGGGGCGCCGCCACGGGCGGGTACCACGTCGTGGCCCGTCGCGCGTGAATGAACCCGCGCTCGTCCTCGTCACGACGTCCTTCCCTCAGCGCGGCGATGGGAGCGAAGCTGCTGGTGCATTCGTGGCGGATGTGGCCGACGAGCTGTCGCGTCACCTGCCGGTCCGCGTGGTCGCGCCGGGCCGCGAGGCGACACGCGAATCGTGGTCAGCGTCGCTCGAGGTCTTCCGGTTCGCTGCGCCGCGAGCGCCGCTTTCCACTCTGAAGCTCTTTCATCCCCTGCACGGCATCAGGATCGCGGGTGTGCTTCACGGCGGCGCGGCAGCGACGCGCCGTGCGGTGGACGCAGGGCCGACTGCACATGTCGTCGCACTGTGGGCGCTTCCTTCCGGGGCATGGGCTCGTTCCGTGGCTCGTGCGCGCCGCATCCCTTTTTCCGTTTGGACGCTGGGCAGCGATATCTGGACACTCGGACGGGTTCCCGGTATCCGCCGTTACATGCGGGGCGTACTGCGCGATGCAGACAACGTATTCTCCGATGGCCTACAACTGGCTGAAGCGACGAGTGCAATCAGCGGGAAGCCCACGGAGTTCCTGCCAAGTGCGCGGCAGCTGGCGCCTATCCGCGAGAAATGCCTCCGCGAACAGCCCCCGTATCGCCTGCTCTTCATCGGCCGATGGCACCCCAACAAGGGCGTCGATCTCCTCCTGGAGGCCCTTGAGGGGCTGCATGACGAAGACTGGGCACTGCTCGAGCGGGTCGACGTCTGCGGTGGCGGTGCTTTGTCGCAGCAGGTGACTGCCGCTGTCACCCGCCTTCAGCGGCTAGGGCGCCCCGTCTGCATTCGCGGTTACGTTGACGCCCCGACCGCCGCCACGCTGCTCAACGTCGCCGACTACGTGTTGATCCCTTCGCGCATCGAGAGCATCCCGGTTGTGTTTTCCGATGCGATTCGCAACGGTTGTCCCGTCATCGCGATGCCGGTCGGAGACCTGCCGACACTGATTCAGGAGGGCGGCGTGGGTGTCGTCGCGGCACGGGTCGACCCGGAGGCATTCCGTGTGGCGATCCGCGAAGCTCTTGCGCGTCGCCCGGTGGAGTTCTCGACAGCCCTCGGGCGGTTGGCGTCGCGCTTTTCCGTCGAAGATGCGATCGTGCCGAGACTCCTCGGCCTCGCGGTGTCAACGGGCCCGGTGGGCGGAGTTGTATGACGGAGCGCGGCTACCAGTTCGACTTTTCGAAAGGCAATCCGGCGATGCACGCTGCAGACGTGCGCACGCGGAAGGCCCGTACAATGATCGCCGTCCTTCGGGACGCAATCGGCTCGGACGCGCTCTGTACCGCGAAACTGCTCAACGTAGGATGTTCAACCGGCCTGATCGACCGAGAACTTGCGCGACACGTGGCGCAGCTCACCGGAATCGACATCGATCGCGAAGCGATTGAGCTCGCTGCTGCACGAGCGCCTGCAAATGCTCGATTCCAGGTCGGCGATGCGATGGAACTCGACTTCGCTCCGTCGTCGTTCGACATCGTCGTCTGCTCGCAGGTGTACGAACACGTGCCCGATCCTCGACGCATGATGCGCGAGATCGCACGCGTCCTGCGGCCCGGTGGGCTCTGCTACTTCGCTGCGACGAATCGCTTCTGCGTGATCGAGCAGCATTATCGTCTTCCGTTCCTGTCGATCATTCCCGTCAGCTGGGCGCATCGCTACCTCAGGCTGGCTAGGCGAGGTCGCTACTACCACGAGCGCCATCTAGGAATCCGTGGACTACGTGACCTGACAGGTGCATTCGAGGTGATCGACTACACGCTCAAGATGCTGCGCGAGCCGGAGCGCTTCGAGTTCGGCTACATGATGGGCACGGGGGTGCGGCGACTCGCGATTCGGGCCTTCGCACATGCCGCGTACCCGCTTTTCCCCGGCTATGTATGGCTGCTCCGCAAGCCGGTCCACGCGCGGGTCGAGGATCGCGTGCCGGCCTGCGGGGTAAAAGGCTGCTGAAGCACTCACGATGGCATTGGGTAATTCAACAAGGATTCGACGAGGGCTGGTCGCCATCATCGCGGTCGCAACCCTCGTGGCGCTGGTACTGGCCGCAAGGCAGGACGCCGGGTGGCTCGGGCGTCTGCTGGGCGACGCGCGTGCGCGTGAGGTCTGGCTTGCGATCCTGTCGCTCACACTGGGCAATGCGGGGGCCGCAGTCGTCGTTGCCGAGCTGACCGGCGAGCGGACCGTCGCGATGCGGTTCCGCATCGCCGGCGTCTATCTTGCATCGCAGGTCGCGAAGTACGTTCCAGGCCGGGTATGGACGTTCCTGGCACAGGCGGCGATGCTCGGGAAGATCCGCCCCGGCACGCTGCTGCGTGCCAACGTGGAGCTGATGGTAGGGCTCGTCGTCCTGATCACCGGCGCCGGGTTGGCGGGCCTATTCGCAAGCCGATACGGATATCCCATCGCCGCGTGCGTTCTGGTCGCCGCATGGATCGCGGCTTCGATCATTGTGGGGTCGCAAGGCATGTGGCGCGTCGTCGTTCGGGTGCCCGTGATCGGGCGGCGCCTGGACGGCCTGGGCGTCACACCCGATGCGCGACACGGCATGCGGCCCGATCTCTTGCGAGCGGCGGGCCTGGGGGCCTGTCTCCTCGGCTACTGCGTAGGCTGGGGACTCCTCGCGTCGATCGTGGTACCGCACGGTGATCCCGCCGCTCTGGTTGCGGCGCTTTCACTGTCTTACCTCGTGGGTATCATCAGCCTGCTGCCCGCCGGCATAGGTGCACGCGAGGCGAGCCTGTTGATGATGGGGCCGGTGATGGACATCGATTCACCCGATATGGCAGCGCTCGCCCTTGCGGCGCGGGCGGTGGTCCTGGTGGTCGACATAGGACTGGCCGCGGTGGCCGGTGTGCTGCTCGGCGTTCTCAGGACGGGACGAGTGCGATGAGTGCGCTGCGACACGGGTTGTGCATGGTGGTGGAACTGGCGCTGCGCTTTTGCGTGCACCCCCGCTTGCGCGCGCGATGCCTTGGAGCCTTGGGTGCGCGGATCGGCCGGAATGTGCGGATCTACGAATGCCGGCTCATCAACCTTGAAGAGGGCTTCCGTAACCTCCGGGTCGACGATGATGTACACATTGGGGCCGGCTGCCTTCTCGACCTCAAGGGCCCTCTATGGATCGGCCCCGGGAGCACGCTCTCACCGCGCGTGTGCGTCATCACTCATGCCGATCCCGGCGCCAGCCATGGGTCGCCCTTGTGCGACCGGTTTCCTCCAGAGAGCGATGGGGTATCGATCGGCGAGCATTGCTGGATCGGGACCGCTGCAGTCGTGCTCTCGGGAGCAGTTCTGGGTGCGCGTACGGTCATCGGGGCCGGTGCAGTCGTGAAAGGAATGCTCGAGGGTGCCGCCGTCTATGCGGGCGTACCTGCGCGACGGCTCCGGACACTCGAGTAACCTCCGCATCAGCGGTTCTTCTCGAGGACGTCGTCAACTGCATCGATGACGCGCATGACATCCGCGTCGCTCAGCTTCGGCGAGATCGGGAGGCTCGTCGTCTGCCGCCCGATCCGCATCGCATTCGGCCACTGCTCCGGCCTCCAGCCGAACCGTGCTTGGTAATAAGGATGCTCGGCCACCGATAAGTAATGGACTCCCGTGCCGATGCCGCGCGAGGTCATCGCGTCGAGGAAGGCATCCCGCTCGATACCGGCACGCGCCGGATCTACGTCGATCGTGAAAAGGTGGAAGGCGTGGCGCGTATCCGGTTCCACGTCGGCCGGCAGGCCCAGGCGATCGCCCGGGAGGCATGTGGAGTAACGCTCCCAGACTTCTGCACGACGGCGCCATGACGCCTCGACGCGGGCCAGCTGATGGATGCCGATCGCGGCCTGCAGGTCCATCATGTTGTACTTGAAGCCGCTCTCTACGACCTGGTAGTGCTTGTAGCCGCTGTCGCTGAAGCGGTGCCACGCATCCTTGCTCATGCCCTGGAGCGCAAGGATCCTGCATCGGTCCCCGAGCTCGCGATCACGGCCAATGATCATTCCGCCTTCGCCGGTCACGACGTTCTTCGTCACATAGAAGCTGAAGCAACCGAAGTCGCCGAAGCTACCCGCATGTTGTCCCTTGTACGTGGTCTCGATGGCGTGGGCGCAGTCCTCGATGACCATCAGGCCATGTGCTCGTGCAATGGCCATGATCCGGGCCATGTCACATGGGCGCCCCGCGAAATGAACGGGCACGATTGCTCGCGTCCTCGGCGTGATCGCCGCCTCGATGGCATCTGGATCGATATTGTGCGTGCGAGCGTCCACGTCCGCGAGTACGGGAGTCAGGCCGGCATGGAGAATCGAGTTCACCGTCGCGCAGAAGGTGAGGGGCGTCGTGATGACCTCCGAGCCGGCGGGGAGGCCCGACGCGACCATGCTCACATGGAGCGCCGCCGTGCATGAATTGACCGCGGCTACCTGGCTCGGCTCGAATCCCTTGAACGCAGCCATGTCGGCTTCGAATCGGGCAACACGGGGCCGGTGCCCAGCCATCCGGAGCGCATGCATTCGACGACCTCCGCGATTTCCTCGTCGTGGATGTCGGGCGCTGCAAACACGAGGGATGGCCGCTCTGTCATCGCGGATCTCCGGAGGGCCCGTTGCCATTCTAGGTCAGGACATCAGGGCTCACGGGGCACCGGGGTGATGCCGGATACGGCGAGAACTACGCGGTCGAACCCGCCCTGACACCGCATCGTGAAGTGAAGGATCGGCGCTCGATCGACGCGAGCAAGGCGCTCAGCCCTGTGCCGCCGTGCGCTTGAATTGCTGTCAGGGTTCGAGTGCGCAGGTCGCGGACGCCGCCGAGCATATCGTCCGCCGCATTCCCGGTGAACGCGGGGTGCCCGTCACCGTGGTGCTCACGGCGCTGATGGTGTCTCCGCTGCCACATGCCCGCAGTGGCGGCGCCTGGGGCGCATCCTGGTTGGCCATCGCGGCGAGTGACATGCTGACGTAGGTCTTGGTTTCGGCGAGACAAGATGCCTCAGCGGCGCGTACCTGTTGCCTAACGATCAGCGGAAGCGCGACCGCCGACAGCAGCGCGATGATCGCGACGGTAATCATCAGTTCGATTAGCGTGAAGCCACGGTTGCGCGGGTACATCAACAGTGTCCGGAATCTGCGGCCAGTCAAGTAGGCAAGCATGGATCGTGCCAGCGCGGCTTGATCGGTCAATGCGTGCGGGGCTTCACCTTTCGCAGGCCGCGGAGATGGTCGACCCAGTCGGAGCGGCCTGCCGCAGTGAGGTTGACCAGCACGCGATCGATCAGAGGAGAGCCCGGAGGCGCAATGCGCACTGCCTGCTCCAGGAACGGGAGAGCGCTTTCGGGATTGGCCCCGTTCTTGTAGACATATGTGGCGATATGCACGTACTGCACATCGGAAAGTGGCGTCCGTCGGGCCACGATGTGGAGAGCTTGCACGGTTCCAGCCGGATCCAACGGGAAGCCATGGTCCACGTTCTTGAGAATGGCGTGGTAGATGCCCTCGAGCTCGGCGCTGGGAGGTGCGGCCTCAAGCTGCTTCAAGAAGACTGGCCAATCCCCGCGCGTCGGTCGCCCGGCGATCGTCTTGTAGACGATGACGTTGAAGAGCAACTGGGGTGAACGGGTTGCCGCGGCGCCTCGCTCGCAGGTGGTGATTGCGCGAGCGAGCTTCTGCGAATCCGTGCCGTCCACGCTCAGGTCGAACTGATGTGTGCAAAGGTCGCTCCATGCGCGGATCGACCGCGGAGCCAATTCGACGCCAAGTGCTGCAAAGCGCGACGGCTCACCCCACTGCTGCGCGCGGATGGCCGTCGCGGCGGAGACGCCGGCTATGGCGAGCGCGCAGGCTGCACCAGGAACCCAGTGCCGCATCCGAAAGCGCGCGAACAGCTCCGCCGCCAGAGCCCCCACGGCGATCAAGGCGCCGATCAACGGGAAATGATTGCGATGCTCGAATGCGAGCTCGAGGTTGACGACGTTGCTCGTCATCGAGTGGCCGGCGAAGAAGAGCAGTATTCCGAGCGCAACTAGTGGACGCCGCCGCCGCTGCTGGACGGCGAGCGACAGCAGTCCCGCGATGAATACGACTGCGGCGGCCGTGGAAGGCGGATCAAGCAGGCCTCGCGACACCGGGAAGTCGTCATAGTAGAAATGAAGGTGCCCGGGCAGTGGGAACAGGATCTGCCCGATATACATCGCGAGGACCCTGGCCTGCGAAAGCAGCCGATCGGAACTCGAGAAGGTCCGGCCGGGATAGGCGTCCCAATGCCAGTAGTGCGGCACGATCACCAAGAAGAAGGCGAGTGCACCAAGCGCGCAGACTGCCGAGTAGCCCAGCCGTAGCCTCCGGGCGAGCTGCTGCTCGGCAGCGCCGAAACGCAGCACGGTGATCTCGAGCAGGAACGCGTAAAGCGGCAACAGCACGGAATCTTCTTTGCTCGCGAGCGCAAGGCCCCAGAACAGCGCGGTGACGATACCGAAGTGGCGGCTGCGCCGACCTTCGATCTGCGCTTCGCGCATCCGAAGGTACGTCCAGAGCGCGAGGACGAGGAACAAGGTGCCGAGCGTCTGCATCCGTTGGACGACATACAGAACGGCCGACACCTGCAGGGGATGCAGGGCCCATAGGAGCGACAGTGCTAGTGCTCCGCTCGAAGCAGGGCGCAGTGCAGCGCCCGACATGAGGAAGAGCCGACGAAGAAAGGCGGCGAGCGCCACGGTCGTGACGCAGTGGATCAGGACGTTCGTCGTCTTGAAGACGGCTGGGTCACCACCTCCACGCCAGTAGTCGAGGGCAAAGGTAAGCATGGCGAGCATTCGCGAACCGTTCCCCGCCTCGAAACTGTAGGCGGCACGGAGCAGGTGCTCGAGATCCAGTGATGCCATCCGCAACGCGCCGTTGTACTGGACGGTCTGGCGGTCGTCGAAAATGAAGTCTCCGCCCAAGCCCAGCAGGAATGGAAGCATGGCGAGTGCCGCCAGTGCGATCGCGATCGCGACGAAAGGCGGTTGCCGAGAGTATTCCTGGGGGGCTGCGTTGATCGCCATGTTCAATCGGGCGCTAGTCGCGCCGGTCTCCAAAAAAAAGCCTCCGGCTTGCGCCGGAGGCTTCTGCGTCACGGGGTATGCCCTGCTACGTTACTGCAACTGGCAAGTGCCGCTGCCGGACTGGCACGAGACGTTCTGACGAAGCGTCGCGTTGCCGCGGACCGGCGTCGTGAAGGTTTCGGTCGCGCCAGCCGTGCTGTACTCCGCCGGAGTAACCGTGATGGTGCCCGCTGCAACGCTGCAAGCGCGGCCGACGAACGCCGAGCCGGTGCGGTTGTCCGCTGCTTCGGCGACCGCCGTGTTCATCCAGGCCTTCGCCTCGCCCAGGCACGCGCTGTTCGCCGAACGCTGCGTGTAGTTGCGGTACTGCGGCAGCGCGATGGCGGCCAGGATGGCGATGATCGCGACGACGATCATCAGCTCGATGAGGGTAAAGCCCTGCTGCTTCTTCATGATGTATCCCCTAGGAGTGGTTTGAACTTCACGGACTGCTGCCGGACGACTCGCCGCATCCTTCGGTCTGCCATGCGTGCTGCCCGTGCACCGTGAGCATACGCATATCGCGTGCCAACCGCAGTTTCCAGCCGATCGGCGCGCTTTCGGGTGATAGGTCACGCTTGTGGTCCGACAAGCGGTCGCGCAGGTGACGCGATGCGTCAGCCAGTTCGGGAAGTGACGCAATTTGTCACTACTCGAAAGTGGCTTGGTCCCGAACGCAATGGCCGATGCATCGCGAGCACGGTCAGGGCGCGCTGTCGCGGCGGGTCGGAGGTTTTCCACGCGGGCCCCATGCGCAACTCCGAGGTGTAACGGAGCTCATCGGCCGACCGACCGTGTTACCTGCCAATGCAAGCGCATCTTCGACCCGTCGAGCGGCTGGCATTGCCGCGGTCAACAGCCTACGGCGGGCAGCAGCCTAATCGATGCCCAGCTTCTTCAGCTTGTACCGCAGCGCGCGGAACGTGATCCCCAGCGCGGCCGCGGTGCGCGTCTTGTTATACCGGTTCTCCTGCAGCGCATGCTGGATCGCCGCGCGCTCGATCTCCTCGATGTACGAGGGCAGGGCGCTGGTCGCGGTATCGCGGGGATCAAGGGTGCGGGGATCGGCGGGCTGCGCCGCGGGCGCAGCCGGTGCAGCGTCCGCCGTCGAGGACGCGGATGGCATGGAGGCGGGCACGGCGCGGGCGGCAGGCTTCGGCAGGCTCAGGTCGTCGACCTCGATGACGTCGCCCTCGGCCAACGCGAGTGCGCGCTCGAGGATGTTCTCGAGCTCGCGGACGTTGCCCGGGAATCCGTAGCCACGCAGCGCTTCGAGCGCCTCCGGGGACAGGCGCGAGACCGCGCGGTCCTGGTTCGAGGCGAGGCGGCGCAGGATGATGTCGGCCAGGCCCGGAAGATCCTCGGGGCGCTCGCGCAGCGGCGGCACGCGCAGCTCGATCACGTTGATGCGGTAGTAGAGGTCGTGCCGGAAGCGGCCCTCCTCGACCAGTGACGCGAGGTCCTTGTGTGTGGCCGACAGGATGCGCACGTCGACCTTCGCCTCGCTGTTGGAGCCGACCGGGCGGACCGATTTCTCCTGGATCGCGCGCAGCAGCTTCACCTGCATCGGCAGCGGCAGCTCGGCGACCTCGTCGAGGAACAGGGTGCCGCCGTCGGCGGCCTGAAACAGGCCGGGCTTGTCGGCATGGGCACCGGTGAAGGAGCCCTTCTTGTGGCCGAAGAACTCGCTCTCCATCAGCTCGGCCGGGATGGCGCCGCAGTTGACCGGCACGAACGGGCCGGAAGCACGCCCGCCTTCGGCATGGATCGTGCGCGCGACGAGCTCCTTGCCCACGCCGGACTCGCCGGTGATGTAGACCGGGGCCTGGCTGCGCGCGACCTTGGTGAGCGTGGCGCGCAGCTGCGCCATCGCACCCGATTCGCCGTAGAGCCGCGAGGCGATGCCGGCTTCGCTGGCGGCGCGCCGCTTCTCGTGCAGCTCCAGCGCCTGGCGGACGAGGTCGCGCAGCACGCCGAGGTCCACAGGCTTGGCGACGAAGTCGAAGGCCCCGGCCTTCAGCGCCTCGACGGCGGCCTCGACGTTGCCGAAGGCGGTGATCATCGCCACCGGCGTGGTCGGGTGCTTCTGGTTGATCTCGGCGACGATCTCCAGGCCGGTGCCGTCGGGCAGCCGCATGTCGGTCAGGCAGAGGTCGTAGCGGTTCCTGGACAGCAGCGCGCGGGCGTCGGTGACGTTGGCCGCGGTGTCGCAGCGCAGGCCCATGCGGCCGAGCGTCATCACCAGCAGTTCGCGGATGTCGCGCTCGTCGTCGACGACGAGGGCGCTACGGGGCGGGGCGGCGCTAGGGGCTGCTTCGGGCATCGGGTCCTCCGCCGCGCACCTTAGCTGAAGTGACGGTTTGCGGCCACTTTCGGCGGTTCGCGTCAGGTCCGGACCGTTACCCGGGGCGTGCCGTGTACGCGGTCAGCCCGCCGGCGGTCCGCCCCACGGGCTCATGCGGATCCGGAAGCAGCCGCCGCCCCCCGGGGTGGGCACGTAGTCGAGTGTCGCCTGGTTGGCGCGGCAGAGCTCCCGCGCGATGTACAGCCCGAGCCCTGTGCCATGGCTCGACGTCGTGAAGAACGGGCGGAACAGCCGGCTGCGCACGGCCTCGGGGATGCCGGGCCCCCGGTCGAGCACGTCGAGCACGGGTTGGCCGCGGTCGTCGCCTACGCGCAGGGTGACGCGCGCCGGCTCGCCCGGCATGCGCCCGTAGTTGAGCGCATTGCTCACCAGCACCGTCACCGCCTGGTGCAGCTGGCGTGGGTCGAACAGCGCCGACAGCTCGCGCAGCGAGGACGTCGCCGCGAGCATGTCCGACTCGATCGGATGGCTGACGAGGTAGTCGTCGACGAAGTGCCGGGCGAACTCGACGAGCTCCACGCCGACGGGCTTGGCGGTCTCGCGGCGCGCGAGCCCGAGCACGTTCTCGACGATGCCGTTCATGCGCTGGCAGTGCTGGTGGATGATCTCCAGCAGTCGGCGGTCGGCCGGGCGGATGTCCTCGGATTCCTCCAGCAACTGCACCGCATAGCGGATCGCGGCGAGCGGATTGCGGATCTCGTGCGCGAGGCTCGCGGAGAAGCGGCCGAGCGTGGCGAGCGTGATCGACTCGGCGCGCTGCGAGACCAGCGACGTGTCGTCGAGGAAGACGAGCACCTGGTCGCTGTTGGCCTGCAGCCGCGCGAAGCGCGGAATCACGTCGGGCTGGTCGGGGGCGACGCGCAGCGGGCTCTCGTCCACGACACCGCTCTCGCGCCACTGCGCGAGGCGCCGCCCGAGCTCCGGCACGGCGACCGTCAGCTCGCGATAGCCGTGCAGGCTGTCGCCAATGTCGCCGAGCAGTGCCGATGCAGCCTCGTTCGCGAGGCGCATGCGGCCGCCGCCGTCGACGAGCAGGACGCCCGTGCGCAGGCGGCGGATGATCAGCTCGTTGACCTGCGCGAGATGCTCGTTCTCGGTGGTGCGCTGCGCGGCGAGCTCGTAGCTCTCGCGCATCTGCCGGCCGAGCACGTTCATCACCGTGGCGAGCGCGACGTAGCCGATCGAGAACATGATCGGCTCCGCGAGCGAACGCCGCTGGTCGAAGTCGAGCGTGCTCCAGAGGTATTCGCCCGACAGGGCCGCCACCGCGGTGAACGCGAGGGCCGCGGCCATGCGCGGCGGAAGCAGGAGGGCCGCGGCTCCCACGTTGAACATCAGCATCAGGGCGATGCCCGTACCCAGCGAGGGCAGAGCATGGATCGCGAGCAGGCCGAAGAAGAGGTCGGCGGCCACGCCCACGGCCGCGACGAGCCGCAGCTCGAGCCGGCGCCCCAGCGGAAGGGCCACCAGCGCGATGAACAGGTAGGCGATCACCGTCGCCTGCGCGAGCAGCTCGTGCCGGGCAGGCTCGAGCATCGCCCGCACCGGCCCGAACATGGCGAGCACCAGCAGGGCCGCCTCGAGCACGCGGTAGAGGTTGAAGAGCCGGAGCTCGCGATAGAGGACGTGCTCGACGTCGAGCGGGGAAACGGCGGACTTCAGGGGCACGACGCGCGTCCTGCGGGCGATCGCCGGAGTATAGGCGGGGTGAAAGCGCGGCCGCGGAGGCGTCTTTTGCCCGGCTCCGGCCGATCGGCGACAATACCGGCCCCTCGCGCCGGCCCGGTCGGGTGCGCTTTCGCGCGCGAGCCCCACGTCCATCCTTCGGTGACGCATGAATTTCCACGAATACCAGGCGAAGCAGCTCTTCGCCGACTACGGCATCGCCGTTCCCAAGGGCATCGTCGCCCGCTCGCCGGACGAGGCCGTCGCGGCGGCCAAGCAGATCCCGGGCGACCTGTGGGTCGTCAAGGCGCAGATCCACGCGGGCGGCCGCGGCAAGGCCGGCGGCGTCAAGCTCGCCCGGTCGTTCGACGAGGTGCGCGACTACGCCAAGGCGATGCTCGGCACGAAGATGGCGACCTACCAGACCGCCGGCGTCGAGCTGCCGATCGACAGCGTCCTGATCTCCGAAGGCACGGACATCGACAAGGAGCTGTACCTGTCGGTGCTCGTCGACCGCTCGACGAAGACGGTCACGTTCATCGCCTCGGCCGAAGGCGGCATGGACATCGAGCAGGTCGCCCACGAGAAGCCCGAGGCGATCCACACGCTCAACATCAACTACGTCGAAGGCCTGCAGCCGTACCAGTGCCGCGACGTCGGCTTCGCGATGGGCCTCAACGCGAAGCAGGTCGGCCAGCTGACCAAGATCATGACGGGCCTGTTCAAGCTGTTCATGGAGAAGGACCTCGCGCTGGTGGAGCTCAATCCGCTCGCGATCCTCACCAACGGCGACCTCGCCGTGCTCGACGGCAAGATCAACTCCGACGACAACGCCTCGTTCCGCCATCCGCAGCTGGTCGCGATGCGCGACACGCGCCAGGAGGACGAGACGGAGGTGCTTGCGTCGAAGTACGACCTCAACTACGTCACGATGGACGGCGACATCGGCTGCATGGTCAATGGCGCCGGCCTGGCCATGGCGACGATGGACGTCATCTCGCTCAACGGCGGCTCGCCGGCCAACTTCCTCGACGTGGGCGGCGGCGCGACCAAGGAGCGCGTCACCGAGGCGTTCAAGCTGATCCTGTCCAGCGACAAGGTGAAGGCGATCTTCGTCAACATCTTCGGCGGCATCGTCCGCTGCGACATGATCGCCGAGGGCATCATCGCGGCGGTCAAGGAAGTCGACGTCAAGGTGCCGGTGATCGTGCGCCTCGAGGGCACGAACGTCGAAGCGGGCAAGGAGCTGCTGCGCAACTCCGGCCTCGCCATCACGGCGGCCGACGACATCAACGACGGTGCGAAGAAGGCCGTCGCGGCCGTCCAGCAGGCCGCCTGAGACATTCCCGTCGCGCGGTGACCCGCGCGACCGACACAGGAAACGAAATCCAATGTCCGTTCTGATCAACAAGGACACGAAGGTGCTGGTGCAGGGCTTCACCGGCTCGCAGGGCACCTTCCACGCGCAGCAGATGCTCGACTACGGCACCAAGGTCGTCGGCGGCGTCACCCCGGGCAAGGGCGGCACCGAGCACCTCGGCCTGCCGGTCTTCAACACGATGGAAGAAGCCGTCGCCGCCACCGGCGCCGATGCGTCCGTCATCTACGTGCCGCCGCCGTTCGCGGCCGACGCGATCATGGAAGCCGCGGCCGCGGGCATCCGCGTCATCGTCTGCATCACCGAGGGCATCCCGGTGCTGGACATGCTGCGCGCGAAGAACGTGCTCAACGGCTACCCGGAGACGGTGCTCGTCGGCCCGAACTGCCCGGGCGTGATCACGCCGGGCGAGTGCAAGATCGGCATCATGCCGGGCCACATCCACCAGCCGGGCAAGATCGGCATCGTGTCGCGCTCGGGCACGCTCACCTATGAAGCCGTGAAGCAGACGACCGACGTGGGCCTCGGCCAGTCGACCTGCATCGGCATCGGCGGCGACCCGATCAACGGCACCAACTTCATCGATGCCCTGCGCTGGTTCCAGGACGATCCGCAGACCGAGGGCATCATCATGGTCGGCGAGATCGGCGGCTCGGCAGAAGAGGAAGCCGCGGAGTTCATCAGCCAGTACGTGACCAAGCCGGTCGTGGGCTTCATCGCCGGTGCGTCGGCGCCGAAGGGCAAGCGCATGGGCCACGCGGGCGCGATCGCCTCGGGCGGCTCCGGCACGGCCGAGGGCAAGTTCGCGGCGCTGGAGAAGGCGGGCGTCACCACGGTGAAGTCGCCGGGCGATCTGGGGGCGGCGATCGCGAAGCGACTCGCGAGTTGATCGATTCGCCAGGATGTTCGTGGGAGGCCGCCTTCGGGCGGCCTTCTGCTTTTGGGGCGGTCGCGTCGTGCTGCCACTGCGCGGATAGGGCCTGGGTGCGCGGGTCGATGGCTGATTCCCTCGCTGGCCGCTGGCCGCTGGCCGCTGACGCCAGAGCGAGGGGCGTTTCGTGCGCTGGCGCGCGCGAGTTCCTTTTCTTTGCCGGCCCAAAGAAAAGGAACCAAAAGAAAGGGCCGTCCCCGACGGATCTACAGCTCGCAACGGGTGAGTGCGCCGCGATCCGCACACTCGCCATCCTGGCTCGAGTGCGGACGGCGGGCATCCATGCCCGCCGCCCTTCGGGTCCCCCGTGTGCCTCCGGCTATTGCCCTTCCGAAGACGAGAGGGAAGCGGCATCCCGGCCCGGTTGGCGGAGCGGCGCTACGTCAGATACGGGAATCCGAACCGGCAATGCTGCTTTCGAAGATGCAGGGCAACATCGCCCGCCCAGACTCAGACTTCACAAAATCTTGTGTTGACGGATCGGTCCGTGCCGCATATGTTGTGCCCGTCGAAGGTGCCGCGCCTGCCAGGGCCGGCTTAATAGGGAACCCGGTGGGAATCCGGGACTGCCCCGCAGCGGTAAGTGGAAACGACCCGCGTCATTGGCACTGGCCCGAGCGGCTGGGAAGCGACGCGCAGTAGGTGGCGACCCCGGTCGCCGTGGTCCACGAGTCCGAAGACCTGCCTCGATCGGTGGCCGCGTGCCGCCGTTGGCCAGGCGTCCTCGTGGGAGGGACGGGTCGGTCCGCGGACCCGTGTCCGCCGCCTTCCGTCTCCATCGCGTCGATGCCGGCTCGCCCGAGGGGGCGGGGGCCGGCGCAGGACGACGCGTGCGCCGCTTTCGCTTCCTCTCCATCGCCACCGGAGAGGAATCATGATGATCGAAACACTGACCCACGCCACGCCGCCTGAGGCGCTCGACGCCGACCCGTCGGGCTTCGCGCTGACCCCGCCGCATGCACCGGCGACCATGACCGTCACCAAGCGCGACGGCCGCCGCGAGCCGGTCGACGTCGCCAAGATCGTGCGCGCCGTGCAGCGCTGCGCAGGCGGGCTCGACGACATCGACCCCATGCGCGTCGCGCTCAAGACGATCGGCGGGATCTTCGATGGCGCCACGACCCGAGAGCTCGACGAGCTGTCGATCCACACCGCCGCCGCGTTCACCGCCGAGGAGCCGCAGTACTCACGCCTCGCCGCGCGGCTGCTGAGCGCCTACATCGACAAGGAGGTCGCCGGGCTCGGCGTGTACTCGTTCTCGCAGTCGATCGTGCTCGGCTACGACCTCGGCCTGATCAACGATCGCGTCCGCGACGTCGTCGAAGCCAATGCACGCAAGTTCAACGATGCGATCGACGCCTCGAACACCCAGCGATTCGAGTACTTCGGCCTGCGCACGCTCTACGACCGCTACCTGCTCAAGCACCCGCACTCGCGGCACGTCATCGAGACGCCGCAGCACTTCTTCATGCGCATCGCGGTCGCGCTGACCGACAGCCCGGCAGGTGCGCTGCAGCTCTACCGGCTGATGGCTTCGCTCGACTACCTTCCGAGCTCGCCGACGCTGTTCAATTCGGGCACGCGCCATGAGCAGCTCTCGTCCTGCTTCCTGCTCGATTCCCCGCAGGATTCGCTCACCGACATCTACGCCCGCTACGGTGACGTCGCGCAGCTGTCGAAATTCTCCGGCGGCATCGGGCAGGCCTACCACCGCATCCGCGCGCGCGGCTCGCTGATCCGCTCCACCAACGGGCGCAGCAACGGGATCGTGCCGTGGCTGAAGACGCTCGACGCCTCCGTGGCCGCCGTGAACCAGGGCGGCAAGCGCAAGGGCGCGGCCTGCATCTACCTCGAGTCGTGGCATGCGGACATCGAGGAATTCCTCGAGCTGCGCGACAACACCGGCGACGAGATGCGCCGCACGCACAACCTCAACCTCGCCAACTGGATCCCCGACCTCTTCATGCGGCGGGTCGAAGCCGACGGTGACTGGTCGCTGTTCGACCCGAAGGCCGTGCCCGAGTTGCCGGACCTGTGGGGTGAGGCCTTCGAGCGCGCCTACGAGCAGGCCGAGCGGCAGGGGCTCGCCACCCGCACGCTCAAGGCGCGCGAGCTCTACGCACGGATGATGAAGGTGCTCGGCGAGACCGGGAACGGCTGGATGACGTTCAAGGACGCGGCCAACCGCACCTGCAACCAGGTCGGCCCGGGCCGCACGGTGCACCTGTCGAACCTGTGCACCGAGATCCTCGAAGTAACCAGCGCCGAGGAGACCGCCGTCTGCAACCTCGGCTCGATCAACCTCGCGCAGCACGTCCTCGATGACGCCTTCGATTTCGACAAGCTCGCCGAGACCGTGCAGGTGGCCGTGCGCCAGCTCGACCGCGTGATCGACCTCAACTTCTATCCGATCGAGTCCGCGCGGCGCTCGAACCTGCGCTGGCGGCCGGTCGGGCTCGGCGTGATGGGCCTGCAGGACGTCTTCTTCAAGCTCCGGCTGCCGTTCGACTCGGCCGACGCACTCGCACTGTCGACGCGCATCGCCGAGGCGATCTACCTGCATGCGCTCGAGGCCTCCTGCGATCTTGCCGAGCGGCACGGCGCGCATCCGTCGTTCGCCGAGACCCGTGCGGCGCAGGGCGAGCTGCAGTTCGACCTCTGGGGCGTGACGCCGACGCAGACACCCGCTTGGGACGCGCTGAAGGCACGCATCGCGAAGCACGGCCTGCGCAACTCGCTGCTCGTCGCCATCGCGCCGACGGCCACGATCGCCTCGATCGCCGGCTGTTACGAATGCATCGAGCCGCAGGTGTCGAACCTGTTCAAGCGCGAGACGCTGTCGGGCGACTTCGTGCAGGTCAACCGCCATCTCGTCGACGAGCTGAAGAAGCTCGGCCTGTGGACGCAGACGATCCGCGACGCGATCAAGCTCGGCGAGGGCTCCATCCAGTCGATCGACGCGATCCCCGCGCCGCTGCGCGAGGTCTATCGCACCGCCTGGGAACTGCCGCAGAAGGCCTTGATCGACCTCGCCGCGGCGCGCGGCGCGTACATCGACCAGTCGCAGTCGCTCAACCTGTTCATGGAGAGCCCGGTGATCGGCCCGCTGTCGTCGATGTACATGTACGCCTGGAAGTCCGGCCTGAAGACGACCTACTACCTGCGCTCGCGCCCCGCGACCCGCATCGCGAAGGCGACGGTGAGCGCGGCGACGCCGCCGGCCGCGATCGCCTGCTCGCTCGAGAACCCCGAGGCCTGCGAGGCCTGTCAGTAACCGCCCAGTCCGTCACCTCGTGGTGGCACCGGTGCTTCGGCCGCCGGTGCCACCGCGGGGCTGACGTTTCCTCTGCGGCGGTGGCGGAGGCGGCAGGAGCCGCCGAGGACGTCCCGGACCCGGCGCGACGGAGCGCGCCCACGGATCGACCGAACGGATTCGACCGCCGCCCCCGCACCCTTTCCAGGCGACGCCGCCACGCGGCGATCGCCGCACGGACCCGCCATGACCGCCACCCGCCTGCTCGACCCCGGCTTCGCCCTGACCCTGCGCCCGATGCGCTATCCCGCGTTCTACGACATGTACCGCGATGCGGTGCGCAATACGTGGACGGTGGAGGAGATCGACTTCGGCATCGACGTCAACGACCTGCGCGACCGCCTCACGCCGGCCGACCGGCACCTGGTCGAGCGCCTCGTCGCCTTTTTCGCGACCGGCGATTCGATCGTGGCCAACAACCTCGTGCTGAACCTCTACCAGCACATCAATGCGCCCGAGGCGCGCATGTACCTGTCGCGGCAGCTGTACGAGGAAGCGCTGCACGTGCAGTTCTATCTCACGCTGCTCGATGCCTACGTGCCCGACGTCGAGCGACGCGCCGCCGCGTTCGCCGCGATCGAGAACATCGCCTCGATCCGCGCCAAAGCCGACTTCTGCTTCCGCTGGATCGACTCGATCCAGGGCCTGCAGCGGCTGGAGACCCGCGAGCACCGTCGAACGTTCCTGCTGAACCTGATCTGCTTCGCCTGCTGCATCGAGGGCCTGTTCTTCTTCGCGGCCTTCGCCTACGTCTGGTTCCTTCGCTCGCGCGGCCTGCTGCCGGGCCTCGCCGCGGGCACCAACTGGGTGTTCCGCGACGAGTCGGGCCACATGGCGTTCGCGCTCGAGGTCATCCGCACCGTGCGCGACGAGGAGCCCGACCTGCTCGACCTCGCGCTGGAGACCGACGTGCGCTCGATGCTGCGCGAGGCGGTGGGCGTCGAGGCCGCATTCGCCCATGACGTGCTCTCGGGTGGCGTGAACGGCCTCTCGCCGCGCGAGATGCGGCAGTACCTGGAATACGTCGCCGACCTGCGGCTCGCCGCGCTCGGCCTCGCGCCCGAGTTCGGCAGTCGCAATCCCTTCGCCTTCATGGACCTGCAGGACGTGCAGGAGCTGACGAACTTCTTCGAGCGCCGCGTGTCCGCCTACCAGGTGGGCGTGAGCGGACAGGTGGCCTTCGATGACGCCTTCTGACACCCCGCGCGAGGCGCGCCTCTGGGAGATCGTCTTCCCCGACCACGCCAACCACCTCGGCACGCTGTTCGGCGGGCAGGCGCTCGCCTGGATGGACAAGGCGGCCTTCGTCGCCGCCACGCGCTATGCGCGGCGCACCGTGGTGACGGCCCGCTCGGAGCAGGTCGACTTCCATGTGCCGGTGCGGCAGGGGCAGCTGGTCGAGCTGGTCGCCCGCGTCGTCGGCGTGGGGCGCAGCTCGATGCAGGTCGAGGTCGAGCTGCATACGGAGGACCCGCATGCCGGCACGCGCCACCTGTGCACGCGCGGCCGTTTCACGATGATCGCGCTCGATGCCGGCGGACGCCCCGCGCCCGTCGCGCCGCTCGACGGCAGCTCACCGGCGGACGGCTAGAATCGGCGGATCTCGAGGAGTGGCCATGGCCCTGCGGATCGCACTCGCCCAGTTCGATTTTCCCGTCGGCGACATCAACGGCAATGCCGACCGGATCGTCCGCCTCGTCGCCGAGGCGCGCGACGCCTACGGCGCGCAGCTCGCGGTGTTCCCGGAACTCACGATCAGCGGCTATCCGCCGGAGGACCTGCTGCTGCGGCCGAGCTTCCTCGTCGACTGCGCGGCGGCGCTGGAGCGCATCGCCGCGGAAGTGCGGGGCATCACCGCGATCGTCGGCTGGCCCGAGGCCGCCGGTCCGATCGTCTTCAATGCCGCGAGCGTGCTGCGCGATGGCCGCGTCGAGCGCACCTACCGCAAGCGCGAGCTGCCGAACTACGCCGTCTTCGACGAGCGCCGCTACTTCGCGGTCGATCCGGATGGCGAAGCCTGCGTGATCGATGTCGAGGGCGTGCGCGTCGGGCTGGTGATCTGCGAGGACGTCTGGTTCGCCGAGCCACTCGCCGCGACCGTCGCGGAAGGCGCGGAACTGGTCGTCGTGCCGAATGCCTCACCGTTCGAGCACGACAAGCATGCCCTGCGCGACGCGCTGCTCGAGCAACGCACGCGCGAGTCGGGGGTGGCGATCGCCTACGTGAACTGCGTGGGCGGGCAGGATGCGGTGGTGTTCGACGGTGCCTCGGTCGTCGCCGATGGCGACGGCGCCGTGCATCCGGCCGCCGCGGCCTTCAGCGACGAGATGCTCGTCGTCGACTTCGACCCGGCCACGCGCCGCTTCGACGCCCTGCAGTGGGCCGAGGACGGCGACGAGAGCCGCGAGGCGCTCGCCTGGCGCGCACTGGTGCGCGGCACGCGCGACTACTGCCGCAAGAACGGCTTCGAGACGGTCTGGCTCGGGCTGTCGGGCGGCATCGACTCGTCGCTCGTGCTCGCCATCGCCGTCGACGCGCTGGGCGCGGAGAACGTCACCGCGGTCCGGCTGCCGTCGCGCTTCACGGCGGACCTGTCCAACGACCTCGCGCAGGAGCAGTGCGACAAGCAGGGCGTGCGCCTGCTTACGCTGCCGATCGAGGCGCCGTTCGCGGCCTACCTCGAGACGCTCGCCGGCACGTTCGAAGGGCGCGCGCCGGACCTCGCCGAGGAGAACCTGCAGTCGCGCATCCGCGGCGCCATGCTGATGGCGCTGTCCAACAAGTTCGGCGGCCTGCTGCTCACCACCGGCAACAAGAGCGAGTACGCGGTCGGCTACGCCACGATCTACGGCGACATGGCCGGCGGCTACGCGCCCCTCAAGGACGTCTACAAGACCGACGTCTACCGCCTGGCGCGCTGGCGCAACACGGTGGGCGATCCGGCCATCCCCGTGGGCGTGATCGACCGCGCGCCATCGGCCGAGCTGCGCGAGAACCAGAAGGACCAGGACTCACTGCCGCCCTACGACGTGCTCGATGCGATCCTGCTGCGGCACGTCGACCAGGAGCAGTCGCGCGACGAGATCGTCGCCGCGGGCTTCGACGCGGCGACGGTCGACAAGGTGCTGCGGCTGGTGCGCATCAGCGAATGGAAGCGCCACCAGGCGGCGCCGGGGCCGAAGCTCACGCGCCGCGCGTTCGGGCGCGAACGGCGCTATCCGATCACGAACGGGTACCGCTGAAGGCCCGAGCGTCACGGTCCACGAGCGCCGGCGTTACCGGTGGCGCGGGCGGATCATTCGAATGTGTCCTCGTGCTGCGCCGTCGACGGCCGTGGGTCGCCGACGGGCACGTCGTGCTGCGCGTCGGCTCGCTGTCCCTTGGCGTCGCGGCGATCCGCAGCCGTCAAACGCACCGCGAGTGCTGCACAGCCGCCGATACGGTCGGAGCCGCCCTAGAGTGGCCCACCGCGACGCACGCTCGATTGCTTCGACCGACGCCGCCGACGCTCAGTCGCCCATGCGCACGGCATGGCCGCGCACGCGGATGCCCGGCGCGCTGCCGATGCTCACGTGGAGGCGGCTCGGCCGGCCCATGTCGTCGCCCTGGTGCAACTCGATCTCCGCGGGCGGATGGGCGAGGCCCCGCTCGCGCAGGTAGGCGCCGAACGCCGCCGCGGCAGCACCGGTCGCGGGATCCTCGACCACGCCGCCCACGGGGAATGGGTTGCGCACGTGGTAGCGCGTTGCGCTCTCGCGCTGCACGAGGGCGACGGTGGTCAGGTCGTGCGCGAGCATGAGCGCGCGCAGCGCGTCGAAGTCGTAGTCGAGTCGCGCGAGGCGATCGCGCGTGGCCGCGGCGAGCACGAGGTGCCGCGCGCCCGCGAAGGCGATGCGCGGGGGGAGCGCGGCATCGAGCTCCGCGCGCGACCAGCCCAGTGCGGCGAGCGCGCGGTCGACCAGCCCGTCGGGGGCCGGCTCGACGCGCGGCGCGACGCTCGTGAGCGTGGCATGCGCGCCCGCGGCGTTGCGGCCTGTCTCCACGTCGACGCGGCCGGCGCGCGTGTCGAATCGCAGCGCGCCCGGTCCATCGCGGTCGGCGATCGCCACGGCGCTCGCGATGGTGGCGTGGCCGCAGAACGGCACCTCGGCCTCGGGGCTGAAATAGCGCACGTCGAACCGGCCCTCGCCGTGTGGCACGAGGAAGGCCGTCTCGGAATGGCCGAGGCGGCGCGCGATGGCCTGCATGGCCGCCTCGTCGAGGCCGCGGGCATCGGGGACGACGCCCGCGGGATTGCCGCCGTCGGGGTCGGTGCTGAAGGCGGTGTACTGGAGGATCGGGGTGTCCATGGGCGTCGTCCCGGGGTGATGGCCGCAGTCTGGTGGCCCGGACCGCCGCTTCGAGGCCACTCGGCGGGCCACTGCATTCCGCGCATCGCATGGCCGGAAACGAAGACGCCGCCCGGAGGCGGCGTCTTCATCGCGGCGGTGCGTCGGTCAGTCCCGCGCGAGCGGCGACTTGTCGCCCGCGAACGGATTCAGGCGGCGCAGGTGGCCCGGGTAGTCCGGCCAGTCGCCGCGCAGGTAGGGGTGGTTCGGGTCCTGCTGCTGCAGCGTGGTGCGGGCGTCGTTCGCGAGTGCCGTGTTGCCGAGGCCGGTGTAGGCGGCAGCGAGCGCGGCGATCGCATCGTTCTGGTAGGCCGACTGCGGATACGTGTCCAGCACGTAGCGCGCGCGCGACGCGGCCGAGACGTAGGCTTCGCGACGCAGGTAGTAGAGCGCGGTATCCATCTCGTGGCGCGCGAAGATGTTGCGCAGGTCGGTCATCCGCTTGCGCGCATCCTCGGCGTAGCGGCTGTTGCCGTAGCGCTCGGCGACGATCGAGAAGTCGTTGTAGGCCTGCATCGGCGTGGCGAGGTCGCGGCGGGCCGGGTCCAGGCGCCAGACCCGCTGCAGGAAGACCGTGTCGCGGCTCGAGTTGACCAGCCCGCGCAGGTAGTAGAGGTACGCGATGTTGCGGTGGGTCGGGTACGTGCGGATGAAGCGGTCGATCGAGCTGACCGCGTCCTCGTGCTTGCCGGCCTTGTACTGCGCGTAGGCGGTCTCGATCAGCGCCTGCTCGGTGTATGCGCCGTACGGGTACTGGGCGACGAGGCGCTTGTACGTCTCCTCGGCGTTCGACCAGTTGCCGTTGACCATCGAACGGTGGCCTTCGGCATAGAGCTGCTCGACGGGCACGCCCTCGGTCTTGGCATCGTCGCGGAACAGGCCCTTGACGCGGGCGCAGCCGGTACCGGCGAGCAGCGAGACCGCGAGCACGGCGGCCATCGCCGGACGGACGAAGGCGGACGGACGGAGCATGGAGCGAAGGCTCATGAGGGCGATGGGCCGGCAGGAAGGCGGGAAGGCCCGATAATAGCAGGCCCGTCTTAACCGGCCCGCGCTGGCGGCCCGCACCACCGAGACCCGCCGATGCCCGATCCGATCACCTTCGATGCGCGCGTGCCCGACGAATTCGCCGGGCGCCGCTTCGACGCCGTCCTCGCCGAGATGTTCCCCGAGCATTCGCGCTCGCGACTGGCCGGCTGGATCAAGGGCGGACAGGCGCTGCTCGACGGCCGCGAGGCCCGCCCGCGCGATGCCGTCCGCGGCGGCGAGCGGATCACGGTGCAGGCCGAGATCGGCGTGCAGACCGACGCACCCGCCGAGGACATCGCGCTCGACGTCCTGTACGAGGACACCCACGTCATCGTGCTCGACAAGCCGGCGGGGCTCGTCGTCCATCCGGGTGCGGGCAATCCGGCCGGCACGCTGGTGAACGCGCTTCTGCATCGCGACCCGGGGCTTTCGGCCCTGCCGCGCGCCGGCATCGTGCATCGCCTCGACAAGGACACCTCGGGCGTGATGGTCGTCGCGCGCACGCTCGAGGCCCATACCTCGCTCGTCGCGCAGCTCTCGGCGCGGCAGGTGCATCGCCAGTACCTCGCGGTGGTGGTCGGTGCGCTGGTCTCGGGCGGCACCGCGAACGCGCCGATCGACCGCCATCCGCGCGACCGCCTGCGCATGGCGGTGCGCGAGGACGGCAAGGAGGCGGTGACGCATTTCCGCCTGCGCGAGCGCTTCCGCGCGCACACGCTGCTCGAGTGCCGGCTCGAGACCGGCCGCACGCACCAGATCCGCGTGCACATGGCGCACCTCAAGCATCCCATCGTGGGCGATCCGCTCTACGGCGGGCCGCTCAAGCTGCCGCGCGGCGCGTCCACCGAGACCATCGACGCCCTGCGCGGCTTCAAGCGCCAGGCCCTGCATGCCGAGACGCTCGAATTCGCGCATCCGGTGAGCGGCGAGGCGATCCGTGCGACCGCGCCGGTGCCGGCCGACCTGCAGGCGCTGATCAGCGCACTGCGCATCGATGCGCACGAGGCGGAGGCGCGCGGCCGGTGAGCGCCCGCCTGCACGCCGATGCGCCCCTGCCGCCCGGCGTGCGGGCCTTTACCACGCTGCGTTACGGCGCGGGCGCCTCGCAGGCCCCCTTCGATACGTTCAACCTTGGCAACCGCCATGCCGCCGACGGCGACGACCCGGCTGTCGTCGAGGCCAACCGCCGCGAGCTCGTCGACCGCTTCGCGCTGCCGTCGGCACCGGTCTGGATGCGGCAGGTGCACGGCATCGACGTGATGCGGCTGGACGAGGCCGTGGTCGACGCCTACGAGTCCGAGGCGGACGCCGCGGTGACGACCACGCCGGGTCGCGTCGTCGCGATCCTCACCGCCGACTGCCTGCCGGTGCTCTTCTTCGCCGACGACGGCCGCGAGGTGGGCGGCGCGCATGCGGGCTGGCGGGGGCTCGCCGCGGGCGTGCTCGAGGCGACGGTCGACGCGATGCGCACGCCGGCCGCGGACCTGCATGCCTGGCTCGGCCCCGCGGCGGGCCCGCAGAACTACGAGGTCGGCGTCGAGGTCTTCGATGCCTTCGTCGCGCCCGACTGGACCTGCGGCAGCGCATTCGCCTGCACGCGGCCCGATCACTGGCGCGTCGATCTCTATGCACTCGCGCGCCGGCGCCTCGAACGGGCCGGGCTGCGCGCCGACCGCATCCACGGCGGCGGCCTGTGCACGATCGGCGAGCCGGACCGCTTCTACTCGCATCGCCGCGACCGGCGCACGGGGCGCATGGCCTCCGTCATCTGGTTCGAATGACGACGATCTTCGCGCGGCTGCTCGGCGGCGAATTCCGGACGCTGCCGCCGACCGTGCAGCGCCTGCATCTGCGCGAAGGGCGAGCGCGCTATCACGGCGAGGTCGTCGTCGAGCGGGGCGCGGGGCTGCTGTCGCGCCTGTGCGCCGCGGCGACGCGGCTGCCGCCGCCGGGTTCCGGACCGATCGTGGTGGATCTGGACATCACCCCCGGACGCGAGATGTGGACGCGACGCGTGGCAGGCCGTGCGATGCCCTCGCGCCTGGTCGCGCACGGCGGGCGCCTGCGCGAGCGGCTGGGGCTCGTCACGTTCGACTTCGACCTCGCCGTGCGTGACGGCTGCATCGAATGGCGCGTCGCGCGCGCCGCGGCGCTGGGGCTTGCGCTGCCACTGCGCTGGTTCGACGGCGTGCGCGCGACGGAATCGGAGGCCGACGGGCGCTACCGCTTTGATGTCCGCGCCCGCCTGCCCGTCGTCGGGCGGCTGGTGCACTACCGGGGCTGGCTCGATGTCGACTGACGCCGAGTACGCCGCGGCGAATGTCTCGCGGGCGGGCCCGGTCATCGTCTTCGACGGCATATGCCTGCTCTGCAATGCCTGGGTGCGCTTCCTGCTGCGCCACGACCGCCGGGCGCACTACCGTTTCGCGGCAATGCAGTCGCCGGCGGGCGCGGCGCTGCTCGCGGCGTACGGGCTCGATCCCACGGACCCCGCGTCGTTCCTGCTGGTCGATGCGGATGGTGCATGGACCGACAGCACGGCGATCGCGCGCCTGCTGCGAGGCCTCGGCCTGCCGTGGTCGATCGCCGGCGTCGCGCTGCTTCTGTTGCCCCGCGCGCTTCGGGATCCGGCCTACCGGCTGGTGGCGCGCAATCGCTACCGCTGGTTCGGGCGGCGCGAAGCCTGCCTGCTGCCGGGGCCCGCCGTCGCCGCACGGTTCATCGACGCGCTTCCCGCAGCGTCGTCCGGATCGGAAACGCCGCCAGCGCCGCCATGAACTCGTCGAGGTCGAAGAGATCGAGGCAGGCCCGGGCCCCTGCGCCGGGCAGCGTGCCACGGGCGAGCTTGCGCGCGAGCACGACGGCGGCGGTCGCGGGGATCTGGGGCCCGCTGCCCTCGGCCGCCACGATGCGCCAGTCGAGCGAGAGTGCTCGGCCCGCGGGGTCGCTACCGTCGAGGCGCACCTGCATCAGGCCCACGTCGCTGCCGGCATCGAGCCAGCGCTCGCTCAGGCGCAGCAGCGCCGGCGCCCACCGCGGCAGCGCGCGCATTCGTCCCACGCGCACGGCCCAGCTCGCGAGCCATAGTCCGAGGTGCATGCGCCGCAGCTCGAGGCCCGCGCGGAAGTCGCAATGCTGCAATCCGGGCACGTGTTCGGGGAGCAGCGCGAGGTCGGGCACGTCGCAGCGCGCGAGCCAGCGCGTGCCGGTGGCCGAATCGTGCAGGCAGCGCAACGACTGCCAGCCGTGCACGTCGCGCCAGCGGCCGTCGATCAGTGCAGGAAACGGGCGGCCGACATAGCCGAGGATCGCGCGTGTCGTGGCGAGGCCGCGTTCGGTGCGGTTGCCGGGGCTGATCGCCGACTCGATGCGTTCGAGCCGTGCGAAGCGGGGCCGCAGCGCGGCCACCACCGCGGCCGACAGGCCCGGCACGCTGCTCGCGCCGCTCACCACCCAGCGGCGCGCGGCGCGCGCGCGTGCATCGAGCGCGGTGATGCCGTGTACGAACGCGCGACCGTCGGCGAGGTCGACATAGTGCGCGCCGCAGGCGAGCGCGGCTTCGGCGACGCGGTAATCGCGCTGCTGGAACGGGCCGGCCGCGTGGATGACGAGCTCGGGCGACTGCGCGGCGATCGCGGTGTCGAGAGCTGCCGCCTCGACGTCGATCGCGGTGGCGAGCACGTCGCCACCGAGCGTCGCGGCAAGTGCCCGTGCCTTGGCGACATCGCGCCCGGCGAGCACCAGCTGCAGGTCCGGATCGCGCGCGAGCTCGCCCGCGATGCGTCGACCGAACTGCCCGTAGGCACCGATCAGGAGGACACGGAATCGCGGCATGCCGCCATGCTAGCGGCGGGGACGGCTCAGTGTGCGAGGTGCGGGCCGGGCCCGGTATGGGGATCGATCGTAGGCCGCCGATCCGGAATCGCGCCGGCGGCGCCGCGACGCTGGCGCGATGCGCTTCCCGGCCGATCCGCGCGGGTGCCGCTGTCGAACGTCGTGTCGATGGCCGGCTGCTCGGGCAGCGGCGCGCGCAGGGCCTGCAGGTAACTGCGCCGCCAGTGGGTGACGTCGTGCTCGCGCAGGTGCTCGAACATGCCCTGCCAGCGTTCGCGCCGCTCGGCCAGCGACATCGTCATCGCCTGCGCGATCGCGTCGCCGACGCCGTCGAGGTCGTAGGGGTTCACCATCAGCGCGCCATCAAGCTCGCGTGCCGCACCGGCGAACGGCGAGAGCAGCAGCACGCCGGGATTCTCCGGATCCTGCGCGGCGACGAACTCCTTCGCCACCAGGTTCATGCCGTCGCGCAGGGGCGTGACCAGCCCCACGCGCGCCATGCGGTAGAAGCCGGTCAGCGTGGAATGCGGGAAATTGCGATTGACGTAGCGCACGGGGGTCCAGTCGGGCTCGGCGAAGCGCCCGTTGATGTGACCCGACAGCTGCTCGAGCTCGTGGCGCAGGTCCTTGTACTCGGCGACGTCGCCGCGCGAGACCGGCGCGATCTGCAGGAACGTGAGCTGCCCGCGCTGGTCCGGGTAGCGCTCCAGGTAGTTCGCGAAGCCGCGGAAGCGCTCGGGCAGGCCCTTGGAATAGTCGAGGCGGTCGACGCCGATCGCGAGCGCCCGGCCCGACATGCTCGCCATCAGGCGGTTCACGCCGGGCTTGCCGGCGGCCTCGACCGCCTGCTCGGCGATGCGCTGGGTGTCGATCGAGATGGGGAACGCGTCGGCGCGGAACCGCCGCCCGTTCGGGGCCTCGAGGAGCCCGCGCTCGATCACGCGGCCGCGGCCGAACAGGCGCACGTAGTCCTGGAAGCGTTCGAGGTCGCGCCCGGTCTGGAAGCCGACGAGGTCGCAGGAGGACAGCCCCTCGAACAGCCGCTGGTGGCTCGGCAGCGCGGCGAGCAGGTCCGAGGAGGGCATCGGCACGTGCAGGAAGAAGCCGATGCGGCAGCGCACGCCCCGCTCGCGCAGCAGCTTCGCGAGCGGGATCAGGTGGTAGTCGTGGATCCAGACGAGGTCGTCCTCGCGCAGCAGCGGCGCGAGCTTGCCGGCGAACAACGCATTGACGCACTGGTAGCCCGCATAGGTGTCCCGGTCGTAGTCGACCAGGTCCATGCGGAAGTGCAGCAGCGGCCACAGGGTGCGGTTCGCGAAGCCGTTGTAGTAGTCCTCGTGGTCCTGCTCGGACAGGTCCATCGTGGTGAAACAGATGTTGCCTTCCTGCTGCTCGCGCATGCGTCCCGATGCATGCGGATCGATCCTGCCGCTCCAGCCGAACCACAGGCCGCCTTCCTCGCGGAGCGCATCGAGGAGCGCGATCGCGAGCCCGCCGGCGCGCGATTCCTCCGGCAGTGCGACGCGATTGGAGACGACGACGAGGCGACCCATGCGGACCCGTTGGCTATGGACGACGGCCGACCGTCGCCGGCGAATCGAGGTTGCGCGAACGTGGCTCTGAGGCGCGTGACGGGGCCCCGTTTACCGCCGCGCGCGTCGTGCGGCGCGCAGAGGCGGCGTGGTGGCATACGCCGGGCCTCACGTCGCGTCCTCCCACGGCCGGCTGAGCCGCATCGCCGCATTGATGAGCCCCACGTGCGAATACGTCTGCGGGAAGTTGCCCCACAGCTCGCCGCCCTCCAGCGAGAGGTCTTCGGAGAGCAGGCCGAGGTGGTTGCGGCGTGCGAGCACGCGCTCGAACATCTCGCGCGCCTCGGCGGTGCGACCGACCGCGGCGAGGGCGTCGATGTACCAGAACGTGCAGATCGTGAAGCTCGTCTCCGGCACGCCGAAGTCGTCCGGCGCGATGTAGCGCAGGATGCCGTCGCCCCGGCGCAGCTCGCGGCCGATGACCTCGACCGTCGCCGCGAAGCGCGGGTCGTCGGGGGCGACGAAGCCGAGGTCGGCGAGCAGCAGGATCACCGCGTCCAGCCGCCCGCTGTGCGTGCCTTCGACGAAGATGCCCTGCTGCGGGTGGAAGGCGAGTTCGCTGATCCGGGCGTGCATGCGCGCGGCACGCTCGCCCCAGAAATGGGCGCGATCGTGCAGCTGCAACTGCCGCGCGATCTTCGCGAGCCGATCGCAGGCGGCCCAGCACATCACGGCCGAATAGGTGTGCACCTCCACGCGACCGCGGAACTCCCAGAGGCCCGCATCGGGCTGGTCGTACAGCCCCCAGGCGCGCTCGCCGAGCCGCTCGAGGCGGTGGAAGTGCGTGGGGTCGGAGGGCAGGTTGAGGCGCCGGTCGAAGAAGAGCTGCGTGGAGGCCAGCACCACGCTGCCGTAGACGTCGTGCTGCGGCTGGATCCAGGCGAGGTTGCCGCGCCGCACCGGGCCCATGCCGCGGTAGCCGGTGAGCGAGGGCACCTCTTCCTCGTGCAGCTCGCGCTCCAGGCCGATCCCGTAGAGCGGCTGCAGGTGGCCGTCCTCGGGGATCAGGTTGGAGACATAGCGCAGGTACTCCTCCATGGTCCGCGTCGCGCCGAGGCGATTGAGCGCGCGCACCACGAAGGCCGCATCGCGGAGCCAGCAGTAGCGGTAGTCCCAGTTGCGCGCCGTATCCGCGTACTCGGGAATCGACGTGGTGACCGCGGCGATGATCGCGCCGGTCTCATCAAACTGGCAGAGCTTGAGCGTGATCGCGCTGCGGATGACGGCGTCCTGCCACTCGAGCGGGATCGACAGTGCACGCACCCATTCGCGCCAGTAGTCGACCGTCTTCTCCAGGGCCTCGCGGGCGAAAGTGGCGACCGACTGGGTGAAGGTCTCGTCCGGGCCGATCACGAAGTGCAGCTCGCGGTCGAGCAGCAGCGGAATTTCGTCGCGCACCATGCGGATCGGCGCATTGGTGTTGAGGCGCAGCGTGTACGTGCCGAGCACGTAGCGCACGTGGTTGCTGCCCCAGGTGATCTCCGGCACGCGGCTGCCGTAGTCGCTCAAGGGGCGCAGGCGGATGCGGATGCGCGGCTCCCCCGACAGCGGGCGGACGCTGCGGATCGTCATCACCGGGCGGTAGAAGCGGTCGAACTGCTTCCATCGCGGGCAGAAGTCGAGGATCTCGATCGCGCCGCCGCGTGTGTCGCGCAGCACCGTACGCAGCACCGCGGTGTTCTCGAGGTAATGCTGCTCGCTGCCCGCGCAGTCGGCGAGCTCGATGGTGAAGTCGCCGCCGTCGATCTGCGGGGAGAGGAGCGCGCAGAAGGTCGGGTCGCCGTCGAAGGCCGGCACGCAGCCCCAGACGATCCGCGCACGCGGATCGACGAGCGCCGCGATGGAGCCGTTGCCGATCAGGCCGAGGTCGAGCGAGCTCATTCGGCGGCTCCAAGGCGACGCGCGCCGTCGGAGAGCCAGGCGCGCAGCGCGGCGGTATCGCGGATGCCGTGGCGGGCGGTGGTGGGGCGGCGGTCGCCGACGATGATCGACAGGCCGCCGAGCGAATTGGTGGTCATGAAGCCGTCCTCGTCCGTGAAATCGTCGCCCGCGTAGACGGGCAGCCGCCCTTCGAACGGACTGGTGCGCATCAGGCGCTCGATGGCCGTGCCCTTGTGGTGGCCGTCCGGGCGCAGCTCGACCACGCAGTTGCCGTGCTGCAGGCGATAGCCGGGCATCTGGGAGACCGCAGACGCGGCGATCGCCTCGAGCGCGGAGCGGGCTTGCGGCGCCGCACGCCAGTGCAGCGCGAGCGCGATGCCCTTGTCCTCCACGCGCGCGCCGGGATGCGCGCCGGCGACCTGCTCGGCGGCCTCGCGCACGCGGACGAGGTCGTCGACGTTCGCGGCCGGCCCGGCATCACCGGTGAGTCCGGCGCGCAACTGCAGGCCGTGCAGCCCGGCCGCCTCGAGCTGCATCTCGGGGAACAGCGCGTCGATCTGCGCGAGCGAGCGCCCGCTCACCAGCGCGAGCGCGCCGCCGAGGGCCTGCCGCAGGCGCGCGATGTCGTCATGCAGCCCCGGCGGGACGTCGACGTCGTCCGGGTGGTCCGCGAAGTCGAGCAGGCAGCCATCGATGTCGAGGAACAGCGCCCAGTGGGGCTGGACGGGCGGCGGGGCCGGCAGGGCGAGGGGGGCGGTCGCACTCATCCGGCGCAGTCTCGTCGCGGGGCTGTAAGCGGAAGGTGGATGGCCCCGGCCGCGCAGAGGCCCCACGGCGGCTGAATATCGGCCGGCGCTGCTTGAAACGCGGCGTCGGGGCCGCATCTCACCGCCATCGCGGCGCATGCGTCGCCCCGGATCAGAGGAAAACCGCCATGCGGATGGACAAGCTCACGTCGCGCTTCCAGCAGGCCCTGGGCGATGCCCAGTCGCTGGCCGTCGCGCGCGACCACAGCGTGATGGAACCCGTGCACCTGCTCGCCGCGCTCGTCGACCAGACCGGCGGCAGCACGCGCCCGCTGCTCGCGCAGGCGGGCGTGAACGTGGCGAGCCTGCGCGAGCGGCTCGGCGAGGCGCTGGAGAAGCTGCCGAAGGTGTCGGGGCAGGCCGGGAACGTCTCGGTCGGCAACGATCTCGCGCGCCTTCTCAACGTGACCGACAAGCTCGCGAGCGAGCGGGGCGACGCCTTCATCGCCAGCGAGCTGTTCGTGCTCGCGGCGCTCGACGACGGCGGTGAAGTCGGCCGCGCGCTCAAGGCCACCGGCGCCACGCGCGAGAAGCTCGAGGCGGCCGTCGACAGGCTGCGCGGCGGTGAGAAGGTGCAGGACGAGAACGCCGAGGACGCGCGCCAGGCGCTCACCAAGTACACGGTCGACCTCACCGAGCGCGCCGAGGCCGGCAAGCTCGATCCCGTCGTGGGCCGCGACGAGGAGATCCGTCGCACGATCCAGGTGCTGCAGCGGCGCACGAAGAACAATCCGGTGCTGATCGGCGAGCCGGGCGTGGGCAAGACGGCGATCGTCGAAGGATTGGCGCAGCGCATCGTCAACGGCGAGGTGCCGGAAGGCCTGCGCGGCAAGCGCGTGCTCTCGCTCGACATGGGCGCCCTGATCGCGGGCGCGAAGTACCGTGGCGAGTTCGAGGAGCGCCTCAAGGCCGTGCTCAACGAGCTGTCGAAGAACGAAGGGCAGGTAATCCTGTTCATCGACGAGCTGCACACGATGGTGGGCGCGGGCAAGGCCGACGGCGCGATGGACGCGGGCAACATGCTGAAGCCGGCGCTCGCGCGCGGCGAGCTGCACTGCATCGGCGCGACCACGCTCGACGAGTACCGCAAGTACGTCGAGAAGGACGCCGCGCTGGAGCGCCGCTTCCAGAAGGTCTTCGTGGGCGAGCCTTCCGTCGAGGACACGATCGCGATCCTGCGCGGCCTCAAGGAGCGCTATGCCGTGCATCACGGCGTGGAGATCACGGACCCGGCGATCGTCGCCGCCGCGACGCTGTCGCACCGTTACATCGCCGACCGCCAGCTCCCCGACAAGGCCATCGACCTGATGGACGAGGCGGCGAGCCGCATCCGCATGGAGATCGACTCCAAGCCCGAGGAGCTCGACCGCCGCGAGCGCCGGCTGATCCAGCTCAAGATCCAGCGCGAGGCGCTGAAGAAGGAGAAGGACGAGGCGTCGAAGCAGCGACTGGCGGACCTCGAGGCCGACATCGGCACGCTCGAGCGCGAGTTCAACGACCTGGAAGAAGTCTGGAAGGCCGAGAAGGCGAGCGTGCAGGGCGCGACGCGGATCAAGGAGCAGATCGAGGCCGCGCGCGTGGAGCTCGAGGCCGCGCAGCGCAAGCAGGACTATGCGCGCATGTCGGAGATCCAGTACGGGCGTATTCCCGAGCTCGAGAAGCAGCTCGCCGCCGCGCAGGAGGCCGAGACGAAGGGCTTCACCCTGCTGCAGGACAAGGTGACCGACGAGGAAATTGCCGAGGTCGTGAGCCGCTGGACGGGCATTCCGGTCAACAAGATGCTGGAAGGCGAGCGCGAGAAGCTGCTGAAGATGGAGGAGCAGCTGCATGCGCGCGTGGTCGGCCAGGACGAGGCGATCAAGGTCGTGTCCGATGCCGTGCGCCGTTCGCGCGCGGGCCTGTCGGATCCGAACCGCCCGAGCGGTTCGTTCCTGTTCCTCGGCCCCACCGGCGTCGGCAAGACCGAGCTGTGCAAGGCGCTCGCCGAATTCCTCTTCGATTCGCCCGACGCCATGGTGCGCATCGACATGAGCGAGTTCATGGAGAAGCACGCGGTGAGCCGGCTTGTCGGCGCGCCCCCGGGCTACGTGGGCTACGAGGAGGGCGGTTACCTGACGGAAGCCGTGCGCCGGCGTCCCTACAGCGTGATCCTGCTCGATGAGGTCGAGAAGGCCCATCCGGACGTCTTCAACATCCTGTTGCAGGTGCTCGACGACGGCCGCCTCACCGATGGCCAGGGCCGCACGGTCGACTTCCGCAACACCGTGATCGTGATGACGTCGAACCTGGGCTCGCACCAGATCCAGGAGCTCTCGGGCGACGGCTCGCCGGAGGCCTACCTGCAGATGAAGGCGGCGGTGATGGGCGTGGTGCAGGCGCACTTCCGCCCGGAATTCATCAACCGGCTCGACGACATCGTCGTCTTCCATCCGCTCGACAAGACGCAGATCCGCGGGATCGCGCGGATCCAGCTGCGCGGACTGGAAAAGCGCCTCGCCGAGCGCGGACTCAGGCTGCAGCTCACCGACGAGGCGCTTACGCTGCTCGCGAACGTCGGCTTCGACCCGGTCTACGGCGCCCGTCCGCTCAAGCGCGCGATCCAGCAGCAGCTGGAGAACCCGCTCGCGCAGCGGATCCTCGCCGGCGAGTTCGCGCAGGGCGACACGATCCACGTGCGGCCGGAGGGCGGGCACCTCGCATTCGATCGTGCAGGCGACACGCCGCCGCCGGCGCAGCGCGCGTCGCCCGACGCGGCCAGCCCGAGCGCGCATTGACGGCCGGGGGCGGCGGCCGCGTCGCTGCCCCTTAGTCCAACGCGATCCCGTCGAGCAGCCGACGCAGCCCTTCGCCTGCCCCGACCGGCCAGTGCGCGTCGACGGACGATGTGATCGCACTGCGGTTGGGATTGATCTCGAGCACGGGCTTGCCGAGCTCGCGCGCCAGCAGCGGGAGCGACGCCGCGGGCTGGACCAGCCCCGAGGTGCCGACCACCACGACGCGATCGCACGCCGAGATCGCCTCGACGGCGGCGTCCCAGGCGTCCTGGGGCAGCGCCTCGCCGAACCAGACCACGTCCGGGCGGAACGACCCGCCGCAGTCGGTACACGCCGGTGGCGCCTCGGGGCCTCCGCCGTCCTGCGGCGCGAGCTCGTGCAGGATCGGCTCGGGCGTGCGGCGGGCGCCGCAGTCGATGCAGCGCGACTGCAGCAGGCGGCCGTGCAGGTGCAGCACGCGCGTGCTGCCGGCGCGCTCGTGGAGGTCGTCGACGTTCTGCGTCACCACGTCGACCCGCGCGCCCCGGCGTTCCATCTCGGCGATCGCGCGATGCCCTGCGTTGGGCTGCACCGCGAGAAGCTGCGACGCCCGCCATCGATACCAGCCCCAGACCAGTGCGGGGTCGCGCCGGAACGCCTGGGGCGTGGCGAGCGATTCGGCGTCGAAGCGCGACCACAGGCCGGTGAGGCCGTCGCGGAAGGTCGGCACGCCGCTCTCGGCGGACATGCCGGCGCCCGTGAGGAAGACGAAGCGGTCCATCAGCGCGGGCCTGCGGCGCCCGGCCACCGCGGGCGGGACGACCGATGCGTCGACGCCACACGCATGCGCCGCGGCCGGGCACGCCGCGTGACGCCGTTCCGACTCACCAGCGGTAACGCACGTTGCCGTAGACGAACGCGCCGTTGAAGCCGAACGGCGAGCTCGACGAATACGGCAGCTGGCCCGAGGTGGAATTCGCGAAGATCACCTCGTCGGGATACTCGTCGAGCACGTTGTCCGCGCCGAGGGTGAACTCCCAGGCATCGCGCGTGTAGCTGAGCGCGAGGTCCCACAGCCACTTGGCCTCGAAGGTCTGGTCGAGCGCCGGCGTCGCGCCGCGAACGGTCACGCTGCCGTAGCGCGTGGTGTTGGAAGCGAGCTTCCACGGCCCATAGCTGTAGACGCTGCCCATGGTCAGCTTGTTGCGCGGCGAGCCCACCACCAGGCGACCCACCTCGGTCCGCCCGAAGCGGACGGCCGTCGGATCGATCGCCTGCAGCGAAGGCGGATTGGGCGCGATGCGGTCGATTTCCGTCTTGTTGTAGTTGTAGCCGCCGGTGAAATCGATGCGCAGGTCCCCGCGCCGCACGACATAGGTGGCGACCAGATCCGCGCCGCGCGTCGTCGTGTCGATCGCGTTGGTGAAGTAGCGCCCGCCGCCGACATCCGGGAAGCCGTTCGCGTTGAGATAGGTCCGCACGGCCGGCGACGTCAGGTTCTCCGACAGCGCGATCCGGTCATCGATCTCGATCTGGTAGGCGTCGAGGGTGATGTAGAGGTCCTTCGCCGGCGTGAGCACCACGCCGAGCGAGAGGTTCTTCGACTCCTCGGCGCGCAGCGGCTCGGCGCCGAGCGCGATGGCCGCGGGATCGTTGACGCGGAACGTGCGGATATCGAAGGGCACCGTGCCCACGCCCGGCACGCTGATGAAGTTGGTCGCCGTGGACTGGAAGAACTGCTGCTGCAGCGACGGTGCACGGAAACCGGTCGACGCGGTGCCGCGCAGCGCGAAGGCCGGGGTGAAGGCGTAGCGCGCGGAGAGCTTGCCCGACGTCGTGTCGCCGAAGTCGCTGTACTGCTCTGCACGTGCCGCGAGGCCGAGCGAGAATTTCTCGGTCAGCTCCATCTCCACGTCGCCGTAGACCGAATAGCTGTGGCGATCGAAGGCCCGCGCATCGGCGGGCCGGAAGCCCGGGAAGACCTGCGAGCCCGAGGGCGCGGGCGTGCCGTTCGGCAGCAGCACGCCGCCGTTGACGTAGGACGCCGGCTCGCCGGCACGCTGCGCGAAGTCCTCGCCGCGCCATTCCACCCCGAAGGCGATCGCGAGCGGTGCATGCAGCCGGCCGGACTCGACGTACTTGGTGAAGTCGAGATTGAGCACGCGCTGCTCGAATTCCAGCGCGCCGGCGAAGAAATTGCGCTGCGAGGTCGGGCCGAGGGAGCGGTTGAGGCTGTTTTCGATGCGAAAGTCGAGGTCGCTGCCGCCGTAGTTGTAGCTGAACTCGATGCCGAGCCCGCCCGCGGTTTCCCCACGCAGGCCGGCGACGAACGCACGATCGTCGGCGATGTTGCGGATCTGCGGCAGGAAGCCGTTCGGGTAGATCGCCGGGATGTTGCGCGTATCGCCGGCCGGGCGGAAGAAGCCGTTCGAAAGCGCGTCACGCCGGCTGGCAGTGCCGAAGGCGAATAGTTCCACGCCGCCGCCGAGTGCGTATTCCGAATTGAAGCCCACCGCCTGCTGCTCGATCGCCGGATCGCCCTGCCGCTGCACCACGACCCCGAGCGGTGGCGATGTCGCCGACGGCGTTCCCTGGAACGGCCGCGCACGGTCGGTCTGGTCGCTGTCGACCCCCTGCGCGGACAGGTGCACGAAGCCGGCATCGCCGAGGGCGAAGCCGCTGTCGCCCGAGAGCTGGACGGTACGTCCGTCGCCCGCGCTGTACTGGCCGACACGCGCATTGATGCTGCCTGTTCCCGGCTTGCCCTTGAGCACGATGTTGATCACGCCCGCAATCGCATCCGAGCCGTACTGCGCGGACGCGCCGTCGCGCAGCACCTCGACGCGATCGATCGCGGCGATGGGGATGGCATTGAGATCCACGGGCGACGAGCCGCGCCCCTGTGTGCCATTGAGGTTGAGCAGCGCCGTGCCGTGCCGGCGCTTGCCGTTGACGAGCACCAGCACCTGGTCCGGCGCCAGCCCGCGCAGTTGCGCCGGCCGCACCGCATCGGTGCCGTCGGAGATCGCCGGCCGCGGGAAATTCAGCGACGGCAGGGTTCGCGCCAGCGCCGTCGCGAGTTCGGTCGTGCCGGTCGCCTCGAGCGCCTCGGGTCGGATCACGTCGATCGGTGAGGCCGACTGCGCGACCGTGCGATCCGACGCACGGGTGCCGGTCACGATCACCTGGTCGAGAGTCGCCTCGTCGGTGCCGGCCTCTTGGGCGAAGGCGGGGCGCGCCATGCCGGCGAGCGCCAGCAGCAGTGCGGCATGCAGGGCAGTGCTCTTCATCGGAAACTCCGGGCCCAGCGAGGCGGAAGGCCCGAGACTAGCCCAGTCGGCAGGAGCGGGCCGTCGTGGTCGCGTTTACGCGTTTTTGCGCACGTGGGCAGAGGGCGTGCAGGGCACGGGCTGACGTGGCAGCGCATCGCTGCCCCCCCCTGCCGGCCCGGTCGCCAGCGCAAGCTCGCGACGGGCGGGCATCGGCCTCTTGCCGCGTAAATGGAAACGGCCCGGTCGCCCGGGCCGTTCGTGCGGAACGCGACCGGAGCCGCTTACTTCGCGACGAACTTCAGTGGGCCGTTGTACTGCGGCCAGGCGATCGAGCCTTCGCCACGCATGTTGAGCGCCCGCGCTTCGCCGGCCGGCTCGGTGCCGACGATGCTCGCCATCAGCGTCGGCATGTAGAAGTTCACGACGAACGCCGCGTCGCGATAGATCACCGGCTTGATGTTGAGCGTGGTGGTCTGCCCCGGCGTGATCGTGAAGCGGAGCACGTCCTGGTTCACGAAGGCGCCGCGGTCGAGGATCTTCTGCACGCTGAAGCCCGCCGACATCTCCAGGCCGATGCCCGTCACGCGGTACTCGCCGGCCGGCAGGCTCAGCGTCTCGGAGCGCCCGTAGCGCGTCATCTGGCTCAGCGGGAAGTCGACGAACTGCTTGTTGACCATGCTGAAGACCACTTGGCCGTCACGCACGCCCCACTCGATGCCGCCGTTGCGCAGCTGCGCGTCGACCTTCTTCGGCAGCTCCTTCTCGCTGGTGAAGTTCTCGATGTTCACCACCAGCGTGCCCTGGGCGGACATCGCCGGTGCGGATGCCGGCTCCTGCGCGCGAACGGTGGTCCCCAACAGCATTGCGAGCGCGACGAGTGCGCCCTTGAATCCGATCCCCATGACATCCCCCTGAAATGCTCGGCCGCGACCATCGCGGGCGGCGGGGATCATAGCAACGGCCGCTTGCCGCCCCGCGGGCGCAGGCGCGCTCTCGCGTTCAGCCCAGTGCGCCGGCGGGCGGCAACGGCCCGGTGCGGTATCGCGGCATCGCCAGCACCATCTCCGCGAGGCTGTGCGCGAGCTCGCGCTCGGCCATCACCGCCGCGTCGGCGCCGTGCTCGAGCAGGTGCCGCACCTCGCCGTCGGAATGGCCGCGCGCAAGGATGCTGAGGGCCGGATTCGCCATGCGCAGCGCGGCGACGATCTCGCCGGCCTCGAGCGCATTGGGGATCGCCACCATCGCGGTGGTCGCCCGCGCCGGATGCGCCTCGGCGAGCACGAGCGGGTTGACCGCGTTGCCGCGCACCGCCGGGAAACCGTCGGCGCGCGCGCGGTCGATCAGGTGCGTTTCCGCGTCGATCACCACGACGGCGACGCCGCGTGCGGCGAGCAGGCGGGTGAGCTCGCTGCCCACGCGCCCGTAGCCGACGACGATCGCGTGGTCGACGATGCCGGCGGGCACCGGCGCGAGCGTGTCGGCCGCGACCGCCGCCGCTTCAACGCTACGGGCCTCGCGCCGCGCGCGCCGGTCGAGCCAGGCGAACAGCAGCGGGTTGACGATGATCGACATCAGCGCACCGGCGAGCACGAGGTCCTGGCCTTCCTTCGGCAGCAGCCCCAGCGAGACACCGAGGCCGGTGAGGATGAAGGAGAACTCGCCGATCTGGGACAGGCTTACCGCGAGCAGGAGCGCGGTCGCGTTCGGCTTGCCGAGCGCCCGTGAGATGCCCCATGTGATCGCCGCATTGCCGCCGACGATCACCGCGAACGTGGCGAGCAGCTCGAGGGGCCGCTCCAGCACGATCATCGGGTTGAACAGCATGCCGACCGAGACGAAGAACAGCACGGCGAAGGCATCGCGCAGCGGCAGCGTCTCGCTCGCGGCCTGGTGGCTGAACTCGGACTCGCTCAGCAGCAGCCCGGCGAAGAACGCACCGAGCGCGAACGAGACCCCGAACAGCGTCGCCGAGCCGAAGGCCACGCCGAGCGCGATCGCGAGCACGCAGAGCGTGAACAGCTCGCGTGATGCCGTAGCGGCCACGCGCTCGAGAATCCCCGGGATCACGCGCCGGCCGACGATCATCATGAAGGCGACGAAGCCGCCGACCTTCAGCACCGTGGTGCCCAACGCGGCGGCGATCGCCGGCACGCCGCCGCCGGGCCCGGTCTTCGTCCCCGCCAGTGCCGGCAGCAGCACCAGCACCATTACCATCACCACGTCCTCGACGATCAGCCAGCCCACGGCGATCCGGCCGCGATCGCTCTCGAGCAGGCGCCGCTCCTCGAGCCCGCGCAGCACCACGACCGTGCTGGCGACCGACAGGGCGAGGCCGAACACCACGCCCGCGGCGTCCGACCAGCCGAACAGGCGCGCCAGCCCCCAGCCCATCGCCGTCGCCACCACGATCTGCACCATCGCGCCGGGCACGGCGATGTTCCTCACCGCCATCAGGTCGCGGATCGAGAAGTGCAGCCCCACGCCGAACATCAGCAGGATCACGCCGATCTCGGCGAGCTGCGGGGCGAGGGTCGCATCGGCGACGAAGCCCGGGGTGAACGGGCCGATCACGACACCGGCCAGCAGGTAGCCCACCAGCGGCGAAAGCCGCAGGCGGTGCGCGAGCGCGCCGAGGACGAAGGCCAGCACGAAGCCGGCGACGAGCATGGCGATGAGCGGGGTGTGGTGCATGCGGCTCCGGGGCAGGGCAGGGATCGCCGGCGCGGCCGGCGCCTGTTCACCTTAACGAAAGCGCGTCTCGCCGGGCCTGGGATTGCGGATTGCGCGCAACGTGAGCCGGCATCGCGCCCGTACAATGGCGCCATGATCGGTTTTCGTGACTTTGCGCTGCGTCGCGGCGAGCGCCTCCTTTTGTCCGGCGTCGACCTCTCCCTGCATGCCGGATGGCGCGTGGGCGTGGTCGGTCGCAACGGTACGGGCAAATCGTCGCTGTTCGCGGCGCTGCAGGGCGAGGTGGAGCCCGACCGCGGCGACATCGACATCCCGGGCCGCGCGCGCATCGCGAGCGTCGCGCAGGAGACGCCGGCGCTCGACGACCTCGCGCTCGACTTCGTGCTCTCCGGCGACAAGGTGCTGCACCAGGCGGTAATGGCCGAGCGCGACGCGGTAGCGCGCGAGGACTGGGAAGCCGTCGCCGAGGCGCATCACCGGCTCGAGGAAGTCGGCGGATACGACGCCGAGGCGCGCGCCGCCAAGCTGCTGCACGGCCTGGGCTTCTCGGCGGAGACGCACGGCAAGGCAGTGCGCGAATTCTCCGGCGGCTGGCGCGGGCGGCTCAACCTTGGCCGCGCGCTGATGACGCCGTCGGACCTGCTGCTGCTCGACGAGCCCACCAACCACCTCGACCTCGACGCCGTGCTCTGGCTCGAGCAGTGGCTGCTCAAGTATCCCGGCACGCTGTTCGTGATCTCGCACGACCGCGAGTTCCTCGACGGCATCTGCAGCCACGTCCTGCACCTGCATTCGGGCACCGCCAAGCTCTACACCGGCAACTACACCGACTTCGAGCGCCAGCGCGCCGAGCAGTTGCGCCAGCAGCAGATCGCCTTCGAGAAGGAGCAGGCCGAGCGCGCGCACCTGCAGAGCTTCATCGACCGCTTCAAGGCCAAGGCGTCGAAGGCCAAGCAGGCGCAGAGCCGCATGAAGCGCCTCGCCAAGCTCGCCGGCACCGAGGCCGTGCGCGCAGAGCGCTCGCTGCACATCGACTTCCCCGTGCCCGACAAGCTGCCGCACTCGCTGCTCGGGCTCACGCATGCGCGCTGCGGTTACGGCAGCACGACGATCCTGGGCGACGTCACCCTTCGCCTCGAAGCCGGCGACCGCATCGCGCTGCTGGGCCCGAACGGCGCAGGCAAGTCGACGCTGGTCAAGACGCTGGTCGGGGAGATCCCGCTGCTCGGCGGCGAGCGCGGCGGCCATCCCGACCTGCGCATCGGCTATTTCGCGCAGCACACGGTGGAATCGCTGCGCGAAGGCGAAACCCCGCTGGATCATCTCTCCAAGCTCGCGCCCGGCGTCGCGACGCAGCAGCTGCGCGACTTCCTCGGCAAGTGGCAATTCCCGGGCGATCGCGCGTTCGAGCCGGTCGACGGCTTTTCCGGCGGCGAGCGCGCGCGCCTGGCGCTGGCGATGATCGCCTGGCGCAAGCCGAACGTGCTGCTGCTCGACGAGCCCACCAACCACCTCGACCTCGACATGCGCGAGGCGCTCGCCGAGGCGCTCTCCGATTTCGACGGCGCGATCGTGCTGGTCAGCCACGACCGCCACATGATCGGCCTGGTCTGCGACACGTTCTGGCGCGTCGCCGGCGGCGTCGCGCAGCCCTTCGACGGCGACCTCGACGAATATGCGGTCTGGCTCCGCACGCGCGATCCGGACGAGGGGAAGGGGGGCAAGGCGCCGCCACCGGCACCGGCGGTCGAGCCGCCGAAGCCCGTCGTGGCCAGGTCCGGCAAGAAGGCCAATCCGGTCAAGCTCGCGCAGGCCGAGGCCCGCGTGGCCGAGCTGGAGGCGCAGGTCGCCGCGATCGACGCCGCGCTCGCCGACCCCGCACGCCTGGGCGAGTGGAGCCGTCTCGGCGAGGAGCGCGCGCGCCTCGCCACCGCGCTCGCGAAGGCCGAGGAGGCCTATCTCGAGCTCTACGAGGCCGGCTGACCAAGCCGGCGCGGCGCCTTGAAAGCCCGCGCGCCGGCCCCATCCTGCCCGCCGATTCGACACACCGGACCCGCCATGCCCATCTACGCCTTCGAATGCTCCGCCTGCGGCCACGACTTCGATCGCCTGCAGAAGCTGAGTGACCCGGACCCGACCGACTGCCCGCAGTGCGGCGCGCCGCAGGTCCGGCGTCGCCTGACCGCGCCGCAGTTCCGCCTCGCCGGCGGCGGCTGGTACGAGACGGACTTCAAGAAAGACGGGGACAAGAAGCGGAACCTCGCAGGGGATTCGGCCGCGCCGTCGTCGGGTGGATCGGAATCCAAGTCCGAATCGAAGCCTGCGGAATCGAAGCCGGCCGAGGCCAGGCCGGCGCCGAAGGCGGATCCGAAGCCGGCGGCGGGTAAGGGGACGGGACGCTGCGGGTCGGGGCGTCGCGCGGTCGCAGGCTCCGCAAGCGGGTAGCGCAGCGCGCGGCGGCGCGTTAGACAGGCACCGTCGGCCGACTTGAGTCCCTGCGCCCGGTAAACTACCCGGCTCATCCGCACCCCGCGCCGGGGTGCCGCCGGAGCCTCCATGCGTACCCATTTCTGCGGCCTCGTCGACGAGCGCCTGATCGGCCAGACCGTGACCCTCTGCGGCTGGGTCGACAGCACGCGCGTCCAGAGCCACCAGACCTTCATCGACCTGCGCGACCACGAGGGCGTGGTGCAGGTGCTCGTCGAGAGCGACCAGCCCGAGCTGTTCAAGGCCGCCGCGGCGCTCGGCGCCGAGGACGCGGTGACCGTCAGCGGCATCGTGCGCGAGCGCTATGCCGCCAACGAGAAGATCCGCACCGGGCGTGTTGAGATCATCCCGACCGCGATCGACGTGCTGAACAAGGCCGAGCGCCTGCCGTTCCACGCGCACGAGAACGCGGGCGAGGACATCCGCCTCAAGTATCGCTACCTCGACCTGCGCCGCCCCGAGATGCAGCAGATGATGCGCACGCGCATCAGGCTCGTCGCGGCGCTGCGCCGCTTCCTCGACGAGCGCGGCTTCCAGGACATCGAGACGCCGATCCTCACCAAGGCCACGCCCGAGGGCGCACGCGACTTCCTCGTGCCGGCACGCATGCATCCGGGCGAGTTCTACGCGCTGCCGCAGAGCCCGCAGTTGTTCAAGCAGATCCTGATGATGGCGGGCTTCGATCGCTACTACCAGATCGCCCGCTGCTTCCGCGACGAGGCCCTGCGCGCCGATCGCCAGCTCGAGTTCACCCAGCTCGACATGGAGTTCGCGTGGGTGTCCGAGCGCGACGTGCAGGACTTCGTCGAGACGATGATCCGCGACGTCTTCGCCGAGGTGATCGGCGTCGAGCTCGCCGATCCGTTCCCGCGCATGACCTTCGCCGAGGCGATGCGTCGCTTCGGTTCCGATAAACCGGATCTGCGCATCCCGCTCGAGTTCACCGACATCGCCGAGCTCGTGAAGGGCTGCGAGTTCAAGGTCTTCACCGACTGGGCGAACCATGCGGATGGCCGCGTGATCGCGCTGCGCGCCCCGGGCGGCGCGCAGCTGTCGCGCAAGCAGATCGACGAGCTCGGCGCGCATGCCGCGAAGTACGGCGCCAAGGGCGTCGCATGGATGAAGGTGGACGACGCGTCCAAGGGCCGCGAGGGCATCAATTCGCCGATCGCCAAGTTCCTCGACGATGCGACGCTGCAGGCGATCGTCGAAGCGACCGGCGCGACCACGGGCGATGCGATCTTCTTCGGCGCCGCCACCTACAAGACCGCCTCCGACTTCATGGGCGCGCTGCGCCTGAAGCTCGGCAAGGACCTCGGCCTCGTGGAAGCCGGCTGGAAGCCGCTGTGGGTCACCGACTTCCCGATGTTCGAATGGGACGACGAGGCGCAGCGCTACGTCGCGCTGCACCACCCGTTCACCGCGCCGAGCATCGACGACGAGGCCGACCTGCGCGCGAACGCCGCGACGGCCGTGTCGCGCGGCTACGACATGGTGCTCAACGGCAACGAGATCGGCGGCGGCTCGATCCGCATCCACCGCTCGTCGATGCAGTCGGCGGTGTTCGACCTGCTCGGCATCGGGCGCGAGGAGGCCGAGCTCAAGTTCGGCTTCCTGCTCGAAGCGCTGCGCTACGGCGCGCCGCCCCACGGCGGCATCGCCTTCGGCATCGACCGCATCGCGGCGCTGATGGCCGGCACCGAGTCCATCCGCGACGTGATCCCGTTCCCGAAGACCACGTCCGCGCAGTGCCTGATGACCGGCGCGCCGTCGCCGATCCCGGATGCGCAGCTCGCCGAGGTGCATGTGGCGGTGCGTCCGCGCGAGGCCAAGGCGGAATGAGCACGAGGATCCGGCGGGCGACGGTCGACGACGCGCAGACGCTGTCGACGCTCGCGCGTGCCACGTTCGTCGAGAGCTTCGGCCACCTGTACGAGCAGGAGGACCTGCAGGCCTTCCTCGACGATTCGTATGCGGTCGAAAAGCAGGCGGTGATCCTCGGCCACCCCGACTACGCCGTCTGGTTCCTCGAGACCGACGGGCGCGCGGTGGGCCATTGCGCCGCCGGTCCCTGCGGGCTGCCGCACGAGGACGTGTGCCCGGGCGACGGCGAGATCAAGCGCCTCTACATCCTGCGCGACTTCCAGGGCGGCGGGCAGGGCGCGCGGCTGATGGACACCGCGATGGCCTGGCTCGAGCGGGACGGCCCGCGCACGCTGTGGATCGGCGTCTGGAGCGAGAACGCCGGCGCGCAGCGCTTCTACGCGCGCTACGGTTTCGAGAAGGTCGGTACCTACGGCTTCCCGGTCGGTCGCGTGGTCGACCTCGAATTCATCCTGCGCCGCCCGGCGTGCGGTCGGGCCGGGTGATGCCGGTGCCGCGCGCCCCTTTGGCAACGCTCCTGGCGGCGCTGGTGGCCGCCGCGGCGGTCGCCCCGCCTGCCGGCGCGCACGAGCCGACGTACCGGCCGAGCTACGACCGGTGCATCGACGCCGCCGGCGGTGTCACCGCTGCGATGATCGACTGCATGCATGCCGAGCTCGATGCGCAGGACGCACGGTTGAACGCCGGCTACCGCGCGGCCTCGCGCGCGCTTCCGGCTGCCCGGCGTGCGGCGCTGACCCGCGCGCAGCGTGCCTGGGTCGCCTGGCGCGACGCGCGCTGCGCGTTCGAGCTCGACCCGGACGGCGGCTCGATCGCGCGGATCGTCGCCAACAGCTGCGTGCTCCAGCTCACCACCGAGCGCGCGACGGAACTCGAAGGCATCGCACGCGACGCGGCGGGCCCGTAGCGCCCTCGCGGCGGCGCGGATGCGCGTCGTGCCGACGGTCCGTGGCCGCCGCCGGCCGGCGCGGTGTCCACGCATGCGGCCCGGCGCCATGCCCGGGCCACGCCACGCGTCGCGAAACCGGGCGCGGGCGGGTGGGGCCGGCCGACGGCTTGCATTCCCCGCGTGCTGCCCCGACGTCGCCCGCATGACCCGCCGCGTGATCCTGCTCCACGGCCTGTGGATGCGCCCCGCTTCGCTCGCCCTGCTGGGCCGGCGCCTCGCCGATGCCGGCTTCGAGCCCGTCGGCCTCGGCTATTCCACCGTGCGCGGCGGCCCGGCCCGCGCGGTGCCGGACCTGATCGAGCTGGCGGGGCAGGGGCCGTGCCACGTCGTCGGGCATTCGCTCGGCGGGCTCGTGGCGCTGACCGCGCTCGAGCAGCGCCCGGCGCTCCCGGTCGAGCGCGTGGTCTGCCTGGGCTCGCCGCTGTGCGGCAGCGCCGCGGCCGCGGGCATCGCGCGCCTGCCGGTCGTCGGGCGCGCGCTCGGGCGCAGCCGCGACCTGCTGCGCGAGGGCTGCCGGCCCTGGACCGGCGCCGCCCGCGTGGGGATGGTCGCGGGCAGCCGGCCCCTGGGGCTCGGGCAGTTCCTCGGCCGGCTCGATGGCGTCTCCGACGGCACCGTGGCCGTGGCGGAGACGCGCCTGGCCGGGCTCGCCGACCACGTCGTGCTGCGCGCGAGCCACACGGGGCTGGCGTTCTCGCCGCAGGTGGCCCGGCAGGTGGTCGCGTTCCTGCGGGAAGGGCGCTTCGAGCGCTGAACCGTCCAGCGTCGTCCGCCTGCCGGCGCGGGGCGATTCGGTAGAATCCGCGCCCTCCATATCCTTCGCCGGACGTCGCAATGGGTCGTGGCCCTTCGATCGAAGCCCGCAAGAACGCCGTCGACGCGCGGCGCGGCAAGATCTTCACCAAAATCATCCGCGAGATCTCGGTCGCCGCGCGCCAGGGCGGCGGCGATCCGTCCGGCAATCCGCGCCTGCGCACGGCCGTCGACAAGGGCCTCGCGGTGAACATGTCGAAGGACGTGATCGAGCGCGCGATCAAGAAGGCGACCGGTGAACTCGAGGGCGTCGAGTACGAGGAGATCCGGTACGAGGGCTATGCGCCGGGCGGCGTCGCCGTGATCGTCGACTGCCTCACCGACAACCGCATCCGCACCGTCGCCGACGTCCGCCATGCCTTCTCCAAGTTCGGCGGCAACCTCGGTACCGACGGCTCGGTCGCCTTCATGTTCCAAAAGCGCGGCGTGATCTGGTTCGAGGCCGGCAGTGACGAGGACCGCATCACCGACGCCGCGATCGAGGCCGGCGCCGAGGACGTCGTCGTGTACCCGGAAGACGGCTCGATCGACGTGCTCACCACGGCTGAGTCGTTCGGCGAGGTCAAGGCCGCGCTCGAGGCGGCCGGCCTGACGCCCGGCGAGGCCGAAGTCACGTACCGCGCCGAGAACGACATCAAGGTCGAGGGTGACACCGCCAAGCAGGTGGCCAAGCTGCTCGCGTGGCTCGAGGACCTCGACGACGTGCAGAACGTCTACTCCAACGCCGAGCTCGGCGAGGACGCCTACGCCTGAGGGCGCAGGCCATCGTGACCCGCATCCTCGGCATCGATCCGGGCTCGCAGCGCACCGGCGTCGGCTTCGTCGACGTCGGCGCAGGCGGCAAGTGCGCCTACGTGCACGCCACCGCGCTCAACCTATTGGGCGCCGAGGATTTCCCGTCGCGCCTGGGGCTGCTGTGCGAGGGACTCGACGCGCTGATCGACGAGTGGACGCCCGACCAGGTCGCGATCGAGAGCGTCTTCATGGACAAGTCCGCGACGTCCGCACTCAAGCTCGGGCATGCGCGCGGCGCGGCGATCGCCACCGTGGTGCGGCGTGGCCTCAAGGTGAGCGAATACGCGCCGCGGCTGATCAAGCAGTCGCTGGTGGGCCGTGGCGCCGCCGACAAGCAGCAGGTCCAGCACATGGTGCGTCTGCTGCTGGGCCTGCCCGAGCAGAAGATGCAGGCCGACGCCGCCGACGCCCTCGCCGTCGCGCTCACCCACGCGCACCTGAGCGCGACCTCGCTGCGCGCCGGCGTCGACGTGGCGCAGCTGCGCCGGCGCGGCGGCTGAGACGCGGCGGTGGCAGCGTTCGCGGCGCGGCAGGCGTACCATCCGCGCCTCACGAGCGGGGCCACGGGCCGATGACCGGACCACAGCACATGATTCGCCGTTCCAGCCCCACGCAACCTGTCGGAGCGCGCCCGTGATCGGTCGCCTGCGCGGCGTGCTCGTGCACAAGCAGCCGCCGTGGCTCATGGTCGAGGTGGCCGGCGGCATCGGCTACGAGCTCGAGGCACCGATGAGCACCTTCTACGACCTGCCCGAGGTCGGCCGCGAGGTCGTGCTGTTCACGCACTATGCGCAGAAGGAAGACTCCGTCGCCCTCTACGCCTTCCTGCGCGAGGGCGAGCGCCGGCTTTTCCGCGAGGTGCAGAAGGTGACCGGCATCGGCGCGAAGATCGCGCTCGCGGTGCTGTCGGCGGTGAGCGTGGACGACTTCGCACGGCTGGTGCAGGCCGGCGATGTCACGGCGCTCACGCGCATTCCCGGCATCGGCAAGAAGACCGCCGAGCGCATCGTGGTCGAGCTGCGCGACCGCGCGGCCGACCTCGCCGGTGTCGGCGCGGCCCTCGGCGTGAACACCGGCGTGCCGGCCGATCCGCAGTCCGAAGCGGTCGTCGCGCTGCAGCAGCTCGGCTACAAGCCGGCGGAGGCGCAGCGCATGGCCAAGGACGCCACCGAGGCCGGCGACGACACCGCGACCATCATCCGTAAGGCGCTAAAGTCCGCGCTCCGCTGAGCCCGGACCCCTCGAGACGCTCCATGGCAGCTCCCGCGAGCACGGATACGCACATGAACGGTGCCGGCCATGCCGGGCACGGGAATGCGGGGCTCGCCGCGCTCGTGGTGGGTGCCGTCGGCGTCGTCTTCGGCGACATCGGCACGAGCCCGCTCTACACCATCCAGGAGATGTTCCATCCGCACTTCGGGCTCACGCCCGACGCGGCGACGGTGAAGGGCCTGCTCTCGCTCGGCTTCTGGTCGCTGATGCTGATCGTCACGCTGAAATACGTCGTGGTGATCATGCGCGCCGACAACGACGGCGAGGGCGGCATCATGGCACTCACCGCGCTCGCCCAACGCTCCCTCGACAAGGGCTCGCGCCTCAGCTACGTGGTGGGCATCCTCGGCATCTTCGGTGCGTCGCTGTTCTTCGGTGACGGCATGATCACGCCGCCGGTCACGGTGCTCGGCGCGGTGCAGGGCCTGGGCGTGATCTCGCCCGCGTTCACCCGCGCGATCGTGCCGATCAGCGTGGTCATCCTGATCATCCTGTTCTCGTTCCAGCGCTACGGCACCGCGAAGGTCGGCAAGGCGTTCGGGCCGATCATGATCACGTGGTTCGTCGCGATCGCCGCACTCGGCATCTGGAACATCGCGCAGAACCCGATCGTTCTGCGCGCGCTGAACCCGTACTGGGCGTGGAACTTCTTCGCCACGCACGACTGGCACGCGCTGCTGATCCTCGGCGCGGTAGTGCTCACCGTGACCGGCGGCGAGGCGCTGTATGCCGACATGGGCCACTTCGGCAAGCGCCCGATCCGCTGGGGCTGGTTCGGCTTCGTGCTGCCGGCGCTGGTGCTGAACTACTACGGGCAGGGCGCGGTGCTGCTGGAGAATCCGCGCGCGGTCGCCAATCCGTTCTACATGGCGGTGCCCGGCTGGGCGCAGATGCCGATGGTCTGCCTGGCGACGCTCGCCGCCGCCATCGCCTCGCAGGCGGTGATCACCGGGGCGTTCTCGGTGACGCGGCAGGCGGTGCAGCTCGGCTACCTGCCGCGGCTCTCGATCCGCCACACCTCGCGCGAGACGATCGGCCAGATCTACGTGCCGTCGATCAACTGGATGCTGCTCGGCGCGACGATCATCCTCACGCTCTCGTTCCGCTCGACCACCAACCTCGCCACGGCCTACGGACTGTCGGTGACCGGCACGATGCTGATCGACACGCTGCTGCTGGCGGTCGTCGCCTACACGCGCTGGCCGGATTCGCGCAGGTGGGTGCTGCCGCTTTGCGGCCTGTTCTTCCTCGTCGACATGGCGTTCCTGATCGCGAACGGCGCCAAGCTCTTTTCGGGCATCGGCGCCTGGGTGCCGCTGTTCATCGGCATCGGCGCCTTCACGATGATGCGCACCTGGCGCCGCGGCCGCGAGCTGCTGCGCGAGGAGGTCCGCAAGGAAGGCATCCAGCTCGACACGTTCCTGCCGGGACTCATGCTCGCCCCGCCGGTGCGCGTGCCCGGCACCGCGGTATTCCTCACCGCCGACCGGGGCGTCGTGCCCCAGGCCTTCCTGCACAACCTCAAGCACAACAAGGTGCTGCACGAGCGCAACGTCTTCCTCACGGCCGAGACGCTTACCGTGCCGGTCGCGCCGAAGGAGAAGAAGCTGCGCATCGACTCGATCGGCGAGGACTTCTACCGCGTCACCCTCAAGTTCGGTTTCATGGAGACGCCGGACGTGCCGCTGGCGCTGATGCGCTCCTGCGACAAGGGCGGCATCCATTTCGATCCGATGGACACCACCTATTTCGCGAGCCGCGAGACCGTGGTGGCCAGCCGCCACCGCGGCAACATGCCGGTCTGGCGCGACAAGCTGTTCGCGCTCATGCACCGCAACGCAGCGCCGGCCACCGGCTTCTTCCGGATTCCCGGCAACCGCCTGGTCGAGCTGGGCGCGCAGGTCGAGATCTGAGCGGCCGTCGCATCGGGTGATCCGCGCCGGGCCATAATCGCCGGATGACCGAGAACCGCATCATCGCCGCCGGCGCCACGAACGAGGACGCCGCGGTCGAAGCCTCCATCCGCCCCAAGCGCCTCGCCGAATACCTCGGCCAGGCCCCGGTGCGCGAGCAGATGGGGATCTACATCGAGGCCGCGAAGGGCCGCGGCGAGGCGCTCGACCACGTGCTGATCTTCGGCCCGCCGGGCCTGGGCAAGACCACGCTGAGCCAGGTGATCGCCAACGAGCTCGGCGTGAACCTGCGGCAGACCTCGGGCCCGGTGATCGAGAAGGCCGGCGACCTCGCCGCGCTGCTCACCAACCTGCAGCCGCACGACGTGCTGTTCGTCGACGAGATCCATCGCCTCTCGCCGCTGGTCGAGGAAGTGCTGTATCCGGCGATGGAGGACTTCCAGCTCGACATCATGATCGGCGAGGGCCCCGCGGCCCGCTCGATCAAGATCGACCTGCCGCCGTTCACGCTGATCGGCGCGACGACCCGCGCGGGCCTGCTTACCGCGCCACTGCGCGACCGCTTCGGCATCGTGCAGCGCCTGGAGTTCTACACGGCCGAAGAACTCACCAAGATCGTGCAGCGCTCGGCGCAGATCCTCGGCATCAGCTGCACGCCGGACGGCGCCGGCGAGATCGCGCGGCGCTCGCGTGGCACGCCGCGCATCGCCAATCGCCTGCTCCGGCGCGTGCGCGACTTCGCGCAGGTGCGCGGCGACGGCACGATCACCTCGGAAACGGCGTTCGAGTCGATGACCATGCTCAAGGTCGATCCGGAAGGTTTCGACGAGCTCGACCGGCGCCTGCTCGGCACCATCATCGGCTCGTTCGACGGCGGCCCGGTCGGCGTGGAATCGCTCGCCGCGGCGCTGAGCGAGGAGCGCGGCACGCTCGAGGACGTGGTCGAGCCGTTCCTGATCCAGCAGGGCTACCTGATCCGCACCGCGCGCGGCCGCATGGCGGCGCCGAAGGCCTATCGGCACCTCGGTTTCACCCCGCGTGCGAAGGCGCCGGACCTGTTCGAGCCACCGGCGACGCCGCAGGTCGATTGAGCCGCCGCGGCGGGACGCAGATCCGATGCCGCGGCAACGCGCCGCCGCGCGCTGCACGATCCGCATGCCCGCGTCACCCCTGGCACAGGTGCGCGGCATCGCGCCCCGGCCGCGGCCCGGCGGAACCTCGTTCCGCATGGATCGTGCCCCGCTCGCATCCGCCGCACATCACCCCGCATGCGTCGCGGCAGGGAGGATCCAGCGCCCGCACCGCTACTGCAGCGCGCATCGATGCCCGCTGAACCGCGGCCGGGGCTGCGCGTCCACCCGTGACGGCCGTCGCGGGTAGACTGGGCGGCCCCCACCGCCACGCCCGCACCTGCGCGGGCGCCGCGACATGCCGAGCCCCTTCAGCCTGCCGGTCCGCATCTACTGGGAAGACACCGACGCCGGCGGCGTGGTCTACCACGCGCAGTACCTCGCCTTCATGGAGCGCGCGCGCTCGGACTGGATGCGCCACCACGGCCACGGCCAGGAGGCGCTGCGCCGGGCCGGCGTCGTCTTCGTCGTCCGCGCGATGACGATCGACTTCCTCAGACCTGCCCGCCTCGACGATGCGTTGGAGGTGGGCGTGGAGCTTGTCGACTGCCGCCGCGCCAGCCTGATCTTCCGGCAGGCGATCCTGCGCGGCGGGGAACGCCTGCTCGACGCCACGGTCAGAATCGCGTCGCTCGATGCCGCGAGTTTCCGCCCGATGCCCATTCCCGCCGACCTGCATGCCGCGCTGAAGGCCCTGCAGGCCCCGTCCACCGGAGGGCCGGACGCCCGGCCCGGAGATTCCGCATGACCGTAATGCCCCGCATCCGCCCGTCCATCACCCGTCCGGAGGGTCGTCGATGAGCCTGCTGCCGATGCTGCAGTCCGCGACCGCCGTGCAGGCGCTTCCCGAGAGCGCGGCCGTCGACGCGCAGCCGCTCGCCGAGACCGCGCAGGCCGCCACGGCGGCCGCGGGTGCGGCCGCGCCGGCGTCGCTCGACTGGGCGCGGCTCATCGGCGAGGCCAGCCTGCCGGTGCAGCTGATCATGGCGCTGCTCGTGGTCGCCTCGATCGCCTCGTGGGTGATCATCTTCCGCAAGCGCGCGCTGCTGCGCCGCGCCGCGCGCGAGGCCGAGCAGTTCGAGGAGCGCTTCTGGTCCGGCGCGGAGCTCACCAAGCTCTACGAGGGCGCCACGGGCCGGGGCCGCGACATCGCCGGCATGGAGGCTATCTTCGAAGCAGGCTTCCGCGACTTCAACCGCCTGCGCCAGCGCAAGGGCGTGGACCCGCGCACGCAGCTCGAAGGCGCGCAGCGCGCGATGCGCGCGACCGCCTCGCGCGAGCTCGACGGGCTGGAACACAATCTCGAGCTGCTCGCGAACATCGGCTCGACCGCGCCCTACATCGGTCTCGTCGGCACGGTGTTCGGCATCATGGTGACGATGCACCAGCTCGCCAACAGCGGGCAGCAGGTGGGCATCAAGGACGTCGCGCCCGGCATCTCCGAGGCGCTGCTCGCCACCGCGATCGGCCTGTTCGTCGCGATTCCCGCAGTCTGGGCCTACAACCGCTTCGCCACCGCGGTGGAGCGGCTCGCGAGCCGGTATGAGGCGTTCGCCGAGGAGTTCTCCTCGATCCTGCAGCGGCAGGCGCACCTGGAAGGTTGAGGCCATGTCGATCGCACTGCGGCGCCATCGCAAGCGCAAGCTCAAGAGCGAGATCAACGTCGTGCCCTACATCGACGTGATGCTCGTGCTGCTGGTGATCTTCATGATCACCGCGCCGCTGCTGAACCTCGGCGTCGACATCGACCTGCCGAAGTCGAACGCGAAGTCGCTGCAGCAGAAGACCGACCCGGTGGTGGTGCAGGTCGATGCGGACGGCAACTACACGCTGATCGTGAAGGCCGGCACCAAGGAGGCGGTGACCGCCGCGGACCTGACGTCGCGCCTGTCGGCCATCGTGGCCGAGAACCCGGAGGCGCAGGTGCTGATCGGCGCGGACGGCAGCGCGAGCTACCAGACGGTCACCGAGGCGATCGACGTGCTCAAGGACGCCGGCGTCGACAAGGTCTCGCTGATCAGCGCCCCGAAGGACACCACGAAGTGAGGAACGACACCGCCGACACCGCGCGCGCCGTCGTGCTGGCGGTGCTGGTGCATCTGGCGATCGTCGGGCTGTTCGTGCTGTCGATGTGGTGGGCGGATCGCACGCGCCCGGCCGAGGCGGCGGGCGGCATGGCCGCGGACGTCGTCGAGGCGAGCGCGCTGAGCGGCGCAATGCAGCGCACGCTGCGGCAGGAGGCCGAGCCCATCGAGCCGCCGGAACCGGAGCCCGAACCCGAGCCGGAGCCCGAGGCGGCACCGCCCGAGGCCCAGCCCGAGCCGCAGGCGATGCTCCCGCAGCCCGAGGACGTCGACCAGGACGAGGTGGTCGACGCACCCACGCCGCTCGCGGCCACCGATTCGAAGGAGCAGGAAGAGAAGCGCCGGCAGGCGCAGGTCGACCTCACCACACCGCCGAAGCAGCGCGAGCAGCAGGCGACCCCGCCGCCGCAGCAGGTTGACGAGGCCCGCCTCGCCGCGATCCGGCGCCAGCGCGCCGCGCAGATCCGCGAGCAGCGCCTCGCCGCCGAACGCGCGCAGCAGGTCGCCGAGCTGCGCGAGCGGCAGGGGGGGAGTGCCGCGGAGGAATCGGCGCGTTCGGACGCAGCCGCGAGCGGAGGCGACAGCAGTGACCTGCAGGCACGCTACGTGGCCGCGCTATCGGAGGCGATCCGCGCCAAGTGGAAGCGGCCGGGCAACATCGACCGCGTCGCCGGGCTGTGCCGCCTCGTGATCACGCAGAGCCCTGGGGGCCTCGTGCGAGAGGCGCGCACGGAGGAGCCCTGCAGCTACGACGAGGCCGCACGGCGCTCGATCGAGAGCGCCGTGCTGATGGCGCAGCCGCTGCCGTACGAAGGGTTCGAAAGCGTCTTCAAGCGGGATATCGCCTTCCGCTTCCGTGACGAGTGAGCCCGTGATTCAGGCGTGAGCAAGCCCGTGCTCGGAAACTGTTAAGGTTGTTCAGCTGCCCACCGGTGAAATGATGCGGATCCTCGTCGCGCTCCTCCTCGCCCTGCTGACCGCGCCGCTGACGGCGCTCGCGCAGAACCGTCTCGAGGTCGACATCGTCGGCGCCAACGCCGCCGCGCTCCCGATCGCCGTGGTGCCGATGGCCTACCAGGGCGGCAACGCACCCTCGACCGATGTCGCCGGGGTGATCGCCGCGGACCTCGCCCGCTCGGGCCAGTTCCGGCCGATGCCCGAGGCGAGCCTGCCCGAGCGTCCGGCGCGCAGCGAGCAGCTGAACTATCCGGCGTGGCGCGCGGTGAACCAGGACTACGTGGTCGTCGGGCGCGTGCTCGACGCCGAGGGCGGCGCCTACCGCGTCGAATACGAGCTGCTCGACGTCGCCCGCCAGACGCGCCTGCTCGGCTTCGCGATGACCGCGCGCGGCAATGCGATGCGCGACGTCGCCCACCAGATCGCCGACGCGATCTACGAGAAGATCCTCGGCGTGCGCGGCGCGTTCTACACGCGGATCGCCTACGTCACCGCGAGCGGTACCGGCGGCGGCGCGCGCTACGCGCTGGTGATCGCCGACAGCGACGGCTACAACCCGCAGACCGTCGTGCGCTCGACCGAGCCGCTGCTCTCGCCGTCGTGGAGCCCCGACGGCGCCCGCCTGGCCTACGTCGGCTTCGAGGGCGGCAGCTCGGCGATCTACATCCAGACCATCGCCACCGGCGCACGCGAGAAGATCGCGCAGTTCCGCGGCATCAACGGCGCCCCCGATTTCTCGCCGGACGGCCGGCGTCTGGCGATGACGCTCTCGCGCACCGGCAATCCCGAGATCTATGTGATGGACCTCGGCAGCCGCGGCCTCACCCAGCTCACCAGCCACTTCGGCATCGACACCGAGCCGACCTGGAGCGCGGACGGTTCGCGGATCTACTTCACCTCCGACCGCGGCGGGCGTCCGCAGATCTACCAGGTCGGCGCGGGCGGCGGCAGCGCCACGCGCGTGAGCTTCAGCGGCACCTACAACGCGAGCCCGACCGTCTCCTTCGACGGCAAGAAGATCGCGACCGCGCAGGGCGCCGGCAACGTCTACCGCATCGCGCTGATGGATTCGAGCGTCGGCGGCGCACGCTGGAACCTGCTCTCGCCGGGCTCGCTCGACGAGTCGCCGAGCTTCGCCCCGAACGGCGCGATGCTCGTCTACGCCGCGCGCGAAGGCGGCCGCGGCGTGCTCTACACCGTTTCCGGCGATGCGCGCGTGCGCCTGCGGCTGCCCACCGACGGCGACGTGCGCGAGCCGACCTGGGGCCCGTACCGCACGGCCCGCTGACCGACCGTCACCCCGATCGAACCCTGAAGAAGGAACGACCATGGATATCCGCTCCGCCAGCAAGCTCGTCGTCGTCGCGACCCTCTGCACGCTCGCCATGGCGTGCTCGAAGAAGGTCAAGGAAGCCCCGCCGGTCGACAACGGCGCCGGCACCGGCACCACCCAGCCGGGCATCGTGACCCCGCCGTCGACCTCGGGCCTTTACGGCCCCGGCGACCTCGATACGGACAGCTGCCTGCGCCAGCGCGTCGTCTACTTCGACCTCGACCAGGACACGCTGAAGCCCGAGTTCCAGAGCATCGTGAACTGCCACGCGAAGTACCTGCGCGACCGGCCGTCCTCGCGCATGGCGCTCGAGGGCCATGCCGACGAGCGCGGCTCGCGCGAGTACAACCTCGGCCTCGGCGAGCGCCGCGCGGGCGCGATCTCGTCGGCCCTGCAGGCCGCCGGCGGCTCGGGCGGGCAGATCACCGCCAACAGCTACGGCGAGGAGAAGCCGGTCTGCACCGAGTCCGGCGAGGACTGCTGGTCGCGCAACCGCCGCGTCGAGATCACCTACCGCGAGCGCTGATCGGCGCGGAACGCATCACCGACGGGCCGCCTCGCGCGGCCCGTTTCCGTTTGAGGTCGTCGGCGGAACCCGCCATGGCATCCGCGTGGCCGGAAGGGTGCCGAGGACGGTCGGCTCAGGCGGCGCGGAGGATTCAGCGGCCGGCTGGCCCGGCCGGTCGGCGCCGCCGCATACTCCCCGCTCCCCTGGCTCCCGGCATCGCGATGCGCCCGATCCTGTCCGTCCTCGCCGCCGCGCTTCTGGTCGCGCTCGCGCCGTCCGCCCACGCACAACGCGCGAGCCTCGCCGACCGCGTGGCGATTCTCGAGCAGCGCTCGCTCAACACGCAGGGCAACACCGACCTTCTCAACCAGCTCGCGCAGCTGCGCAGCGAGGTGCAGGCGCTGCGTTCGCAGGTCGAGGAGCTGCAGCAGGCCAACGAGCAGCTGCGCTCCACCCAGCGCGCGATGGATGCCGACACCGACAGCCGCCTGCAGCGGCTCGAAGGGGGCGGCCCGCGCGCGGCATCACCGGGCGCCACGCCTGCGGCAACGGCCGCTTCGACGGTTCCGCCGACGGTCGCGCCGCGGCGCGTTGCGACGCCCACCACGCCGTCCGCGACGAGCCGCCCCGCGCCGGTGCGCACCGGCGCGACGTCCGCGATCCCCACGGGCGCCGAACTCGACGCCTACAACGTCGCCTTCGATGCCCTGAAGGCCGGTCGCTACGCCGACGCCTCGCGCCTGTTCGCCGACTTCCTCGACCGCTATCCGGGCGGCGTGTACGCCCCCAACGGCTTTTACTGGCTCGGCGAGAGCTACTACGCCACCCGCAACTATGCGCTGGCGCTGGAGCAGTTCGAGCAGCTCCTCGACCGCTTCCCGACCCACGACAAGGCGCCCGGTGCGTTGCTCAAGCTCGGGCTCACCCGGCTCAGCCTGCGGCAGGACGACGCCGCGCGCGCCGCCTTCGCCGAGGTGGTCGAGCGCTATCCCGGCACCGACGCCGCCCGCTCGGCCGCCGAGCGCCTGCAGGCCCTCGGCGCGCGCTGAGGCCGCGGTACAGCCGCGCCGTGGAGCGTGGCGCTAAAATCGCCGGATGAGCCTGTCCGCCCCCGCGGTCGTCGCGGCCGCCGAGCGGCTGCGCCTGACCGAGATCTTCCTGTCGCTTCAGGGCGAGTCGAATTCCGTCGGCTGGCCCACGGTCTTCGTGCGCCTGACCGGCTGCCCGCTGCGCTGCCAGTACTGCGACACCACCTATTCGTTCCACGGCGGCGACTGGTGGGAGATCGACGCGATCCTGGCCGAGGTCGCGCGTCTGGGCGTGCGCCATGTCTGCGTGACCGGCGGCGAGCCGCTCGCGCAGAAGCGGTGCCTGGTCCTGCTGCAACGCCTGTGCGACGCGGGGTACATGGTCTCGCTGGAGACCTCGGGCGCGCTCGACATCGGCGCCGTCGACCCGCGCGTCTCGCGCGTGGTCGACATCAAGACGCCGGGCTCGGCCGAGGTGCACCGCAACCGCTGGGAGAACATTCCGCTGCTCACGCCCCGCGACGAGGTCAAGTTCGTGATCTGCTCGCGCGAGGACTACGAGTGGTCGCGCGGGATCGTCGCCGAGCACGCGCTCCCCGCGCGCTGCGATGTGCTGTTCTCGCCGAGCCATGGCCAGGTGGCGCCGCGCGACCTCGCGCAATGGATCGTCGACGATCGCCTGCCGGTACGGTTCCAGCTGCAACTGCACAAGGTGCTGTGGGGCGAGGAGCCGGGACGCTAGCGCCCCCGGTCGCCCCTGCGCCGCAAGCCCACCTGCGGCCGCATCGCTGCGCACGACCCGATTCCCTCCGCGCCGTCCTGCGCATTCCTGCCGAACCGATCGACCATGTCCGCATCGCCCCGCAAAGCCGTCGTCCTCCTTTCGGGCGGCATGGATTCCGCTGTCGTCGTGGCGATCGCGAAGGCGCAGGGTTTCGAGGTGCACGCGCTGAGCGTGCGCTATGGCCAGCGGCATACGTCCGAGCTCGACGCCGCCAAGCGGGTCGCGCACGCACTTGGCGCGGCGCACAAGGTGGTGGACGTCGACCTGCGCAGCATCGGCGGCTCCGCACTCACGGATGCCGCCATCGACGTGCCCACCGCGGGCGACAGCGGCGATGCGATCCCGGTCACCTACGTGCCGGCGCGCAACACCATCATGCTGTCGCTCGCGCTCGGCTGGGCCGAGGTACTGGGCGCGGCGGACCTGTTCTGCGGCGTCAATGCGGTCGACTATTCGGGCTATCCCGACTGCCGTCCCGAGTTCATCGCCGCGTTCGAGCGGCTCGCGAACCTCGCGACGAAGGCGGGGGTCGAGGGTGCCGGCCTGCGCGTGCACGCGCCGCTGCAGCACATGAGCAAGGCCGACATCGTGCGCGAGGGCCTTCGCCTGGGCGTCGACTTCCACCTGACGGTCTCCTGCTACCAGGCCGACGCGCAGGGCCGCGCCTGCGGGCGCTGCGACGCCTGCCGCCTGCGCGCGCAGGGCTTCGAGGCGGCCGGCGCGGCGGACCAGACGCGCTACGCCGCCGTCCATGAAGGCGGGGACCAAGTGGGGTAAGATCGCGCCCCCGGCGCAGCCGGCGCCGGTCCGTCCGGTGGCGTGGGTCGTTAGCTCAGTCGGTAGAGCATCGGACTTTTAATCCGCTGGTCGATGGTTCGAATCCATCACGACCCACCATTCGTGCATGCCGCACGTGCGCCGCATCGCCTCCGCGTGCGCTTCATGACACGCACCGGCCATCGGCTCGGCATCCACGGGCTGCCGCTGCGAGGCGGCATCGGCGCGCCGTCCAGACGTGGCCTGCCGCCGTTCATCCGCGCCGGATGCGACATTCAGGCGGCTGCGGGCATCTCGCTATACGCTGTCGGTTCGTGGCGCTCCGGCGCCATGCCGCGCCGCTTCCGGGACCCCGTGAACCTCGATCTCTTCCGCCGCATCGATGGCGCGCTCGTCGTCGTGCCCACGCGCTTCGCGCATGCGCTGCCGTCGGTCGCGGCGGCGCCGATGCGCTATGTGCGTACGGTGGACATCGGGCTCGAGATGCTCGGAGATGCGCTGGTTCTGGAGATCGGCCTGCACGGCTTCGCCGTGGCCCGGGGCGCCGACGAGGCGCTGTTGCGCAGCGGGGCGCGGGTCGCCGAGACGGTCTGGCGTCGTAGGGCGCCTCAGGCCGCGTCGAACAGCTGCTGCAGCACGGCCTCGCCGTAGCGATCGAGCTTCGTCGTGCCGATGCCGGGAATGCGCGCGAGGTCGTCGATGTCGGCCGGGTCGGCCTCGGCGATCGCACGCAGCGTGGCGTCGTGGAAGATCACGTAGGCGGGCACGTTCTGCTCGCGCGCGGCCTGCGCGCGCCACTGCCGCAGCGCCTGGAAGCGCGCGAGGGACGCCGGATCGAGATCGAAGGCCTCGCCCTCGCTCGTGCGGCGGTCGCGGCGCGGCCGCGACGTCGGCGCCGGCTCCGCACGCAGCCGCAGCGTCGTTTCGCCCTTGAGCAGCGGACGGCTCGCCTCGGTCAGGCGCAGGGCCCCGAAATGCTCGACGTCGACGGTGGCCAGGCCCGCCGCAACGAGCTGGCGGAAGACGCTGCGCCACTGCCGGTCGTCGAGGTCGCTGCCGATGCCGAACGTGCTGAGCGACTCGTGGCGGAACTGGCGCACCTTCTCCGTCTGGGTGCCGCGGAGCACGTCGATGAGATGCCCCACGCCGAAGCGCTGGCCGGTGCGGAACACGCACGACAGCGCCTTGCGCGCGGCCTCGGTGCCGTCCCAGCTGACGGGGGGCGACAGGCAGTTGTCGCAGTTGCCGCAGGCGCCGTCGCGTTCCTCGCCGAACCAGCGAAGCAGCGCCTGCCGGCGGCAGCCGGTGGATTCGCAGTAGCCCAGCAGCGCGTCGAGCTTGCGCAGCTCGAGCTGCTTGCGCTCGCCCGAGGCCTCGCCCTGCTCGATCATCTGCCGCAGGCTCACGACATCGCCGAGCCCGTAGCTGAGCCAGGCTTCGGACGCATCGCCGTCGCGGCCGGCGCGGCCGGTCTCCTGGTAATAGCCCTCGATCGACTTGGGCAGGTCGACATGCGCCACGAAGCGCACGTCCGGCTTGTCGATGCCCATGCCGAAGGCGATGGTGGCGACCATCACGATGCCGTCCTCCTGCAGGAAGCGGCGCTGGTTCGCGGCGCGGATGCCTGCGTCGATGCCGGCGTGGTAGGGCAGGGCCTTCAGCCCGGCCTTGCACAGCTGCTCGGCAACGGATTCCACGCGCTTGCGCGAGAAGGCATACACGATGCCGCTCTGCCCCGGGTGCCGCGCGAGGAAGTCGAGCAGTTGCCGCGTGCCGCCGCCGTCCTTCGCAACCACCGTGTAGCGGATGTTCGGGCGGTCGAACGAACTGACGAACTGCTGCGCGTCCTCCAGCGCGAGGCGCTCGACGATCTCGCGCCGCGTCGGCGCGTCGGCCGTCGCCGTGAGCGCGATGCGCGGCACGTCGGGCCAGCGCTCGTGCAGCACGGTGAGCTGGCGGTATTCGGGCCGGAAGTCGTGGCCCCACTGCGAGACGCAGTGCGCCTCGTCGATCGCGAACAGCGCGAGCTCGGCCCGGTCGAGCAACGACAGGAAACGGCCGGTGAGCAAACGCTCGGGCGCGACGTAGAGCAGGTCGAGCTCGCCGCGCAGGAGCCGCCGCTCGACGTCCGCCGCCGCTTCGCCGTCGAGCGTGGAATTGAGGAACGCCGCGCGCACGCCGAGCTGCAGCAGCGCCTCGACCTGGTCCTGCATGAGCGCGATGAGCGGCGAGACCACGATCGCGCAGCCCGGGCGCAGCAGCGCGGGCACCTGGTAGCACAGCGACTTGCCGCCGCCGGTGGGCATGAGCACCAGTGCATCGCCGCCGCCGGCCACGTGCTCGACGATCCGGCCCTGCTCGCCGCGGAAGGCCGTGTGGCCGAAGACGCGGTGGAGGAGGTCGAGGGCGGGTTCGGACATCGGGGGCGGTCTGTCGGTCGTGGCACGAATATGGGGACGCGACCGGGAGCCGCCTACCGGCGCTGGACGCGATCCGGTGTGGGAATTATCCGGCCTTCCGGCCCCATGGGTGCTGAAAGGCGCGGACGCCGGCCACGTCGGGTCGCAGCCGTGGCGACGCTCCCCCGAGTGCGACGCGTCGGGTACCCGGCGCGGTCGGCGACCCGTCGAAAACGACGAAGGCCGGCACCGGGCCGGCCTTCGTCGCGACGCCGCTGCCGCTTACTGGAGCAGCGAGCGCAGCATCCAGGCGTACTTCTCGTGCGTCTGCAGCCGCTGGGTCATGAGGTCGACGGTCGGATCGTCGCCGGCCTCGTCGGCGCGTGCGAGCACCTCGCGCGCCGTGCGGCAGACGCCCTCGTTGCCCACCACGAGTTGGCGGACCATCTCGCGCCAGTCGACCGTGTCGGTCAGGCCCGGCTCTTCGGGCAGCGAGGTCAACCGGATGAACTCCGCGTACGAGCCCGGCGCGTTGAAGCCCAGCGCGCGGATGCGCTCGGCGAGGTCGTCCAGGGCGCCCCACTGCTCGGTGTACTGCGCCTCGAACATGTTGTGCAGGGCGTTGAACATCGGCCCCGTCACGTTCCAGTGGAAGTTGTGAGTCTTGAGGTAGAGGGTGAACGCGTCGGCGAGATAGCCCGAGAGCGCCTCGGCGACTGCCTTGCGATCGGCCTCGTCGATCCCGATATTCACGTGCGGCATGCCGCTCGCGACCGCGAGGCCGCTGCCGCCGAGGGGGGTCTGCCGCGTGTCGGATCCGTTCTGCATGTCGATTCTCCGAAGTCCTGCCGGGTGATGGGCGAAAATACCGCCGCGTTACGACGGTTGTGAAATAGAACGTCCTTCTCGAAACGATCCACGATGCCTATCGCACCCCGCCCCGATGCCGTGCTGCAGGACGCCCGGCGTCGCCTCGACGAGGCGATGACGCGCGACCGTGGGCGCCTGCATGGGCTGTGGAGCCGATGGAAGCAGGCGCCCGCCGATGCCGTGCGTCGAGAGGCCTTCGAACAGGCGCTCGCCGCGTCGACGGCGCAACGCGCCGCCCGTGCACGGAACCTGCCGCAGGCGACGGTGGACGAGGCATTGCCGATCGCCGCCGAAGCCGAGCGCATTGTGGCCCTCATCCGTGAACACCCGGTCGTGGTGATCGCAGGCGAGACCGGCTCGGGCAAGACGACGCAGATCCCCAAGCTCTGCATCGCCGCGGGCCGTGGCGCGGCGGGCATGATCGGCTGCACGCAGCCGCGGCGGATCGCCGCGCGCGCGGTGGCGCGCCGCGTCGCCGAGGAGCTGCAGGTGCCGATGGGCGGCGCGGTCGGTTACCAAGTGCGCTTCACCGAGAACGTCGGCGAGGACACGGTCGTGAAGTTCATGACCGACGGCATCCTGCTCGCCGAGATCCAGTCCGATCGCTGGCTCTCGCGCTACGACACGCTGCTGATCGACGAGGCGCACGAGCGTTCGCTCAACATCGACTTCCTGCTCGGCTACCTCAAGCAGTTGCTCGAACGCCGGCGCGATTTGAAGGTGATCATCACCTCGGCGACGATCGATACCGCACGCTTCGCCGCGCATTTCGCCGATGCGCCGGTGGTGAGCGTGGAAGGCCGTGGCTATCCGGTCTCGGTGCGCTACCGGCCGCTGGACGGCGAGTCGGAAGCGAATACGTCGCCGGGTGCGCGGCGCGGCCCGCTGCCCGACGAGGCCGACCGCGACGGTGCGCGCACCGTCAACGAGGCGATCGTCGCCTCATGCGACGAGATCACGTCGGAGGATCCGCGCGGCGACGTGCTGATCTTCCTGCCCGGCGAGCGCGAGATCCGCGACGCGCACCAGGCGCTCGAGCGCCGCAAGTACCGCCATACCGAGGTGTTGCCGCTGTACGCGCGGCTCTCCACGCGCGACCAGGATCGCGTCTTCAACCCGGGCCCGCAGCGCCGCATCGTGCTGGCGACCAATGTCGCCGAGACGTCACTCACGGTGCCGCGCATCCGCTATGTCGTCGATCCGGGGCTGGCCCGCGTCAAGCGCTACAGCCCGCGCGCCAAGCTCGACCGCCTGCACATCGAGCCGGTCAGCCAGGCCAGTGCGAACCAGCGCATGGGCCGCTGCGGGCGCGTCTCGGAGGGCACCTGCTACCGCCTCTATTCGGAGGCGGATTTCCAGTCGCGCGCTGAATTCACCGACCCGGAGATCCGCCGCGCCGCGCTCGCCGGCGTGATCCTGCGCATGCTCGCGCTGGGCCTCGGCCGCATCGAGGACTTCCCGTTCCTCGAGCCGCCCGACCCGCGCGCGATCGCCGACGGCTGGCAACAACTTGCGGAACTCGGCGCCGTGGACGACGCGCGCCAGCTCACCGCGACCGGCCGCGTGATGGCGCGCCTGCCGGTCGACGTGAAGCTCTCGCGCATGCTCGTGGCCGCGCAGGCGCATGGCGTGCTGCGCGAGCTGCTAGTGATCGCGGCGTTCCTCGGCATCCAGGACCCGCGCGAGCGCCCCTCCGACCAGCGCGGGGCGGCCGATGCCGCGCACGCGCAGTTCGCCGATCCGCGCTCGGAGTTCCTCGGCATCGTGCGCCTGTGGGACGCCTTCGATGCCGCGCATGCCGACCTCACGCAATCCAAGCTGCGCGCGTGGTGCGAGAAGAACTTCCTCGGCTTCCTGCGCATGCGGGAATGGCGCGAGCTGCATCGGCAGCTGAAGCTGATGGCCGAGGAGCTGGGCTGGGCCGACGCACACGCCCGCGATACGAGCGCGGGCGAACCCGGCGCCCCGCGAGGCATAGCAGACACGCGCGGCGTGCCGGCTCGCCGCGGGCGATCGCGCAGCGGTGCGCCGGGCGGCGCACGCACGATACCGGCGCGAACCGGCGGTGCAGCCCGTCGCGGCGACACGCTCGAGCCGAATGCAGCGGACGAGGGCCGCAGCCCCGCGACCGGCCAGCGCCTCGATGCACGTGGCGATGTCGGCAGCGCCGAACGCGCCGCTGCGGGCGCCACCGAGGCTTCGCCGGATGCCAAGGCCGCCGCCGCGCACTACACCAAGCTGCATCGCGCGATCCTCGCCGGCCTGCCGACGCAGGTCGGGCAGCGCAGCGACCGCGGTTACGACGGGCCCCGCGGCCGCAAGTTCCAGCTGTTCCCCGGGTCGCCGCTCGCGCGCAAGCCGCCGCCGTGGGTGCTGTCGGCCACGCTGCTCGACACCGAGCGCGTCTGGGCGCTCACGAATGCCTCGATCGAGCCGCAGTGGGCGATCGACGAGCTGCCGCACCTGCTCTCGCGTCGGCAGAGCGACCCGCGCTGGTCGCGCTCGCAGGGTCGCGTGATCGGAAGCGAGCAGGTCTCGCTGTTCGGCCTCGTGCTCGCGCCCAAGCGGCCGATCCACTACGGCGCGATGTTTCCGGAGGAGTCGCGCGCGATCTTCGCGCGCGATGCGCTCGTCACCGGCGAGATCAACACGCGTTCGGTGTTCCTGAAGAAGAACCTCGCCACGCTCGCGAAGGCGAAGGACGAGGAAGCCAAGCAGCGCCGCGCGGGGCTCGTGGTCGACGAGGAGTGGATGGCGCAGTGGTACCTCGACCGCCTGCCCGCGCACGCGCACAACGTGCAGGCCCTCGACGCCTGGTACGCGAAGCTCGCGCCCGCCGACAGGGCCGCACTCGAGTGGTCGCTCGACGACCTGATGATCGGTGAGGCCACCACGGCCTCGCGCTTTCCGCCATTCCTGCGCATGGGCGACGTGCAGCTCGCCGTGAAGTACCGCTTCGAGCCCGGTGCGCCGGACGACGGCATGACCGTCGCGGTGCCGCTGCACCTGCTCAATGCGCTCGACGCACCGCAGCTGTCCTGGCTCGCGCCGGGCTTCGTCGCCGACAAGGCGGCCGCGCTCATCCGCTCACTGCCGAAGGCGCAGCGGCGCAACTACGTCCCAGCGCCGGATTTCGCCAAGGCCTTCGCCGAGGCGCATGGTGCCTGGCAGGGTGGGCGGCCTGCCGAGCCGGATACGTTCGTCGGCACGCTCGCGCGCTTTCTGTCCAAGCTCACCGGGGCCGCCGTCGCCGCGACGGATTTCGACGAGGGCGCGATCGAGCCGCACCTGCGCGTCGCGCTGCGCCTGCTCGATCGAGACGGCCGGCATGTTCTCGCTGAATCGCGCGACCTCGACGCGCTGCGCGAGCGCTTCGGCGCGCTCGCCGCCGAGGCCTTCGCCGAGAAGGCCGCGAGCGGCCTCGCCCGCGAGGGCCTCACCGAGTTTCCGGCCACGCCGATCCCGGTTGCGGTCCGCGGCGCCGGCGGCGTCCCCGCGTTCCCGGCGCTGCAGGACGAGGGCGACAGCGCGTCGTTGCAGGTCTTCGCGCAGCGCAGCGACGCCGAGCGCCGGCATCCCGACGGCGTACGCCGCCTGCTGCGGCTCGCGCTGGCCGATCGCCTGCGCCAGGCGCGCAAGCAGCTGCCCGTCGCGCCGAAGACCGCACTCCTCTATGCCGCGATCGAGTCCGCCGCGCCGCGCACCGGCGAGGCCGCCTCGCTGAAGGAAGGCGATCGCCTGCGCCTGGATCTCGCCGAGGGCGCCTTCGAGGCCTTGACGGCCGACGACCTCGTCGGGATCCGCGATGCCGAGGCCTTCGCGACGCGCCGCGAGCAGGTCGCGAAGGGCCTGTTCCCCGAGGCGACGGCGCGACTCCGGCAGGCGGAAGCGATCCTCGCCGCGGTCGCCGAAGTGCGTGCGAAGCTCGAGTCGCCGCTGATGGGCTGGGCGAGCGGCAATCTCGACGACATGCGTGCGCACCTGGCCTCGCTCACGCCGCCGGGCTTCCTGCGCGACACGCCGGCGCTCCTGCTGCGGGAGTACCCGCGCTACCTGAAGGCGCTGTCGCTGCGTGCCGAGCGCGCACTGCGCGATCCCGGTCGCGACCAGGCCCGCATGCTCGAGCTGCGCCCGTTCGCGCAGGCACTCGATGAGGCGGGCGCGGCCGCAGCGAACGATCCGGCCTGGCAGGCGCTGCGCCAGGAGCTGGAGGAGCTGCGCGTCTCGCTGTTCGCACAGGAACTGGGTGCGCGCGGCGGCGTGTCCCCGAAGAAGCTGGCGACGCGCCTGTCGCAACTGCGCGGCTGAGTGCCGCCCCTTTACTTGACGAGTCGGACCGTCGCACTGGGCGAGTGGCCGTCCACCTGCAGGTAGAACCCGCTCACCAGCCCCGGCCGCACGCGCACCTTGGGCGACTCGATGCGCCGCGTCGAGTAGCTGCCGTCGACCACGCGCCAGCGCTGGCCGTTCGCCAGAGTGAATACGGTACCGACGTTCCAGCCGGTGAACGGGCCCTGGATCGTGCTCTCGAAGGCCTGCCGCGCCGGCGCGGCGGGGGGCGCTTCGGCGCGGGCCGCGCGGCGCGCCTCGACCGTCGCCTGTTGGACGACGTTCGCGCGCTCGTCGCTGAGCAGCCGGTTGAGGAGCGCGAGCTGCTCGGGCGACAGCCGATCGAGCCCGGTCTCGCGCATCTGCGCCGGGCTCAGGCGCTTTTCGATATCGACGTAGGCGTCCTGCGCGCCCGCGGCGGGGCTGAGCAGCGCGAGCGCGAGCAGGGCGGAGGTGGCGAAGGTCTTCATGGCGGGTTCCGTGCGCGATCCCGCGGCGGCGGGGACAGCCGACGATTTACCAGAAAGACCCGCGCGACGCGCGCTATGGCCATCGCGCCGCGTTGCAGGCTGTTCCGTTCCGCGACCCGCGGCTAGTGTAGGACGACCATGGATGCCGAACCGCCCACCCTGCATCGTCTCGACGACGCGCTCGCCCTGCCGGCCGCGGCGGTGCTCCCGCCGTCCGTGCGCGAGGTGCTCGCGAACGTCCCGGCGGGTTCGGTGGATGCGCGCACGTGGAGCGAGCTCACCGCGAGCCTCGACGCGCTCGCGCGGCTCGGCGCCGACGGCGACATGGTGGCGTCGGCGCTGGTCGCCGCATGGCCCGGGCTCGCGGCCGGGCTGGGCCCGGCATTCGAAGCGCGCTTTCCGGGCATCGCCGCGCTGCTCGACGGGCAACGGGCCGCCGAGCCGGTGTGGACGCTGCATGCGCAGCAGGGCGGTGCGCGTGGGAGCGAGGGCTTGCGCCGCCTGCTGCTCGCCATGGTCCGCGACCTGCGCGTGGTCCCGGTGCTGCTCGCGCGCCAGCTCGCGCGCCTGCGCCAGGCGGCCGCGCTGCCAGAGCCCGAGCGCCGCGAGCTCGCACGCCTGACGCGCGACATCCATGCACCGCTCGCGAACCGGCTCGGCATCTGGCAGCTCAAGTGGGAACTCGAGGACCTGGCCTTCCGCTTCCTCGAGCCGGAGACCTACCAGCAGATCGCCCGCCTCCTCGACGAGAAGCGCATCGCGCGGGAGGCCTACATCGACGACGTCGTGCGGGTGCTGCGCGACGCGCTCGATGCGCAGGGCGTCGCCGCGCAGGTCGTCGGACGGCCGAAGCACATCTACAGCATCTGGAAGAAGATGCAGCGCAAGGCGGTACCGATCGGCGAGCTCTACGACCTGCGTGCGGTGCGCGTGCTCGTCGACGACGTCGCCGGCTGCTACGCCGCGCTCGGCATCGTGCACGCGACCTGGGTGCCGATTCCGAGCGAGTTCGACGACTACATCGCGCGCCCGAAGCGCAACGACTACCGCTCACTGCACACGGCGGTCGTCGGCCCGGAAGGCAAGACGCTCGAGGTGCAGATCCGCACCCACGAGATGCACCGCCAGGCCGAGCTCGGCGTCGCGGCGCACTGGAAGTACAAGGAGGGCGCGGGACCGGGCGGCGCCTCGGCGCAGGCCGCCGCCGCCTTCGAGCGCAAGATCGCCTGGATGCGGCGGCTGCTGGAGCATTCGGCCGAGGCGGGCGAGGACGCCGCGCTTGCCGGCGCGCTCGACAGCGAGCTCGTCGAGGACCGCCTCTACGTGCTCACGCCGAAGGGCGAGGTGGTCGACTTGCCCGCCGGCGCGACGCCGCTCGACTTCGCCTACCACGTGCACACCGAGGTCGGGCATCGCTGCCGCGGTGCGAAGGTCGACGGCCGCATCGTGCCGCTCGACCATCGCCTGCGCAGTGGTGATCGCGTGGAGATCCTCACCGGCAAGGTCTCGGAGCCGCGTCGGGACTGGCTCGTCGCGTCGAACGGCTTCCTCGCCAGCAGCCGCTCGCGCGAGAAGGTGCGCACGTGGTTCAACCGGCTCGACCGCGAGCGCAACGTGCAGGCCGGGCGCGACATGCTGGAGAAGGAACTGCGCCGGCTCTCGCTGCTCGGCACCGACCTCGCGCCGGCGCGCGAGCGCTTCCACGCGGCCACCGACGACGAACTCCACGTGCTGGTCGCGCTCGGTGACGTGGGCCCGCACCAGGTCGGCCGCGTGCTGCTCGAGCACGAGCGCTCGACCCATGCGACCGAGCCGAGCGTGCCCCCGGTCCCGGCCCCCCGCGCGCCGCGCAGTGGTGCGCGCGGCGCGGGAGATTTCACCGTCGAGGGCGTCGGCAACCTGCTCGTGCAGCTCGCGCGCTGCTGCCAGCCGCTGCCGGGCGAGCCGATTGCCGGCTACCTCACGCGCGGGCGCGGCGTGAGCGTGCATCGGCCGGACTGCGCCGCGTACCAGCGCATGGCGGCCGCGGACCCGCAGCGCGCGCTGCCCGTGGAATGGCGCCGGGCCGGCAGCGGCTACGAGGTCGACGTCGAGCTCGTCGCGCTCGATCGCAAGTGGCTGCTCAAGGAAGTGACCAACGTGCTCGCGCAGAACGGCGTGGGCATCGCGAGCCTCAATGCGCTGCCCGGTCGTGACGGCGCGCATATGCGCGTGCAACTGCGGCTGCGCGTGGGCGACTACGGGCAACTCGCGGCGGTGCTGGGCCGGCTCGCCGCCCTGCCGGGCGTCGAGGAAGCGAGGCGCGCCTAGCGCGTCAGTCGCCGAGGATCACGCGACGCGCCACGTCGCGCGCCGCATCCAGCGAGAAGTGCCGCTCGATGTTCGCGCGGCCGGCCGCCGCGAGCCGGTTCCACAGCGCTTCGTCACGGTAGAGGCGCAGCACGGCGTCGGCGAAGGCCTCCGGCGTGTCCGCGACGAGCACGTCCTCACCGTCACGCAGGTGCATTCCCTCGACCGCACAGCCCGTCGCGACCACCGGCTGGCCGTGCGCCATGCTGAGGTTGACTTTGCCCTTCACGCCGGCGCCGTAGCGCAGCGGCGCGATGGCCAGGCGTGCGCCGTCCATCCAGGGCGACAGGTCCGGCACGTGGCCATGGACCTCGATGCCCGGCTCGGCGGCGAGCGCGCGGAGGTCCTCCGGCGGTTCCGCGCCGATGCAGTGGAAGGCGATCGAGGGATCGCGTGCGCGCACGATCGGGAAGACCTCGCGCGCGAACCAGCGCACGGCGTCGACATTCGGCGGATGGCCGAAGCCACCGACGAAGACGACGCCGCTGCGCTCGGCGAACGGCCGCCCGGGGCCGGCGACCTCGTGGAGATTCGAGAGGATCTCGACCCGCGCCTGCGGTGCGTCCTGCGCGAGCAGCGCGCGCTCGACGTCGCTCACCACGAGCGTCGCGTCGCTCCTCGCGATGAGGTCCAGCTCGAGCGCGCGGGTGCGCGCGGCGGCGCGCAGGCCGGCCGCGTCACCGGCGATCTCCGCGCCGCGGCGCTCGCGCAGGTAATGCAGGTCGACGGTGTCGAAGATGACCCGCGCGCGCGGCGCGTGCCGGCGCAGCAGCGGAAGGAATTCGCGGAGCACGTAGTGGCGGCAGGCGACGACCGCATCGAAGCGCGGCCCGTGGCGACGCAGCCAGGCAGGCGCGCGCTGCGCATGCGGGGCATGCCAGGCTTCGACGCCCAGCGCCTGCAGCACCTGCGTCGGCGCGCCCGCATGGCGGCGGTTCGCGGGCAGGAAGACCACGTGCGCGCCCTCGTCGCGCAGCAGGCGCATCAGGTTCACCAGGCGCAGCGAACCGGAGTCGCGCGTGGCATCCGGCGTCAGCGCATCGATGACGAGCACCGTCCGGCGCGCGCGTGTCGCCGCTCGGTCCGGGTCGCCGCCGGGCGCGGGCTGCTGCGCAAGGCGATGCGCCCACTTCGCCGCGAACTTCGCCTGGTTGCGGACCTGGTAGGCCTTGACGCCCTGGCCGACGTCGGTGCCGGATGTCACGCCCTCGCAGTGCACGACGCGCGACGCCGGTTGCACGCGCACCCGGAGCCCCGCCTCGCGCACCGCGAAGGCGAGGTCGGTGTCCTCGTAGTAGGCGGGGGCGTAACGCGTGTCGAAGCCCCCGAGGTGCGTGAACAGCACGCGCGGAATCGCGATCGCCGCGCCGGAGCAGTAGTCGGCCTCGCGTACGTAGGCGTAGCGCGGATCGTCGGGGTCGCCGAAGCGCCCGTAGTTCCAGCCGCTTGCGTCCGAAAAGACCAGCCCGCCGGCTTCCTGCAGGCGTCCGTCCGGGTAGATCAGCTGCGCGCCGACGAGCCCGGTATCCGGATGCGTGGCGAACGTGCCGAGCAGCGGCTCGAGCCAGCCGGGCTGCGGCACGGTGTCGTTGTTGAGGAACACCACGTACTCGCCACGCGCGAGGCCCGCGCCGTCGTTGCAGGCGGCGATGAAGCCGCCGTTCGCGGCGCGCCGGTGGTATCGGAGCCCGGCGATCTGCGGCAGCTGCCCGGGCGTGGCATCGGACGATCCGTCGTCGACGACGATCACCTCGTGCGGCGTCGACGGTGGATGCGCGGCGAGCGCGCGCAGGCAGGCGAGGGTGTGCGCGACGTGGTCGTAGACCGGGATCACGATGCTGGCGACCGGTGCGTCGGAGGTCGCGAGCGCGAACGGGGCGAAGGCCGCCTGCACCGGGACGTACAGACCGGCGCCCTGCGCAGGCGCCGCCGGGCGTAGCACGTCGCGCACCCGCGCGAGCGTCGACGCGAGGCCGCGCTGGCGCAGGCTCGCCAGCCCGCGTCGTCCGAGCCCGGTCGCGCGCCTCAGCAGGAAGCCGAGGTCGGCCCAGTGCGTGCTCATGCGGGACGGTCCATCCGGTCGCTCCGGTCGAGGTGAATCGCTCCCGAGCGGTTCCGACGGGCTGCGGGGGTGGCTGCGCTAGACTCGCGCCAGGCGGGCGCAAGCCCTTCATTCTCGCATTCCGTGGCCCGAATCGATTACGACGAAGACGATACCGTCGACGGCAGCCCGCACCGGGAGGCGCCCGTCTGGCGGCGCCGACTGCTCACCTGGGCCCTCGCGGCGATCGGGCTCGGGCTCGGTTTCCTGATTCCCTATTCGCTGTATCTCAACCACGAGGTCGGCCAGCGCTTCGGGCAGCTGCGCTGGCAGCTGCCGACGCGTGTCTATGCGCGGCCGTTGCAGGTCGCGCCCGGCCTGCCGATGGATGCCGCCACGCTGCGCACCGAGCTCGAGGCGGCGGCGTACCGCGAGGGCGACGGCCGGCGGCCCGGCAGCTACGCGCGCGACGGGAGCCGCTGGCGCATCGCCAGCCGCGGCTTCAGCGATGTCGACGGCGTGGTCCGCCCGCGCAGCGTGGAGGTCACGCTCTCCGGCGGCCGCATCGTCGGCGTTCGTGACCTCGAATCGCGGCGGAGCCTGCGCGCGCACCGGCTCGACCCGGCGCGCATCGCCACGCTCTACGGCCAGAAGCAGGAAGAACGCCGGCTGGTGCGCATCAACGAGGTCCCGGACCTGCTCGTCACCGGCCTGCAGGCCGTCGAGGACCGCGACTTCAACAGCCATTTCGGCATCGACATCTCCGGCATGTTCCGCGCGCTGTGGGTGAACGTGCGCTCCCGCGACACGCGCCAGGGCGCGAGCACGCTCACGCAGCAGCTCGCGCGTTCGGGCCTGCTCGGCATCGGCAACGAGCAGACGTTCCGCCGCAAGTTCAAGGAGATCCTCTACGCGATGCTGATCGAGGCGCGCTATGACAAGAGCGTGATCCTCGAGGCCTACTTCAACCAGGTCTACCTCGGCCAGCGCGGCTCGCAGGCCATCCACGGCGTCGCGGCAGGCTCCGAGTTCTACTTCGGCCGCGAGCTCGACGCACTCAAGACCGAGCACATCGCGCTGCTGATCGGCATCGTGCGCGGGCCGTCGTTCTACGACCCGCGCAAGCATCCCGAGCGCGCCAAGCAGCGCCGCGACTTCGTGCTGGGCGAGATGCTCGAGACGGGGCTGATCGACCAGGCCGAGCACGATCGCGCGGCGAAGGCGCCGCTCGGCGTGACCAAGAACCCGACCTCGCTCGCACCCAACCGCTTCCCGGCCTATGTGGACCTCGTGCGCCGGCAGCTCGCGCGCGACTACCCGTCCGACGAACTCATCGGCGCGGGCCTCGCGGTGATGACGGGCATGTCGCCCTCGGCGCAGGCCTATGCCGAGGGCGCGGTCAGTCGCACGCTCAAGTCGCTCGACCGACGTCGCGGCCCCGCGCTGCAGACCGGGATGGTCGTCACCGACGTGCATCGCGGCGAGGTCGTCGCGGTGGTCGGTGCACGCGAGGTCTCCGAGCACGGCTTCAACCGTGCGGTCGAGGCGCAGCGCCCGGTCGGCTCGCTGCTCAAGCCCTTCGTCTACCTGCTCGCGCTGGCGCAGCCCGATCGCTGGTCGCTCGCGAGCTGGGTCGAGGACCGGCCGATCACCGTGCGCCAGGAGCGTTCGAAGCCGTGGACGCCCGGCAATTCCGACGGCCGCAGCCATGGGACCGTGCGCGTCATCCAGGCGCTCGCGATGTCCTACAACCAGGCCACCGTGCGCATCGGCATGCAGGTCACGCCGCAGCGCCTGGCGGACCTGATCCGCACGCTCGCCGGAATCGAGGCCGAGGCACGCCCGTCGCTGATCCTCGGGTCGGTCGACCAGAGCCCGTATGCGATGGCGCAGCTCTACCAGTTCCTCGCGTCCGGCGGCGAGATCCAGCCGCTGCGCGCGGTGCGGGGCGTGCTCGACGCGAACGGTCGCGCGCTCAATCGCTACGACGCCGATCCCGCGCCCGCGCAGGAAGGTGATGCGATCGCGGCACGCCTGATCACCGTCGCGCTGCAGCGCGCGGTCACCAACGGCACGGCGCGCCAGCTCGTCAACGACGGCTTGGGGCGGCTCTCGCCCGCCGGCAAGACCGGCACCTCGAACGATGGCCGTGACAGCTGGTTCGCGGGCTGGACGGGCGACCACCTCGCCGTCGTCTGGGTCGGAAACGACGCCAACAAGGCGACCGGCCTCTACGGCGCGACCGGCGGCATGCGGGTCTGGTCGTCGCTGTTCGCGCGCCTGCCGACCTCGCCGCTGGTGGTGCCGGACGAGGGCCTCGACTGGCGCTGGATGCTTGGCAGCGATTCCACCGAAGCCGGTTGCCCGGGCGCCGAGCGCTTCCCGTTCGCGCGCGGCTACGCGCCGCCGCAGGTGCCGTGCCCGTACTCGGCGCCGGCCGCGCCGGTGGACGGCGGCGACGTGCCGGCCGAAGAGGCGCCTGCCGGGGAAAGCGAATCCGGTGGCGGCTTCTGGCGAAACCTGTTCGGCGGCGGCGATCCGGCCAAGGCCGCGCCGCCCGAGCCGGCGCCTGCGCCCGAGCCGCGGAACCGTCCGTGATGCCGCTTCGGATCGCCCATGGTGTCGTGATCGCGGGCCTGCTGGCGGGCTGCGCGTCGACGCCGCCGGCCGCGCCCGCGCGCGCGGGGCTCGATCCCGCCAAGGCACGCGCGGCGGTCCTGGTGATCCGCCAGGCCGGCGCCGCGCTGCCGACCGAGCTCGACGTGCAGCCCGTCCGCGATCCGCAGGTCACCGACCTGCAGGCGCAGGCCGAGGCCGCCGAGCGCGCGGGTCGCGTGGGCGATGCGGTGGTGGCGCTGGACCGCGCGATCGCGCTCGCTCCGGCGGATCCATGGCTCCTGCAGCTGCGCGCCGAGGCCGCGCTGCTGCTCGGCGATGCGCGCGTCGCCGGCGATTTCGCGGGCCGCGCGCATGCTTCGGGCCCGCAGGTCGGCCCGCTGTGCCGGCGCACGCTGGAGACGCTCGCGCAGGTCGCCATGCATGCACCGGGTGCGGACTCGCCGCAGGCCCTGCGTGCACGCCGCGACGCCTGCACCGTCACCCCGCCGCCGCGCTACTGACATGGCGACCGGACGGCTCGGCGAGGCCTGTCGCGCGGCGCTGGCCGAGGGCGGCGACCTCGCACGCGAGATCGGCGGCTTCCGCGCACGCCCCGCGCAGCAGGACCTCTCGGCGGCGATCGCCGATGCCTTCGACCAGCGCGCCACGCTGCTCGCCGAGGCCGGCACCGGCACCGGCAAGACGTTCGCCTACCTGGTGCCGACGCTGCTGTCGGGCAAGAAGACGATCATCTCGACCGGCACCCGCGCGCTGCAGGACCAGCTCTACCACCGCGACCTGCCGCGCGTGCGCACGGCGCTCGGCGCCGGCCACACCAGCGCATTGCTCAAGGGCCGCGCGAATTACCTCTGCGTCTACCGCATGCGCGTCGCGCAGGGCGGCACGTTGCAGCCGGGCGTCCCGGGCGAGGCGCGCTTCGGCAGTCGCGAGCAGGTCGCGCAGTTCCAGCGCATCGTCGCCTGGGCCGGGCGCACGCGCATGGGCGACCTCGCCGAGCTCGACGACCTGCCCGAGGACTCGCCCGTCTTCGCGCAGGTGACCAGCACCGCCGAGAACTGCCTCGGCACCGAATGCCCCTTCTTCTCCGAATGCTTCGTCGTGCAGGCGCGCCAGCGCGCGCAGGCGGCGGACGTCGTGGTCGTCAACCACCATTTGCTGCTCGCCGACCTCGCGCTCAAGCAGGAGGGCTTCGGCGAGATCCTGCCGGGCGCGGAAGCCTTCGTGATCGACGAGGCCCACCAGCTGCCCGAGCTCGCCGCGCAGTTCTTCGGCGAATCGCTCAGCGCACGGCCGCTGGTCGAGCTCGCGCGCGATGCGCTGCACGAGGCACGCGCCGTCACCGCCGCGCAGGTCGCCGTGCAGGACCCCGCGCGCGACCTCGAGCACCGCGTGCGCGCGCTGCGCATCGCGATGGACGACCTGCCCGTTCGCGGCACCCGCCGACGCGCGGCCGAGGCTCCCGGCGTCGAGGACGCCTTCGAGGCCCTCGACGAGTCGCTCGCGATGCTCGAGAACGCGCTGCGCCCGCTGTCGTCGGCTTCGCCCGGGCTCGATGCCTGCCTCGCACGCGCGACGGAGTTCCGATCGCGCCTCGATCGCTGGCGCAACGAGGCCGAATTCGACGAGCCGCCCGTCGACGACACGGATGCGGACGACGAGGTCGACGCCGTCGCGCCGCGCAAGCGCCGCGCCGATGCCGGCAGCGTGCTCTGGTACGAACTCACCGCGCGCGGCTTCCGCCTGAGCCGCACGCCGCTGGACGTGTCCGGCCCGCTCGCGCAGCACCGCACGCGCTCGCAGGCGGCGTGGGTGTTCACTTCGGCGACGCTCGCCGTCGGCGGCCGCTTCGAGCACTTCTCGATCAAGCTCGGCCTGTGGCAGCCGCAGACCATGCTCGCGCCGAGCCCCTTCGACTGGCGCACGCAGGCGCTGTGCTACGTGCCGCCCGGCATGCCGGATCCGGGTTCGCGCGACTACTCGCATGCGGTGGTCGATGCGGTGCGGCCCGTGCTCGAGGCCTCGGGCGGGCGCGCATTCCTGCTGTTCGCCTCGCATCGCGCGCTGCGCGAGACCGCCGAGCTGCTCAAGGGCGGGCCGTGGCCGCTGTTCGTGCAGGGCGAGGCGCCGCGCGGCGTGCTGCTCGAACGCTTCCGCGCCTCGGGCAATGGCGTGCTGCTCGGCGCGGCGAGCTTCCGCGAGGGCGTCGACGTCGCCGGTGATGCGCTCAGCGTGGTCGTCATCGACAAGCTGCCCTTCGCCGCGCCCGACGACCCAGTCTTCGAAGCGCGCCTCGACGCCATCCGCCGCAACGGCGGCGTGCCATTCCGCGACGAGCAGCTGCCGCAGGCGGTGATCGCGCTCAAGCAGGGCGTCGGTCGCCTGATCCGCACCGAGACCGATCGCGGCGTGCTCGTGCTGTGCGACCCGCGCCTGACCTCGCGCCAGTACGGCGCGGTGTTCTTCAATTCGATGCCGCCGTTCCCGCGCACGCGAAGCGTCGACGACGTGCGCCGCTTTTTCGGCGCGCACGCCGACACCCCCGCGCTCGCCTTCGCCCGCTGATCCGCAGGACCGCCATGAAACTGCTCGCCTTCGAGACGTCCACCGAAGCCTGCTCCGTCGCGCTGTGGCTCGACGGCGAGGTGATCGAGCGCTTCGAGGTCGCGCCGCGCCGGCATGCGGAACTCGCGCTGCCCTGGGCCGATGCGCTCCTCGCCGGTGCGGGCATCGCCCGCGGCGCGCTCGACGCGATCGCCGTCGGCCGCGGCCCCGGCGCATTCACCGGCGTGCGCCTCGGCCTCGCGCTCGCGCAGGGCGTGGCGCTCGGCCTCGACCGCCCGCTCGTGCCGGTCTCGACGCTCGCCGCGCTCGCATTGCCGCAGGCCGTCGACGATGCACCGGTGCTCGCCGCGATCGACGCACGCATGGGCGAGCTCTACGTCGGCCGCTTCCGTCGCGCGGGGGCGGACGTGGAGCCGCTCGCGCCGGAGGCGCTGCTGCCGCCCGAGGGCGTGGACGTCGAAGGAACCGGATGGCGCGGCGCAGGGACCGGCTTCGGCGCGCGCGACGGCCTGCTCGCCACGCGCCTGCAGCCCGCGTTCGTCTTGATCGACCCGTGCGCGCTGCCGCATGCCGCCGACACGGCGCGACTGGCGGCGATCGCCTTCGAGCGTGGTGAGGCATTGCCGCCCGAGCGCGTGGAGCCCGCCTACCTGCGGGACAACGTCGCGCTCACGCTCGTCGAGCAGCAGGCACGACGCGCATCGTGAAGCACGCCGCGCCCAGCGGGCTCACTCGTCGTCGAGCGTGCCGTCCGGGCTGAAGATCCACGTCCGCGTGACGTGCAGGATGTCCGGGTCCTCGGTCGTACGCGGCAGCGGCGCATAGGGCTCGGCGAGCCGTGCGATGCGCATTGCCGCCTGGTCGAGCACCGGGATGCCGCTCGACTGCACGATGTCGGCGCGCTCGACGCTGCCGTTGCGCCGGATCGCGATGGTGATCACCACCTGCCCCGTGAGGCGGCGGCGGAGCGCCTCGGGCGGGTAATTCGTCGTGCCCACGCGCTCCACGCGGTCGGCCCACTCGCGCAGGTAGCCGGCCCAGGTGTACTCCTGCGTGCTCGCCGAGACGAACTTGCGCTTGGGGCGCTTGGCATAGCGCTGCGAGCGCAGGTGGATCTCCGCCGCGAGCCGCGCCATGCGCATGTCGCGTTCGATCTTCTCCGGGCCGGGCGGCAGCGGGTTCGCGCTCGGCGTGGGCACCTGGCGCGCTTGGGGCGCGACCGTCTCGCCGCGCATCGAGCTCGCGACGCGGGCAGTAGGCGGGGGCGACGGCGCAGGCGACTGCGCACGCAGCTCGCGTGGCGCGACGCCCGGCTCCTCCTGCGGCGCCGGCCCGCTCTGCGCCTCGCGCGGGCGGTTGGTCTTCTCGTGCTCGCCGCCGCCGACGTTGCTCGCCTGCGCGAGGAAGTCGGCCTGCTTCGGCGTCAACGCGCTCTGGGTCTCGGTGAAGATGACATCCAGCGTCGGCACCACCGGCGCCGCGGCCTCCGGTGCGAAGCCGACCCCCAGCAGAAGCCCCGCATGCAGCGCCGCGGACAGCGCCAGGGCCGCGCCGAGCCGGCGCGGAGGCGCGTCCTGGGGGCCGGTCAGCGCGCTCACGTCAGGCCTGCGCGACGCGCGCCTCGATGGCGTCGAACAGCAGTCCGGCGATGTTGAGCCCGAACTGGGCGTCGAGTTCGCGGATGCAGGTGGGGCTGGTCACGTTGACCTCGGTCAGGTAGCCGCCGATCACGTCGAGCCCGACGAAAACCATCCCGCGCGCCTTCATCTCGGGCCCTACCTGCGCGGCGATCCAGCGGTCATGCTCGGTCAGCGGGCGGCCCTCGCCGCGGCCGCCGGCGGCGAGGTTGCCGCGGAACTCGTCGCCCTGCGGGATCCGCGCCAGGCAGAAGTCCACCGGCACGCCGTCCACCAGCAGGATGCGCTTGTCGCCGTCGGTGATCTCCGGGATGTAGCGCTGGGCCATGGTCTGGCGCACGCCGCCGTCGGTGAGCGTCTCGAGGATCACGTTGAGGTTCGCCTCGCCGGCCTGCGCCCGGAAGATCGAGCGGCCGCCCATGCCGTCGAGCGGCTTGAGCACCGCCTGCCCGTGCTCGCCCACAAAGCGCTTCAGCTCGCCCGGGTCGCGGCTCACCAGCGTGGGCGGGCAGCACTCGGGGAAGAGCAGGGCGGCGAGCTTCTCGTTGTAGTCGCGCAGGCCCTGCGGGTCGTTGACGACGAGCGCACCGGCCCGTTGCGCGATCCCGAGAATCTGGGTGTCGTGGATGTACTGCTCGTCGACCGGCGGGTCCTTGCGCATCAGGACGACGTGACCGGCGCCCAGCTCGACGTGTGATGCGTCTCCCAGTTCGAACCATCCGCTCGCGTTGTCGGCGACGTTCAGTGACGCGACGCGTGCCGTGGCACGACCATGCGCGATGCCGAGCCCGCCCGGGGCCACGTACAGCAGCCGGTGTCCCCGGCGCTGCGCTTCCAGCAGCATGGCGAACGTGGAGTCCTTGGCGATCTTGATGGATGCGATCGGATCCATCACGACGACGATGTCGAGGGGCATGGCTCAAGCCGTGGCGGGGTCGGCCGATGGTATCAGCGGGGGCTGGCGCCACCTGACGCAAATTGCCAGTTCTTCAGCTTTGTAGTGACCAAAAATGCCTGCTTGACAGCTATGGCGGGGCTTGAAATAAAGGCTTTACGCGCCACCGGTTTCGTGGCGCTGGGGGAAATTGGAATGCAGGACGACGCCCGCAACGGCAGCTTGGGCGGTCTGAAGGTCATGGTCATCGACGATTCGAAGACCATTCGCCGGACGGCCGAGACGCTGCTCAAGCGCGAGGGCTGCGACGTGGTGACCGCCTCGGACGGCTTCGAGGCGCTGGCGAAGATCGCCGACCAGCAGCCCCAGATCATCTTCGTCGACGTGATGATGCCGCGGCTGGACGGTTACCAGACGTGCGCGCTCATCAAGAACAACCAGAGCTTCAAGGGCACGCCGGTGATCATGCTGTCGTCGAAGGACGGCCTGTTCGACAAGGCCCGCGGTCGCATCGTCGGCTCCGAGCAGTACCTCACCAAGCCATTCACGCGCGAGGAACTGCTCGACGCGATCCGCAAGCACGTCACCGCCTGACCGGGGGGTAGGGCATTCCATGGCACGCATCCTGTTGATCGAAGACTCGCCGACCGAATCGGCGGTCATGACCCAGCTGCTCGAGCGCAACGGCCACCAGGTCCTGACCTCGGGCAGCGCCGAGGACGGCATCGAGGCCTGTCGCCGCGAGCGGCCCGACCTCGTCCTCATGGATGTCGTCCTGCCCGGCATGAACGGCTTCCAGGCCACGCGCGCACTCTCGCGCGATGCCGATACCAAGGCCATTCCCGTGCTGATCGTGAGCACCAAGGGCATGGAGACCGACAAGGCCTGGGGCCTGCGCCAGGGCGCCAAGGACTACATCGTCAAACCGCCGCGCGAGGACGAGCTGATCTCGCGCATCAACGAACTGCTGGGTGCCTGACATGACCGTCGCGATGAGCCCGTTCGACGTGCTCGTCGACTACGAGCGCCGCTCGCTCGCGCACGTCGCGGGCCTGCCGGAGCAGCTCGACGCGCCCGGCCTGTGGCGCGGCGTCGGCTTCCGCATCGGCAGCCGACGTCTCGCCGCGGAGTTCGGCGAAGTCCGCGAGATCCTCACCGTCCCGCCGATCACGCACGTCCCCGGCACGCAGCCGTGGATGCTCGGCGTGGCGAACCTGCGCGGCCAGCTGCTCCCGATCGTCGACATGAAGCAGTTCCTCGAAGGCGAGCGCACCGTGTTCCACGAGAACCTGCGCGTGCTGCTCGTACGCCAGCCGGGCGGCGACGTCGCCGTGCTGGTCGACGAGCTGTTCGGCCAGCGCTCCTTCACCGACCAGCAGCTCGTCGAGGACGACGAGGTCGTCGGGCAGGTCGCGCAGGGCCGCTACGCGCACTTCGTCGACCGCACCTATCGCCTGGGCGAGCACCTCTGGGGCGTCTTCAGCCTCGACCGGCTCGCCCGCACCCCCGAATTCCGACAAGCCGCCATCTGACGGCCCATAGAGCAACAGACCGAGGTTTACGATGAGCACTGTTATGGACTCCGTCGCCGGCAAGGGACGCAACATCGGCGTCAACACCTGGCTCACGGTGCTGGGCGTCTCGGTGTTGGTGTTCGCCGCCAACACGGGCTATGCGACGTGGAAGGCCGCCAAGCTCGGCGGTGCCAGTACGTCGGCATCGGACCTGCAGGTGCTCTCGCAGCAGCTCGCGGTGCAGGGCCAGGACGCGCTGAGCGGCAAGCCCGAGGCCTTCGAGCGCTTCCGCGGCACCAAGACGCAGATCGACCAGGCGGTCGAGAAGCTCAACGCCGGCTACGGCGACGCCGCCGGTGTCTCCGGGTCGATCGGCGAGGTGACCCAGCGCTGGGCACCGATCGAGAAGAACGCCGACCAGCTGCTCGAATCCGAAAAGGCGATCACCGAGCTGGCCGGACGTGCCGACTCGTTCTCGCGCAACCTGCCGAAGTTCCAGGCCACGCTCGACGAGCTCGTCCGCGCGATGTCGGCCTCCGGCTCGCCCGCCTCGCAGGTCTACATCGCGCTGCGCCAGGTCGTCATGTCGGGAACGATGGCGCGCCGCATCGCGGAAATCCGCAGCGGTGGCCCGGGTGCGCAGATCGCCTCCGACTCGCTGGCGCGCGACGCGAACCTCTTCTCGGCGGTGCTCACGGGCCTGCGCAAGGGTGACCCTGCGAACCAGATCGTCCCGCTCACCAGCGGCGGCGCGCTCGCGCAGCTCGGCCAGGCCGAGACGCAGTGGAAGACGATGAAGGCCGACCTCGACGCGATCACCGCGTCGTCGCGCAACCTCATCGGCGCGCAGACCGCGGCAGCGGCCATCACGAGCGACTCCGACGAGCTGCTGCAGGACTCGAAGGACCTGTTCCAGGCCTTCACCTCGTTCGGCTCCGTGACCAGCACGAACCCGCTCGGCCACGTGCTCGTCTCGATCATCTCGGGCGCCGCTGCGCTGCTCGCGATCGTCGGCCTGCTGTACTCGCTCAACAAGCAGCAGCAGCGCCGCTACCAGACCACGAAGGAACTCAACGATCGTAACCAGGAGGCCATCATGCGCCTGCTGGACGAGATGGGTTCGCTCGCAGAAGGCGACCTGACGGTGAAGGCGACGGTCACCGAGGACATGACCGGCGCGATCGCGGACTCCATCAACTTCGCGGTCGAGCAGCTGCGAAGCCTCGTGCAGACGATCACCGACACCTCGGTACAGGTCGCGGCCAGCGCGCAGGAGACGCAGGCCACCGCCATGCAGCTCGCGGAAGCCGCCGAACACCAGGCGCAGGAGATCGGCTCGGCCTCCGAGCGCATCAACGAGATCGCGCTCTCGATCGACCAGGTCTCGAAGAACTCCGCCGAGTCCGCGGAGGTGGCGCAGCGCTCGGTGCAGATCGCCGCGAAGGGTGCGGGCGTGGTGCGCCAGACGATCGCCGGCATGGACTCGATCCGTGACCAGATCCAGGAGACGTCGAAGCGAATCAAGCGCCTCGGCGAGAGCTCGCAGGAAATCGGCTCGATCGTTGAACTGATCAACGACATCTCCGAGCAGACGAACATCCTCGCGCTGAACGCCGCGATCCAGGCGGCCTCGGCCGGCGAAGCGGGCCGCGGCTTCGCGGTCGTCGCCGACGAAGTGCAGCGACTCGCGGAGCGCGCGTCCAACGCGACGAAGCGAATCGAGACGCTGGTCCAGACGATTCAGAGCGATACCAACGAAGCCGTCAGCTCGATGGAGCAGACGACCTCGGAAGTCGTCTCCGGTGCGCGCCTCGCCGAGGACGCGGGTACCGCGCTGGGCGAGATCGAAAAGGTCTCGACCGACCTCTCGAGCCTCATTCAGGGCATCTCGCAGGCCGCGCAGCAGCAGTCCCACGCCGCGTCGAGCATCACCCAGACGATGACCTCGATTCAGTCCATTACCGCGCAGACCTCGCAGGGCGCCAGCCAGACGGCGGCCTCGATTGGAAACCTCGCGCAGCTCGCCGCCGACCTGCGCCGCTCGGTCGCCGACTTCAAGCTGCCGGCCTGACCCCCGACGGACCTGCGAATGAACCTGGTTGCACCTGGCTGCTGCGGCACGATGTCCCTTTTCCCTGACGGATCGGGACGCCGTGCGCGCGCCGAGGCGCGAGGTGCACGATGATCGCGATGCGCGAAGTGATCGATACGACCACACTCGGCTGGATCAAGCCGGAAATCGACGAGACCCTCCGGCAGGCCCGGCAGGAGATCGAGGCCTACCTCGACAACCCGTCGGACACCGCGCGCATGCGCGCCTGTGCCGCGTTCCTGCACCAGGTGCACGGCACGCTGCACATGATCGAGCTCGACGCGCCGTCGATGGTCGCGTCGGAGATGGAACAGCTCGCCGTCGCGCTGCAGAACGCGGCCGTCACCGATCGTGACGAGGCCTGTGCGGCGCTGCTGCGCGGCGTCGTGCAACTCCCCGATTACCTGGAGCGCCTGCAAGGCGGGCATCGGGACATCCCGATCGTGCTGCTGCCGCTGCTCAACGAGCTGCGCGAGGCGCGCGGCGAGGTGGGACTCAGCGAGAGCGTGCTGTTCGCACCGGATATCGAGCGGCCGGTCCCGGCGCCCTCGGCGCAGGGCGGTGACGCCCGCGCCGCGGCGACGCGCTTTGCCGACGCGCTGGCTGCATGGCCCGAAGAGGGTGCACCCGCCGATCCGGCCGGGCTCGCCGCCGCGCTCGACGAGCTCACCCAGGCGGCCCAGGGCGAAGCCGTGCAGCGCATGCTGTGGGTCGCCTCCGGCGCCGCCGCGGCCGTCGCCGACGGTGCACTGGCGCCCGAACGGGGCCTGCGCCAGGCGTTCTCGGCCGTGGAGCGTGCATTCCGTGACGCGGGCGAGGGCGCGACCCTGTCGACGGGCGACCTCACCGGCGAGCCGACCCGCCAGGTGCTCTATCACGTCGCCCACGCGCCGGCGGGCCATGCGCGCCTCGACGAGCTGCGTGCCACCTTCGAACTCGACGCGATCCGCGCGACCGACAGCGAGATCGCGCATGCACGCGGCTCGCTCAGCGGCCGCAATCGCGCGCTACTCGACACCGTGTCGGCGGCGATCAAGGAAGACCTGATGCGCGTCAAGGACGCGCTCGACATCCACCTGCGCACCGGTCGCATCGAAGTCGCCGAGCTGCGCCCGCAGGTCGACGCGCTGACGCAGATCGGCGACACGCTCGGCATGATGGGCCTCGGCGTGGCGCGTGGCGTGGTGATGCAGCAGCGCGACGCGATGGCCGACGTCGTGCACGGCCGCCGCCCCGCCGACGAGCACGCGCTGCTCGACATCGCCGGCGCGCTTCTTTATGTCGATGCTTCGCTCGACGACCAGGTCGCCCGCCTCGGGCTGGACCAGGCCGAGGACGACAGCGGCGACGCACTCGCCCGCGAGTCGCGCAAGGTGCTCGACATCGTCGTGCGCGAGGCCATCGCCAACTTCGGCGACGCCCGCCAGTCGTTCGTCGCCTTCGTCGAGACCGGCTGGGACCATGCCGAGCTCGCGGAAGTGCCGCGCCTGCTCGAGGAGGTCGCCGGCGCGATGCGCATGGTGAACCTGCCCGATCCGGCCGAATACCTCGTCGCCGTCGCGCGCTACACGCAGCAGCGCCTCGTCGATCGCCACCACGTGCCGACCAGCGTCGAGCTCGACGCCCTGGCCGATGCGCTGGCGAGCCTCGAGTACTACCTCGAAGCCCTGCGCGACCAGCGCCCGAACCGCGAGGGCATGCTCGACATCGCGCGCACCAGCCTCGAATCGCTCGACTTCTGGCCGATGCCGGGTGGCGCGAGCGTCGACGCCGCCGACGCCGAGCCGCCGATCGAGGCGCCTCTCGCCGCCGAGCCCGCGGTCGATGCCGCGATCGCCGAAGCCGTGCACGAGGCCGAGGACAACGGCCTTGAGCACGATGCCCAAGAGGACGCGCTGCTCGCCGAGATCGCGCAGTCGCTCGCCGTCGTCGACCTGCAGGCGCGCGACGAGGACACGCCCGTCGTGCACGAGTCGCCCGTGGTGGACGTTGCCGCCCTGGACGCCGTCAGCCCGATCGCCGAGGTCGACGCGGTGCCAGCCGACGGCTCCGTCTTCGGTGGCTTCGAGGCGAATGCCGACATCGACGACGACATCCGCGAGGTCTTCCTCGAGGAGCTGTCGGAGGAGATGGACAACCTCGCGACGCTGATGCCCGAGTGGCGCGCGGCGCCGCAGGACAACGACCGGCTGCGGCCGATCCGTCGTGTCTTCCACACGCTCAAGGGCAGCGGCCGCCTCGTCGGCGCCAAGGTGCTCGGCGAGTTCAGCTGGAAGGTCGAGAACATGCTCAACCGCGTGCTCGACGGCACGCGGCCGGCCTCGCCGGCGGTAATGGCGATCGTCGACCGCGCCGCTAGCACGCTGCCGGAATTCCATGCCGCGCTTGCGGGCACGGCGTCGGTACGCGCCGACCTCGCGGGCATCGAGGCGGTCGCGGACCGCGTCGCCGCGGGCGAGGAAGCCTTCTACACGCCGGCCGCCGCACTGCCGGCCGCGCCGGTGGTCGAAGAGATCGCGATTGCGGAAACGGTGGCGCCGGTCCTCGAAGCCCCCGTCGTCATCACGGCCGATGCGGGCGAGCCCGCCTACGTCGATCCGGTGCTGCTCGAGATTCTGGCCACCGAGGTCGACGGCCACCTCGCGACGATCGACGCGTGGCTCGAGACGGCGCGTCGCCAGCCGCAGCGCGTCGAAGACCGCCTGCAGCGCGCGATCCACACGCTCAACGGCGCGTTCGCGATGACCGAGGTGCCGGTGATCCCGGCGGTCACCGGCCCGGCCGAGACGTACGTGAAGCGCCTGCTCGCCTCGGGCACCGCCCCGAGCGCGGACGGCGTCGCGGCAATCGGCGAGGTCGCCGACGCGATCCGCACCACGCTGGCCACGCTGCAGGCCGAGCGCCCGCACGTGCCGCATTTCGAAGGCCTCGCCGGGCGCATCGCCGCGCTGCGTGACAGCCTGCCGGATGCGCGGATGGCACCGGTCGAGGATCCGTCCGCCGAGGCCGACTTCCTGCAGCTCGAAGCCGCGCAGGCCGAAGCCGAGCGCGCGGAAGCCGAGCGCGCCGAACAGGAACGTATCGAGCAGGAGCGGATCGCCGCCGAACAGGCGGAGGCCGAGCGTCTGGCGGCCGAGGAAGCCGCGCGCGTCGAGGCCGAGCGCGTCGAGCAGGAGCGCATCGCGGCCGAGCAGGCCGAGGCGGCGCGTCTGGCCGAGGAAGAAGCGGCGCTTGTCGACGCCGAGCGCCTGGCGGCGGAAGAAGCCGCCCGCGCGGAGGCCGAACGCATCGAGCAGGAGCGTCTCGCGGAGGCCGAAGCCGAGCGTGTGGCCGCCGAGCAGGCCGAAGCCGAGCGTCAGGCGGCCGAGCAGGCACGCCTCGAGGCCGAAGAGATCGAAGCCCGTCGCCTCGCCGACGAGGCCGCGGCGCGGGTGGAGGCCGAGCGCCTCGCCGAGGAAGCGGCGCGCGCCGCGGTCGACGTCACGGGTGTGACGGGCAACGCGGCCGCCGTCGACGGGTCCGAGCATGCGGATGCCGACGAAGGCGGACGCATCGAGGCCGAGCGCCTTGCCGCGGAGGAGGCCGAGCGCGCCGAGGCCGAACGCCTTGCTGCTGAGGAAGCCGAGGCGGAGCGTCTTGCTGGCGAAGCCGCCGAAGCCGCCGCACGTGCCGAGGCCGATCGGGTTGCCGCCGAGCAGGCGGACGCCGTGCGCCGGGCCGAGGAAGCCGAGCTGCAACGCCTCGCGGACGAAGAGGCTGCGCGTCTGCAGGCCGAGCGCGTCGCGGCGGAGCAGGCCGAGGCCGAAGCCGCCGAGCAGGCGCGTCTCGAAGCCGAGCGTCTCGCCGCGGAGGAAGCCGAGCGTGTGGCAGCGGAGGAAGCCGCCCGCGCCGAAGCCGAGCGGGTTGCCGCCGAAGAAGCCGCGCGTGTCGAAGCCGAGCGCCTCGCCGCCGAGGAAGCCGAGCGCGCCGAAGCCGAGCGCATCGCTGCGGAACAGGCCGAAGCGGAGCGTCTCGCCGCAGAAGAAGCGGCGCGCATCGAAGCCGAGCGTGCTGCCGCGGAGCAGGCTCGCCTGGAGGCGGAGCGCGTCGAACGCGAGCGCATCGAGGCCGAGCGCCGCGAGGCGGAGCGCTTGGAGCAGGAGCGTCTCGAGGCCGAACGCCGAGAACAGGCCCGGATCGAGGCGCAGCGCGCCGAGGCCGAGCGCGTGGAGCGCATCGCCGCCGAGCAGCGCATGGCCGAGCAGGTGCGCACCGCCATCGCGGCCGCGGCCGCCGCTGTGCAGTCGGGTGATGCGCTGCCGCCCAGCGTCAGCGATGAAGCCGATCCGGACGAGGCACTCGACCTCACCGGCCTCGACCCCGAACTCGTCGACATCTTCGTGGAGGAGGGCGTCGACCTCCTCGACCATTCCGACAGCCTGCTGGCCCGCCTGCGCGAGCAGCCGGACGACCGCGACACGCTGGTCGGCCTGCAGCGCGACCTGCACACGCTGAAGGGCGGCGCACGCATGGCCGGCATCATGCCGGTCGGCGAGCTCGGCCACGTCATGGAATCGCTGCTCGAGTCGGTCGTCGAACACCGCGGCGAGCTCGGCCGCGACGGCGTGCCGCTGCTCGAGCGCGGCTTCGACCGCCTGCACGGCATGGTGACCCGCGTCGGCGAGCGTCGTGCGATCGGCATGCCGCTCGCGCTGATCGCGATGTTCGAAGCCCGGGCACGTGGCGAGCGCCTGCCGGCGTCGATGCTCGAGGCGATCGCGCCGTCGGTGCCTGCAGTGCCGGCACCGGTTGCGGAGCTCAAGCCGCTGTCCGCGCCGATCGGCGACCAGCCGGTGCTCGGCGACGAGGACGACATCGCGATCCGCGCGCCGCAGGAGCAGGTGCGCATCCGCGCCGACCTGCTCGACCGGCTCGTCAACTACGCCGGCGAGGTCGCGATCTACCGCGCCCGCCTGGAGCAGCAGCTCGGCGCGTTCCGCTCCGCCATCGGCGAAATGGAAGCGACGAACACGCGTATGCGTGACCAGCTGCGCCGCCTCGAGATCGAGACGGAAGCGCAGATCGTCGCCCGCTACCAGCGCGAGGACGTCGCCGAGCGCACGTTCGATCCGCTCGAGCTCGACCGCTTCTCCACGTTGCAGCAGCTGACCCGCGCACTTTCGGAGTCCGCGGCCGACCAGACGTCGCTGCAGAACACGTTCGACGACCTGACCCGCCAGTACGAGACGCTGCTGCTCCAGCAGTCGCGTGTCTCGTCCGAGCTGCAGGAAGGCCTCATGCGCACGCGCATGGTGCCGTTCGACGGCCTGCTGCCGCGTCTGCGCCGCGTGGTCCGCCAGGCGTCCGGCGAGCTCGGCAAGCACGTCGTGCTCAAGCTCGAGGGCACGCAGGGCGAGCTCGACCGCAACGTGCTCGAGCGCATGACGGCGCCGCTGGAGCACATGCTCCGCAATGCCGTCGCGCACGGTCTCGAAGCGCCGGAGCAGCGCAGTTCCGCCGGCAAGCCCGAGGAAGGCACGATCCGCATCGCGGTCCGCCGCGAAGGCTCGGAAGTCGTGCTGGAAGTCGGCGACGACGGCCGCGGCCTCGACCGCGAGGCGATCCGTCGCCGCGGCATCGAGCGCGGCCTGATCCGCGAGGACGCACCGCTCGCGCAGTCCGACCTCGACATGCTGATCTTCGAGCCGGGCTTCTCGACGGCCGACGAGGTCAGCCGCCTCGCCGGTCGCGGCGTCGGCATGGACGTGGTCGCATCGGAAGTGCGCCAGCTCGGCGGCACGATCGACATCCGCACCGAGCAGGGCCGCGGCACCACGTTCACCCTGCGCCTGCCGCAGACGCTCGCGGTCACCCAGGCGGTGTTCGTGCGCATCGGCGAGACGAACTTCGCGGTGCCGATCGCGTCGGTGCGCGGCGTCGGCCGCATCTCCCGCGAAGACCTCGCCAAGGCGATCGAGAGCGAGGACGGCGGTACCTTCCGCTACGGCGGCGAGGACTACGCGGTCCACGACCTCGGACGCCTGCTCGGCGGCGCCTCGGCGAAGGCTGAAGGCCTGCTGCAGATCCCGCTGATCCTCGTCCGCGCCGGCGAACTGCGCGCCGCGGTCACCGTCGACCAGGTCATCGGCAATCGCGAAATCGTGGTCAAGCCGGTTGGCCCGCAGGTCGCCTCGGTGCCGGGCATCTTCGGCGCGACGATCATGGGCGACGGTCGCGTCGTCGTGATCCTCGACGTCGCGCCGCTGGTGCGCCGCCAGGCCACGCTGCCGCGCGACTACCAGCCGGTGCTGCCGCAGGTCGAGAAGCGCGTCGTGCCGCTGGTCATGGTGGTCGACGACTCGGTCACGATGCGCAAGGTCACCGGCCGCGTGCTCGAGCGCCACGGCTTCGAAGTGGCGACGGCGAAGGACGGCATCGACGCGCTCGAGCGCATGGCCGACGTCGTGCCGGACCTGATGCTGCTCGACATCGAGATGCCGCGCATGGACGGCTACGAGCTCGCGCAGGCGATGAAGAGTGATCCGCGCCTTCGCAACGTGCCGATCGTGATGATCACCTCGCGTACCGGCGACAAGCATCGCCAGCGCGCCTTCGACCTCGGCGTCAACCGTTACCTGGGCAAGCCGTACCAGGAGCCGGAGCTGATGCGCAACGTCAACGAGCTGCTCGGACTGGTCACCGCGCATGAATGACACCACTCCCCGCGTCGCCCTGCTCGCCCGCGCCGGCACCGCCCGCGACTGCGTGCGCGGCGCCTTGCTGGAGATCGGTGCCGACGTGGTCGTCGAGGCCGATCCGGCGAGCGTCGAGCCCGATGCCATCCGCAGCGCCGCGCCGCGCGTGGTCATGGTGGTGCTCGACGCGGTCGCCGAGGACGCGCTCGGCCGCCTCGACGACGTGCTGGCCGATCCCGGCATCGAGGTGATGTTCGAGGAGGCCGAGATCGCCGCCGCGCGCGAAGGCTGGGAAGCCGCGCGCTGGCGCCGGCATCTGGCTGCCAAGCTGCTGCATCGCGGCGATGTCTTGCCGCCCGTCGCTGGCGCAGGTGTCGTCGCCGCCGTCGATCCGCTGTCCGTGCAGCTCGAGGACCTGATCGCGAGCGACGAGGATGGCCTGCCGCCGCTCGTCGCGGCCGAGCCGATCGAGGCGCCCGCGGGCGGCAGCGATTTCTCCATCTTCGACCCTGTCGCCGCCGAGGCCGCGCTGGAGCCGTCCGGCGATTTCGTGCTGACGCTCGAGGGCCTCGAGCTCGAAGGCGCCGGTGGTGCCGCGCTGCCGCCGGTGACCGGCCCGGATTTCGCGGCGAGTGACTTCGATCCGCTGCTCGCCGAGCTCGACGCGCAACTGCCGGAACCCGCACCGCTGCCGGCGACCGACTGGGACGGTGGGCTGGTCGAATCCTTCGACGTCACCGAGGCCGCGGAAACCACGCGGGCGGCGACCGGGCAGGCGAATGAAGCTGCTACCGGCGGCTTCGGCGAGCTCAGCCTCGCCGACGACGTCGCCCCCGTGGGTGGCGCAGCGGCCGGTGGTGCGCGCTTCTCTGCGGACCTCGACGACCTCGAGCGCCGCATCTCGTCGCTGAGCCTGGTCGACGACGCGCCCGCGCCCGGCTCGGCGTTCGCGTCGGCCGCGGCGGTCACGCCGGGCGCCGACGCCTCGTCCGCGATTCCGGCGCGCGGCGCGCCCGGCGCGGTCCTCGTGCTCGCCGGCATCGGCGGGCCCGACGCGGTGCGCCAGTTCCTCGGCGGACTGCCCGCAGGCTTCGGCCGCGCGGTGCTCATCCGCCAGCGCCTCGACGGCGCGCGCTACGACAAGCTTGTCGCGCAGATGCAGCGCGCCACGTCGCTGCCCGTCGCCCTCGCCGACGCGGGTGGACCGGTGCTGCCGGGCCACGTCTACATCCTCGGCGACGACGTCGGCCTCGCGGACACCGGCGGTCTCGTCTTCGTCGCCGATGGCGGTGCGTCGCTGCTCGATCGCCTGCCCGCCGGCGAATCGGCGGTGATCGTTCTCAGCGGCGCCGATCCGGCGCTCGCGAACGAGATCACCGCACTCCGCCAGCGCGGTGCCTTCGTGGGCGCGCAGACGGACGAGGGCTGTTACGACGCCGCCGCGGCCACGGCCGTGGCCGAGCGGGGCGCGATGCGTGCGCTGCCGTCCGAACTCGCCCGCCAGCTCGACGGGCGCTGGAGTTCCTGAGAGGTCCACCGTGTCGAAGAAGAAGCGCAATCGCCGTCCCGCCCCCGCTCCGGCCCCTACCGCGTCGCCCGGGAGCACCGCGCCGTCGCTGGACGCCGTGCTCGAAGAGATGAGCGAGGACATCGCCGCCGAGGCGCAGGCCGACGCCGAGATCCATGCGGCGGCCGCCCCGGTCGTCGAGGCCGCGCTCGCACAGGCGGCCTCCGCCGACCGCTCGCAGCGCGCGCATGCCGCCCCGGTCGCGGTCGACGCGCCGCAGGACGCCCCGCCGACGCCCGCACTGGTGCCGTCCTGGGCGACGCACGAGTCGGGCGACATCCGCGGCGTGCTCATCCAGGTGGCCGGCGGCCGCCTGCTGCTGCCGAACGCGACGATCGCCGAGGTGCTCTCCTACGCCGAGCCCGAGCGCGAGGCCGATGCCGCCGACTGGATGCTGGGCCGCCTGCGCTGGCGCGGCTGGTCACTGCCGCTCGTGGCCTTTTCGCAGTTCGCGGGGCTGGGGCAGGAGCGTCCGGGCTTCGGTAGCAAGGTCATCGTGCTCAAGGCGCTCGGTGGCGATCGCAGGCTGCCGTTCTTCGCCGTGCTGACGCAGGGCTTTCCGCGCCTGGTCACGGTGTCGCGCGCCGCGCTTGAGGTGGAGGCCGCCGAGGGCGAGCTGCCCGCCGGCGTGCAGGCACTGGTGCGCCTCAACGACGAGCCCGCACTGCTGCCGGATCTGCTGCAGATCGAGGCGAAGCTGCGCGAGGCCCGCGAGGCGCGCGACGCGGCCTGAGCGTCGAATTCTCAATGTCGTCGACGGCCGCCTCCGGGTGGCCGTCGTCGTTTTGAAAGACGGGGGCGTGCCTTGTCGGCGGCGCGGCGTGCACTCGCCCGGCGCGCCGAATGCAATGAACTCGGCTGCAATGCGTCCGCGGTCGGACCGGACGCAAACTCCGTCGTTCATCCCGCCTCGGTCGCCCGTCCTAGCCCCAGTCGCCGAAACGCGCCTGCAGCGCGGCGATGGCCGCGAGTCCCGCGGTTTCCGTGCGCAGGATGCGCGGACCCAGGCGCAGGCCTTCGAACCCGGCGGCCTGCAATTGCTCGCGATCGAGCGGCGACCAGCCCCCTTCGGGTCCCACGGCGAGGCACAGGCCCGCCTCGCCGGGCGCCGGCATCGCCTGCAATGCGTGTGCACCCGATGGATCCAGCCAGAGGCCGCGGATGCCCGGCGGCAGCGCGGCGAGCGCCGCGGCGAGCGGAACCGGTGCGGTCACGTCCGGCACGACGGCACGTCCGCACTGCTCGCAGGCCGAGGCGACCACGCCACGCCAGTGGTCGAGCCGCTTGGCGGCGCGCGCCTCGTCCAGCCGCACGTCGCTGCGCTGCGACCACACGGGCCGCACGCCGTGCACGCCCAGCTCGGTCGACTTCTGCAGGATCAGGTCCATCTTCTCGCCGCGGGCGACGCCCTGCAGCAGCACGAGCCGGAGCGGCGATTCGCGGTGGACCGGACTCGCCGTGCCGATGCGCAGCCGTGCCTCGCGCTTGCCCACGCTCGCGAGCGTCGCCGCGTAGTCGTGGCCGTCGCCATTGAAGGCGACGCAGGCATCGCCGACGGCAAGTCGCAGCACGCGCGTGAGGTGCGCGGCCGGACCTTCGGGGAGCACGACCTCCGCGCCCTCGGCGAGCGGCTGCGGGATGTGCACGCGGGTCAGGCGCATGGAACCTCCATCGCGGCGATGTCGATCACCTCGGCGGTGACGCGCCCGAGCTGCGCGAGCGCTTCCTCGCCGATGCAGTACGGCGGCATCCAGTACAGCACGTCGCCGAGCGGGCGCAGCAGCACGCCGCGGTCGAGCGCCGCGCGATACGCATGCAGGCCACGACGGCCCGGCGCTTCGCGCGCGACGCCGTCCGCGCCGGGCACGGCGCCCGGCGCCATCTCGATCGCGGCGATCATCCCCGTCTGCCGCACGTCGATCACGGCGGGATGCGCGCGCAACGGCGCCGCGAGCCGCGCCATCGCCGCGCTCGTCGCGCGGTTGCGCTCCAGTACGCCGTCGGCTTCGAAGATATCCAGCGAGGCGAGCGCGACGGCGCAGGCGAGCGGATTGCCGGTATAGCTGTGCGAATGCAGGAACGCGCGCTCGCGCGAATCGTCGAGGAAACCATCAAAGATCGCCTGCGTGGCGAGCACCGCCGCGAGCGGCATCGCGCCACCGGTCAGGCCCTTCGACAGGCAGAGCAGGTCCGGCGCGATACCGGCCTGCTCGCACGCGAACATCGTGCCGGTGCGGCCGAAGCCGACCGCGATCTCGTCGGCGATCAGGAAGACGCCGTGCGCATCGCAGAGCTCGCGCACGCGGCGCAGGTAGGCCGGATGGTGCATGCGCATCGCGCCCGCACACTGCACGAGCGGCTCGAGGATCAAGGCGCAGACATCGCCGCCGTGGCGGTCGAGCAGCGCGCCGAGTGCGTCGGCCGCGCGGTGGGCGCGCTCTTCCGCGGTCTCACCCGGCACCGCGAGGAATGCGTCGGGCGACGGCGCGAACAGTGCCTCGGCGAGCAGCGGCGCGTAGACGCGGCGATACAGCGGGATGTCGCCCACCGCGAGAGCGCCGAGCGTCTCGCCGTGGTAGCCGTTCTCGAGCGCCACGAACTTCGTGCGCCGGTCCTCGCCGCGGTTGCGGAACCAGTGGAAGGCCATCTTCAGCGCCACTTCGACGCCCGCCGAGCCGTTGTCGGCATAGAAGACCTTCGCGAGCGGGGCGCGCCCGGCCTCGCGCGGCGCGATCGCGAGCAGGCGCTCGGCGAGCTCGACGGCCGGCGCATGCGAGCAGCCGGCGAGGATCACGTGCTCGAGCGTGGACGCCTGCTTCGCGAGCGCGGCGGCCAGGCGCGGCTCCGCATGACCGTGGATGCAGGTCCACCAGCTCGACACCGCATCGAGATAGCGCCGCCCGTCCATGCCGACGAGCCATTCGCCCTCGCCGCGCGCCACCGGCAGCAGCGGCAGCACGTCGGGGTGTTCGCGCATCTGCGTGCACGGATGCCACAGCACCGCGAGGTCGCGGCGGCGCCAGGCGTCGGCGGGGCTTTCGCGGGGCTCTGCTAGCATCGCGGCATCGTGATCGAACCTGTCCATCCCGCCATTATCCCGCGGCTTCGCGTCGCGGCGTCGCGTCCGGGCGCGACGGCATGAAGACGCTGCCGACCATCCACCGCATCACCGAGCACGAGGCCGGCCCGTACCGCATGGAGCGGCTCGACCTCGAGTTCAGCAACGGCGAGCGCCGCCAGTTCGAGCGGCTGCACGGGCGCGGGCATGGCGCGGTGATCGTCGTGCCGATGCTCGACGACGACACCGTGCTGCTGGTGCGCGAATACGCCGCGGGCTTCCACCGCTACGAGCTCGGCCTGGTCAAGGGCCGCATCGACGCCGGCGAGACACCCGAGCAGGCCGCGGACCGCGAGCTCAAGGAAGAAGCCGGCTACGGCGCGCGCTCGCTGCTGCGCCTGCGCGAGCTCACGCTGGCGCCGACCTACATGTCGCATGCCGCGCAGCTGGTGATCGCACGCGACCTCTATCCGGAGCGGCTGGCGGGCGACGAGCCCGAGCCGCTCGACGTGGTGCCCTGGAAGCTCGACGACCTCGGCCAGCTGGTCCTGCGCGACGAGTTTTCCGAAGGCCGCTCCATCGCGGCACTGTTCATCGCCCGCGAATGGCTTAGGCGCCCGGCATGATCGATCCCACCCTGCGCGAGGACGTCATCGCGCTCGCCTACGCCGCCGCGCGCGAGATCCTCGTGGTCTACGGCGAGGATTTCGACGTCGAGCGCAAGACCGACGCCTCGCCGCTCACGCAGGCCGACCTCGCCTCGCACCGCTGCATCGCCGACGGCCTCTCGCGCCTCACGCCCGACATCCCGGTGCTCAGCGAGGAGGCCGAGCACAAGGTCGCGGCGGACATCCGCCGCAGCTGGCCGCGCCTGTGGATCGTCGATCCGCTCGACGGCACGCGCGAGTTCGTCAAGCGCAACGGCGAGTTCAGCGTGAACATCGCGCTGGTCGAGCATGGTGTCGCGGTATGGGGCGTCATCCAGGCGCCGGTCACCGGCGTCGCCTGGCACGGCGGGCCCGGCCTCGGTGCCTTCCGTCGCGAGCAGGCGCAGGCGATCGACCGCACGATCGCCGTGCGCACGGCCCAGCCGCCGCTGCGCATCGCCGCGAGCCGCTCCCATCGCGACGGCCGAAGCGAGGCCTTCATCGACGCCGTCGCGCGTGAGCGTGGCGACGTGGAGCAGCTCAACCTCGGCTCGTCGCTCAAGTTCTGTCGCATCGCCGAGGGCGGCCTGGACCTCTATCCGCGGTTCGGCCCGACCTGCGAATGGGACACGGCCGCGGGGCAGGCGATCCTCGAAGGCGCCGGCGGGCGCGTGGTCGATCCGCGCGGCCGGCCGCTGCGCTACAACCAGCGCGACACACTGCTCAACGGCGACTTCGTGGCGGTCGGCGACACGGCGTTGCCGTGGGCCGACTGGGCCGAGGCCGCGAACCGCATCGCGCCACGCGCATGAGCGCAGGCGATCCGCGCGACATCGACACGCTGCTCGCGGTGATGGCGCGCCTGCGCGATCCGCAGCGCGGTTGTCCGTGGGACCTGCAGCAGACCTTCTCGACGATCGCGCCGTACACGATCGAGGAGGCCTACGAGGTCGCCGACGCGATCGAGCGCGCGGACCTCGACGACCTGCGCGGCGAGCTCGGCGACCTGCTGCTCCAGGTCGTCTTCCACGCACGCATGGCCGAGGAACGCGGCGCGTTCGATTTCCGCGACGTGGTGGCCGCGATCGTCGACAAGATGGTGGGCCGCCACCCGCATGTCTTCGGCGATGCGGACATCGCCGACGCCGAGGCGCAGACCGCGAGCTGGGAGGCCATCAAGCGCCGTGAGCGCGAGGCGGCAGGCGACGACGACCGCTCCGTGCTCGCAGGCATCGCGCGTGGCCTGCCCGAATGGCAGCGCGCGGTGAAGCTGCAGAAGCGCGCGGCGACGATCGGCTTCGACTGGCCGGGCCCGGGGCCGGTGATCGACAAGCTGCACGAGGAGATCGACGAGGTGCGCGTGGAATTCGCCTCGCTCGCGGCAGGCGAGGCTGGGGCGCATGATCGCCTCGAGGACGAGCTCGGCGACCTGCTGTTCGTCGCGGCGAACCTCGCGCGGCATGCCAAGGTCGACCCGGGTGCGGCCCTGCGTCGCGCGAACGCGAAGTTCGAGCGGCGCTTCCGTGCGATGGAGCGCCTCGCGGCCGCCGATGGCGTGGACCTGGCAAGCCTGGGTCTCGACGCACAGGACGCGTACTGGCTGCGGGCGAAAGCGGAAGAAAAGCGCGACGCCTGAGATCGGCGGGTCGCGGGCACGGTGACGGCAGATGTGCGTATCGCGCGAAGGCGCTGGCCTGCCGGGCTCGCGACGAGCGGTCGATCGAGACGGCGTGCATCGGTCGATCCGCGGTGTCACACGCTGTTGCCGCTCACCTGCGGTGCCGGCCGCTCCACGTGGCATTTCCGGTCGCCACCTACAATCGCCCGATGGACTACCAGCTCGTCATTAAGCTCTATCGCAAGGCGCTCGCGGACGAGGGCTTCCTCGCCACGCTGGAGAGTGACCTCAAGGCGGCGCTCGGCGCTGCCGTCGAGACCGAAGGCCACGATGTGAAGCCCAAGGAGATCGTGATCTACATGCTCGCGGCCGATCCACGCGTCGCCTTCCGCAAGGCGCGCGACGTGCTCGCACGGCACGGGGTCGAGAACGGCGTCTCCGCGGCGTTCCGCAACGCGGGCGGTGCGCAGTTCACGTCGATCTGGCCGCTGCGGCCGATGCGCAAGTTCACGCTGCCGTAGCGCGATCGACGCGTGTCGCGACGGCGCAGCGGTCGCTCAGTCGAGGAAGATGAGCCAGGCCGCGACGACGACGAGCGCGAAACCGGCCCAGTGGTTCCACTTGAGCGGCTGGTCGAGATACCAGGTTGAGAAGCCGGCGAAGACCAGCAGCGTGATGATCTCCTGCATCCCCTTGAGCTGCGGCGCGCTGTAGACGGTGCTGCCGATCCGGTTGGCCGGTACCATCAGGCAGTATTCGAACAGGGCGATGCCCCAGCTCGCCGCGATGGCGAGTGCGAGCGGGGCGGTGCGGTACTTGAGGTGGCCGTACCAGGCAAACGTCATGAAGAGGTTCGAGCCGAGCAGCAGCAGGACGGGCAGGGTGTAGGCGTTCATCGTCGTCAGGGGAAGTTGAGTGAATGCGGGCGTCTTCACGGCGCCTCGACCGGGCAGGCGGCACCTTTCACAAAACTGAAGGAGGGCTCCCACCATGCAGACCAACCGCGACGGCGGCCTCGTGCTCATCATCGAGGACAACCGCAACATTTCCGAGATGATGGGCGAATACCTCGAGAGCCGCGGCTTCGAGGTGGACTACGCTGCCGACGGCCTCGACGGCTACCGGCTGGCCGCCGAGAACAGCTACGACGTGCTCGTGCTCGACCTGATGCTCCCGCGCCTGGACGGCGTGGAAGTGTGCAAGCGGCTGCGCGAGGAAGCGCGCAAGTCGACCCCGGTGCTGATGCTGACCTCGCGCGACACGCTCGACGAGAAGCTCACCGGCCTGTCCGCCGGCGCCGACGACTACCTGACCAAGCCCTTCGCGATCCAGGAACTCGAGGCCCGCCTGCGCGCCCTGATCCGCCGCGAACGCCGCCAGGTGGGTGGCGAGGTGTTGAAGGTGGCGGACCTCGTCCTCGACCCGGCCTCCCTGCGCGTGACCCGCGGCGGCGTCGAGCTGCAGCTCTCGCCGATCGGCCTGCGCCTGCTCACGATCCTGATGCGCGAGTCGCCCCGCGTGGTGAGCCGCCAGGAGATCGAGCGCGAGATCTGGGGCAATGGCCTCCCGGATTCCGACACGCTGCGCAGCCACCTGTACAACCTGCGCAAGACGATCGACAAGCCCTTCGACAAGCAGCTCCTGCATACCGTGCAGTCGGCCGGCTATCGCATCGCGGATATTTCGCAGCCGCCGGAGTAATCCGGCGACTCCATGCCGCACGCGCTTCCCCGCAAGATCAAACTCGCGTTCATCGCCCAGGCGCTCATCGCCAGCCTGGTGATGGCGCTCGGCATCGCCGCCGCCGCCACCGGCGTGCGGCAGGTGCTCGTGCGCGAGCGCGTGAGGCAGGAGGCCGCCGAGACGTGGCGCCGGATCGAGGCCGACGCCTCGGTCGGCCTGCCGGGCAATTCCCGCATGCAGACCTACTTCGTGCCGGCCGGCGGGGCCTTCGAGGCCGTGCCTGCGGCCTACCGGCCGCGTGAGCCCGGGCTGCGCCTGCCGCTGTGGGGACGTCCCGCGGTGCTGGTCGAGAAGCGCGGGCAGGGGACGCTCGTCACCGTCTTCAACCCGACCCTCAGCGACAACGCGATCGTCTGGACGGCCGGGCTCAGCCTGCTCCTCGCGCTGCTCGTCACGTACGTCTCCGCCTGGCTCACCTACCGGAGCTCCAGGCGGCTCGTCGCACCGGTGAGCTGGCTCGCGGGCGTGGTCGCGCACTGGGACCCGCGCGCGCCGAATGCCGGTGCGCTGAGCCCGCAGCGCCTGCCGGTCGACGCCGGCACCGAAGTGCGTCGGCTTGCCCGCGCGCTCAACGGCCTCGCCGGCCGGGTGGCCGAATACATCGAGCGCGAGCGCCATTTCACCCGCGACGCCAGCCATGAGTTGCGCACGCCGCTCACCGTGATCCGCGTGGCCACCGACATCATGGCCGCCGACCCCGAACTGCCGCCGCGCATGCATCGTGCGGTCGGCCGCATCCAGCGCGCCGGGCACGACATGCAGGCGGTGATCGACGCCTTCTTCATTCTGGCCCGCGACGCCGAGATCGAAGCCGAGAGCGAGCGCTTCGACGTGCACGAGGTCGTCGACGACGAGGTCGAGTCGGCGCGCACGCTGCTGGGCGACAAGCCGATCGAGCTGCTCGTGACCGACCGTGGCGGCGGCTACATCGACGCGCCGCGGCGCGTGCTGTCGCTGATGGTCGGGAACCTGCTCAGCAACGCGATCCGCTTCACCGAGCGCGGCCGGGTGGAGGTGGTGATCGAGAACGATCGGATCGAGGTGCACGACACGGGCGTCGGCATGTCGGAGGAAGCGATCGCCAAGGCCTTCGACGCGTTCTACCGCGAGGACCGCGACCGCGAAGGCGGCATGGGCATCGGCCTCTCGATCGTGCGCCGCTTGGGCGAGCGCTACGGTTGGCCGGTCGAGCTCGCGAGCACGCCCGGCCGCGGTACGGTCGCGACGATCCACCTCGCGCGCTGAACGCCCGCCCGCATCGCGTCAACCGCACGCCGCGGCGTGCGTTATGCACGTTTTCGAGTCCAGAGCGCCCATGTCCCCGACCCCGCCCGCCGCGCCCCGCCGCTCCCGCCGCCGTTTCGTGGTCGCTGCGCTGGTGGCCCTCGCTGCGGCCGCATTCGCCGCGTGGTGGCTGCGCGGACGCGTGCCGGACGAGGCCGACTCGGGCTTCCGCACCGCGCGCGTGGAGCGTGGCGACATCCGGGTGAGCATCTCCTCGACCGGCGCGCTGAGCGCGATCTCCACGGTGGTGGTCGGCAGCGAGATCTCCGGGCGCGTCACCGACGTGCTCGTCGACTTCAACGACACCGTGCGCAAGGGGCAGGTGCTCGCGCGGCTCGATCCGAGCACGTTCGAGGCCCAGATCGCGCAGGGCAGCGCCGCGATCAACGCCGCGCAGGCGAATGCGGCGCAGGCCGCGGCCGCGCTCCGCAATGCCGAAGCCGATTACCGCCGCAAGGCCGAACTGGGGCGGCAGCAGCTGATCGCCCGCGCCGACGTGGACCTCGCCCGCGCGAACCTCGAGCAGGCGCGCGCGCAGCTCGGGGCGTCGCGCGCGCAGGTCGCGCAGCAGCAGGCGGGCACGCGCACGACGAGGCTCAACCTCGGCCGCACCGAGATCCGTTCGCCGGTCGATGGCGTGGTGCTCACGCGCACCGTCGAGCCCGGCCAGACGGTCGCCGCGAGCCTGCAGGCGCCCGAACTGTTCAAGCTCGCCGAAGACCTCTCGAAGATGCAGATCGAGCTCGCCGTCGACGAGGCCGACATCGGCCAGGTCAAGGTGGGCCAGCGCGCGACGTTCACGGTCGATGCCTTCCCCGAGCGCCGCTTCGTCGGCGAGGTCGCGCAGGTGCGGCTGTCGGCGACCACGACGAACAACGTGGTGACCTATCCGGTGGTGATCGCCGTCGACAATGCCGACGGTGCATTGCTGCCCGGCATGACCGCCAATGCCGAGATCGTCGTCAACCAGAAGGCGAACGTGCTGCGCGTGCCGAATGCCGCGCTGCGCTACAAGCCCGCCGACAACGCAGCGGGGCCCCAGGGCGGCGGCGCGCCACCCGCGGGCGCGGGTCGTGGTGGCGGCATGGGCATGGCCGAGGACCTGCAGCGCCTCGCGGCTTCGCTGCAGCTCTCGCCTGCGCAGCGCGTGGCCTTCGATGCCGCGCTCGGCCAGATGCGCGAGCGGATGCAGGCGCGCACGGCGGCCGCACCGGGCGGCGGGGAGGGCGGGAGCCGGCTGTTCGGCGGTGGGCCCGGCGGGCCGGGCGGTGGCGCGCAGCGCCGCGCGGGCGGCAACGGCGGCGATGCCGGCGCGTTCCGCCAGCGCATGGTCGAGCGCATGGGCCAGCAGTTCGCCGCCTTCCGCGCGACGCTGTCGCCCGTGCAGCAGCAGCGCTGGGATGTCGGCCTGACGGAGCTCGCTGCCGCGCGTCGCGCACCGCTCTACCTGCTCGTCGACGGCCGCCCGAAGCTCGTGACGGTGCGCGTCGGCGCGAGCGATGGCACCTCCACTGAGGTCTCCGGCGCGGTGAAGGAAGGCGACGTCGTCATCACCGGAACCGAGCGCGCCACAAAATGAGCACGCCCGTCATCGAGACGCGCGGGCTCGGCAAGGTCTATTCGGCGGGCACCGAGGCGGAGGTCGTCGCGCTTCGCGGCGTCGACCTGCGCATCGACCGCGGCGAATTCGTCGCGATCATGGGGCCGTCGGGCTCGGGCAAGTCGACGCTGATGAACCTGATCGGCTGCCTCGATACCCCCAGCGAGGGTGCGTACCTCTGCGACGGCATCGATGTCGCCACGCTGGACGCCGAGGCGCGCGCGCAGCTGCGCCTGCACAAGATCGGCTTCGTCTTCCAGGGCTTCAACCTGCTCACCCGGCTCGATGCGCTGGAGAACGTGGCGATGCCGCTGGGCTATGCCGACATCCCGCGTGCCGAGCGTCTGGCGCGCGCGCAGGCGGCACTGGAGGCGGTCGGGCTCGGCGCGCGTGTCCACCATCGGCCGAGCGAGCTCTCCGGCGGCCAGCAGCAGCGCGTGGCGATCGCCCGGGCCCTGATCAATCGCCCGCCCGTGCTGCTCGCCGACGAGCCCACGGGCGCGCTCGACACGAAGACCGGCGAGGAGATCCTCGCGCTGTTCAAGCGCCTGCGCGACGAGGGCCACACGATCGTTCTGATCACGCACGATGCGGAGGTCGCCGCGCATGCAGACCGCGTGTTCGTGATGCGCGATGGCGAACTGCATACGCAGACCGCGGACGAGGCGGCGCACCTCGCGGAGGTCGCGCAGGCGATGGGCGTCGCCGTCCCGGCCTCGCCGACCGCGCCCGGAGCGCCGCGATGAAGCTCGGGGAAGTGATCCGCACCGCCACGCATTCGCTGCGGGGCAACTGGCTGCGCAGTGCGCTGACCTCGCTCGGCGTGATCATCGGCATCGCCGCGGTGATCGTGATGGTTTCGGTCGGGCAGGGCACGCAGGCGGAGATCGACAAGCTCGTCTCCGGCCTCGGCTCGAACCGGCTCGACATCATGTCCGGCGCGGGCCGCGGCTTCGGCGGCGTGCGCACCGGCTCGGGTTCGAACTGGACACTCACCGAGGAGGACGCCGACGCCGTGCGGGCCGAGCTGCCGGAAGTGCAGTACGTGGCCGCGAGCCTGCGTGGCGGCACGCAGGTGGTCTATGCCGAGGCCAACTGGTCGACGCAGTGGCAGGGCGTGCAGCCCGACTGGTTCGCGATCAACGGCTGGGAAATCGCGAGCGGCGAGGGGCTGCAGGCGTCGGACTACGGCGGCGGCAAGTCGGTGGTGCTCGGCGAATCCGTGCGCCGCGAGCTGTTCGGCGACGAGGACGCGGTCGGCCAGACCGTGCGCATCGGGCGCGTGCCGTTCACGGTGGCCGGCGTGTTGAAGTCCAAGGGGCAGGGCGGCTTCGGGCAGGACCAGGACGACCTGGTCGTGGTACCGCTCGAGACCGCGCGGCGCCGGCTGATGGGCGCGACGGGCGCACCGCCCGGAGCGGTGCAGCAGATCGCGGTCGGCGTGGCCAATGCGGACGACATCGCCTACGTGCAGGGCGAGATCGAGGCGCTGCTGCGCCAGCGGCATCGCATCCAGCCGGGCGACGAGGACGACTTCTCCGTGCGCAACATCGCCGAGGTCGTCGCCACGCGCACGCAGGCCACGCGGCTGATGAGCCTGCTGCTCGGCGCGGTGGCGAGCATCTCGCTGATCGTCGGCGGCATCGGCATCATGAACATCATGCTGGTGTCGGTGACCGAGCGGATCCGCGAGATCGGCCTGCGCATGGCCGTGGGTGCGGGACCGCGCGACATCCGTCGACAGTTCCTCGCCGAAGCGATGCTGATCTCGCTCATCGGCGGGGCGCTCGGCATCGTGATCGGCATCCTCGGCGCGCTCGCGGTGGAGAAGTTCGGCGCACTGCCCGCGAAGCTCGACGCGCAGGTGATCCTGCTCGCCGCGGGCTTCTCGATCGCGACGGGCCTGTTCTTCGGCTACTACCCGGCGCGCAAGGCGTCGCGGCTCGATCCGATCGAGGCGCTGCGCTCGCAGTGACCGATACGGCGGAGGCGGCCCGAAGGCCGCCTCCGCGATGCGCCGTCCATGGCGCGTGCTGCGATCAGCGCGAGTAGAGGAGGCGGTCGGGCGAGCCGTTCTCGCCGGAGACGCGGCCGGTGGTCGCGTTGTTCGTCAGCCAGCTCTTCACCGTGGCCGGCGACGCCGACGGGCTGCGCTGCAGGTACAGCGCCGCGGCACCGGCCACGTGCGGCGAGGCCATCGACGTGCCGCTGATGGTGTTGGTCGCGGACGTGCTGGTGTACCAGGCCGAGGTGATCGACGAGCCCGGCGCGAAGATGTCCACGCAGGTGCCGTAGTTCGAGAACGACGAGCGCGCGTCGGTGTTCGTGGTCGAGCCCACCGTGTACGCACCCGAGGCGCGCGCCGGCGAGTAGTTGCAGGCGTTCGAATTGTCGTTGCCCGCGGCCACCACCACCGTCACGCCCGCCGCGTTGAGGTTGTTCACCGCGGTGTCGACCGCCGAGGACGCGCCGCCGCCGAGCGACATGTTCGCGACCGCCGGCTTGACGTGGTTCGTGCGCACCCAGTCGATGCCCGCGATCACGCCGGAGTTGGTGCCCGAGCCGTTGCAGCCGAGCACGCGCACCGGCACCAGCGTGACCGACTTCGCGACGCCGTAGGTGGAGCCGCCGACCGTGCCGGCCACGTGCGTGCCGTGGCCGTTGCAGTCGTTGCTGCCGCGGCCGTCGTTGATGGCGGTGTAGCCCGAGCTCACGCGGCCACCGAACTGCGAGTGGTTGGCCAGGATGCCCGTGTCGATGATGTAGGCCCGCACGCCGGCGCCGGTGTAGTCGTAGATGTAGGTGCCGTTGAGCGGGCGATCGCGCTGGTCGACGCGGTCCAGGCCCCAGGTCGCGCCGCTCTGCGTGGCGTTCACGCTGACGACGGCGTCCTCCTCGATGAAGGCCACGCGCGGGTCCTTCAGCATGCGCGCGACCACGCGCTCGTCGCCCTTCAGCACGAAGCCCTGCAGGGCGTTGCGGAAGACGTGGTTCACGCCGCCGCCATGGCGCGCGGCGAGGTCCACCGCGGCGCTCTCGGCGGCGATGGCAAGGCCCTGCGCGCGCGCGACGCCAGCGGGCGTCTGCAGGCTGCTGGGCTTGAAGACGACGATGTACTGGCCTTCGATCCGGTTCTGGGCCCGGACGAACTCGCCGGCGGTCGCTGCGGTGGTACCGAGGACGAACGTGACGGCGACGGCGAGGACGTGCTTGCTGATCATGTGAACTCCATTCGGGGGATATGGATCGGTGGGCGCGCGCATTCCTGCGCCGCGCACCGCGATTCGCTCGCGGCGCGGCGAGAGTTCGAAGCGCGCCGAAAACGTGTCAACCGGACGGTTGCGTATGTGCAGGCGTCTTCACGGTGCGCCTGATGTGAAGGCGCGCGTGAAGGCGGCTGTATCAGCCTTGAAACACGGGCACTGCGGTGTGAAGGGCGGCGGCCGGATTGCGTTCGGAAAACTCGTCGTCGCGTGAAGAAGATCATCGCGATTCGTGTTGCAGCGCACAGTGCGTGTGCGCAGGCGGTAAAAACGACAGACGAGCCCGCAAGCGGCCAACACGGGGTGCGGAGCGTTCACCGACGTCATCGTTCCGTATGCTCTGGCGGTCCTTCCGGAGCCCTCCATGCGCGCCTTCCTGCCCGTCCTGCTCGCCGCCGCCGCGACCGCCGCCCACGCCGGATCGCCGTCTCCCACGCCGCCTGCCGGGCGCACGGCCCTGGTGATCCACGGCGGTGCCGGCTTCGTGCCGAAGGAATCGCTGAGTGCGGCCGACCTGCGCGACGTGCACGGCACGCTCGGCCGCGCGCTGGATGCCGGCAATGCCGTGCTGCAGCGCGGCGGCAGCGCGCTCGATGCGGTCACGGCCGCGGTGCTCGTGCTGGAGGAGAGCCCCCGCTTCAATGCCGGCAAGGGCGCCGTCTTCAACGCGGTGGGCGGCCATGAGCTGGACGCCGCGATCATGGAAGGCCACACGCGCCGCGCGGGCTCCGTGGCCGGCGTCTCCACCGTGCGTAATCCGATCCGGCTGGCGCGCGCCGTGATGGAGAAGAGCCCGCACGTGATGCTCGCCGGCGCGGGCGCCGAAGCCTTCGCCGATACGCTGCCCGAGATCGAGCGCGTCCCCAACGACTGGTTCGACACGCCGCACCGTCGCCAGCAGTTGGAGAAGGCGCAGCGCGAGGAGAAGGCGAAGCGCGCCGCCTCGCGCGACGCGCCGACCGACCAGCCGACCTACTTCGGTACCGTCGGCGCGGTCGCGCTCGATCGCGACGGGCGCATCGCGGCGGCGACCAGCACCGGCGGCATGACCAACAAGCGCTGGGGCCGCGTCGGCGATGCGCCGATCATCGGCTCGGGCACGTGGGCCGACGACCGCTGCGGCGTCTCGACCACCGGCTGGGGCGAGTTCTACATCCGCGCCGCCGCGGCGCATGACATCTGCGCGCGCATGGCGTACCGCGGCGACACGCTCGCAGCAGCGTCGGACGAGGTCATCAACCGCGTGATCCCGGCCCTGGGGGGCGACGGTGGCGCGATCGCCATCGATCGCGAGGGCAACATCGCGATGCCGTTCAACAGCGGCAGCATGTTCCGGGGCTGGGTGCTCCCCGACGGTCGCCGCGGCACGGCGGTGCACGGGCAGGGCATGGAGCGCTGAGCGGCGGCGCTTCACTCGCAAGGCATCGGTCCGATCCGACGCCGCCCGCGTCGGCGGCCGTGCACCGGCGGGACTGGAGCGCCGAGGGCGCGGCATCGCGCAGGCGGCTGTCGGCATTGGACGTCCGGCGTGTGCCCGGCTGCACCTTGAACGCGCCGGCTTGCGGTGGCTCCGCCTTCGCCGCATGTACGCGACGCGAGCCATCACGCCGACGCCCCCTCACAGGCCGCCCGCCACCGGCCCGAGCCGGCACCCCGCCCGCCGTATGGCAGAATCCCCGCCTCGCCGGCGCCGCCCGGGCCGGCCGCGAGCCCTTCGATGACTTCCGCATTCCCGGTGCCCGGCGCCGGATCCACGACGCCCACGGGACGCGCCCGCCATGGCTGACCACATCGGCCACCTGCCGCGCCACCCGATGCGCATCCTCAAGGCGGCGCGCTGGTCGCTGCAGGGGCTGGCCGCGGCGTGGCGGCACGAGTCGTCGTTCCGGCTCGAGGTCTGGCTGTTCGTGGTGCTCGCGCCGCTCGCCTGGTGGCTGGGCGCATCGGCGGTCGAGCGCGTGCTGCTGATCGGCTCGATGCTGCTGGTGATGGCGGTCGAGCTGCTCAATTCGTCGGTCGAGGCCGTGATCGAGCGCTACGGCGCCGAATTCCACGAGCTCGCCGGCCGCGCGAAGGACATGGGCTCGGCGGCCGTCTTCGTGACCATGCTCGTCGTCGTGCTGACGTGGGGCGCGCTGCTCGGCCCGCGCCTGCTCGCCGCATCGTGATACCGCGCGGCCTGCCGCGCCTGCTCCCTTAAGGAACCACGTTCGATGGAAATGCTCTTCGACCCCCAGACCTGGATCACGCTCGTCACGCTGAGCGCGATCGAGATCGTGCTGGGCATCGACAACCTCGTCTTCATCTCGATCGCGGTCAGCAAGCTGCCCGTGCACCAGCGCGACACCGCGCGGCGCTTCGGCATCGCGGTGGCCTGCATCACGCGCATCGCGCTGCTGCTCACGCTCGCCTGGCTCGCCGGCCTCACCGATCCGCTGTTCTCGATCTTCGGCATCGGCATCTCGATCCGCGACCTCGTGCTGATCGTCGGCGGCCTGTTCCTCGTGGTGAAGGGCAGCGCGGAGATCCGCGACCTCATCGTCGGCGAGCCCGACGAGGAGGACATCCACACCAAGCCGGCCGCATCGTTCGGCATGGTCATCGCGCAGATCGCGGTGATCGACATCGTGTTCTCGCTCGATTCGGTCATTGCCGCGGTGGGCATGGCGAACCAGAAGGCGGTGATGGTGACGGCCATCCTGCTCGCGGTAGCGGTGATGCTGCTCGCCTCCAAGCCGCTGGGCCGCTTCATCGACGCGAACCCGACGGTGAAGATGCTCGCACTGGCTTTCATCGTGCTGGTGGGCGTGTACCTGATCGTCGACGGCTTCGGCGTGCACCTGCCGAAGGGCTACATCTACGCGGCGATGGGCTTCTCGGCGCTGGTCGAGGTGCTCAACCTCGCGGCCAAGCGCCGCGCGCTGCGGCAGGCGTTGCCGGACTGACGTCCGCCACCGTGCACGCCGTCCACGGGCCCGCCTCGCGCGGGCCCGTTCCGTTCGGGCATCACGTCGTGTTTATTGCCGCTGGCGTGTAGTTCGCCGGCCGGCGCCGACCGGCGCACCGAACGAGGACACCCATGCGCAAGCTGCTCGCCGCCCTGTTGCTGTCCGTCGTCGCGACCCTGCTGTCGGGCTGCGGCTACAACCAGATCCAGCAGAAGGACGAGGCCGTCGATGCCGCCTGGTCGCAGGTGCTCAACGTGTACAAGCGCCGCGCCGACCTCGTGCCGAACCTGGTCGCCACCGTGCGCGGCTATGCGAGCCACGAGCAGCAGGTTCTGACGCAGGTGACCGAAGCGCGCTCGCGCGTGGGCTCGATCAACGTCAACGCGAACGACCCCGATTCGCTGCGCCAGTTCCAGCAGGCGCAGGGCGAGCTGCAGAGCGCGATCTCGCGCCTGCTGGTGGTGAGCGAGAACTACCCGCAGCTCAAGGCCGACCAGAACTTCATCGCGCTGCAGACGCAGCTCGAGAGCACCGAGAACCGCATCGCGGTGGAGCGCCAGCGCTACATCGAGGCGGTGCAGGACTACAACACCTACATCCGCAAGTTCCCGGTGAACCTGACCGCGATGATGTTCAATGCCGAGCGCCGACCGAACTTCACGGTCGAGAACGAGGCGCAGATCTCCCATGCGCCGACGGTCGACTTCGGCAATGCGCCGCAGGTGCAGATGCCGCCCGCGCCGGGCGCCGCCCCGCAGCCGGTGCCGCCCGCGCCGGCCCAGCAGCAGGCCCCGGCGCTTCCGCCGCCGGCCACGGGGCCGCAGCCGCTGCCGCCGGCCTCCGGCGCGCAGCCGACGACGCCCGTCCCGGCGCCCGCACCCGTCCAGCGCTGATCGCGCCGCATGCGGCGCAGCGCGCTCCGGGTCCTGCTCGTCCTCGCGCTGGTCGCCGTCGCGTTCGCGGCGGCGGCGCAGAAGATCGCCGCGATCCCGCCGCTGACGTCGCCTGTGATCGACACCACCGGCACGCTCGATGCGGCGAGCCGCCAGCAGCTGGAGCAGCAGGCGCTGGCGCTGCGCCAGCGCAAGGGCGCGCAGCTGCAGATCCTGATGGTGCCCACCACGCAGCCGGAGGACATCGCCTCGTTCGCGGTGCGCGCCTTCGACCAGTACAAGCTCGGCCGCGAGAAGGTCGACGATGGCGTGCTGATCGTGGTCGCCAAGGACGACCGCCGGGTCAAGATCGAGACCGGCTACGGGCTGGAAGGCGCCATTCCCGACATCACCGCGCATCGCGTGATCCAGGAATACATGGTGCCGAGCTTCCGCCGCGGCGACTACGCCGGCGGCTTGCGCGAGGCCACCGCGGTGCTCACCCGCCTGATCGATGGCGAGGCGCTGCCGGCGCCGATGGCGCAGCAGGTTCCGGGTGGCGTCGCACCGGGCATCGGCGGCGCGCCCGCCTCGCGGGGCAATCCGATCCTCGGCCTGATCGCCGCCCTGTTCGTGGCCCAATTCGCGCGGGCACTGTTCGGGCGCGCACCGGCGTTCGTGCGCGGCATCGCCGGTGCGGGCTTCGCAGGCGGGGCGGCGCTGCTGCTCTCGTCGCTCGCTTTCATCGGCCTGATCGGCGCCGGACTCGGCTTCTTCCTCGGGCTCACAGGCGGGCGGCGCGTGCGCTATGCGCGCGATGTCGGCTACGGCGGCTTCGGTGGTTTCGGCGGCTTCGGCGGGGGTGGCTTCGGCGGTGGCGGCGGCTTCGGTGGCGGTGGTTGGGGCGGTGGTGGTGGCATGAGCGGAGGCGGCGGCGCCTCCGGGAGCTGGTGAGCATGCGCGTCCTCCGCCATCTGCTCGCGCCCTCGTCCGCACGCCGCTTCCCGCCGGCGTGCCTGGAGCGCATCGCCGGGGCGATCGCCGCCAGCGAAGCCCGCCACACCGGCGAGATCTGCTTCGCGGTCGAGGCCGCGCTGCCGCTGCAGGCCGTGCTGGTCGGGCTGCGCACGCGCGAGCGTGCAGCCGAGATCTTCACGCGCCTGCGCGTCTGGGACACCGACGGCAACAACGGGGTGCTCGTCTACCTGCTGCTCGCCGACCACGCGATCGAGATCGTGGCGGACCGCGGCTTCAATGGACGCGTCGGCGACGACGAGTGGTCGGCGATCTGCATGCGGATCGCCGATGCATTGCGCGCCGGGGAGGGCGAGGCCGGCATCCTGCGCGCGATCGAGTCGATTTCCGCGATCCTCGAACGCCACTTTCCGCGCGGGGAAGGCTACATCGATACCAACGAGGTGCCGGACCGCCCGCACCTGCTGTAGCGGCCGCGCGCCCGCGGGGCGACAATGGCCGCCCCGCCACGGACCGCCGGCCTGATGACGATCCTGCACGACATCGACCCGATCGCCCTGCACCTCGGCCCCGTGCAGGTGCACTGGTATGGCGTGATGTACCTGCTCGGCTTCATCGTGGCCTGGTGGCTCGGACGGAGTCGCGTGCGCGCCGGCCGGCTGCCGGGCGTCAACGAGCAGGCCTTCGGCGACCTCCTGTTCTACGGGATGCTCGGCGTCGTGCTCGGCGGCCGTCTCGGCTACGTACTGTTCTATGCGTTCGGCGACGTGCTGAAGGACCCGCTGATGCTCGTGCGCATCTGGCAAGGCGGCATGAGCTTCCACGGCGGGCTACTCGGCGTGATGGTGGGGGTCTGGCTCTGGTGCCGCCGGCATCGCATGCACTTCATGGACGCGATGGATTTCGTCGCGCCTCTGGTGCCGTTCGGGCTGGGCTTCGGCCGGCTCGGCAACTACATCGGCGGCGAGTTGTGGGGCAAGGAGACCGGCGCCGGTTGGGGCGTGATCTTCCCGCGCGGCCTGCCCGACGCGCTCGCCGGCGCGCCGATGGCCCAGCTGCGCGAACTGCATGCGCAGGGCACGCTCGGTGCCTTCGCGCGGCATCCCTCGCAGCTCTACCAGGCGGTGCTCGAGGGCATCGTCATGGGCGGGCTGCTGTGGTGGTACTCGCGCCGGCCGCGCCCACGCTATGCGGTGGGCGGCATGTTCGCGCTGCTCTATGGCGTGTTCCGCTTCCTCGTCGAATTCGTGCGGGAACCGGATCGCCAGCTCGGCTACCTCGCCTTCGGCTGGCTCACGATGGGCCAGGTGCTGAGCCTGCCGCTGATCCTGCTCGGGCTGTTCTGGCTGTGGTATTCGCGCCGCCAGCCGACGCTGCAGCCGGCGCCCGTCGCCACGGCAGGCTGACATGCAGCAGTACCTCGATCTCCTGCGCCACGTACTCGAGCACGGCACGGAGAAGTCCGACCGCACCGGCACCGGCACGCGCAGCGTCTTCGGCTGGCAGATGCGCTTTCCCCTCGCCGACGGCTTCCCGCTCGTCACCACGAAGAAGCTGCACCTGCGCTCGATTGTCCACGAGCTGCTGTGGTTCCTGCGCGGCGAGACGAACATCGCCTACCTGCGCGAGAACAAGGTCAGCATCTGGGACGAATGGGCCGACGAGGCCGGCGAACTCGGCCCCGTCTACGGGAAGCAGTGGCGCCGGTGGGCGGGCAGCGACGGCACGGAGATCGACCAGGTGCGCTGGGTCGTCGACGAGATCCGCCGCAATCCGGACTCGCGCCGCCTGATCGTCAGCGCCTGGAACGTGGCGGACCTGCCGAAGATGGCGCTCATGCCGTGCCACACGATGTTCCAGTTCTACGTGGCCGACGGAAAGCTCAGCTGCCAGCTCTACCAGCGCAGCGGCGACATCTTCCTCGGCGTGCCGTTCAACATCGCGAGCTATGCGCTGCTCACGCACATGGTCGCGCAGGTCTGCGGGCTCGGCGTCGGCGACTTCGTCCACACGCTCGGCGACGCGCACCTGTACTCGAACCATTTCGAGCAGGCACGCGAGCAGCTGACGCGCACGCCGCGCGCCCTGCCGACGCTCCGGCTCAACCCGGCCATCGACGACCTGTTCGCCTTCACGTTCGACGACATCGCGATCGAAGGCTACGACCCGCATCCGGCGATCAAGGCGCCGGTCGCGGTCTGAGCGCGATGCGCATGCGCGACACGGCCGCCAGCCCGCTCGCGCGACTCGAGCACCGGCTCGCGCGCCATCCGGACATCGGCCTGCTGCTGCTTCGCATCGTGATAGGTGGGCATCCGGTGGTGATGACGTGGGACAACGTCACCTCGTGGGCGCGCATGCTCGAGTTCCGCGACTTCCTCGCGCACCACGGCTTCGCGTTTCCACTCGCCTGCGCGCTGCTCTCGGTGGCCGGGCAGTTCCTCGGCGGACTCGCGCTCGTGCTGGGCTTGTGGACGCGCCCGGCCGCGCTCGTCGTCTGGTTCAACTTCATCGTCGCGATCGCGATGGTGGATGCGAAGGCGCCGTATCCGGCCGCCTTTCCCGCGCTAGCCCTCGTTGCCGGCGGGTTGTGCCTCGCCTCCACCGGGGCCGGGCGGCTGTCGCTCGACGCACGCCTGCGCGAGCGGCTCTGATGCGCGTCTCGATCGTCGTCGCCTACGACCATGCACGCGCGATCGGCGTCGACGGCGGCTTGCCCTGGCACCTGCCGGACGACCTCAAGCGCTTCAAGGCGCTGACGCTCGGCAAGCCGCTGCTGATGGGCCGCCTCACCGCCGAGTCGCTCGGTCGCGCCTTGCCCGGGCGTACCAATCTCGTCCTCACGCGCAGTGGGCGGGTGCCATTCGCGGGCATGCAGGCGGTGGGATCGTTCGACGAGGCGCTCGCCGCGGCGCGCGCGGAGTCGGCCACCGAGCTCGCGGTCATCGGCGGCGGCGCGGTGTTCGAGGCGGCGCTGCCGATCGCGACGCACCTGCACCTCACGGAGGTGGACACGCGCGTGCCCCGCGCCGACGCCTGGTTCCCGCCGATCGATGCGCAGGGCTGGCGGGAAGTGCGCCGTGAGCATCATGCCGCGGACGCGCGCCATGCGTTCGCGTTCGACTTCGTGGACCTCGAGCGCGCCGGCAGCACGGCTGCGGAGGCCCCGCGCATCGACTAATGTCGCTTTGCCACCGCGTCGCTCCGGCGTGGTGTGGCGACGCGGGCGGGGAGGCCCGAATGCATGGACGAACCTGTCGCGGAATCCACCGGTAAATCGAGGCGCGTCGTGCACCACGCGGACGACAATCCGTATTCGCGCCCGCATGCTGCGGTGGCCGAGCCGATCGCACGGCGCCACTTCTGGATCGCGGCCCTTCCGGTCGCCGTGGTCGCCGCGCTCGTGGTGCCGCTGCTGATCGCGGGGATCTCGTCCGTCCGCGGCGGCAGCGCGCCGGCCTTCCTCGCCAGCCCGGGTTTCATCGGCTCGCTGCTCGTCGCGGCCGTCGCCGCGGCGGCCACGGTGCGCATCCTCGACCTCCCGCGATGGGGGCGCTATGCGCTCGCGCCGCTGCTCGCCGCGGGGCTCATGGTGGTGCTCTCGTTCCTGCGCGACGTCCTGTTCTGATCCACGCGGCACGTTGCCTGCAGCGGGAGCACTCCGCGATGCGGAGCACTCGCGCCGCGGTCAGCTGCGCTCGGGTCCGCGCCCGGGTGGCCGGCCGCGCTGCGGCGGCCGCGGCCCGCGCGGCTTCGGCGGGCTCGCCGGTACGTCGCGGCCGGGCGCCTGCACGACCTGCAACTCGTCGGTGTCCAGTCGAAGCGCGGTGAGCTTGCCGCCCCAGACCGCCCCGGTATCGATGGCATGCACGCCGTGGCCGATGAACAGCCCGAGCGCGGACCAGTGTCCGGAGACGATCTTCAGGTCGCGCTGCACCTGGCCCGGTACCGCGTACCAGGGATAGAGGCCGATCGGCTGCGTGCCGGGCGGCCCCTTGTCCTCGAACGAGATACGTCCGCGCGGGCTGCAGAAGCGCATGCGGGTGAAGATGTTGATGATCGCGCGATGCCGGTCCATCCCCGCGAGCCGCGGGTTCCATACCGGGCCGTCGCCGTAGATGTTCTTGAGCAGGCGCGTGTACTGGTCGCCGTGCAGCACCTTCTCGACCTCGCGCGCATGGCGCTCGGCCATCGCGATCGTCCACTTCGGCGCGATGCCCGCATGCAGCATCGCCCAGCCGAGCTCGCGGTCGACGTGCATCAGCTTCTGCATGCGCAGCCAGCCGAGCAGCTCGTCGCGGTCGGGCGCGGTCACGATGCGCGCGAGGTCGGCGTTGACCTTCTTCTGCTCGTCCTCGCGGCGCTCGCTGACCGCGAGCAGCGAGAGGTCGTGGTTTCCGAGCACGACGACGCTCTGCTGGCGCAACGAATGCACGAGCCGCAGCGTCTCCAGCGACTGGCCGCCGCGGTTGACGAGGTCGCCGCAGAACCACAGCCGATCGCGCGCGGGATCGAACGCGATGCGTTCGAGGAGGCGTTGCGTCGCGTCGTAGCAACCCTGCAGGTCGCCGATCGCCCAGACCGTCATGCCGTCACGTCCGCGCGCATCAGTGCAGCGTGCGCGGCACGGTCAGGGTGAAGGCCGGGATCGGGGCCTCGAACGGGATGCCATCGTCGCCGAGCATGCGGTAGCTGCCGCGCATCGTGCCGAGGTCGGTTTCCAGCACCGCGCCGGAGGTGTATTCGAAGCTCTCGCCCGGTCCGAGCTGCGGTTGCTCGCCGACCACGCCGTCGCCGTCGACCTCACGCACCTGGCCATTGGCATCGGTGATGATCCAGTGCCGGCCGAGCAGCTTCGCGCCGACGGTGCCGGTGTTGTGCAGGCGCACCGTGTACGCGAAGACGTAGCGGTCCTGCGCCGGCTCGGACTGGTCCTCGAGGTAGCGCGTCCGCACCTCGACGCCGATCGCATGTTCGTGGCCGTTGTCCATCCGGTCGAGTTTACGTGCTGCAACGCCCGTCGCGAAGCCGCCCGAGATCAGGCACGCGCCGCGAGCGCGTTCGCGAGGTCGACGAAGGCCTCCACCGGCACCTGCTCGGCGCGCAGGCCGGGCTCCACGCCGCCGGCCTCGATCGCCGCCGCGTCGGCGACGTTCGACAGCGCATTGCGGAGCGTCTTGCGCCGCTGACCGAAGGCGTCGCGCACCACGCGCGCGAACATCGCGCGATCCTGCACACGCACCTCGGCTGCGGGCTTGGGCACCAGGCGCACCACGGCGGAGTCCACCTTCGGCGGCGGACGGAACGCGCCCGGCGCGACGTCGAACAGCGGCGTCACCCGGCAATAGGCCTGCAGCATCACGCCGAGGCGCCCGTAGACCTTCGAGCCCGGACCCGCGGCCATGCGGTCGACCACTTCCTTCTGCAGCATGAAGTGCATGTCGCGCACCACCGCGGCATGCTCAAGCGCGTGGAACAGGATCGGCGAGGAGACGTTGTAGGGCAGGTTACCGACCAGCCGGATCGGCCTGCCGTGCGCGAGCGCGGTGAAGTCGACGTTCAGCACGTCGCCCTGGATCACCGTCAGTGCGCCGTACGCGGCGCCGGCTTCGGTGAGCGGCGCGATGAGGTCGCGATCGAACTCGATGACGGTGAGCTCGCCGTGGCGCTCGAGCAGCGGAAAGGTGATCGCGCCCTGGCCGGGGCCGATCTCCACGAGCCGGTCGCCGGGCTGCGGGTCCACGGCCTGGACGATCTTCGCGATGACCCCGCGCTCGTGAAGGAAGTGCTGGCCGAACTGCTTCTTGGGCGGCTCGGTGAAGGGGCGCGTCGGATCCATCGACGGATTATCGCGCATGGGCCGGCATGACCGGACCGGAGCCGCGCATCAGCGGAGTGACGCGCCCGCGTTCAGCCGCGGCTTCGGCCGATCGGTGCTGGTTTCCCTTGCTATTGCCATCGTGGATGCGGGCGGGGCCGCCACCCGCTCGACGTTCAGACGGCGGCGGCCTGCGCCGCCCGCGCGGCGGCGAGCCGCGCGCAGAGGTCCGCCGCGGCGAAGAGGCTCGACGGATCGGCGCGCCCCGTGCCCGCGAGGTCCAGTGCCGTGCCGTGATCCACCGCGACGCGCGGATAGGGCAGGCCGAGGGTGATGTTCACGGCCCGCTCGAAGCCGCTGTACTTGAGCACCGGCAGGCCCTGGTCGTGGTACATCGCCACCACCGCGTCGAAGCCGCGCAGCTTGGCCGGAAGGAAGGCGGTGTCGGCCGGGAGTGGGCCGGTGAGCTCGAACCCCTCCGACGCGAGCCGGGCGAGCACGGGTGCGATGACCTCGATCTCCTCGCGCCCGAGATGCCCGTCCTCGCCCGCATGCGGATTGAGGCCGAGCACCGCGATTCGCGGGCGTGCGATCGCGAAGTCCCTGCGCATGGCGGCATCGACGACGCGCAGCGTCCGCTCGACCGCACCGGCGGTGATCGCATCGGGCACCGCACGCAGCGGAAGGTGCGTGGTCACCAGCGCCACGCGGAGGTCATCGTGGCCGAGCATCATCACGACCTCGGCGCCCGCGCGCCGCGCGAGCAGTTCGGTGGTGCCGGTATAGGCGATCCCGGCGTCGTTGATGACTGCCTTGTGCACGGGGCCGGTGACGAGTCCGTCGAACGCGCCGGCGATGCAGGCGTCCGCCGCGCGCTCGAGGGCGGCGATGACGGAGCTGGCGTTCGCGACTTCGAGACGCCCCGGCCGGACCGGCTGGGCGACGGGCATGGGGACGACTGCGAGGCTCCCGGCCGCGGTCGCGCGATCGGTCGCGGATCGGAGTTCCAGCGGCAGGCCGAGCCGGGCCGCGGCGGCCGCCAGCACCTGCGGGTCGGCGAAGGCGGTCAGTCCGTAGGCGCGCGGCCGCTGGGCGAGCCGCACGCACAGTTCCGGCCCGACGCCGGCCGGCTCGCCCGGGACCAGCGCGAGCCGGATGGAGTCCACTCAGCCGCCGGAGGCGGCCGGCGCGGGCGCTGCCGGCGTGACGCTGGCCGTGCCCGTGCGGACGTCGACGAAGGCCTCGCCGCGCATCTCGCGCAGGAAGCGGTTCCACTCGTCCTCGAGCTTGCGGCGGCCGATCGTCTCGGCGACCTGCGCGCGCTTGGTCTGGTCCGTGGCATTCGCCTGGCGGCTGCCGACGCGCTGCACGAGATGCCAGCCCGCCTGCGTACGGATCGGCGCGGACACCTGGCCGTCCTGCAGTGCCGAGACGGCCTGACCGAACTCGGGGCCGAACTGGTCGGCGGTGAACCAGCCGAGGTCGCCGCCGCGCGAGGCCGAATTGGTGTCGCCGGACTCGGTGCGCGCGACATCCGCGAACGTCGCGCCGCCGGCGATGCGCGCGGCGATCGTGTCGATGCGCGCGCGGGCCTGCGCCTCGGTGGTGTCGTCGTCGATGCGCACGAGGATGTGGCGCGCGTTGTACTGCGTGACCATCTGCGCCGGCGCCTCGGCCGCGTCGCGCACCTCGACCAGCTTCAGCAGCTGGAAGCCGCTCGGGCCGCGGATCGGCTCGGTGACCTGGCCGGGCTGCATCTGGCGCACCATGGTCGCGAACGCGTTCGGGATCTCGTCGCTGCCGCGCCAGCCGAGGTCACCGCCTTCGAGCGCGTTCGGGCTGTCGGAATAGCGCGCCGCGGCGGCCGGGAAATCCATCTCGCCCTTGTCCAGCAGGCCCTTCACGCCGCGGATCTTCTTCTCGGCGGTGGCAATCTGCTCGGGCGTCGCGCCCTCGGGCAGCGCGACCAGGATGTGCGCGAGGCGGTACTGCGAGCCGGTGGCCGCGGTCGCCGCGACGGCCGCGTCGATCTCGGCCTCGCTTACATTGATGCGGCCCTGCGCGAAGCGCTGGCGCAGGCGCTGCACGAGCAGCTCGTCGCGGATCGACGTGCGGAACTCGGTGAAGGTGGAGCCGTCGGACGTGACGCGCTGGCGCAGCGCATCGACCGACAGGCCGTTCTGTTGGGCGATCCCGGCGATGGCCTGGTCGAGCTCCTCGTCGGTCACGCGCACGCCGGTCTCCTGCGCGCGGGTGACCTGCAGGCGCGTGAGCACCAGCCGCTCGATGACCTGCCGCTCGAGCACGTCGTCCGGCGGGAGTTGGGTCTCGCGGCCGGCGTACTGCGCGCGGATGTTGGCGATCGCGCGGTCGAGCTCGCTGCGCAGGATCACGTCCTCGTTCACCACGACCGCGATGCGGTCGAGGGGGCGCACGTCCTGGGCGAATGCGGTCGGCAGGACGACGGCGGGCGCGGCCAGCGTCGCGGAGAGCAGGCACGCGAGCAGCGTCTTCATCGGGCGGGATGCGGTCATGGGCTCGGATCGGGAGTCGGGGAGTTGCCGCTCGCGCCGTCGGGACGATTCACCGAGGACGGCGGGACGAGGTAGAGGTCGTCGCGGTCGTAGCCGAGAATAGCACGGCGCAAAACGCGCTCCGCCTTCTGGCCGGCCGAGCCCAGGCCCTTCAGTTCAACTTCCAGTTGGAGGGAATCGTTCAGGTTGCCGGACCGGTCGCGGAGGTAGCGGCGGCTGACCAGCCGGACGGCCAGGCAGCAGCTCTCCCATTGGACGCCGCCGATCGTCTCGAGTTCCTTCTTGTCGAGCAGCGAGTAGTAATAGCGCCCGACCACGCTCCAGTTCCGGTTGATCGGATAGAGGAACGAGAAGTCGACCTGCTCGACCAGCGCCTCGCGGTTCAGCGGGCCCTGCGGGATCGAGGCGTTGTAGGACGGGTTGCGGCGATAGCGGTACCCGAGATTGACGACGCCCTCCTCGCCCACCAGATAGTGGGCACGCAGGCTGGCGAGGTTCTGCCCGCGGAGCTTCGGGTCCCACTGGTAGGCGCCACTGATGATCCAGCGGTCGGAGGGAGAGAAGGACGCCTCCGCGACCCACGCCGACTTGCCCTGCGCGACCGCGGTCTCACCGGGCAGCACGACCCGGCTGTCCTCGAAGTAGCGGATCTGGCCGAGGCTGGCCGACAGGCGCTCGCGGCCGTCAGCCTCGCTGATGAAGCGTGTGGTCGCGGCGATCGTCAGCTGGTTGGCGTCCGTCTGGCGGTCGGGGCCGGTGTAGCGGTTGTCGCGGAACAGCTGGCCCCAGCTGAAGGTCATCGGCGCGGTGTCGAACAGCGGGATGCCGCTCTGGTCGCGGTAGGGAACACGCAGGTAATACAGGCGCGGCTCAAGCGTCTGCAGGTAGCGCTCGCCGCGGATCTCGGTCTCGCGGTCGAAGAACATGCCGGCGTCGACGGAGGTGATAGGCAGCGAGCGGTTCGGCGACAACTGGCCGCCGACCTGCGGGCCCCAGCGGTTGTCGAGTTCGTAGGCGGTGTAGCGCCAGGCGAGCTTCGGCCGCACGAACCAGCTCGCCCCCTCGAGGTTCGCGGCGATGTACGGCTTGAGGTCGAAACGCGTGCCGTCGAACTGGTACTGCGCAGGGGTCCGCGCGTCGGCGCGGTAGTCCGCATGAGAGAAGCGCACGAGCTCGCCGTCCACGCCCGCTTCAAGCCAGCGGCCGAACGGCCGGCCCCACTGCGCATAGAGACGCGGAAGCCGGTCATAGGGGAGGTTCGCCTTCGTGAGCGTGTAGTCGGCGAGCTGGTAATGATCGGCGGTGATGCCGGCATTCCAGTAGCGGCCGCGTGCGAACAGCCCGGTCTCGCTGCGCACGAAGTAGCTCGCTACGCCGTAAAGGCTGTTGCTGAAGTCCTCGAGGTAGTGCGTGTCGCTCACCCAGCCGAGGTTCGCGGTCGCGTACAGGTTGGAGCTGAAGTTGTGGATCGCATTGAGCCCGAACTGGCCGCGATTCTCGTCCGGTAGCCCGGACGCGATCGGAATCCCGTTCAGGTCGAAGAGGTAGCGCTCGGCTTCCCGCTCGGGGAGCTCGTCCTTGGGCATCCAGTTGCCCGAAACGATGCCGCGGCCGCGCTCGTACAGCCAGCGGAACTCGCCGCCGATTTGCGCACCGCGCTTGGTCATGATCCGCGGATGCAGCGTGGCGTCGTAGTTCGGCGCGAGGTTGAGGTAGATCGGCTGACGCCAGTCGAAGCCGTTGCGGCCCGACAGAGAGATCGACGGGTAGAGCAAGCCGGTCTGGCGGCGATCGTCGGTCGGGAACGGGAACCACGGCACGTACAACACCGGCACCTTGCCGATGCGCAGCGTGGCGTTGCGTGCGACGCCACGGCCTCGCGCCATGTCGATGTCGATGCGGTTCGCGCGCAGCTCCCAGGCGCGCTGGCCGGGATCGCACGTCGAATAGGTCGCGCCATACAGCGAGCCACGATCCTCGGCCAGCGCGATCTTTTCCGCGCCACCACTGCCGCGCCGGCGCATGAGCTGGTAGTCGAGGTCGTTGATCGTGTGAGTGTCTGTCTCCTGGTTGCCCTCGGCGCTCTTGGCGACGATGCGCATGCCGGCGTCCTGGTAGCGGATGCTGCCCTCGGCGCGGTAGGTGCCGGTCTCCTGGTTGTAGACGAGGCGGTCGGTGCCGAGGAACTGGTCGCCGCGGCGCAGCTCCACATTGCCCTGAACCAGCGTCTCCTGGTTCTCGATGCCCTCGAGCGCATCGCCTTCGATGTCGGTCGGCTGCTGCACGCGCAGCTGCGAGTTGCCGTCGGTGGCGCTGTCGACGCCCGCGAAGGCGGGGACGGCGTCGCGGATCGGGCAGAGGCTCCAGTCCTCCTCGTCCTCGGCGGCCATCGCGGGAAGGGCCATGGCGATGCACAGCGATAACGGGAGCAGGCGGAGAGTCGTGCGCACGCGGCGGTTCCGTTGACGTGATGGGCGGGGGACGGCCCCATCGGGCGGCTAGATTGCCCCATCGCCGACGGAGCGGCAACGCGAGCCCGCGCATGCTCCAATGCCCGCAGTGGAGGACATATGAGTACGTCGAGCATCGAGAAAACCGACGAACAGTGGCGCCAGGAGCTCACGCCGGAGCAGTACGCGGTGTGCCGCTGCTCGGCCACCGAGCGCGCCTTCACGGGCCGGTTCTGGAACCACAAGGCCGCGGGCACGTATGTCTGCGTGGCCTGCGGCACGGCGCTGTTCCTGTCCGTCGACAAGTACGACTCGGGGAGCGGTTGGCCGAGTTATGTCCGCCCGGCGACGCCGGAGGCGGTGAGCGAGCATGCGGACACGAGCCACGGGATGCGCCGGGTCGAGGTGAAGTGCGCGCACTGTGCCTCGCACCTCGGCCACGTCTTCCCGGACGGCCCGCCACCGACCGGCCTGCGCTTCTGCATCAACTCGGCGTCGCTCGATTTCGTGCCCGAGCCGACGGGCTAGCCCCGTAAAAGCAGGCCCGCCGCGCGCCGAGCGCGGCGAGGCCGAGCCCGGCGACGCGCGTGATCCCCAGGTAGGCCGCCGACACGAGCGGCCGCGGCCCGCGTGCGAGCACGAGCACTTCGATGGCGAGCCCGGAGATCGTGGTCAGCCCGCCGATCAGGCTGATCACCCGGAGCAGCCGCAGCGGCTCGAGCGCGGTCCGGCCGTCGAGCCAGGCGACCCGCCCGCCGGCCAAGAAGCTGCCCAGCAGGTTGGCGACGAGCGTGCCCACGGCAGCCCGGCGCCGTAACGCGCGAGCAGAGCCTGCCCGAGCGCCGCCCGCGGCGACGAGCCACCCGGCCTGCGCCGCCGGCGGGCTCATGCCAGGCCGAACGCCTCGCGGGTCAGGTTGAGCGGCTCGCCTTCGGTGCAGACCACGTCATCCTCGATGCGGATGCCTCCGAAGGGCCGGAAGCGCTCGATGCGGTCCCAGTCGACGGCGCCGGCATGCGGCCCGGCGCGCAGGTCCTCGAGCAGCATGTCGATGAAGTACAGCCCAGGCTCGATGGTGACCACCATCCCCGGCGCGAGCGTTCGCGTCAGCCGCAGGTAGGGATGCCCCTCGGGCTTGGCGATCGTGCCGCCGGCGTCGGACTCGGCGAAGCCCGCCACGTCGTGCACCTGCAGGCCGATGCCGTGGCCGATGCCGTGCGGGAAGAAGGTGCTGCTCACGCCGCTTTCGACCGCCGCCTCGGCGCTGGTCTTAAGCACCCCGAAGTCGCGCAGCACGCCCGCGAGCGCGAGGTGTGCGTCGAGATGGATCCGGCGGTAGTCGACGCCCGCGCGGACCTGCGCGCACATCGCCTGCTGGGCGGCGTCGACGGCGTCGATCAGCGCCTGGAACTCGCCACCGGTGTCGCGCGCGTACGTGCGGGTGATGTCGCAGGCATACCCGTGCGCGCTGGCGCCCGCGTCGATCAGGAAGCTGCGGGATTCGGCTGGGGCATCGCGCTGCAGCTCGGTGTAATGCAGCACCGCGCCATGCTCGTTGAGCGCGACGATGTTGCCGTAGGGCAGGTCGTTCGCATCCTGGCGCGCGGCAGCGCAGTAAGCGAGGTGGATGTCGAATTCCGAGCGGCCCTCGCGGAACGCCGCTTCCGCCGTGCGGTGCGCGCGCACGCCGATCGCGGAGGCCGCGCGCATCAGCGCGATCTCGTACGGCGTCTTGTAGGCACGGTGGTACTCGAGGTAGGCGAGCGCCGCCGCGGGATTGTTCGGCGCATAATCGCCGAGCGCGCTCTGCGGCTCGCCGAGGATCGCGCTCCTGTCTGCAGGAGGCAGATGGGGCCGCGCCTGCTCGGGGGACCGGATGACGACGATGTCGAAGTGGTCGACCCACCAGCCCGACGGCGTCTGGGGGACGACGTGCCAGTAATCGCGCGGTTGCAGGTAGATCAGCTTCGGGCGTGCGCCGGGCGTGTGGACGATCCAGCTGCCGGGCGTCCGTACCAGCGGCACCCACGCCTTGAACTGCGGATTGACCGCGTACGGATAATCGCGATCATCGAAGACCTGGTAGTGCGACGTGCCGCTGGGGACGACCAGGTGGTCGAGGCCCGCGCGGGCCAGGGCGTCGTCGGCGCGCTGCCGGATCGCGTCGAGGTGGGCGGCGTAGAGTCGGGCGGGATCAGGGCTGTGCATGACGGTCGTCCGGGGAGGCGCCGTGGATTCTGACGGATTGGCGGAGCAACGCGCACGGGCCCTGCCACGGCTCGTCGCCGCGCCGTGGCTGATGAGCCTGCTCGCACTCGGGCTGGGGCTCGCCGCGACGTTCGCCTTCGCCAGCTGGCGAGAGCGCGAGGCGCGCCGCGAGGACGTGCGCCGGCTCGAGGCCATCGCGCGCAGCGAGCTCGACGCGCTCTCGCGCGAGCTGCGCGGCTTCGACTTCGCCCTGCGGGGGCTGCAGGTCGGCCTCGGCGGCGCGCCGGTCACGCGCGAGCGTTTCGAGCAGGCGGCATCCGACCTCGGCCTGGTCAGCCGCCTGCCGGGCCTGCAGGCCGTGGTCTATTCCGAGCGGCGGCCCGGCCCGCAGGGCGAGGCCTATCCGACAGTCCATGTCTATCCGGCGGCCGGCAACGAGCGTGTGGTCGGGCTCGACGTGCGCTCGCAGGCATCGAACCTGGCCGCCCTGCAGCGCTCGCGAGACACCGATGTCGCCGCCCTCTCGGCGCCGTTCCGGCTCATCCAGGATCCGGTCGGCCATTCGCCGGACGGGCTGCTGCTGCGCCTGCCGCTCTATGGCCCGGGCCCGCGGCCGCTCGACGTGGCCGCGCGACGCGCGCGCTTTGTCGGCTCGTTCGGCATCTCGTTCCGGATGTCGACGCTCGCCGAGCGCGCGTTCCCGTCGGAATGGCGGCGTCAGCTCGCGTTGCGCATCGTCGACCTCGGTGACGGCACCGAGCGCATCGTCCACGACTCGCGGCCGGCGCAGGCCGCCGTGGGCGGCTGGTCGCGGCGCGACGAGATCGACGTCGGCGGCCGCCGATGGCGCGTCGAGGTCGCGGAGATCGCGCCGCCGCGTGCGTTCGGTCGCGCCGGGCTGCCGATGCTCGCCATTGGCGGCCTCGCGAGCCTGCTGCTCTCGCTGTGGATCGCGTCGCTCGCGAACGCGCGACGCCGCGCCGTGGAGATCGGCGAGGCGATGAGCGCGCGCTACCGCGACAGCGAGCAGCGCTTCAGGGCGGTCAACGAGCTGCTGCCCGCACTGGTCGTGCTCGCGCGGGTGGAGTCGGGCGAGGTCACCTACGCCAACCAGGCCGCGCGCGTGCGGCTCGGCGAAGGTGTGGACGGCGCGCGCTTCGAGGACCTGTTCGAGGAACCCGATCGCCGGGCCGAGCTGCTCGCGCCCGGCGGCCCCGACTGGGAAGGCGTCGAGACGGTGCTGCGCAGCACGAACGGCGATCGCTTCTGGGCGAGCCTGTCGATCCGGCGCGTGACGATCGGCGGGCGCGAGAAGTTCCTGCTGGTCGCCTCCGACATCTCGCAGCAGCGCCAGCTCACCGAGCTGCTCACCTACCAGGCGAGCCACGACGCGCTCACCGAGCTCTACAACCGCCGCGAGTTCGAGCGGCTCGTCGAGCGCGCGCTGGCGCATGCCGCGGCGGGTGGCCCCGTCTGCGCGCTGCTTTACGTCGACCTCGACCAGTTCAAGCTGATCAACGATACCTCCGGCCATTCGGCCGGCGACCAGCTCCTGGCGCAGCTCGCCGGGCTGATGCGCGAGCAGCTGCGGGGCAGTGACGCGCTCGCGCGCCTCGGCGGCGACGAGTTCGGCGTGCTCGCCTGCGACGTGCACGACACCGCCGGCGCGCTGCTCGTCGCCGAGCGGTTGCGCCAGCACATCGACAGCTTCACCTTCGTCTGGGACCAGTCGAGCTACGGCATCACCGCGAGCATCGGCGGGGTTCTGCTCGATCCGCAGTCGACGCTGAAGGAAGCGTTCGCGCGCGCGGACACCGCCTGCTACATGGCCAAGGATGCCGGCCGCAACCGGGTGCACTTCTATTCGGCGAGCGACGACGCCGCGGCGCGCCGGCGCACCGAGATGGAATGGGCGCACCGGCTGCGCTGGGCGCTCGACAAGGATCGTCTGCGGCTGTTCTTCCAGGAGGTGCATCCGCTCGCGGGCTCGGGGGCCGGCGACGCCACACGCGTGGAAGTGCTGCTGCGCCTGTGCGACGAAGACGGCCGCATCGTGCCCCCGGGCGCCTTCATTCCCGCGGCGGAGCGCTTCGGCCTAATGCCGGCGATCGACCGCTGGGTGATCGAGACCACGCTCGCGCATCTCGACCGCATCCATCCGCAGGGCGACGCGCTGCAGTTCGTGGCGATCAACCTCTCCGGCGCCACGCTCGAGGACGAAGGCCTCGTCGAGTTCGTGGCCGCGCTCGTCGCCCGCCACGGCGTGGATCCGCGGCGGCTGTGCTTCGAGATCACCGAGACCGTCGCGGTGCGCAACCTCGCGCAGGTCTCGCGGCTGGTCGGCGCGCTGCGCCGTACCGGTTGCCGAATCGCGCTCGACGACTTCGGCGCGGGCATGTCCTCGTTCGGCTACCTCAAGAACCTGCCGGTGGACATCATCAAGATCGACGGCGGCTTCGTGCGCGACCTGCTCAGCGATCCGATGAGCCAGGCCATCGTGCGCGCGGTGACCGACATCGGCCACCAGCGCGGCCTGCAGGTCGTGGCGGAATGGGTGGACAGCCTGGAACTCGTCGATGCGCTCGCCGCGGTCGGCGTCGACCTCGCGCAGGGCTTCGTGCTGCACAGGCCCGAGCTGGCGGTGCTGCACCGCCCGGCGGTCGCTCAGACGTAGGTCGCGCCCGGCGCGTCGATCCAGGCCCGCAGCCGCTCGAGCTGCCCGTCCTCGATCGACAGGAAGCGGAAGCCGATCCAGGCCTGGCCCGGAGGCGCGGCGGCGTTGCGCCAGAGCAGGTGCGCACCGACCTCGAGCGGCACGCCGCGCCCGGGCACGTCCGGGAGCGCGAAGCGCAGCTGGTACAGGCAGTCCTCGTGCAGCGGCGCGCTCGCGAGCAGCAGCAGCCCGCTCTCGGACAGGTTGCCGAGCTGGCCGACCGCGAGCTCGGTCATCGCGTCGACGACTTCGACGCGCTCCTCGACGCGGCGCCGACGGCTGCGGCGGGATTCGTCGACGGGCGTGCTCATGCATCGTCTCCGGCCGCGGACGGCGCCCGCGAGGCATGGGCGCCGAGGCCCTGCAGCGCGGCGCGCCACGCGCGATCGACCAGGCGCCCGTCGATCGCGGTGACGATGCGCGCATCGCCCGAGGCGAGCTGGCGCGCGAGCTCGTCCAGCGTGGACTCGCCCACGCGCTGCCCGCGCGGATTCACGAACAGCGCATGGCCGGTGACCGGACTGGTCCACGACAGGCGCCGACGCAGCGGCCCCGCCGGGCCCGCGAGCTCGAACCAGGCGCCGGCAGGCAGTTCCTGCAGGCGCTCGAGCTGCCCGCGCTCGCCATCGGTCATGGGCGGCAGGTGCGAGGTGTCGGGCAGCGCGTCCTCGCCGAGGCGCGCGCGCGCCTTGAGCTTGAGCGCGAGTTCGGTGCGGGTCGACGCGGCATCCTCGTCGTCGTCCTCGTTCGTCTCGCCGGCGAGCAGGCGTGCGATACGGCCGGCGTCGTCGGCGTGGTAGCCCACGGCCACCAGCCATTGCTCGACGTTGTCCGCCAGCCCCGGCACGGCCGGCCCGCCCGCGGCGGCGCGCACGAGATCGGCGGTCGCCTCGACGAGCACCTGCCAGTCCGGCCCCTGCTCGCCGTGGCGCAGGTGGCCCAGCGTGAGTACGTCGGCCCAGGCGTGGCGGAGCATGCCGCGATGGAAGACGGGCACGCGCGCGGTCGCGAGGGCGGCCTCGATCACGGCGGTGGCGCGCTGCCGGGCGACGGCGAGCTTCTCCTTGCCGCGCGCGGCCTCGACGTTGCGCCGCTCGGCGATGTCCGCGCGACGCATCGCGGCCTGCATCTGCGTGTCGAGGGACTGCACCGCGGCGCGGAACGCCTGCATCGGGTCGGCTGCGCCGGCCACGTCGGCGACCACCCGCTGCAGGTGCGCGTGCAGCTGCGGATCGATGTCTTCCGGCGCGTACCAGCGCGCGGCGGACTCGGCGACGGCGTTGAGCAGCTCGCGCGCCGGATGGCTGCTGCGCACGAAGAACGCCGCGTCCGCGAGGCCGGTGCGCAGCAGCGGCAGCTTGAGCGCGTCGAGCATGGCGAGCGGCGCCGGCTCCGGCCGTACGTCGCGCAGGACATGCGCATACATAAGACCCAGCAGCTCGAAGGTGTCGCTGTCCTGCGGCGTGAGTGCGACGGCGTGGCCGCGCGCGCGTCGTCCCTGCAGCAGCAGCCACTGGCGGATCGCCTCGATGTCGTGGCCCGCGAGGCTGCGGTCGGCCTGCGCCAGGAACTCCAGGACCTCGGCCGTGCCGAGCTCGGCGCGCTTCTCGGCCAGCGCCTCGCCCGGCCCGCGGAAGCGGTCGGCGATCGCCCGGCGCGAGGCGAGTAGCTCCTGCAGCAGCTGGAACGTGAGGTGGTCGGCCTCCGCGGAGGCATCGGCGGTCCAGCCGGTGAGCGGGCGATCCTGCTCGGCGAGCGCGTCGGTCGCCGGCGCCACGGTGCGCGGCCGCGGGCGCAGCGGCACGTAGGACAGGCCGGGCATGATGCGCTGGCGTGCGAGCAGGTCGTTCGCCGCCTCGGTGATGCCCGGGTACTCGGCGAGCACGCGGCGGTCGAATTCGCGAAGGATCGCGATCCGCAGGCTCAGGCTGAAGCCGTTCGCCGTGGCCGCCTCGAGCATCAGCTCGCACAAACGGCGCGGCCCGAGCGGCACGGTGGCGACGTCGAAGGCCGGCGACTCGGCAAGCACCGCGAAGCGCTGGCAGAGCAGCTGCAGCGGGAGCGCGGCGCGCGCTTCCTGGCGCAGCGCGATCGCGCGCACCTCGGTCGCCTCGTCCTCCTCGTCCTCCTCCACGATGCGCAGCTCCTCGAAGCTCGGCATCGCCACGGGCACCTCGGCCGGCGGCGGCGGCGACCGCGCGCGATCGCGCAGGCCGCCGAGCTCGGCGTCGATCGCCTGCATGTAGGCGGCGATGAAGGCGGCCTGCCGGCGCTGGAGGATCTGCGCCTGCGCCATGTAGCTGACGCTCACGGTGTGCTGGGCGCCACGATCCTGCAGGTGCGCGAGGCGTGCCTCGAGCTCGGGGAGCAGGCGGTCGAGCGGGTCGACGATCAGCTCGAAGGCGAGCGCGTGGATCGATTCGAGCGTCTCCCGCACGCGCCGCGGCAGCGCCGCAGCCGGGAAGGCCGCCGCGGGGATGCGCGAGCTGGGAGGAAACGGGACGGACATCGGGGCCCCACCGATCGTTTCGCTATGAGACCACGGTCACGCGCGGATGTCAGCCGCACAGGGCGCCTCGAGGAACAGTTCGAGGACGTCGTTCAAGAAGCGCTGGCCGAGCGGCGTCGGGCGCACATGCCCGTCGGCCTCTTCGAGCCAGCCGCGTTCGAGGGCGTCGCCCACCGCGTCGGCGATCACCGCGCGCGGCAGGCCCGTGCGCGACTCGAACTGGAGCCAGCTGAAACCTTCATGCAGGCGCAGCGCGTTGAGCATGAACTCGAAGGGCCGACGCGCGGGCCCGATCACCTCGTCGCCGCCGAGCGCGGCAGGCGTGCCTGCGGTCTCCATGTACTTGGCCGGATGCTTGTGCTTCCAGCGGCGCAGGATCGTCTGGTCGGCGCCGAGGCTGATCTTGCCGTGCGCGCCGGCGCCGACGCCGAGGTAGTCGCCGTAGCGCCAGTAATTCACGTTGTGCGCGCAGCGGTGGCCGGGGCGTGCGTAGGCGCTGGTCTCGTAGTGCCCGTAGCCCGCGTCGGCCAGCCGCGCCTGGCAGGCCTCCTGCATGTCCCAAGCGATGTCGTCGTCCGGCAGGCCCTGCGGCGGGCGGGCGGCGAAGACGGTATTGGGCTCGAGCGTGAGCTGGTAGTGGCTGACATGGGTCGGCGCGAGTGCGACCGCGCGGTCGACGTCGGCCTCGGCCATCGCGAGCGTCTGGCCGGGCAGGGCGTACATCAGGTCGAGGTTGATCTCGGCGAAGCCGGCCTCCTGCGCCTGGCGCACCGCGCCCTCGGCCTGCGCGGAATCGTGGATGCGCCCGAGCCGCTCCAGGCAGCCGTCGTCGAAGCTCTGGATGCCGAAGCTCAGGCGGTTCACGCCGGCTGCGCGGTAGTCCGCGAGCCGGCCGTACTCGGCGGTGCCCGGATTGGTCTCGAGCGTGATCTCGCAGCCGGGCGCGAAGCGCAGCCGGCTGCTCGCCTGCTGCAGGAAGCGGTCGACCAGCGCCGGCGGCATCAGGCTCGGCGTGCCGCCGCCGAAGAACACCGTCTGCACGGTGCGGCCCCAGACGAGGGGCAGGTCGAAGTCGAGGTCAGCCAGCAGCGCGTCGACATAGGCCGCCATCGGCAGCTCGCCGCGCCCCTGGTGCGAATTGAAATCGCAGTAGGGGCATTTTCGTACGCACCACGGCACATGCACGTAGAGCGAGAGCGGCGGGGGAATGAGGCTCATGCGTGGTGGGCGTCGCGCGGCAGGCTGGCGGGCGCATGCTCGGGCATGGCGGCCAGCGCGTCGAGCAGGGCCGGATCGATCCGGGCCCGCCGACGGCCGTGGACGATCATCCACAACGTCAGGGCGCGCAGCGTGGCGCAGTCGGGGGAGGGGGCCTGCACGACAAGGATCGGGCGCTCGGCGCCGCGGTCCTCGACCTGCAGCCGGCAGTGCGGCAGCAGGGTGCGGCGGAACTCGACGCGACCGAACTCCCGTGCGGCGGCGTCACGATAGACGAAGCCCGAGCCCAGATCGCGGATGCGCAGCAGGCTGCCGTCGATGACCGCCCACTGCAGGCGGCCGAGCGCGGCGAGGGTCGCGGCGAGCAGCGCCAAGGCGGCGGCAACGGGGCCGGCGAGCGTGAGCGCGGTCGAGGCCACGAGCATGGCGACCGCCGCCATCAGGGCGACGAGGAACGGCTGGCGTTGCCAGCCGGTCTGCAGGATCTGGACGACCGAGCTCATGCGGCTTCCCCGGCAAGGCGCTCGCGCAGGACGGCGACGGCGCGGCCGCGATGGCTGCGGCGCGCCTTCTCGGCCGGATCGAGCTCGGCGGCCGAGCGCCCGGTCGCGGGGTCGAGGAAGACGGGGTCGTAGCCGAAGCCCGCATCGCCCCGCGGCTCGCTCAGGATCGAGCCGTGCCAGCTGCCTTCTGCGATCACCGGCTGGGGGTCGGCGGGATGGCGCAGCAGCACGATCACCGCATGGAAATAGGCCTCGCGGTCGGCGTCGGGTCGGTCCCTCAGCTCGCCGAGCAGCTTGGCGATGTTCGCCTGCGCGCTCGCGGTGGGGCCGGCGTAGCGCGCGGAGTACAGGCCGGGCGCGCCATCGAGCGCCTTCACGCAGAGCCCCGAGTCGTCGGCGAGCGCCGGCAGGCCGCTGGCCCGCGCCGCGTGGCGGGCCTTGAGCAGCGCGTTCTCGACGAACGTGGTGCCCGTCTCCTCGACGTCCTCGATGCCGAGCGCCTGCTGCGGCACGCAGTCGAACCCGAGCGGGGCGAGGAGTTCAGCGAATTCGGCGAGCTTGCCCGGATTGCCGCTGGCGACGACGACCTTCATGCGTCGCATCCTGCAGCGCCCCCGGTGTAGGCGCGGTGGATCAACCGGCCAGCGCGGCCTGCTGGAGCGTGACCAGCTGTGCAATTCCACGCTCGGCGAGGTCGGTCAGCGCCGCGAGCTCGTCGCGGCGGAAGGCATGCCCCTCGGCGGTGCCCTGCAGCTCGATGAAGCCGCCGCCGTCGTTCATGACCACATTCATGTCGGTGTCGCAGTCGCTGTCCTCGGCATAGTCGAGGTCCAGCACCGGCACACCGCGGTAGACGCCCACCGACACCGCGGCGACCGCGCCGAACAGCGGATCGCGCTTGATGTCGCCGCGCGCGAGCAGCCAGCGCGTCGCGTCGACGAGGGCGACATAGGCCCCGGTGATCGCCGCGGTGCGGGTGCCGCCGTCGGCCTGCAGCACGTCGCAGTCGAGGGTGATCGTGCGCTCGCCGAGCAGGCGGCGGTCGACGCAGGCACGCAGCGATCGGCCGATCAGGCGCTGGATCTCCAGCGTGCGGCCGCCCTGCTTGCCGCGCGCGGCCTCGCGGTCGTTGCGGGTGTTGGTCGAGCGCGGGAGCATGCCGTATTCGGCGGTCACCCAGCCCTCGCCCTTGCCCCGCAGGAAGCCCGGTGCCTTGTTGTCGACGCTCGCCGTGCACAGCACCCTGGTGTCGCCGAACTCGACCAGCACCGAGCCTTCCGCGTGCCGCGTGTAGCCGCGGGTGATCCGCACCGGGCGGAGTTCGTCCGGTGCGCGACCGCTCGGTCGGGCGAAGGCGGGAGGCGTGGCGGCCATCGGGCTATCCGGAAAAACGGCGGCTGAGCGTACCATTCGCGCCCCGGCCGCCGGCCGGCAGGAGATGCGCATGTCCATCCGCAGCATGACCGCGTTCGCCAGCGCCGAGGCCAGCACGCCCTGGGGCACGCTCGCCTGCGAGCTGCGCTCGGTGAACCACCGCTTCCTCGAGATCGCGGCCCGACTGCCCGACGACCTGCGCGCCGTCGAGCCGGCGCTGCGCGAGCGCATCGGTGCGCGCGTGAGCCGCGGCAAGGTGGACGTGGCGCTGCGCTTCCGCGCCGCCGATGCGGCGGCCTCGCTGCAGGTCGACCGCGATCGCCTCGTCGAACTCTCGCGGCTCGCGCGCGAACTCGAGGGCCAGTTCCCCGGCCTGACGACCGACTTCTCGCAGCTGCTGCAGATCCCCGGCGTGGTGCGCACCGAAGGCGTCGATGGCGCCGCCCTGCAGGCCGCGGCGCTGGAACTTCTCGACGCCGTGCTCGACGAGTTCGTCGCCTCGCGCGAGCGCGAGGGCGGCAAGCTCGCGCAGGCGATCACCGAGCGCCTCGACGCCATCGCCGGCATCCGCGACACCGTGCGCGACTGCCTGCCCGCGATCCGCGAAGGCCAGCGTGCACGCCTCGCCGCGCGCCTGGCCGACCTGCCGCAGCCGGTCGATGCCGGTCGGCTCGAGCAGGAAGTCGTGATCGCGCTGCAAAAGCTCGACGTCGACGAGGAGCTCGATCGCCTCGACGCGCACCTCGCCGAGGCCCGGCGCGTGCTCAAGCTGCGCGAGGCCGTCGGCCGCCGGCTGGACTTCCTGCTGCAGGAGTTCAATCGCGAGGCCAATACGCTCGGCAGCAAGTCGGTCGACAGCCGCACGTCCACTGCGGCGATCGACCTCAAGGTGCTGATCGACCAGATCCGCGAGCAGGTCCAGAACATCGAATAGGGCGATCGGCGCGATTCCTGCCGCCCAGCGGTTAGGATTCGACGCACGCCCGGCGCCGCCGACCCGACTCCCGCTCCCGACCCGATCCCATGCGCGGAACTCTCTTCATCGTCGCGGCGCCCTCCGGCGCGGGCAAGTCGAGCATCGTCAACGCGGTGCTCGCCCGCGATCCGAACATCTGCCTGTCGATCTCGTTCACCTCGCGCGCACCGCGCCCGGGCGAGCGGCATGCCGAGCACTACCACTTCGTCGAGGCCGCGCAGTTCGAACAGATGGTCGCCGACGGCGACTTCTTCGAGCATGCGCGCGTGCACGGCGACTGGAAGGGCACGGCGCGCCAGTCGGTCGAGCCGCAGCTGGCGGCCGGCCGCGACGTGCTGCTGGAGATCGACTGGCAGGGCGCGCGCCAGGTGCGCGCCAAGGTGCCGGACGCGATCTCGGTCTTCATCCTCCCGCCCTCGCGTGCCGCGCTCGAGGAGCGCATGCGCAAGCGCGGGCAGGACAGCGAGGAAGTGATGGCCCAGCGCCTGCAGGCCGCGCGCGAGGAGATGAGCCACTACGGCGAGTTCGACTTCCTCATCGTCAACGAGGACTTCGGGACCGCGGTGGAGGAGATGTGCGCGATCTTCACCGCGAGCCGCCTGCGGCGCGACCGGCAGGTCGCCCGCCATGCCCGCCTGATCACCGCGCTGCTGGCCGACGACCCGGGTTGACTGCATCGGTCCGACCAAGTCGGTAAATGACTGATTCGTAAGGGAAGGCTTGCCTCGGCGGCGGGTGGCGCCTACACTTGCCGCCCCTTACCGCATTCGCATGGCGCGCCGACCGGCCGCCGGGAGCCCCATGGCCCGCATCACCGTAGAAGATTGCCTGCAGGTCGTCGACAACCGCTTCGAGCTGGTCATGATGGCCGCCAAGCGCGCCCGCCAGCTCGCCGCCGGCGTCGACGCCCAGCTCGAGAATGAGTCCAACGACAAGCCGACCGTCCTCGCCCTGCGCGAGATCGCCGCGCGCCGGATCGACAACGAATACATCGACGCGGTCGAGAAGGCCGAGCGCGAGCGCAAGGAGCGCGAGGCGCTGGAGTGGGCCGCCGCCGAGGTGGTCGCCGACGACGACCTGTCGAAGGGCGACGACTGAACATCGCGCCACGCGTCACCGAGAGCCCCGCCAACGGCGGGGCTTTTCGTTTGTAGGCCGTCACCCCGCGTCGATCCGCGTGAATAAGGCGACGCACCGCGCGTTTGCCGGCGTTGCACCCCGGTGACGCGGCCGTATAGTCGATCCCGATGAGTTCCTTCGACCGCGTCGCCAGCACGAGCGCCCCCGTCCCCGCACCGGCTGCACCGGACGAGGTGCCGCCGTACGTGCTCGAGCTCGAGCGCGCCGCCGCCTACCTGGGCGACGAGCAGCGCGCGCTCCTGCGCAAGGCGTGGCGCCTCGGCGCGGAGGCCCATGCCGGGCAGACGCGCAAGTCCGGCGAGCCCTACATCACGCATCCGGTGGCCGTAGCCAAGGTGCTGGCCGAGCAGGGTCTCGACGTCGAGACGCTGATCGCCGCGATCCTCCACGACACCCTCGAGGACACCGAGCTCAGCCACGAGCAGCTCGCCGCCGAATTCGGCGAGACGGTCGCCGAGCTTGTGGACGGCGTCACCAAGCTCGACAAGCTGCAGTTCCGCGACCGCCAGGAAGCGGCGGCCGAGAGCTTCCGCAAGATGCTGCTCGCGATGAGCCGCGACCTGCGCGTGATCCTCATCAAGCTCGCCGACCGCCTGCACAACATGCGCACGCTCGGCGCGCAGAAGCCCGAGTCGCGCATGCGCATCGCGCGCGAGACGCTGGAGATCTACGCGCCGATCGCGCAGCGGCTCGGCATGAACCTGTTCAAGGCCGAGCTGCAGGACCTCGGCTTCCGCGGTATGCACCCGTGGCGGCACGCCGTCATCGAGAAGCGCATCCGCACGCAGCCGGTGATGCGCCGCGAACTGCTCGCGCAGATCGAGGCGAACCTCGCGCAGAAGCTCGCCAAGGAAAAGCTCATCCACCGGCTGGTGAGCCGGGTGAAGTCGCCTTGGAGCATCTACACCAAGATGCGCATGGAGCAGAAGAGCTTCCGGCAGGTGATGGACGTCTTCGGCTTCCGCGTGGTGGTGCGCAATGTCGGCGACTGCTACCGCGCGCTCGGCGTGGTGCACAGCGCCTACAAGCCGCTCGACTCGCGCTTCCGCGACTTCATCGCGATCCCGAAGGCGAACGGCTACCAGTCGCTGCACACCGTGCTGTTCGGGCCCTACGGCTCGCCGGTGGAGGTGCAGATCCGCACCGAGGAGATGGACCTCGTCGCCGAGCGGGGCATCGCCGCGCACTGGTCGTACAAGTTCGGCGGCGAAGGCTTCAACGGCGCGCAGAGCCGCGCGCACCACTGGGTGACGAACCTCGTCGAGTCGCAGCGCTCGGCGGGCTCGTCCCTCGAGTTCCTCGAGAACGTGAAGGTCGACCTGTTCCCCGACGAGGTCTACGTCTTCACGCCGAAGGGCGACATCCTCAGCCTGCCGCGCAATTCCACCGCGCTCGACTTCGCGTATGCCGTGCATACCGACATCGGCAACACCGCGGTGGCCGCGCGCGTGGACGGCAAGCTCGTGCCGCTGCGCACGCGGCTCGCGAGCGGCCAGCGCATCGACATCATCAGCGCGAAATCGGCGACGCCCAAGCCGCAGTGGCTCGAATTCGTCGTGACCGGAAAGGCGCGCACCGCGATCCGCCAGCAGCTCAAGCAGCTCGGGCACGAGGACGCCGTGCAGATCGGCCACCGCATGCTCGATCGTGCACTGGAAGCGATGGACACCTCGCTCGAGCGCGTGCCGGCGACGCGGCTGGAGGCCTACCTCGCCGAGCATCGCTATCCGCGGCTGGAGGCGCTGCTCGCCGACATCGCGCTCGGCACGCGGATGCCGCAGCAGGTCGCGCTGGTGCTGCTGCGCGAGCGGCCCGGCAACCTGCGAAGGCGCGACGAGGACGTTCGCGGCCCGTCCGCCGAGAAGATCCAGATCACCGGCACCGAGAAGGGCGTCATTTCGTTCGCCAACTGCTGCCTGCCGGTGCCGGGCGACGAGATCATGGGCTACCACACTGCCGGCAAGGGCATCGTGGTGCATCGCCTCGACTGCCCGAACGTCGGCGAGTACCGCAAGTCGCCCGACCGCTGGGTGCCGATCGGCTGGGATCGCGAGGTGCAGGGCGATTTCCATGCTGCACTGAAGATCGAGGTCGACAACCGGCCGGGTGCGCTCGCGCAGATCGCTGCGGCGATCGCGGAGGCCAAGGCCAACATCGACCGTGTCGAATACCTCGAGCGCGATGCGAACGTCGCGGTGCTGCGCTTCGGCATCGAGGTGACCGACCGCCGGCATCTGGCGGACGTGATCCGCAAGGTGCGTCGCGTCACGGTCGCCCTGGGCGTGGCGCGCATCTAGAGGTTTGCGTAATCCGGGGCAGTCGACAGGCGCGGCCTCATCGGGATCGCCAGGTGTCTCTGCACACTGCGGATGTCCGTGGCATGCGTTCCGGCCAGCGAGCCAATGTCACCCTGCGGCGCCGATGTGGCGCGGTACGCGATCCCACGTCGTGGCACGCCTGCGCGGATCGCGTCGCATTCGGCATCGCGAGCTCGCGGCAGGTACACGCCAGCGCGCCGTCACCGGCATTCGCAGGCCTTGAGACGCCCCGCGCCACAATCGCCCGACGGCCAGCGCGTACCATGCGCCGCATCCCACCACGAGGCGACCCATGCGCCAGCCCATCCAGACCGACCGCGCCCCCGCCGCCATCGGCCCGTATTCGCAGGCCGTGCGCGCCGGCCAGACCGTTTTCCTGTCCGGCCAGATCCCGCTGGATCCGTCGACGGGCGAGCTGGTGCAGGGCGATATCGCCACGCAGGCCCGCCGCGCGTTCGACAACCTTCGCGCGGTCTGCGAGGCGGCCGGCGGCTCGTTCGATGGCGTCGTCCGCCTCGGCCTTTACCTCACCGACCTCGGCGACTTCGCCGCCGTGAACGCGGTGATGGGCGAGTATTTCCAGGCGCCGTTCCCCGCGCGCTCGACGATCCAGGTCTCGGGCCTGCCGAAGGGCGCGCAGTTCGAGGTCGACGCGATCCTGGTCCTCGGCTGATCGATGCCCCGCGCGGCGCGACCGACGCCCGCCCTCGCGCCGGCCGGCGACGCGCCGCTGACGTCGCTGCGCGGCTGCGGCCCGGCGCTCGCCGAGAAGCTCGCGTCGCGCGGGCTGTCGACGCTGCAGGATCTGTGGCTGCAGCTGCCGCGCGGCTACGAGGACCGCACGAAGATCGTCGCGATCCGCGAGCTCCAGCCGGGGCATGCGGCGCAGGTCGAGGGTGTGGTCGAGGCGGTCGAGAAGGCCTTCCGCTACCGGCCGATGCTCAAGGTCGCGATCACGGACGAGTCGCGCGGCACGCTCGTGCTGCGCTTTTTCCATTTCCGTGCCGCCCAGGTCGCGCAGTTCCAGCCGGGCACGCGGCTGCGCTGCTTCGGCATGCCCAAGCTGGGCCCGCAGGGACTCGAGATCGTGCATCCGAGCTATCGGGTCGTCGAGCCGGACGAGCTGCTCGGCAGCACGCTCGATCCGGTCTATCCGCAGATTGAAGGCGTCGCGCCGGCGACGCTGCGACGCCTGATCGGCCTCGCGGTCGACCGCCTTCCGCCGGACGAGGCACTGGAGCTGCTGCCCGCCGACTGGTGGGCGGATCTGGGCCTGCCGTCGCTGCGGAATGCGCTGGTGACCGTCCACCGCCCGGCGGCGGGTGACGACGTCGCCGCGTTGCTCGCCGGCCGGCATCCCGCGCAGCGCCGCCTCGCGCTCGAGGAGCTGCTCGCGCACCACCTGAGCCTGCGCGGCCAGCGCCGCGTGCATCGCGCGCAGCGGGCGCCGGCGCTCACCGATCCGCACCTGGCGATGCGCCTGCGCGACGCGCTGCCGTTCCGGCTCACCGGTGCGCAGCAACGCGTCTTCGCCGAGGTCGCGCGCGATCTCGCGCAGCCGGTGCCGATGCTGCGCCTGGTGCAGGGCGACGTCGGCTCCGGCAAGACGGTGGTCGCCGCGATGGCCGCGTTGCTCGCCGTCGGCAGTGGACGGCAGGCCGCGCTGATGGCACCGACGGAACTGCTCGCCGAGCAGCACCTCGTGAACCTGCGCAACTGGCTCGAGCCGCTCGGCCTGCGCGTGGCCTGGCTCGCGGGCAAGGTCACCGGGCGCGCCCGTGCGCAGGTACTTGCCGACGTCGCCTCGGGCGCGGCGCAGGTCGTGGTCGGCACGCATGCCTTGATGCAGGAGGGCGTCGCCTTCCACGACCTCGCGCTCGCGATCGTCGATGAGCAGCACCGCTTCGGTGTGCACCAGCGCCTCGCGCTCGTCGACAAGGGCGCGAGTGATGAGCCTGCGGCGCGCACGGTGCCGCACCAGCTCGTCATGACCGCGACGCCGATCCCGCGCACCCTCGCGATGGCGGCCTACGCGGACCTCGACGTGTCCACGATCGACGAGCTCCCGCCGGGCCGCACGCCCGTGACCACCGTCGTGCTCGCGCAGGATCGCCGCCCGGAGCTCGTCGAGCGCATCCGCCGCGCCTGCGCGGAAGGGCGGCAGGCCTACTGGGTCTGCACGCTGATCGACGAGAGCGAGGAGCTCGAGGCACGCGCCGCGCAGACGACGTTCGACGAATTGACCGCGCAGTTGCCGGAGTTGCGCCTTGCGCTCGTGCACGGGCGCATGCGCCCCGCCGAGAAGCAGGCCGCGATGGCGGCGTTCAAGGACGGCGCGACGCACGTGCTGGTCGCCACCACCGTCATCGAGGTCGGCGTCGACGTGCCGAACGCCTCGCTGATGATCATCGAGAATGCCGAGCGCCTCGGGCTGTCGCAGCTGCACCAGCTGCGCGGGCGGGTGGGGCGGGGGAGCGCGGTGTCGAGCTGCGTGCTGCTCTACCAGCCGCCGCTGTCGCAGATGGCCCGCGAGCGCCTCGCCACGATGCGCGAGACCAACGACGGCTTCGTGATTGCCGAGCGCGACCTCGAGCTGCGCGGCCCCGGCGAGCTGCTCGGCACGCGTCAGACCGGCCTCGCCGGCTTCCGCGTCGCCGACCTGCAGCGCGACGCCGACCTGCTGCCGCGCGTGCAGGCGCTCGGCGAGCGCATCGCCGGGCGCGCGCCGCAACTGGCGGACCGGATCGTCGCGCGCTGGGTGGGCGGGGCGGTGAGGTACGCGTCGGCCTGAGCGTCAGGTCCCGGGGGGCGTCGCCGGCACCGGCACGCGGTCGACGCGCTACTCTCGCGCGTTCCCTGTTCCGGCCCGCGCCCATGTCCGACCGCATTCCCCTCCTGATCGACACCGACCCCGGGGTCGACGACGCGCTCGCGCTGCTGATGGCCTTCAACGACCCGCGGCACGAGGTCGTCGGCCTGACGATCGCGGCGGGCAACGTCGGCCTCGCGCACACGGTCGCGAACGCGCTGAAGCTGTGCGAGGTGGCGGGCGTGGACGTGCCGGTGTTCGCCGGCTGCGCATCGCCCATGCTGCATCCGGCACGGGACGCCGCCTACGTGCACGGGCTGGACGGCTTCGGCGACGTCGGCTTCGAGGCCGCTCGGGCGCAGGCACAGGCCGAGCACGCGGCGCTCGCGATCCTGCGCCTGTCGCACGAGCATGCCGGCCGCCTGCTGCTGGTCGCGCTCGGGCCGCTCACCAACGTCGCGCTGGCGCTCAAGCTCGATCCCACGTTGCCTTCGCGCGTGGCGCGCTTCGTCGTGATGGGCGGGGCGGTCACGGCGCACGGCAACATCACGCCGGCGGCGGAGTTCAACGTCGCCTTCGATCCCGAGGCCGCGCACATCGTCTTCGAGGGTTTTCCCGCGATCGACCTGGCCGACTGGGAGGCCACGATGGCCCACGGCTTCGCGCATGCCGAGTTCGAGCGCTGGCTGCAGGCGCCGTCGCCGCGTGCCCGGTTCTACGATGCGATCTCCGCGAAGACCCGCGCCTGGTCCGAGGGGCGCCGCGGCGAGCACTGGCATTCGGCCGACGCGCTCGCGATGGCCTATGCCCTGGAACCGGACGGTGCGGTCGAGGTGGCCGCGCGGCCGGTGGCCGTCGAGCTCGAAGGCCGCCTCGCGCGCGGGGCCACGATCGTGGACTGGCGCCGGGAGGGCGGGGCGCCGGACAACTGCCGGATCCTGCTGCGCTACGACCAGAGCCGCTTCGAGGGCCTGATGCGGGGCGCACTCGGGGTCTGACGCGGCCGGCGCCCTCACACGGCTTGCACGCCCGGGAGACGGTCCGTATACTGCGCGGCTCCCTGAATCTCTTATTGGTGAATGCCATGAAGAACGGCATCCATCCCGAGTACCGCGAAGTCGTCTTCCAGGACGTCACCACGGACTTCTCGTTCCTGACCCGTTCCACGCTCGGCTCCAAGGAGACGATCAAGTGGGAAGACGGCAACGACTACCCGCTGGTGAAGGTCGACATCTCGTCGGCCTCGCATCCGTTCTACACGGGCAAGAACAAGATCATCGACACCGGTGGTCGCGTCGACAAGTTCCGCCAGCGCTACGCGAAGAAGTAATCCGGCTCCACCGGGTCACCGCGAAGCCCGCGCACGACGGCTGCCCTCCGGGGCGGCCGTCGTCGTTTGCGTGTCCGGCGGCGATCTGCTCCCTGCCGGTGACCGTGTTGGCGCGTCCTATGGCGGGTGGCCGAGCCGGGTGACCCGGGGCGGTTCGCCGGTACCGTTGCCGGGCGAGTTGAACGAGGGCGCCCTCCACTCGGCGATGCCCGCGATGCCCGTCCATTGGACCTTGGTCGCGCACTGCCTGCGCAGGCGCATGTGCGATAATCCGCCGCTTGCGGTCCGTCCGCGAACGACCTTTCTCCTCTCGCCGCGACATGCGCGCGGCACGCTTTCCTGGAGCGCTCCGTGTCCGAGAACACCACCGGCCTGCAGCAGGTCACCCTGACCGCCGGCGACACCAACGTGACCCTGCCCGTGCTGCACCCGACCCTCGGCGCGCCGTGCATCGACATCGCCAAGCTGCCATCGGCGACCGGCGCCTTCACCTACGACAACGGCTTCACCGCGACGGCGAGCTGCAAGTCGGCGATCACCTACATCGACGGCGATGCCGGCGTGCTGCTCTACCGCGGCTATCCGATCGAGCAGCTCGCCGAGAAGTCGAGCTTCCTCGAGGTCGCCTACCTGCTGATGAACGGCGAACTGCCGACCACGCAGGAGTTCGACAAGTTCGAGCACGAGGTCACGCATCACACGATGATGCACGAGGCCTTCCGCACGTTCCTCTACGGTTTCCGCCACGACGCGCATCCGATGGCGATGCTCGTCGGCATGCTCGGCTCGATGGCGAGCTTCTACCACAACGAGCTCGACCTCGAGGATCCGGAGCAGCGCCGCCTCGCGGCGATCCGCCTGATCGCGAAGGTGCCGACGATCGCCGCGGCCTGCCATCGCTATTCGATCGGCTGGCCGATCCGCTATCCGAAGAATTCGCTCGAGTACACCACGCGCTTCCTGCACATGATGAAGGAAGTGCCGGCCGAACCGCTCGAGCTCAATCCGGTGGCCGCCAAGGCACTCGACCTGCTCTTCATCCTGCACGCCGACCACGAGCAGAACGCGTCGACGTCGACGGTCCGCCTGATCGGTTCCACCGGTGCGAACCCCTACGCCTGCATCGCGGGCGGCGTCGCGGCGCTGTGGGGGCCGGCGCACGGCGGCGCGAACGAGGCGGTGCTGAAGATGCTCGCCGAGATCGGCCGCCCCGAGAACGTGGGCAGCGCGGTCGACAGGGCGAAGGACAAGAACTCGGGCTTCCGCCTGATGGGCTTTGGCCACCGCGTCTACAAGAACTACGACCCGCGCGCCGCGCTGGTCCGCAAGATGACGCACGAGGTGCTCGGCGCGCTCAATATCAACGATCCGCTGCTCGAGGTCGCGATGCGACTCGAGGAGGCCGCGCTGAAGGACGAGTACTTCGTCGCGCGCAAGCTCTATCCGAACGTCGATTTCTACTCGGGCATCATCTACAAGGCGCTCGGGATCCCGGTGGAGATGTTCACCGTGATGTTCGCGATCGCGCGCACCGCGGGCTGGGTCAGCCACTGGCTGGAGCAGCAGAACGACCCGGAAAACAAGATCGGCCGTCCGCGCCAGATCTATACGGGCGCCACGCAGCGCGACTACGTGGGCGTCGACCAGCGCTGACGATGCACCGTGCATCGCACCCGATCGAGAAGCCGCGGCCCGTCCGCGGCTTCTTCGTTGCGGGATGGCGGTTCGTCGCGTTCAAGTGGAGCGTCTATGCGCTGCTCGCGCTGAACGTCGCGCTCTATGGGGCGCACGGCAGTTCGACCGAGCAGCTCGACACCGCGGCATGGCTCGCGCTGCTGCTGCTCTTCGAGTGGGAGACCGGCAACTGGTCGATGCGGCCGGGCGCGCGGCTCGTCGTCCATAGCCTGCGCCTGGTCGCATCCGTCGCGGTCGTGGCGGCGTGCGCCGGCTATGCGCTGCAGCGGGAATGGCTCGACTTCGCGAACGCGGCGACGTGGCTGGCCGTGGTCGGGTCGCTGGAGCTGGAAGTGCGCGTGCCGGCGCACCGGACGCGCGTCCATCGCGTCCGCCATGCCGTCACGATGCTGCTCTACCTCGCGCTCGCGGGTTTCGTCGCGGCCTGGCTGGCGATCGGTCTTGCGCAGGGCGGGGCGGGGGCGTGGCTCGACGCCTGGGACGGCGCGCTCTGGCTGCTCGCGTTCGCGGCGATCGAGCTCAATCTCTTCGGCGGACGCCTTACGCACGGCCGCAGCGCGGTCGACCCGTCGCCCGCCCCGCGGACACGGCCCTAGCCCAGCCCGGACTCGAAGCCGTCGATCTCGGCCTCGGCCATCAACTGTCGCAGCTGGCTCGCACTCGCGCGGCGCATCGGCTTTTCGTCGACCGGCGAGAGCGGTGCCTGCCGCAGGACGTCGTGCGGCAGTACGGTCACGTCGAAGGGCAGGTCGTCCGCGCTGAAGATCCACGCGGGAAATTCGTCGTCGCGATGGCGGTCGAGGCGCAGGCGCCGGCTGCGCGATTGCGCGGGGATCCGATGCTCGTCGAAGAAGCGCACGAGTGCATCGGCATCGTCGACGTGCAGGTGGAGGGTCACCGGCGAGCGCGCGTCGGCGGTTCCCTCGAGCACCGGCCCGACCAGGCGGGGGTCGAACGCGCGGAAAAAGCGCATCGCCTCGAGTGCGGCCTCGCGACGGCGCTGGAGCTCGCCGGCGGCGTCGCGGCGGAACAGGCGCTGATACTGGCGCAGCGCGGCCTCGATCTCGGTGTTCCGCGGCAGCGAGGCGTCGTCGAAGATGCCGAGCCGCTCCGCGGCCTTGAGCTTGGCCTGGTGGTAGTCGGCGATGCCGCTCTCGGCCATCAGGCGGGCGGCTTCGCCGGCGAGGCGCTCTCGACGCTCTCGCAGCCGCGACTGGGCGTGCTGGTGGGCGTGCTGACGGGCAGGGCGCATGGCGAGGCTCCGTGGCAGGCGAGGCGGGGTCCGCCGCCGGCTGGGGCACCGGCGCAGCCACGCTAGCACGCCCCTTCGACACCCGCGTTCGCGCGGTCGCCACGTCGCTGTGCGAGTCAGCCTCGCGTCATCATCCTGTGACTGCCGCGCGGCAATACCGCGCGCTGCCGTCAGAAGATGTCGAACGATTCCTCGCTGCGCTCGCCCGAGGACGAACTCGACGGGCCGTAGTCGACGTCGGCCTCCATGCGCTCGAGGTCCTCGGCCTTGACCCACTCCGTGATGCCACCGCCGGTACTGCTCGGGACCAGTCGCCCGCCGGCGCCGACGGCCACTTTCACCATGCCGTCCGGCGGATCGTTCGCCTTGATCGGCACGTCCTTCAATGCGACGCGCATGTAGTCGATCCAGATCGGCAGCGCGGCCTTGCCGCCATACTCGCGATAGCCCAGCGACTTGAAGTCGTCGCGGCCGACCCAGACGGTGGTCACGAGCGGGCCGCCGAAGCCGGAGAACCAGGCGTCGCGGTGATCGTTCGTCGAGCCGGTCTTGCCGCCGACGTCCTCGCGGCCGAGCACCTTCGCCGCGGTGCCGGTGCCGCGCTGGACGACGTCGCGCAGGATGGAGACGATCTGGTAGCCGATGCGCTCGTCGATCGCGCGCGGGGCGAGCAGCATCTTGCTCGTGTCCACCTTCGGGCGGGCAGGGGCGGCGGCGGTCTTGGCGTCCTTGTCCTTGTCCTTCGCGTCCGCCGGCTCGGCTGCCGCGCCCGGCGCAGGACCGAGGTCGAAGCCGTCGACCACCGTCGGGGGTGCCTTGACCTCGCCGCCCGCAGCCGTCGCGGCGCCGCCGCAACCGTGGCAGCCCGTCGCGGGCTTTTCCTTGAAGACGACGGCGCCGTTGCGGTCCTTGACGGTGTCAATGAACCAGGGCGTGACGCGGAAGCCGCCGTTCGAGAACACCGCATAGCCGCGCGCGACCGACAGCGGCGTCAGCGAGGCCGTGCCGAGCGACATCGACAGGTTCGGCGGCAGGTCCTTTTCGTCGAAGCCGAAGTGGCTGATGAACTTGCGCGCGTAGTCGACGCCGATCGCGTCGAGCAGGCGCACCGACACCAGGTTTCGCGACTGCACCATCGCCTCGCGCAGGCGCATCGGGCCGGCGAAGTTGCCCGTGTCGTTCTGCGGGCGCCACAGGTGGCCGACGCGATCGCGGAAGACGACCGGGGCGTCGAGCACGATCGAGGCGGGATTGAAGCCGCGCTCGAACGAGGCCGCATAGACGAACGGCTTGAAGCTCGAGCCCGGCTGGCGCTTGGCCTGCGTGGCGCGGTTGAACTTGTTGCCGGCGAAGCTGTAGCCGCCCGACAGCGCGCGCAGTGCGCCGGTCATGGCGTCGATCGAGACGAGTGCGGCCTGCGCGCGCGGAAGCTGGTCAAGCCGGTAGCTCACCTTCCCGGTGGTGGCGACGGCACCCGGCGTGGCGGCCGCGGCCGCATCCTGGGTGGACGCCGGCTCGCCCTTCGGCATCTCGACGCTCCGGCGCAGGCGTACCACGTCGCCACGCTTGAGCGCGCCGAGGCTCGCGCCCGGCCAGCCGCGGCTGCCGTCGAGCTCGACCGTCTCGGCGTTGCCCAGCACGAACTCCGCGCGACCGCTGCGGGCCGACACGACCACGGCCGGGACGAGGTCGCCCTGGGCGGGAAGATCGCGCAGGCGCTTCGCGGTGGCTTCCACGCTCTCGCCTTCCGCGAGGTCGAAGTGCTTTTCCGGGCCGCGCCAGCCGTGACGGCGGTCGTAGGTGTGCAGGCCCTCGCGCAGGGCCTGGTCGGCCGCGGCCTGCAGCGTCGGGTCGATCGTCGTGGTGACGTGGTAGCCCTTCTTCAGCGCCTCGGGGCCGAAGCGCTCGATCATCTCCTGGCGCACCATCTCGGCCACGTAGGGCGCATAGACCTGCACCGGGCGCTCGTGCGGGCTGGCGTGCATCGGCACGGCCTTCGCCTGGTCGGCCTCGGCGCGCGAGACGAACTTGAGCTGCGCCATCCGGTCGAGGATGTAATCGCGGCGCTCCTTGGCGCGGGCGGTGTTGCTGATGGGGTTCGCCGCCGACGGGAACTTCGGGATGCCCGCGAGCGACGCCATCTCGTCCAGCGACAGCTTGTCGAGCGGCTTGCCGTAGTAGAACTCCGACGCCGCCCCCACGCCGTAGGCGCGATTGCCGAAGAAGCTCACGTTGAGGTACAGCTCGAAGATCTCGTCCTTGCTGAGCTCGCGCTCCATCCGCACGGCGAGCAGCATCTCGGCGAGCTTGCGCGTGTAGCTGTACTCCGAGCTCAGGAAGAACTGGCGGGCGACCTGCTGGGTGATGGTCGATCCGCCGGGCACGCGCCGGTCGTCGGTCGTCGCCAGCAGCCAGACCGCGCGCGCGATGCCTTTGAAGTCCACGCCGTGGTGCTGGTAGAAGCGTGCGTCCTCGATCGCGATGAAGGCCTGCTTCAGGCGCTCGGGCACCTTCTCGATCTGGACCGGGTAGCGCCGCGACTCGCCGAACAGCGCCATCAGGCGCCCGTCCCGCGAGTAGACGTACATCGGCTCCTCGAGCTCGACGTTGCGCAGCGTCTCCACATCCGGGAGCTTGGGCGCGATCACGGCATACAGCGCGCCGGCGGTGATCAGGCCGAGCACGACGAGGCCGGCGGTGGCGAACAGCGCCCAGCGGAGCAGGCGACGGAAACGGGGCATCGGGGGCTTCCCGGAGCGGAACGCGGGGGCCGGCAGTATAGAGGAGCCCCTCGGCGCTTCACTTCGACCTGGCGCCGGAAATCCGGCGAAAAACGGACGGTGACGTTCAGGAATCCGCTGACGGCTTTTTGTCGGAGCCGATCACGAAACGTGATGTCCCGGTTGCCACGGGGTGAAAAGTCCGTTATCTAGGCTCTGCCACACGAAGTGCATCGGAACGCCGTGGCAGGGGAGATCTGAAGTGGGCGTGATCACGAAGAGCCAGCCGGCGATCGTCGGCGTGGATATCAGTTCGACCGCCGTCAAGCTGTTGCAGCTCTCGCGAGCCGGCAACCGCTACCGCGTCGAGCACTATGCGGTGGAACCGCTGCCGCCCAACGCGGTCGTCGAGAAGAACATCGTCGAGGTCGAGGCGGTGGGCGAGGCGATCAAGCGGGCCGTCGCACGCTCGGGCACCCGGGCCCGACACGCGGCCGCGGCGGTCGCCGGCTCGGCGGTGATCACCAAGGTGATCCCGATGCCGTCCGACCTCGATGGCGACGAACTCGAGGCGCAGGTCGAGCTCGAGGCCGCGAACTACGTCCCGTACCCGATCGACGAGGTCAACCTCGACTTCGAGGTGCTCGGACCGATGCCGAACACGCCGGACATGGTGCAGGTGCTCCTCGCCGCGTCCCGCTCCGAGAACGTCGAGATCCGCGCATCCGCGCTCGAGCTCGGTGGGCTCAACGCGAAGGTCATGGACGTCGAGAGCTTCGCGATCGAGAACGCCTTCGCTCTCCTCGCCGAGCAGCTGAAGACGCCGCGCGACGGGCTCGTCGCGATGGTCGACTCCGGCGCCACGATGACTACGCTCTACGTGCTCCGCAATGGCCGCACGCTGTATTCGCGCGAGCAGGTCTTCGGCGGCAAGCAGCTCACCGACGAGGTGATGCGCCGCTACGGCCTGTCCTACGAGGAAGCCGGCCAGGCCAAGCGCCAGGGCGGGCTACCCGAGGGCTACCAGACCGAGGTGCTCGAGCCGTTCAAGGAGGCAATGGTCCAGCAGATCTCGCGCCTGCTGCAGTTCTTCTACGCGGGCAGCGAATTCAACCGGGTCGACCAGCTCGTGATCGCCGGCGGTGGCGCCGCGATCGCCGGCATCGACCGCATGCTCGAGGACCAGCTGGGCATCCCGACCATGGTCGCGAACCCGCTGGCCAACATGACGCTCGGCCCGCGCGTGCAGCCGCACGCGCTCGCGCAGGACGCGCCGTCGCTGATGATCGCCTGCGGCCTGGCCCTGAGGAGCTTCGACTGATGGCCCGCATCAATCTCCTCCCCTGGCGCGCCGAGCGGCGCAAGCAGCGCCAGAAAGAGTTCACGCTGATGCTGGGCGCCACGGCGATCGGTGCCCTGGTGCTCGCGCTCGGCATCAACAGCTACTACGGCTCGCAGATCGACGGCCAGAACGCGCGCAATACGTTCCTGCAGGGCGAGATCACCAGGGTCGAGTCGCAGATCACCGAGATCGACGAGCTCAACAAGACCAAGGCGCGCCTGCTCGCGCGCAAGGACGTCATCGAGAAGCTGCAGTCCAGCCGCTCGCAGATGGTCCACCTGTTCGACTCGCTGGTGCGCACGATTCCCGACGGCGTCGTCCTGATGTCCATCAAGCAGGACGACCAGCTGCTCACGCTCGAAGGGCGCTCGCAGTCCAACGCGCGCGTGTCGACCTACATGCGCAACCTCGAGGGTTCGGGGTGGATGACGAATCCCGAGCTTTCCGTGATCGAAGCGAAGGGCGACGACAAGGGCCTGCCGTACGAGTTCAGGCTGCAGGTGACGCTGGCGAATCCGAACGCGCCGCGCGATACCGATAACGACGGCCTGCCCGACGCGCCGAGTGCGCCGGCCGCTGCGGCCGTGCCTGCCACGACGGTCCCGGAGCAGGTGCCGCCTGCCAGCAGCGCGGCTCCAGCCGGGGCGACCGGCGCAGCAGAGACGAGCACGCCCGCGGCACCGGCCGCGCCCGCCGTTTCGTCGCCGACTACGCCCTCGAACAGCGACTCGGCCGCGCCCTCCGGCCGACGCGATGCGGCTCAGGGAGGTGCCCCGTGAGCAAGAAGATGGATCTGAAGAATCTCGACCTAAACAACATCGGCTCGTGGCCTACTGCGGCGAAGGCGGTGTTCTGCGCGTTGGTCGGGCTCTTGATCATCGGCCTCTTCTGGTCGCTCTTCATCTCCGACAAGACGTCGGAGCTCGAGCGCCTCGAGGGCGAGGAGGCACGGCTGCGCGACGAATTCGTCACCAAGCAGGGCCAGGCCGCGAACCTCGGTGCCCTCAAGCAGCAGCTCGTCCAGATGGAGCAGCAACTCCAGCAGATGCTTCGCCAGCTGCCGAGCAAGAACGAAATGCCGGACCTGATCGTCGACATCTCGCAGACCGCGCTCGCCACGGGCATCACGAACGAGCTGTTCCAGCCCGGGCAGGAGCTGCCGAAGGACTTCTACGCCGAGAAGCCGATCGCGCTGCGCATGGTGGGCACGTACCACCAGTTCGGCGCCTTCGTCAGCGGCGTGGCCTCGCTGCCGCGCGTGGTGATCATGACCATGCACGACATCTCGCTGAAGCCCAAGGGCGCCGCGGCCCCCGGCGTCACCGCCGCCACGAACACGGGGCAGCTCGAACTGTCGGGAACCGTGAAGACGTATCGCTACCTCGACGAAGAAGAAGTCGCTGCAAGCCAGGCCGCCGCGCCCGGCGCGGCGCCTGCGACCGCTCCGGCGCCCGCGCCGGCGGCGAATGGAGGCTGACATGGAGATCCGTATCCTCCGTTCTACGATGTCCGGCCTCGCGGTCCTCGTCCTCGCCGGCGGTTGCGCGCGTGGGGTGACGAGCAAGCCCGGCGACGCGCCGAACCTCGAGAATTTCGTTGCCGAGGTGCGCCGCCGCCCGGCGCCACCGCTCGAGCCTCTGCCGGTGATGCAGCAGTTCGAGACCTTCCAGTACGCGGCGCAGGGCCTGCGCGATCCGTTCAGTCGCGCATTCGCCGATCAGGGCGGCGGCAGTGGGCCGCGTCCGGATTCCGACCGCCGCAAGCAACCGCTCGAAACGTTCCCGCTCGACAGCCTCGACATGGTCGGCACGCTCGGCAAGGGGCCCGGGCTGGTCGCGCTGGTCATGGCGCCGGACAAGGTGACCTACCGCGTCCGCATCGGCGACTACATGGGCCAGTCGGACGGGCGCGTGACCTCGATCCATGACGACCGGATCGAACTGGTGGAACTCGTACCCGACGGAGCCGGGGGCTGGCTGGAACGGCCTGCCACCGTGGCTCTCGACGAACAATAAGCTGAGGGGAATGCGACATGACTTCTAACAACGCCCGCTCCGTGAGGACGGCAAGCCCCTCGAAGCATGGGGTCCGGCTGGCAGGGATCGCTCTCGGACTCGTCGCCGCCATCGGCAGCCTGCAGGCCGCGCCGCAGGCCGCCGCGCCCGCCGCCGTCGCGCCGATGCCGAGTTCTGGCCCGGGCAAGCAGCTTCCGGGTACCGTCGCGGTGTCCGCCATCGACTTCAAGCGTGGCGAGGACGGCTCGGGCCGCCTGATCGTGCGCTTCAGCGGCGACGGCGCCACGCCGGACCTGCGCAAGACGGGTGCCAGCGTCGTCGTCGACGTCGGCAATGCCCAGCTCCCGGCGGAGCTGCGTCGTACCCTCGACGTCAGCGATTTCGCCACCCCGGTGCGCCGGATCGATCCGCGCTCGGCCGGCACCGGCACGCAGCTGGTGCTCGACACGTCGGGCGCCTTCGACTCGATGGCCTACCAGACGGGCCGCGAGTACATCGTCGAAATCACTCCGAAGGCCGCGTCGTCGAGCAGCCGCGCGATGGGTGCGACCGCGTCCGTGCAGGCGGCCGCCTCGCAGGTCATCGCAGCGAACGGCAGCACGCGCTACACCGGCAAGCCGGTGACCTTCAACTTCCAGGACGTGCCCGTCCGGACGGTACTGCAGCTCATCGCCGAAGAGTCCGGCCTCAACGTGGTCGCTGCGGATACGGTGACGGGCAATGTCACCCTGCGCCTGATCAACGTGCCGTGGGACCAGGCGCTCGACATCGTCCTGCAGGCCAAGGCGCTCGACAAGCGCCGCAGCGGCAACGTGGTCTGGGTCGCGCCGCAGGCGGAGATCGCGAAGTACGAGCAGGACCGCGAGGACGCACGCATCGCGATCGACAACCGCGTCGACCTCGTCACCGAATACGTGCAGATCAACTATCACAATGCCGAGGCGATCTATAAGGCACTGACCGAGGCGAAGGGCATTGGCGGGGCTGGGGGCGCTGGCGCGCAGGGTGCGGGCGCCGGTAGCTCGCAGACGGGCGATACGGGCTTCCTCTCCCCGCGCGGTCGTCTCGTCGCCGATGCGCGCACGAACACCCTGATGATCAGCGACATCCCGAAGAAGGTCACGCAGATGAAGGAACTCATCCGCGTGATCGATCGGCCGGTCGACCAGGTCGTGATCGAGGCGCGCGTCGTAATTGCCACGGATACCTTCGCTCGCGAGCTCGGAGCCAAGTTCGGCATCAGTGGCGCGAGCGGTGCCCCGGGTGACCGCAGCAGCCTGGGCTTCGGCGGCAATGCCGACGCGTCCAGCGCGAACGCGCTCGCACGGAGCAACGCGGTGCAGAACGGTGCACGAGGCTTCACGGCAACCCGCGCACTCATGACGAATCTCCCCGCGGCGAACGCCGCCGGCGCGATCGGCCTCTCGATCCTCAATGCCGGCTACCTCCTCGACGTCGAGCTGTCGGCATTGCAGGCCGAAGGCCGCGGCGAGGTGATCTCGAATCCGCGCGTGGTCACCAGCAACCAGCGCGAAGCGGTCATCACGCAGGGCCAGGAAGTCGGCTATGTGACGATCCAGGCCGCCCAGCCCGGGCAGGTGCCGACGCCGAGCGTGCAGTTCAAGGACGTCGTCCTGCAGATGCGCGTGACGCCGACCATCACCAACGACGGTCGCGTGTTCCTGAACATGGCGGTGAAGAAGGACGAGATCGCCGGCTTCGTCGATACGTCGATCGGCGACGTGCCGCAGATCTCCAAGCGCGAGGTGAACACGGCGGTGCTCGTCGAGGACGGCCAGACGGTCGTGATCGGCGGCGTCTACGAGTTCAGCAACCGCGAAGACGTGACCAAGGTGCCGTTCCTGGCCGACATCCCGTTCCTCGGCAACCTGTTCAAGAAGCGCGGCAAGACCAACAACAAGGCCGAGCTGCTGATCTTCGTGACGCCGAAGGTGCTGCACGTCGCCCAGCGCTGATCGCGCATCGCCGTGTGGATCGCATCGGGGCCTTCGGGCCCCGATTGCGTTTCGGGGCGTGAAGGCGCCGTCGGAACCCGCGGCCGCCGTTGCGGTCAGAATGCGACGGTGAACGACGAGGCCCGAATGGACGACGCGACCGATACCACACGCCTGCATCGCATGTTCGCCGACCTGCGCGGTGCACTGGCCGGGGAGATCGTGGGCCAGGCCCTGCTGGTGGAGCGCCTGCTGGTCGCACTGCTGGCCGACGGGCATCTGCTCGTCGAGGGCGCACCGGGGCTCGCAAAGACGAGCGCGATCCGCGCGCTGGCCGCACGGCTGCAGGCGGACTTCGCACGCGTGCAGTTCACGCCCGACCTCCTGCCCGCCGATCTCACCGGCACCGAGGTCTGGCGCCCGCAGGACGGCCGCTTCGAATTCCAGCCCGGACCGATCTTCCACCACCTGCTGCTGGCCGACGAGATCAATCGCGCGCCGGCGAAGGTGCAGTCGGCCCTGCTCGAGGCGATGGGCGAGCGCCAGGTCACGGTCGGCCGCGCGACCTATCCGCTGCCGCCGCTCTTCCTCGTCATGGCGACGCAGAACCCGATCGAGCAGGAGGGCACCTTTCCGCTGCCGGAGGCCCAGCTCGACCGTTTCCTGATGCACGTGCAGATCGGCTATCCCGAGGCGGCGGCGGAGACCGAGATCCTGCGGCTCGCGCGTGAGCGTGCGCAGCGCCAGCTCGACGGGATCGACACGACGGCCGCCGAGGCGCCGGCGCGCATCGGCATCGACGACGTGATGGCCGCGCGCCGCGCCGTCCTGGCGGTGCACGTCGCGCCGGCGGTGGAGCGCTATCTCGTCGAACTCGTGCTCGCCTCGCGTGATGCGGGTCGCTACGACGCCACGCTCGCGCGGCGCATCGCCTGGGGCGCGAGCCCGCGCGGCTCGATCGCGCTCGAGCGCTGCGCGCGGGCCCATGCCTGGCTCGCCGGCCGCGACTTCGTCACGCCCGACGACGTACGCAGCATCGCGCCGGACGTGCTGCGCCATCGCGTGCTGCCGAGCTTCGAGGCCACCGCCGAGGGCTGGGACGGCGGCCGCCTGGCCGGCGAGCTGCTGTCGAAGGTGCCGCTGCCCTGATGCGGCGGCGCACGCGCGCCTGCCGGGTCGGCGCGGCCGGGCGGTCCACCGGTGGGGCGCGCCATGTCTGACGGCGTGGTGCCGAGCCTCGCGGAACTCGTCGCGCTTCGCACCCGCGTGAGCGGGCCGCGGCAGCCGCGCCGCTCGCATGCGCTGCAGGCGGGGCTCGCGCCGTCGCCCGCACGCGGTCGCGGCATGGAGTACGCCGAATCGCGCGAGTACACGCGCGGCGACGATGCCCGGCATGTCGACTGGCGCCTCACGGCGCGCACCGGCAAGCCGCACACGAAGGTCTTCCACGCCGAGCGCGAACGCCTCACGCTGCTCGTCGCCGATACGGCGCCGGCGCTGTATTACGGCACGCGCGTGCGCTTCAAGTCCGTGCAGGCCGCGCGTGTCGGCGCGTTCGCGGCCTGGCACGCGGTCGGCGAAGGCGATCGCATCGCCGCGCTGCGCGGTGGGCCGCGCGAGGCGCCCGTCGGCCCCGGCGGGGGGCCGCGCGGTGCATTGCACGTGATCGACGCGCTCGTACGCTGGTACGCACGGCGGCCGGACGACGACGGCGGGCTCGCGGTGGCGCTCGATCGGGCGCAGCGCCTCATGCGACCGGGCGCGCGGCTCATCGTGTTGACCACGGTCGATTCCGTCGCCGCGATCGAGCCTTCGCGCTGGTCGGCGCTCGCGCGCCACCATGACGTGGGCATCCTGCTGGTGACCGATCCGATCGAGACGGCCCCGCCGGCCCGGCGGCTGCCGCTTGCCGGAGCGGACGGGCGCATCGAGGTCGACCTGGAGTCGCGCGACGCGCGCGCGCGCTGGCTCGCGCGCTTCGCCGCGCCGGTGCAGCAGGCGCTGCACGACCTGCCCGCACGGGGCGTGCGCGTTATCGCGGTCGCGACGCCGGAGCCCGCGGACGCCTGCCTGCCGCTGCTGCGCGGGCGTACCGCACAGGTCGCCTGATGGGGCGCCTCGTGCTGCGCGACGTGCATCTTCCGCCGGCGCCGCCGTGGTGGCCGCCCGCGCCCGGGTGGTGGCTGCTCGCCGGCGCGGTCGCGCTGCTTCTGCTGGTCACCTTCACATGGCGGCGGCGGCAGGCTTCGCGCCGCCGTGAGGCCGATGCCCTGTTCGACGCCGGGCTCGCCGCCGCCGCATCGCCGGCCGGGCGCGTCGCGGCGGCGTCCGAGCTGCTCCGTCGTGCCGCGCGCCGTCGACGCCCCGACGCCGACCGCCTCGCCGGCGATGACTGGCTGCGCTTCCTCGACTCCCCACGTGCCCGCTTCAGCGAGGGCGCCGGGCGGCGCCTGCTGGACGGTCCGTTCCGGCCGGACCTCGCCGAAGACGATGCCGAGGCGGTCGTCGCCCTCGCGCGGCGACGCTTCGCCGAGCTCATGGGCGCCTGATGGACGCGCTGCAGGCCGCCTTCGCCATGCTGCACTGGCCCGCCTGGCTGCTGGCCATTCCCCTGCCGTGGCTGCTGGCGCGCATCGTGCCCGTACCGGCGGCGCAGGGCGATGCGCTGCGCCTGCCGATCGCGGACGCCGCGCAGGCCATCGCCACCGGCCCCGCCGCGCCCTCCACGCGCCGCTTCGGCGTGCTCGCGGCGCTCGCCTGGGCGAGCCTGTGCATCGCCGCCGCGCGCCCGCAGTTGCTCGGTCCGCCGATCGCGCCGCCGGTGCAGGGCCGCGACATCCTGCTGGCGCTCGATCTCTCCGGCAGCATGCGCGAGACCGACATGGACCTCGGCGGCGGCGCCGTCGACCGCCTGACCGCGGCGAAGGCGGTGCTCGCGGACTTCATCGATCGTCGCGCGGGCGACCGCCTGAGCCTGCTCGTCTTCGGCCGCCAGGCCCATGTGCTCACGCCGTTCACGCCCGACCGCGCGAGCGTGCGCGAACAGCTCTCAGACGCCGTCGTCGGCCTGGCGGGACAGGAGACCGCGATCGGCGACGCGATCGGCTTGGCGACGCGCCGTCTGCGCCTGCAGCGCAGCGGCCAGCGCGTCGTCATCCTGCTCACCGACGGGGTGAATACCGCCGGCGCGCTGGAGCCGCTGCACGCGGCGCGCATCGCCGCCGACGACGGCGTGCGGATCCACACGATCGCGTTCGGCGGGGACGGCATGCTCTCGCTGTTCGGCTTCCGCAGCCCGATCGGCGCCACCGAGCTGGACGAGGCGATGCTGCGCCAGGTCGCGCGCTCGACCGGCGGGCGCTTCTTCCGCGCCCGCGACGTCGAGGAGCTCGCGCAGATCTATGCCGAGATCGATCGCATCGAGCCGGTCGACCGCCCCGGACGCGCCGTGCGCCCGCGTCGCGAGATGTACGCCTGGCCGCTCGCCGCGGCGCTCGGCTTCGCACTGCTCGCCGCCCTGGTCGGAAGGCGGACGCGATGATCGACACCGGCGCACTCGGCTTCCTTCGCCCCGCGTGGTTCGTCGCACTGGCGCTGTTGCCGCTCGCATGGCTGTGGTGGTGCCGGCGTGTGCCGGCGCGCCGCTGGGAAGGCATCGTCGACGCGCACCTGCTGCCGCATCTGCTCGAGCGCGGAGCGGGACGTCGCACGCCGGCCGCGCCGCTCGCCGCGCTCGCCTTCGTGTTCGCCGTGGTCGCGCTGGCCGGACCGACCTGGCGCTCGGCGGACCAGCCGCTGTGGCAGACGCGCAGCCCGCTGGTGATCGCCGTCGACCTCTCCAGCGCGACGCTCGCGGCCGACCTGCCGCCCACGCGCCTCGCGCAGCTGCGCGCGCGACTCGGCACGTTCGTGCGCGAGCATCGCAGCGGGCCGGTCGCGCTCGTCGCGTTCGCGGGCGATGCGTTCACGGTCGCGCCGGTCACCGACGACGTCGCCAACGTCGGCCTGTTCGTCGACGCGCTGCATCCGGACGTCATGCCAGTGGACGGGCAGGCGGTCGACCGCGCGATCGCGTGGTCGCGGCAACTGATCGAACGCGCCGGCTTCGGTCGCGGGCACGTGCTGGTGGTGACGGACCATGCCGATGGCGCCGCGCTGCGCGCCGCCGCCGCGTCGCGCGATGCCGGCGTCGCCGTCTCGGTGCTGGGGCTGGGCACGCCGGCCGGCGCCGAGGTGCGCACGCTGGAGGGCCGCATCGCGCGCGTGCGCCTCGACGAGGCCTCGCTGCGCGAGCTCGCATCGCGCGGTGGCGGACGCTATGCGCGCATTGCGATCGACGGTCGCGACAGCGCGGTGTTCGCACAGGGGAACGATGCGACGCTCGGCGCATCGCGCGGCGACCGCATCGGCATCGACGAAGGCTTCCGGCTCGTGCCGGTGGTGATGCTGCTCGCGGCCGCCGCCTGGCTGCTGCGTGCGCCAGGCGTCGCGGTGCTCGTGCTGGTGCTCGCGTGGCCGCGGCCGGTGCCTGCCGCCGATCTGTGGCGCCGCCCGGACCAGCAGGCGCATGCGGCGATGCGCGAGGGTGTCGAAGCGTACCGGCGCGGGGACTTCCGTCGCGCGGCCGAGGCGTTCGCGCGCGCGGACACCGCGGAGGCGCATTACGACCGTGGCAATGCGCTCGCGCGCAGCGGCGCGCTGGAGGATGCGGTCGCGGCCTATGACGAGGCGCTGCGACGGCGGCCCGGCATGGCCGATGCGGTCGCGAACCGCGCGGCCGTGCTGCAGGCGCTCAAGCGTCGCCAGCCCGGGCGCGGCGGCCCGGGCCGGCCGTCGTCCTCGGGCGGCGCGAACGCGCAGCCGCAGGTCTGTCCTCCGGGCGATCCGCGCTGCACCGGGCGCGAGGCCTCGCCGCAGCGCGCGCAGGCGCCCGCCACGCGCGGGCCGGGACAGGGCACGCCGACGCGCACCGCGCAGGGACGGCAACAGGCCGAGGCCGATGCGGCGCAGCGCGAGCGCATGCGTCGCGCGCTGCAGCGCACGCGCCCGCAGGCGCCGTCGCGCACCGCCGCAACGCCCGCGGAACGTGCGCGCCGCCTGGCGAACGACGCCGCGCTCCAGCGCGTGCGCGACGAGCCGGGCAACCTGCTGCGCGAGAAGTTCCTGCTCGAGTACGAGCGTCGGCACGGTCGCGACGCACCATGACGCTCCGGCTCGCCGCGCTGCTCGTGTTGCTCGTCCTGCTGCCGGTCACGCTGCAGGCCCAGACACGCGCCTGGCTCGAGCGCGAGCGCATCGCCGACGGCGAGACCACCACGCTCAACATCGAGACCGATGGGCGCGGCATGCCCGACTACGCGCCGCTGCTCGCAGACTTCGACCTCAGCGGGCATTCGAGCCGGCAGCAGGTCGAGTGGAGCGCAGGGCGCGCCCGCGTGCGCAGCGTCTACGCCGTGGCGCTGCGGCCGCGCCGCATCGGCGAGCTGCGCATCCCGCCCGTGCGCGTCGGCGCGGCGACCACGCAGGCGCTGCTGCTGCGGGTCACGCCGGCCCCAGCGCCATCCGCGAACGCCGGGCGCGATGTCTTCGTCGAGAGCGAGCCCGACGACCGCGACCCGTACGTGCAGCAATCCGTGGGCTGGGTGGTGCGCGCGCATGCCGCGGTGCCGCTGATCGCCTACGAGCTGACGCAGCAGGCGCCGACCGGCGCGACGATCCTGCAGGTCGGCGGCGACGTGCAGTACCGCCGCACGCTCGGCAGTCGCACCTACACCGTGATCGAGCGCCGCTACACGCTGGTGCCCGAGCGGCCCGGCACGCTCACGCTGCCGGCGGCGCGCTTCCAGGGGCAGGCGGTCGGCGGCTTCTTCGACCGCCTGTTCGGCGACGGCCGCACCGACCTCGCGGCGCTGGCGCCCCCGCGATTGCTGCAGGTGCGCGCGATCCCGGCCAACGCGCCGCAGCCGTGGCTGCCCCTGCATCGCCTCGCCCTGCGCTACGTGCTCGTGCCGGGCGAGCTCCGTGCGGGCGCCGCCGCGGCGGTGGTGGTCGAGCTCGATGCCGACGGCACGGGCGCGGCGCAGCTGCCCCCGCTCGCCTTCGGTACCGTGCCCGGCGCACAGGTCTTCGCCGAGCGGCCGGTCTTCGACGAGTCGGTCGTCGACGGCCGGCCGCGCGTGCGGCTCACCCAGCGCTTCTCGATCGTGCCGACGCGTGCGGGCGCGTTGCGCCTGCCCGGGCCGTCGATCGACTGGTGGGACGTGGGCGCCGGGACGCCGCGCCGCACGCTGCTGCCGGCGATCGAGGGTGCCGTGCTGCCGGGCGCGACCGCCGATGCGGATACATCGCGCGGGGTATCGACCGGAATCGCCACGGCACGACCCGGACGCAATCGGGGCCACGGCCTCTGGCTCGCGGCCGCCGCCCTGCTGGCTCTGGGCATCGCGGCCGTTGGCCTCTGGCGGCGGCGCGGCGCGGTGGCGCCGGATGCGTCTACGGCGACCGGGCTGTTTGCGACGCGCCGTGTGGCGGATGTTCCCCTGGGCGATCCACGCGCACCGGCATCCGCGGACGTGGCCGTCACCACCGCGTCGCGCCCACCGGCACTCGCGCGGCTGCTGGAGCTCGGCGACCTCGCCGACATCGAGACGGCGTTGCGCGCCGCCGCGCCCTCCGGTCCGCACGACCTCGACGCCGTGATCGCCCAGCTCGACGATGCCGCGCAACGCGAGGCCGTCGTCGCCCTGCGCGCCGCGCGGTGGGCGGGCGGCGATCCGGCGTCGGCCCGCGAGGCGCTTCGCCGCGCATTCGCCCGAGGCCCAAGCTGGCACGCGCCAGCCGCGAGCGCACCCTCGCGCCTGCCCCCGCTGTATCCCGACCGCTGACGCCGACGCGGCGTGGCGCACCGCCCGCGAAGCCGACCGCCGGCCGTTTGCTAAGCTCCGGCGCTCGCTGGGGGATCCCGATGTCCGACACCGCACGCACCGCTTCGACGCCCGCCCGCCGGCGCATGCCGCTGCACTGGAAGATCGCGATCGGCTTCGTCGCCGGCCTGCTGATCGGCCTCGCGATGTACATGGCCGGTTACGGCGGGCTCGCACCCGCGGGGCTGAATGCGCCCGGCTGCACGGGCGACGGCGCGTCGTGGCTGTGCACGCCCTGGGTCGAGCTGCTGAGTGGCAGCATCGGCCAGCTGTTCCTCAACCTCATCTTCATGCTGGTGGTGCCGCTGCTGTTCTCGGCACTCGTCATCGGCGTGAGCGACATGGGCGACATCCGCTCGTTCGGCCGCGTCGGCTGGCGCACGCTCGGCTACACGGTGGTGATGTCCGCCATCGCGGTGCTCATCGGCCTCGTGCTGGTGAACGTGCTTCGCCCGGGCGCCGGCGTCGACCCCGCGCTCGCCCAGCAGCTGCTCAGTGAGAACGCCGAGCGCGCGAAGGGCATCGTCGAGGACAGCGCGAACGCGCCTGCCGGCATCGACCTCCTGATGTCGATCGTGCCCAGCAACGTGGTCAAGGCGGCTGCCGAAGGCACGGTGCTCGCGGTCATGTTCTTCGCGCTGATGCTGGGCCTGGGCATGGTGCTCACGCCGGGCCGTGGCACGGACGCGCTCCGCGCCGCCATCCAGGGCCTGTTCGATGTCTCGATGACGCTGATCGGGCTGGTCATCCGCCTCGCGCCGTACGCGGTATTCGTCTTCATGCTCGAGCTCGCCGCGACGTTCGGCTGGGAGCTGCTCGGCAAGCTCGCCGGCTACGTGGCGGTCGTCGTGCTCGCGCTGGCGATCCACCTGTTCGTGAGCTACGGGATCGCGCTCAAGCTCGCGGGCCGCTCACCGCTGCGCTTCTTCCGCGACGTGCAGGAGGCGATGCTGCTCGCGTTCTCCACCGCGTCGAGCAATGCCACGCTGCCCACCTCGCTGCGCGTGGCCGATACGCGCCTGGGCCTGCCACCGAAGATCTCGCGCTTCGTGCTTACGGTGGGCGCGACCGCCAACCAGAACGGCACCGCGTTGTTCGAAGGCGTCACCGTCATCTTCCTCGCGCAGTTCTTCGGCGTGGATCTCTCGCTCGGCCAGCAGGCGCTGGTGATGCTGGTCTGCATCCTCGGCGGCATCGGCACCGCGGGCGTGCCCTCCGGTTCCCTGCCGGTGGTGGCGATGATCTGCGCGATGGTCGGCGTCCGCCCGGAGGGCATCGCGCTCATCCTCGGCGTGAACCATTTCCTCGACATGTGCCGCACCACGCTCAACGTAACGGGCGATCTGGCGATCGCCACGCTGGTCTCGCGCGGGGAGAGCGATGCCACGATGCAGGCGCTGCCGGAGTCGCCGGTCCCCTGAGGCACGCTCCGGCGCATTCGACGCCGGGCCGGCTGTCGGTTGCGCCAGTGGCCGCGCACGGCCGCTCCAGCGGACGTGGGACAATAGCGGGCTCCCGCCGCCCGCTCCGGTGACCCCGGATTCCCACGCCCGATGACCACGCCGACCCGTCGCGACCTCGCCAACGCCATCCGTTTCCTCGCCATCGACGCGGTACAGGCCGCCAATTCCGGCCATCCCGGCATGCCGATGGGCATGGCGGACATCGCCGAGGTGCTCTGGAACGATTTCCTGCGCCACAACCCGGCGAACCCCGGCTGGTTCAATCGCGACCGCTTCATCCTGTCGAACGGCCACGGCTCGATGCTGCAGTACGCACTGCTGCACCTCGCGGGCTACGACCTCAGCGCCGACGACCTGCGCGCGTTCCGCCAGCTCGAATCGAAGACGCCGGGCCATCCCGAGAACTTCATGACGCCGGGCGTCGAGACGACGACCGGCCCGCTCGGCCAGGGGTTCGCGAACGCCGTCGGCCTCGCGCTGGCCGAGAAGCTGCTCGCGCAGCGCTTCAACCGCGACGGCCACGCGATCGTCGACCACCGCACCTGGGTCTTCATGGGCGACGGCTGCCTGATGGAGGGCATCTCGCACGAGGCCGCTTCGCTCGCCGGCACCTGGGGCCTCGGCAAGCTCGTCGCGTTCTGGGACGACAACAAGATTTCGATCGACGGCAACACCGACGGCTGGTTCACCGACGACACGCCGGCGCGCTTCGAGGCCTACGGCTGGAACGTCGTACGCGGCGTCGACGGCCATGACGCCGATTCGATCAAGGCCGCGATCGGGCAGGCGATCGCATCGAGCGACAAGCCCACCCTGATCTGCTGCCGCACGACGATCGGCTACGGCTCGCCGGCGAAGGCCGGCAAGGAGTCGAGCCACGGTGCCCCGCTCGGCAAGGACGAGATCGTCGCCACCCGCGCGGCGCTCGGCTGGACCGCGGGCGACTTCGAGGTGCCGCAGCCGATCGCCGAGGCCTGGCGTGCGACCGATCGTGGCGCGCAGGCCGAGGCGCAGTGGCAGCAGGCCTTCGACGCCTATGCCGCCGCGTTCCCCGAGCAGGCCGCCGAGCTGTCGCGCCGCATTCACGGCGCGCTGCCGGAAGGCTTCGTCGAAGCCGCCGACGCCTACATCGCCAAGCTGCAGGCCGAAGGCCCGGTGGTCGCCTCGCGCAAGGCCTCGCAGATGGCGATCGAGGCGTTCGCGCCACTGCTGCCCGAGCTCGTCGGCGGCTCGGCCGACCTCGCGCATTCCAACCTCACGCTGTGGAAGGGCAGCAAGTCGGTCGCCACCGACGATCCGAACGCCAACTACATCTACTTCGGCGTGCGCGAGTTCGCGATGAGCGCGATCTGCAACGGCCTGGAGCTGCACAGCGGCTTCATTCCGTACGACGCCACGTTCCTCGTCTTCAGCGACTACGCCCGCAACGCGGTGCGCATGTCGGCGCTGATGGGCGCGCACGTGATCCACGTCTATACGCACGACTCCATCGGCCTCGGCGAGGACGGCCCGACGCACCAGCCGATCGAGCACCTCGCGAGCCTGCGCTACATCCCGCACAACGACGTCTGGCGCCCGTGCGATGCGGTCGAGTCGGCGGTCGCGTGGAAGCAGGCGATCGTGCGCAACGACGGCCCGAGCTGCCTCGTGTTCTCGCGCCAGAACCTGCCGCACCAAGCGCGCTCCGCGCAGCAGGTCGCCGACATCGCGCGCGGTGGCTACGTGCTGCGTGACAGCGCCGGCACGCCCGACCTGATCCTGATCGCGACCGGCTCGGAAGTCGGCCTCGCGATGCAGGCCGCGGACGTGCTCGCCGGCGAAGGCCGCGCGGTGCGCGTGGTGTCGATGCCCTCGACCGACGTCTTCGACCGGCAGGACGCCGACTACCGCGAGTCCGTGCTGCCGCATGCCGTGCGGCGCCGCGTCGCCATCGAGGCCGCCACGGCGGACTACTGGTACAAGTACGTCGGCCTCGACGGCGCGGTGGTCGGCATGCACGGCTTCGGCGCGAGCGCGCCGGCCGAGAAGCTGTTCCCGTTCTTCGGCTTCACCCTGGACGCGGTGGTCGAGGCGGCGCGCGCGCTGCGCTGAGGCATCGCCCGCGGCAGCCCGGGCATCGGGCTGCCGTGGCGGTATCGGCGCGACAGGCGGCCGGCCGCTGCACGGATGATCAGGCGCCGACGGTGCTCGCTTCGGGCATTCCGACCTGCGAGGCCGGTACGCAGCGGCCGATGTGATAGCCCTGCGCGCGATCGCAGCCGAGCGCGCGCAGGATCTCGAGCGTCTCGGTGTCCTCCACGCCCTCGGCGACCACGTTGACCTCCAGCTGGTGGCCGAGGTCGATGATCGAGCGCACCACGCGCGTCGAGCGCGCATCATGGCGCATGTCGCAGACGAAGCTGCGGTCGATCTTGAGTTCCGTCGCCGGGAACTGCTTGAGGTAGGCGAGCGAGGAATAGCCGGCGCCGAAATCGTCGATCGCGATGCCGAGCCCGACCGCGCGCAGCGTGTGCATCACGCGCAGGCTCGCGATCGGGTCCTCCATGAGCGCGTTTTCCGTCACCTCCAGGGTGACGGCCTGCGCGGGCACGTCCCAGACCGCGAGTGCGCTCGCGATCTGCTCGACGAGGTCGCGCTGGCCGAATACGCGGGGCGAGACATTCACCGAAAAGCGCAGCCCGCCGTCGTGCTTGCGGATGCGCGCGGCGTGGCGGAGCGTCGCATTGAGGCTCCAGCGGGTGAGGTCGGCGATCAGGCCGGTGTCTTCCGCGAGCCGGATGAAGACGTCCGGCCGGATGGTGCCGCGCTCGGGCTCGCTCCAGCGCGCGAGCGATTCGTAGCCGTGCACCCGATTGGTGCGCAGGTCGAGGATCGGCTCGAAATGCGCCTGCAGGCGATCGCCATGCAGCGCTTCGTGCAGCCATTCGTAGGGCACCGTGGCGCGCTCGGTGCCAGGGCGGTACAGCGCGCAGCGATCGCTGCCGCGCTTGGCGTCGCGCAAGGCGATCTCCGCGCGGCGCAGCAGGGCGTCGGCGTCCGTGCCGTGGTCGGGACAGATGCTGATGCCCACGGCGACCGGCGTCACCACGGCGTGCTGCGCGAAGGTGAGTGGCGCTTCGAACGCGCGCACGACCCGACTGCCCGCGAGCATCGCGTGGCCGACGTTGCGCAACTCGGGCAGCAGCGCGATGAATTCGTTCTCCGCCACCTGCATCAGCTCGTCGACCGGCCGCAGCAGGCCGCGGATGCGCGCATAGGCCGACGCGCCCACCGCGTCGCTGGCCTCGTAGCCGTGCACCAGCCGGAATTCCTGCAGGCGCTGGATGCGCACGAGCATCACGCCGAGCGTGCGCGCGGTGTCGCCGGCCGCGAGGAACGCCCGCAGCCGGCGCGCGAGCATGGCGCGGTTCACAGGTAGAGCTCCGCGAGGTCGATGCCGGCGTGGCCTTCGGGCAGTGGACGCCGGATCTCGATCGCGGGGGCGCTCGGGTCCTGCGCGAGCAGGTCGAGGCTGCGGAACTCCGTGCGCAGCACACCGTCGGGGTCGGTCAGCACCAGCACGCGTGGGCGAAGCCGACGCGCGGGGTTCTGCGCCATGATGGCGACGATCTCCCCCGTGCTGAGTTCCGCAAGCGAGCCCGTGGGGTAGGCGCCGAGGCAGCTGATGAACTGTTCGACGAGCTCGGGGTAGTAGCGCGTCTCGCGCGCGCGGTAGAGCTCCTGGAGCGCCTCGTGCTGCGGCCGCGCGGCGGCATGCGGGCGCTCGCTCGTCATCGCGTCGAAGCTGTCGACGATCGTGGCCATGCGCACGTGGAGCGGAATCTGGCCTGCCATGCGCCGCGCCGGGTAGCCCGTGCCGTCGGCGCGCTCGTGGTGCCCCTGGACCATGTCACGGACGATGTCGCTGAAGTCGCCGTCGCCGAGGATCTGCACGCCGAGCTCGACGTGCCGGCGCACGCGCGCCATCGCCATCGGGTCGAGCGGGCCGGCATGGGCGAGCAGTTCCTCGGGCACGCCGGTCTTGCCGATGTCCATCATCAGCGCGCCGGAGGCCAACTCGACGAGGGTCTCTTCCGGCAGGCCGAGGTGACGGCCGAACGCAGCCGCGAGCGCGCTGCACTTGATCGCATGGCTGTAGGTATAGCCGTCGTGGCGGCGCAGCGCATTGACCCAGAACACCGCATCGGCATTGCGCAGCACGCTCGCGACGATCGGCGCCGCGGCCGAGCGCACATCGGCGGGCGCGACGGCGAGCCCCCGGCGGATGTCGTCGATCAGCCGCGCAGCGATCGTCGCCGCGCCTTCGAGGGCGTGGCGCGCGCCTTCGGTCTCTTCTTCCAGCGTGTGGCTGTCCCGGTACCGGTGGCGCCCGACCAGATCCTCGATCGATGCCGGTGAGGCAGGCGCGGGCTCGGCCGGGGCCTCGGTCGCGGCAGCGGACCGGGCGGTGGCACGCGGCAGGCTGCGCAGGCGATGCGCGACGTCCTCGTGGCCGAGCTCGATGTCGATCCAGAGCCGCCGGCAATGCTCGCGCAGCAGGGCGACCTGTTCCGCGTCGCGGACGAGGAAGCCCTGCAGCGGAAACGGCGTGTCGGTCCAGGGACGGTCGAGACGGCAGACATACATGCCGATCGCCACCTGGTCGACCGCGATTTCGCGTTCCTCGATCCGCATCACCGCTCCGGCTCCCGATCGGGAGCGTGGTCGCCCAAGAGTAATGCGCCTTTGGGCCGGCAGGGAACCTTGCGTTGATCGGTGCTCCGGCGCCGCGGCCGGGCGTGTTCAGGGGGCGAGCGCGGCGTTCAGCAGCTGCGCGAGGCGGGACCCGGCGCGCCGCAGCTGCTCGTCGGCGATGGGCGTCCACGCGGCCATGTAGCCTGCGGGCACATTCGCCGTTGCCGGGTAGAGGCCCGGGCGCATCGCGATCGCACACGCATGCTCGGCCCAGGCGTGCGCCGCCGGGGGCACGGCGGGGCCGCCCTGCTCGATCGCCAGCGGAAGTCGCTCGAGGCGTGCGAGGTAGTCGGGCTCGGACAGGCCGGTGTAGTCGACGAGGCCCCGGTCCCACAGGCCGTGCAGGTTGCCGCCGCGCTCGCCGCCGCCGTGCTGCGGAATGCGCACCTGGACCTCGTTGCCGCCCTTGTCGCCACGGTTGTTGGCGTGCAGGGGCTGGTGAACGTCGCCGACGAAATGCACCACGAACTTCAGCGCCTGCCGTCGATCCGCCAGGCTGCGCCCGCGGTCTGCGAGGATCGCCACCTGCGCGCGGATCGCCTCGACCACGCAGTCGCCGCCCGGGCAGTCGCGCGCGGCGTCGTAGGCGCAGTCGGGTGCGCGCATGGTGACGTAGTGCCATGGCGCGCTGCGCCGGCCGAGCACCGGATCGTTCGCGCGGACCTCGTCGGCCCAGGCACTCACGCCGGCAAGCGTGGGCTCGGCCTCGCCGGCGAGGAGCCGGTCGACCTCGGCACGCGCCCGCGGCGCGAGCTCGCGCTCGGCGAGCCCGCCGACGAGCCGATGGCCGCGGACGCTCCAGGCAGAGGCGGAAGGCGCGAAGGCGAGGAGGGCAACAAGGGCGGCGAGCAGGGCCGCGGCGACACGCGAAGGCTGGTGCATCCGCGAATGGTAAGCCACGCCCGGTGCGCGGTCCGTGGAGCCGCGCGCGGGCCGGGCCGCGTCGGGGCCGCTGCTAGACTATGCGCCTCGATTCCGGCCGCGCCGGACCTTCCGCAGGAGCTCCCCATGACGATCAAGGTAGGCATCAACGGCTTCGGCCGCATCGGCCGCAACGTGCTGCGCTCGGCCGTGCAGAATTTCGCAGGCGACATTCAGATCGTCGCGATCAACGACCTGCTCGAGCCCGACTACCTCGCCTACATGCTCCGCTACGACTCCGTGCACGGCCGCTTCGACGGCGACGTGTCGATCGAGGACGGCGTGCTGGTCGTCAACGGCCAGAAGATCCGCCTGACCCAGGAACGCGACCCGGCCAACCTCAAGTGGGACGAGGTGGGCGCCGACGTCGTCATCGAGTCGACCGGCCTGTTCCTCGACAAGGCCACCGCGCAGAAGCACCTCGACGCCGGCGCGAAGAAGGTGATCCTCTCGGCGCCCTCGAAGGACGACACGCCGATGTTCGTCTACGGCGTCAACCACGAGACCTACAAGGGCGAGGCGATCATCTCCAATGCCTCGTGCACCACGAACTGCCTCGCGCCGCTGGCGAAGGTGCTCAACGACAAGTGGGGCATCAAGCGCGGCCTGATGACCACGGTGCACGCGGCGACGGCGACGCAGAAGACGGTCGACGGCCCGTCCAACAAGGACTGGCGCGGCGGCCGCGGCATCCTCGAGAACATCATCCCGTCGAGCACCGGCGCCGCGAAGGCGGTGGGCGTCGTCATCCCCGAGCTCAACAAGAAGCTCACGGGCACGAGCTTCCGCGTGCCGACGTCCGATGTGTCGGTGGTCGACCTCACCGTCGAGCTGAACAACCCGGCGACGTACGAGGAGATCTGTGCCGAGATGAAGGCGCAGTCGGAAGGCGCGCTCAAGGGCGTGCTGGGCTACACGACCGACAAGGTCGTGGCCACCGATTTCCGCGGCGACACGCGCACGTCGATCTTCGATGCCGAAGCCGGCATCGCGCTCGATCCCACGTTCGTCAAGCTGGTGAGCTGGTACGACAACGAATGGGGCTACTCGAACAAGTGCCTGGAAATGGCCCGGGTGGTCGCGCGCGGCTGATCCACGCCGATCACGCGCAAGAAAAAGCCCCGCGCGAGCGGGGCTTTTTCTTTGCGCTCCATCGGGGCGAGGCGTCGCCTGATGGGCTCGGTCACCGTCGCGCCTGCCTCCGCGGCCGCAGGAGCCGGGCAGGGTGGCACAGGGCCGATGCGATCCGTCCGAAGCATCGCAGCGTGCTCGCACGTGCTGCAGCTGATCGTCGGCTGGACCGGGCCCGCATCGCCGTAAAGACCGACCGTGGAACCCGTGCCTCAGCGTGCCGGCGCGGCCTGCGCGCCGCCTGGCTCGACCTGGATCCGCGCATCGCTGCCGCTGCCCTCGACGCGGACGCGCGAGCCCACCTCGACGCCGGCGAGGTCCACGCGCTTCTGGTTGATGCTCAGCACCTTGCCGCGATCGAGGCGGACCTTGACCATGTACTGCGTCGACGGACCCGGGCCGCCGATCTTCTCGCCGACCTTCGCACCGACGGTGGGGGCGGCCCCGACCGCGACCGCCGTGGCATCGCTCTGTCGCCCTGTCCGTGCGCCCAGGAGTGCGAGGCCGTTCCCGACGAGCCCGCCGACCGCGGCGCCCAGCTGGCGTCGCTTGCCCACCTCCGGGTTCTCGTCGGAGCCCCGGTTCTCGATCGGTGTCATCTCGGTGACGACGCCGTAGCGGGTCGCCGCCGATGCATCGAGGGCCGCCGCGAGGGCAAGGGCGGTGTAAAGCAGAATGCGGTGCTTCATGGTTCCTCCTTGAACGGAATCGCCGCGGTCAGTCGCGGTTCTTGGGTCGCTTGATGTCCTGCACGCAGACATCGCCTTCGTATCGCCAATGGCGAATGATCCCTTCCGGGTCCGCGGTGAAGACGATCGTGCAGCGGTGCTGGGCCGGGACGAAGACCTGGTCGGTATAGACCGTCTCCTGGTAGATCGGGGTCCCGCGGTCGACGCCGATCATGTGCTGGTCGCTGCCGGTGACGACCGTCTTGTAGTAGGCGTCGTCCCACGTTCGGAAGATGTAGCGCGTCTCGTCGGTCGCCTCGTCCTCCTCGATCTCGACGCGCCCGCCGTCCACGCGCAACTGCAGCAGCAGCTCGGAGGCGTCGCGTCCGACCCACTCGTCGGCCTTGCGCTTCGCGCGGCCTTCCCCCCAGGCGTGCGCAGGCGTCGTCGCGAAGGCCGTCGCGGCGATGAGCAGGAGAAGGGGGAGCAGGTATCGCATGACCGCCTCCGTGCGGATCCGTCGGCGCGTCCTGCGCCGGTGGCGCGATCGTAGTGGATCGGCCGGGCCGCGGCCAGTCGTGGCCCATCGGCCCTTGGCAGGCGCCGGGGCGCGCCGGATACTGCCGCCGGGCCCGGCCCATTCCCAGGGGATACAAGGACATTCCATGAGCAAGCACGTAGCACTCGCCTGCGGTATCGCATTGATCGCGTTCGGGGCCGCACCGGCCTTCGCCGCGAAGAAGGACGAGAAGTCCGACGAGATGCCGACGCAGGAGGTCACCGGCCGCAAGGGCGTCGAGGGCGAGATCCTCGGCACGCCGATCGCCGGAAGCCCGTTCCAGAAGCTCGAGATCGGGATGTCGCAGAAGCAGGTGGTCGACGTGATCGGCGACGATCGCCAGGACGACGCCGACTGCGGCTCGTACATGACGGGCAAGTCGTTCATCCCCTTCCATTTCGGCGGCGACAAGGTGCGCCACGAATGCGCGTACAAGGGTCTCGGCCGGCTGGTGTTCACGTCGCAGTCCGACTTCGACATGCGCGCCGTGCTGATCAAGGTGATCTACGACGCCAGCGAGGACGGCTACCGCGAGTAATCCGGTCGCGTCGTTCCCGACGATGCCCCGCGCGAGCGGGGCATCGTCGTTGTGCGCGTTGAACGACGTCGGGCGGAGCGTCGAGTTGGGTCGCAGGCGCGGTCGGACGCCCGGTTGTGGGCGCGTGCAGGGCCGGCGCGCGCGCAGCGGCGTCGTTCGGATCGAACGACCGCGTCGGGCCGGGCGATGGGGGCGATGCGGTTGACCGCGTCGCGAGCAGGGCGCGGTGGTACCGTGCCGCGAGCAGGAGGGGGCAATGGAAGGTCTGGTCGTGATCCTGGGGCTGGTGCTGCTCGCGGTGCCGGTGCTGGCCATCGCCGCGCTGGTGCTCGTGCTGGGGCTGCGTGCGCGCGTCCGCGAGCTCGAGGCGCAGGTCGGGAGACTCTGGCGCGAGGTGCTCGCGGCTTCGCAGCACGTGGCGGTGTCGCCGCTGCATGGCGACGTCGCGTCGCCGATGCCTGCGGCGGCCGACGCGGCACCGGAACGGGAGCCCACGCTCGCCGAGTTGCTGCGCAGGCCTGACGCCGCCGGGGTGCACGCGTCCGTCGCCGCGGATGTCCAGGCCGGAACGGCTGGCCCTACGCGCCCCGAGGCGCCGGGCGCGGCGCCTGCATCGGTGCCGCCCCCGGCCGGCATGCCACCACCGCTTCCGCCGCCCTTGCCGCCCGATCGCCCGGCGCGGCCCGGTCTCGTCGAGACCGCGATACGCGCCGTGCGTCGCTGGTTCACCGAAGGCAACGTGCCGGTCAAGGTCGGCGTGCTGGTGCTGTTCGCGGGCGTCGCCGCGCTGCTCAAGTACGCGAGCGACCAGGGCGTCCTGCGGCTGCCGATCGGGCTGCGGCTGGCGGGCGTCGCATTGGCCGCGCTGGCCGCGCTCGTCTTCGGCTGGCGACAGCGCGAGATCCGGCGGAGCTTCGCGCTCGCGGTGCAGGGCGGGGCGGTCGGTGTGCTGCTGCTGGTCGTGTTCGCCGCGTTCCGGCTGTATGCGCTGATTCCCGCGGGCGCGGCATTCGGCTTGAGCGTGGCGCTCATCGCCGGGCTCTGCGTGCTCGCGGTACGGCAGGATGCGCTCGCGCTCGCGGTGCTCGGCGTGGTCGCGGGATTCCTCGCGCCGATCTGGCTGTCGACCGGGCAGGGCGACCACGTCGCGCTGTTCGGCTACTACGCGGTGCTCAACGCGGGCATCGTCGCGATGGCCTGGCGACGGCCGTGGCGACTGCTCAACGTGCTCGGCTTCGTGTTCACCTTTGGCATCGGTACGGCCTGGGGCGTGCTGCGCTACCGCCCCGAGCACTTTGCGACGACCGAGCCGTTCCTCGTCCTGTTCTTCGCGATGTACCTCGCATTGCCGATCCTCTACGCGGCGCGGCGCGCTCCCGCTCAGCGTCGCGTGCTGGATGGCTGCCTCGTCTTCGGCACGCCGCTCGTCGCGTTCTCGCTGCAGGCCGGCCTCCTCGAAGGCGCGCGCCTGCCGCTCGCGTTCTGCGCGCTCGGCATGGCCGCACTGCACGCCGCGCTCGCCGCGGCGCTGCGGCGGCGGCCCGCATTCGCGCCGCTGGTGGCGCCGTATGCGGTGATCGCCGTCGGCTTCGCGACGCTGGCGGTGCCGCTCGCGGTGTCCGCGCAAGCGACCGGCGCCATCTTCGCGCTCGAAGGCGCCGGCCTCGTCTGGCTGGCACTACGCCAGCAGCGTCGCCTGCCGCTCGCGACGGGCGTTCTCCTCCAGCTCGGTGCCGCGCTCGCCCTGTCGATCGCCGACCCCGTCGCCGCGACTGCGCCGGCGGTGCTCAACGGCGCGTTCATGGCCGGGTTGCTGATTGCCGTGTCGGGCCTCGCGACGGCGCTCCTGCTGCATCGTGCCGGGCACGGCACGGCGGCACTCGTCGCCTACCTGTGGGGACTCGGCTGGTGGCTGGGCGGCGGCCTGAGCGAGATCGGGCGCGGCGTCGCGCTCGCGCATCGCGTCGATGCGGTGATGCTGTTCGTGCTCGCGACGGGTGCGATCGCGGCGGAAGCCCGGCGGAAGATCGCGGCGCGTGCGCTCGAACTGACGGCCGCGGGGGCGGTGGTCGCGCCGGTGCTGCTCGTCTTCGCGCAGGACGCCGAGCATGGCCATCCCTTCGCGGGGCTCGGAGCCGTCGCGTGGCTCGCTTACGGCCTTGCCGGCGCGAGGCTGCTTGCATCGATCAGGAATGCCGACGGTCCGGCGCGTGCGATCGCGCACGTCGCGTGGTGGCTCGCCTGGGCGACGGCCGCCTCGCTCGGGCTCGACGCGCTCGCGTCGGGCGCGGGCCTCGCGCAGGCCTGGCGCTACGGCGCGGTCGCGCTGCCCTGGCTCGCCCTGGGCGCCGCGACGTGGCGCCGGCCCGCTCTCGTCGCGGTGCCGATGGGCGCCGTGTTCGAGCGCTGGCACACGCACCTCGCCGGCGCGGTCGCACTCGTGCTGGTCGCGCTGCTGGCGGTGGGCTGCGTTCTCGCGGGCTCGATGGCGCCGCTGCCCCATGTGCCGCTCGCGGGTCCGCTCGAGCTCGCGCAGATCGCGGCGCTCGGGCTGCTGCTCGGCCTGGCCGACGGGCGGATCCCTCGGTCCCTGCGCACGCGCTTCGCGGCGGGCGCGACCTTCGTGCTCGCCACCAGCATGCTGCTGCGCGCCGTGCACCACTGGGGCGGCGTGGACTGGGATGCGTCGATGTTCTCGACCGGGCTGGTGCAGACCGCACTCACCGTGCTCTGGAGCCTGATCGGCATGGCCGCGTGGGTCGCGGGCTCGCGACGCGCGCGCCGCGACGTCTGGCAGGCCGGCGCGGTGCTGATGGCGGTCGTGCTTGCCAAACTCGTGCTGGTCGACCGCCAGTACCTCGGCAACCTGCTGGGCATCGGCTCGTTCCTCGCCTTCGGCCTGCTGTGCACCGCGGTGGGCTACGTCGCGCCGGTGCCGCCACGGCGTGCGACGCAGGAGCCCGTTTGATGCGCGTCCGTCCGCTTTATGTGCTGGTCGCGCTGCCGCTGTTGCTCGCCGCGTCGGCGGAGGCCGACTATGCGCGCCAGTGGCCGTTGGCGCTCCAGGCGCCCGCCTCGCCGGCCCACGAGGTCGTGCTCGATGCCGACGTCTACCGCGCGATGCACGACCGCGCCGGCCGCGACGTCGACGTGCTGGACGCACGCGGCACGCCGCAGCCCTCGTTGCTCTCGCCGCCGCCCCCGCCCCGCGTGCAGCAGGCGCGCGTCGCCCTGCCGTATTTCACGCTCCCCGTGGTGGCGGGCGACGCCACCGGCTCGCGGCTGGTCGCCGAAACCGACTCGGCGGGACAACTGCGCCGCGTCGAGCTGCGCGGCGGCGTCGAAGTGCCGGGCATGCCCAACGAGGCACTGCTGCTCGACCTCGCGCCGGCTCGCGGCACGATCACCGCACTCGAGCTGCACTGGCAGCCGTCGGGTCCGGTCGACCGCGGTTATTCGATCGACGCCAGCGACGACCTCCAGGAATGGACGCCGGTCGCGGCGCGCGGGCGCGTGGTCGACCTCGCCGGGAACGGCCGCCGGTTGGTGCAGCGTCGCCTCGTGTTCGATGCCCCGCCGAATGCGCGTTTCCTGCGCCTCTCGCCGGAGGTCGATGGCCGCCGGCTGCACCTGCATCGCGTCGACGCCCTCATCGCGCGCTCCATCGGGCCCGCCGTGCAGTGGCTGACGATTCCCGCGCAGCCGCGGGCCGACGACGGCGCCTATCGGTTCCGCCTCGCCGGTCGCGTGCCGGTCGAGCATGTCGACGTGCGGTTGCCGGGTACCGGCGCGATGCGCTGGCGCCTCGAGAGTCGCGATGCCGGGGATGCCGACTGGCGGACGCGCGCATCCGGCAGCGCCTTCGACGTGCCGGATGGGGCATCGCGCCGGCGCCCGCCGCCGCTCGTGCTCGCGCAGCCGGTGCGCGATCGCGAATGGCGGCTGGTGCCGCTCGACCGCGCCAATGCCGCGCCGGCATTGCGACTGGGCTATCGGCCGGAGCGGCTCGTCTTCCTCGCGCAGGGCACGCCGCCGTACCGGCTCGTGGCGGGGAGCGCGCATGTGCGGCGGGTGGACGCGCCGGTCGGCGCCGTGATCGACGAGCTGCGCCGTTCCAACGGCGCGGCCTGGTCGCCGCCGACGGCCCGGATCGGCGCGGCGCGCCCGCTCGCGGGCGAGGCGGCCCTCGCGCCGAAGCGCGACTGGACCACATGGACGCTCTGGGCCGTGCTCGGCATCGGCGTGCTGGTCGTTGCCGGCTTCGCCCTGCGCCTGCTGCGCGAGCCGCCGCGCGCCTGACCGCGGCATTCCGCACGCCGCGCCGAGCGGCGACAATGGCGCCCTCGGCGCGCCATGCCTGCGTGCCCGCCTTGTCCCCTTACAGCGAGCCCGCCCATGACGATCCTGCGGATGTCCGACCTCGACCTTTCCGGCAAGCGCGTGCTGATCCGCGAGGATCTCAACGTGCCGATCAGCGAGGGCCGCATCACGTCCGAGCAGCGCATCCTCGCCGCGCTTCCCACCCTGCGGATGGCGCTGGAAAAGGGCGCGGCGGTGATGGTGATGTCGCACCTGGGCCGGCCCAAGGAAGGTGCGTTCAGCGAGGAGGACTCGCTCGCGCCCGTCGCGCGCCGCGTGGGCGAGCTGCTCGGCGTGGACGTGCCGCTGGTGCGCGATTGGGTGGCCGGCCTCGACGTCGCGCCCGGCTCGATCGTGATGCTCGAGAACTGCCGCATGAACGTCGGCGAAGGGAAGGACGACGACACGCTTTCGAAGGCCTATGCCGACCTCTGCGACGTCTTCGCCATGGACGCCTTCGGCACCGCGCACCGCGCGCAGGCCTCGACGCATGGCGTGATCCGCCACGCGAAGGTCGCCTGCGGCGGCCCGCTGCTGATGGCGGAGCTCGATGCGCTCGCCAAGGCCTTGCATGCGCCCGCGCGACCGCTGCTCGCCATCGTCGCCGGCTCGAAGGTCTCCACCAAGCTCGAGCTGCTGTCGAACCTCGTCGGCCGCGTCGACCAGCTGATCGTCGGCGGCGGCATCGCGAATACGTTCATCGCCGCGCTCGGCCACGATGTCGGCAAGTCCCTCGTCGAGCGCGACCTCATCGACACCGCGAAGAAGATCATGGACGACGCGCGTGCCCGCGGCGCGGAGATCCCGATGCCGGTCGACGTCGTCGTCGCACCCGAATTCAAGGCCGACGCCCCCGCGACGGCGAAGGCGATCGACGCCGTAGGCCCGGACGACATGATTCTCGACATCGGCCCGCAGACCGCCGCGCGCTATGCGGAGATCGTGCAGCGCGCCGGCACCGTGGTGTGGAACGGGCCGGTCGGCGTCTTCGAGTTCGACGCCTTCGGCCAGGGCACCGAGGCGCTCGCGCGGGCGATCGCGTCGAGCCCGGCGTTCTCGATCGCCGGCGGCGGCGACACGCTCGCGGCGGTCGACAAGTACGGCATCGCGGACGACGTGGGCTACATCTCCACCGGTGGCGGCGCGTTCCTGGAGTTCCTCGAAGGCAAGACGCTGCCAGCGGTCGCGGCCCTCGAAGCGCGCGCGGGCTGACGTGGCGACACTGCTGTTCGACCTCGACGGCACGCTGATCGACTCGTCCGTCGGCATCAGTCGATGCGCCGCGCACGCCTTCGAGCGGCTCGGCGAGCCGGTGCCCGATCAGGCCACGCTGCGCAGCTGGATCGGCCCGCCTCTGCGCACGAGCTTCGCGCCGCTGCTGCGCGACGAGGCGCGCGTGGAGCAGGCCGTCGAGTTCTACCGCGAACGCTTCGAGACGCACGGCTGGACCGAGCACGAGGTCTATCCGGGAATTCCGGAGGCGATCGAGGCCCTGCATGCGCAGGGCCACCGCCTCGCGGTGGTGACTGCGAAGAACGAGCCGCATGCGCGCAAGATCCTCGCGACGCTCCCGTTCGCGCGGCATTTCGACGAGATCGTCGGCGCCACGACCGACGGCCGCCTGAGCCACAAGCCGGAACTCATCACCGAGGCGCTGCGTCGCCTCGGCTGCGATGCGCGTGAGTGCCGGATGATCGGCGACCGCCGCATGGACATGGAGGGCGCGCGCCACCACGGCATGCCCGGCATCGGCGTGCTGTGGGGCTTCGGCGACCGTGCGGAACTCGAGGCGGCGGGGGCATCGCGCCTCGTGGAGACACCGGCCGACCTCGCGGCATAATCCCGCCCGGGGAGGCGGCCGCACGGTCGCCCGCGACGGGGACGGGGACATGCGGGTCTGGAAACGCGCGGCGCTCGCTGCGCTGCTGTTGGCTGCACTGCAGGTGCACGCCGAGGAACATGTACGCGGCGCGTACCGCTTCGAAACCACGTCGGAGCCCGACTTCGTGGTGCGTTCCGATGTCCCGGCCGCGTGGCCCGACAAGGCCCCCGGCGTCGACGACGCGCGCTGGCGCTACTGGCTCTACGACGTACAGACCGACCATCGCGCCGGGCGCGACCGCGTCTATGTCGAGCGCGTGTTCGAGCCGCGCAGCGCCGCGGTGCTCAACGAAGCCGGTCGCTTCGAGATCGGCTTCAATCCCGATTACCAGAAGCTGCAGATCCATCGCCTCGAAGTCCGGCGCGACGGGACGTGGACGACGCGGCTGGACCCGGCGCGCATTTCGCTGGCCCGGCGCGAGGACGACTTCGAACAGGACCTCGCCAACGGTCTCGTCTCGGCATTGATCGTGCTGCAGGACGTCCGCGTCGGCGACGTCGTGCGCGTGTCCTACACGCTCGAAGGTTCCAATCCCGTCCTCAAAGGCCAGGACACCGACTGGATGTACCTCGGCTACGGGCAGCCCGTGCTCGACGCGCGCGCCCGCATGCTCTACGACGCCGGCACGCGCCTCGCGGTGCGCCAGGAAAACACGGCGGTGCGCCCCGTGATCCGGACGGTCGCGGGCTCGGTCGAGGCGAGCGTGCGCCACGCGCGGTCTCCTGCGGTCGTTTATCACGGCGACTACCCGGTGTGGCACCACCCGTACCCGGCGGTGCAGGTCGGTCCCGAGCAGGCATGGTCCGACGTCGTCGACTGGGCGCTGCCGCTCTATCCCGCGGTGACCGGTCCGCTGCCCGCCGATCTCGAGCGCCGCATCGAGGAGTGGTCGAAGCTCGGCAAGCCCGCCGGCCTTGCGGCAGCGCTCCGTGCGGTCCAGGACGACGTGCGGTACTTCGGCCTCGAGCTGGGCGAGAGCACGCACAGGCCGCACCCGCCGTCGGAGACGTGGTCACGTCGCTTCGGCGACTGCAAGGACAAGGCCTATCTCCTCGTCACGGTGCTGGCGCGCCTCGGCATCGACGCGGTTCCCGCCCTGGTGTCGTCGGGCGATGGCCGCGCGGTGGCCGCCCGGCTTCCGGCAGCGGACGCGTTCGACCACGTGATCGTCCGCGCGATGCTCGACGGCAAGGCCGTCTGGGTCGATCCCACCCGCACGCAACAGGGCGGCGACCCGCGACGCGTGGACCTCAGTGCACTGGGCGTCGGCCTGCCGATCGCGGCGGGCGTCACCGCGCTCGTGCCGATCGAGCGGCCCGCCGACCGCGACGACGGGGTCGAGTCGCGCGAGACCTATCGCATCGAGAGGGCGGATACGCCCGTGCAGTTCACGGTCGAGACCACCTACCGCGGCAGTGCGGCCGACCACGCGCGGCGCACTGTCGGAAGCGAGCGCAACGAAGACCTCGCGCGGCGGTACGCGGAGTACTACGGCAAGCGCTACGGCGCCCTCGAGCACGTCGGGTCCCCTGTCGTCGACGACGATCGGACCGCGAACATCCTGCGCGTCCGTGAGAGCTATCGCCTTGCCACGGCGCTGGAGGCCGCGGGCAACGTCCGTTCCCTGGACGTCTACGCCGATGCCCTCGGTGCGCCGGCGCAGCTCCCCAAGACGATCCGCCATCCGGGGCCGTTGCGGCTGCCGAACGCTCCGGGGAAATACCGGCACGTGATCGAGGTGATCGCACCCGCCGACTGGAGCCCGGCGTTCGGCAAGGAGCGGATCTCGCACGAGTCGCCCGCATTCGCCTTCTCGCGCGCGATCGACATCGACGGTTCCACCACGCGCGTCACCTATGAATTCGACCAGGGCACCGACGAGATCGTCGGCGACGGTGTCGCCGGCCACCTCGGCGAGATGCGCAGCGTCCGCGACCGCCTGCAGGCGAGCCTGCGTTACCAGCTGCCGGCCGCAGTGCAGGCCGAGGAGCGTGAGCGCCGCCTGCGTGCGCTCCTTCGCGACAGTCTCGACGCCGGAGCGACCAAATGAAGCAGCACCTCCTCGCCCTGGCGCTCCTGATCGCCCCGTTGCACGCGATCGCAGCCGATGCGCCGATCGATGCGGCCGCGATGTGGAAGGACTTCCTTGGCCGTACGCGCTACGACGACATCAACCGAGCCTACGGCGCCTTGACCGAAGTCGGCTACGGGGCGAGCGGCGTCACCGCGGAAGGGTGCAGGACGAACGCGACTAGCTTGACCGATGCGGTCCGCAAGGTCCCGGTAAGCCTGGCGCTCCGCCATGCGGCGATGCTCTGCGCGGAAGTCGTCGGCGATGCGGCCGGCGCCGAGGCGCACATGCAGGTGCTGGGCGCGCTTGCGGCACATGCCGCGCGTGACAGCGGTGATGTCGACTGGGACGTGCCCATCCGGGTGGTCCGTCCGGAGGATGTCGGCGTCTTCCTGCAGCTCGGTGGCTACGAGCGGCGTTACGACTACCTCCCGCAGCTGCACGCAAGTCGCTATTTCCCGCTGGTCGCGGTCGTTTTCGACAAGGACGCGGGCCTCGAGCGACGCTTCGCCTTCGACTGGGTGGACACGCTCACCCAGCTCCCCGACGAGAGCGATGTCGAGGGCTTTCCGTACGAGCGGGAACTCATCGCACGGGCGTACCGCGAGGCATGGGTCCGCAGCGGTGACATCGAGGCGGTCGATCACGACGCGCTGCTCAATGCCTGGTACGAGGCCGAGCCGGCCGCGAAGCGCGACCGCCTTCGCGCGGGTGCCGGGCGAGGGGGCGTGCTGTCCGCGCGGTCCTGGCTGCAACTCTGCCTTCAGCGCCCCTTCCCGGGTTGCCATGACGGTTGGGTGGACGCCGTCCTGCCCATGGCCGAGGCCGGCCATGGTATTCCCCGCGCTCTGCTTGCACTCGCCTACCTGCAGGGGATGGGCGTCCCGAAAGACGAGAAGGCGGCACGCACCCTGCTCGATGCGGCGGATCGCACGTCGGCCGACCGCACGCCGATCATCGAGGCTGCCTCGCTGCTCCAGCAGGCGGGCAAGTCATGGCCCGCATGGCTTTCCGACCGCCTGGAGTCGATCGCCGATGCAGGCAGCCGCGACGCGCGCGTGCTGCTCATCGCCCGCGCGGCGGCCGACGGTCGGAAGCCGGTGCTCACCGCGGAAGACCGTCGCATGCTCGAGGCGCCCGAGAACAATCGGCGTGGTCGCGGTCTGGCGATGCTGCTGGCCTACGGCGACTCCGAGGACGACGCGCGCTCTGCACTGCTCGAGCGTGCGGCCGCCGCGGGATCCGCCGATGCGCAGGCATCGCTCGGCGTCGAACGCACGCAGCGGGATGTCCGCGACGCCGCCGCGCTCGCGATGCTGCAGGACGCTGCACACGGCGGCAGCGATCTCGCCGGTCGCTGGCTGTCGCACCTCGCCGGCCTCGACAAGCGATGGAAGGACGCCGAGCAATGGCTCCTGCTGCCCACGGTGACGGGCGACGTGGATGCGCGGCTGCTGCTCGCGGATCTCTACGCCTCCGGCGTCGAGGGTTTCGAGGACCACCTCCCGAAGGCACTCGAGACCTTCGAGGACCTCGCCGACGTATCGCCGGAAGCACGAGCCCGCCTCGTGCGACTGCTGCTGGACGATGAACGCGTGCCGCGCGATCCCCGTCGTGCCCGCGAACTGCTCGAACCGCATGCACGCAAGGGCGATACCGGCTCGCAGCTGATGCTTGCGGGCCTGATGCTCGACGGCAGCCTGGGGCCGGGGCTCGACGCCGCCGGCCATCGCTGGTTCGAGACGGCGGTCGCCTCCGGCTCCGCCGACGCCCGCAACGAGTACGGCCTGTGGCTCTACAACCATCGCGCCGCCGATCCCGCCACGCGCGCCCGCGCGCTCGGGATGCTGAAGGAGGCCGAGGCGAAGGGCTCGGAGCTTGCACGGAACAACCTCGCCTGGGTCCTGTGCGTCTCGCCGTTTGAAGACGTCTTCGACGGCGCCGCGGGCCTCGCCCTCGCCCGCGAACTCGGCGACCCCAACGAGCTGGATCCCGGGACACTCGACACCGTCGCCGCCTGCGAAGCGGCGGCTGGAAATGCAGATGCGGCCGTCCGATTGCAGGAGCGCGTGCTTGAGCGTGTCCCTGCGACGCCCGACGTGGCCGCCATGATCGAGCGGATGAAGGGCCGCCTCGCCGATTACCGGGCCGGTCGACGCCACACGGAGCAGCCGGGTACGGACGACGACTGAAAACGAATGCGGCGTCGACGCGCCGCGGAGCATGCTAGCTTCCGCTGCTGAACAGGGAGCTGCCGCTGCATGAGTCAGACCACGCGCCGTACCAAGATCCTCGCAACGCTCGGCCCGGCCACCGATGCGCCGGGCGTGCTCGAATCGCTGCTCGAAGCGGGCGTGGACTGTGTCCGCCTCAACTTCTCGCACGGTGATCCGTCGGCGCAGGTCGCGCGCGCCGAGGCCGTCCGTGCCGCCGCGCAGCGGGTCGGGCGCGAGGTGGGCATCCTGGCCGACCTGCCGGGCCCGAAGATCCGCATCGAGAAGTTCGAGAACGATCGCATCCAGCTCAAGCTCGGCGACAGGTTCGACCTCGTCGCGCGCGAGGATGCGCCGCTCGGCAACGAGCGGGAGGTCGGCGTGAGCTACCTCGGGCTGCCGGGCGACGTCGTCGCCGGCGACACACTGCTGCTGGACGACGGCATGCTGCAGCTGCAGGTCGACGCCGTCGAGGGCGAGCGCATCCGCTGCACGGTGCTCAACGATGGCGCGCTCTCGAACCGCAAGGGCCTCAACAAGCAGGGCGGCGGGCTCTCGCTCGGTGCGCTCACGCCGAAGGACGAGGAGATCATCAAGGTCGCCGCGCAGATCGGCGTCGACTTCATCGCCGTCTCGTTCTGCCGCAATGCGCAGGATATGCATGATGCGCGGCGGATCGCGCAGGAGGCGGGCAGCAACGCCGCGCTGGTGTCGAAGATCGAGCGCGCCGAGGCGATCGAGAACCTGCGGGAGATCGTGGAGGCGAGCGACGTGGTGATGGTCGCTCGTGGCGACCTCGGCGTGGAGATCGGCGATGCCGAGCTGCCCGGCCTGCAGAAGAAGATCATCCGCGAGGCGCTGGGCTGCAACCGCGTGGTGATCACGGCCACGCAGATGCTGCAGTCGATGGTCGACAGCCCGATCCCGACGCGCGCCGAGGTGCTCGACGTCGCCAACTCCGTGATCGACGGCACCGACGCGGTCATGCTTTCGCAGGAGACCGCGGCCGGCAAGTACCCGCTCAAGGCGGTGCAGGCGATGGCGCGCGTCTGCCTCGGTGCCGAGCGGCAGTTCGCGCATGACACCGACTTCGAGGCCGCGCCCCGCAACCTCGACCGCGCCGACCAGGCGATCGCGATGGCGGCGATGTTCCTGTCCGAGCACATCGGCGTGCGTTCGATCGTCGCGATCACGGAATCGGGCGGTACGCCCCGCTTCCTTTCGCGCTTTCGCTCGCCGGCGCAGATCATCGCGCTGTCCAGCGACGAGGCGGCGCGCCGCAAGATGGCGCTGATGCGCGACGTGACCGCGCTGCCGTTCGAGAGCACCGGCATGACCGCCGGCGTCGCGGCCCGCGCCGCCGCGAAGGTGCTGTTCGAGCGCGGCCTGCTCGACGAGGGCGACCGCATCATCTTCACCAGCGGCGAGATCATGCAGCAGCACGGCGCGACGAATACGTTGCGCCTGCTGCAGATCGGGCCCGAGGGGCGCGCGGAAGGGCTCGGCGAGCTCTGACGGTCGCGTGCGGCCCGCCGTGGGGCGGTATGAAATCGTATGCAGTGCCGGCCGGTATAATGCCGGCCCCTCACTTCCTGCGCGCATGGACCCCGAATGAGCATCGAACAGCTTGCCGAGACCGCCCAGGCGATGGTCGCCCCGGGCAAGGGCATCATCGCGATCGACGAGTCGACCACCACGATCGCCAAGCGCTTCGCCGGCGTCGGCATCGAGAACACGGAAGAGAACCGTCGCGCCTACCGCGAGCTGCTGCTCACCACGCCGAACCTGTCCCAGTACATCTCCGGTGCGATCCTGTTCGACGAGACGCTCCGCCAGTCGACCAGGGACGGCACCCGCTTCGCCGACCTGATGGTCGCCAACGGCATGATCCCGGGCATCAAGGTCGACAAGGGCCCGCAGCCGCTGGCCGGCTTTCCGGGCGAGGTGGTGACTGAGGGCCTCGACGGCCTGCGCGCGCGCCTGGAGGAGTACTACAAGCTCGGCGCCCGCTTCGCGAAGTGGCGCGCGGTGATCAACATCGGCGACGACATCCCCACCGGCACCGCGATCGAGGCCAACAGCCATGCGCTCGCCCGTTACGCCGCGCTCTGCCAGGAGCAGGGCCTGGTGCCGATGGTGGAGCCGGAAGTGATCATGGACGGCGCGCATGACATCGACACCTGCTTCGAGGTGACCGAAGTCGTCCTGCGCTCGCTGTTCGGCTCGCTCTACGAGCAGAACGTCATGCTCGAGGGCACGGTCCTGAAGGCCTCGATGGTCATCCACGGCACCGAATCGGCCGAAAAGGCCTCGCGCGAGGAAGTGGCCGCCGCCACGCTGCGCTGCCTCAAGGCCACCGTGCCGGCCACGCTGCCGGGCATCGTCTTCCTGTCGGGCGGCCAGTCCGACGAGGACGCGACCGCGCACCTCGACGCGATGAACCGCGTCGGCAACCTGCCGTGGCCGCTGTCGTTCTCCTACGGCCGCGCGATGCAGCAGGCCGCGCTCAAGCTGTGGGCGCAGGATATGCAGGGCAACTTTGCTGCCGCTCAGGAGACGGTCTTCGCCCGCGCCCGCGACAACGGCCTGGCCGCGCTGGGGCAGTGGCAGGGCGCATAAGCCGCCCGCTCGGATCGCTCGGAAACGCCGGCCTCGTGCCGGCGTTTCCGTATGCGGCACATGCCCGGGCGGAGGGGAGCGGCTAGACTCGGCCGCCATTGCAGGGACGCAGGGGAATCGGCCATGAAATCCGGCAGCTGTCATTGCGGCGCCGTCCGCATCACCGTCGAGGGCGAGCCCGGGGGTGTCATCGACTGCAACTGCTCGCACTGCAGCCGCAAGGGCTTCCTGCTCTGGTTCGTGCCGCGGGCGTCCCTTGAGGTCAGCGGCGAGGAATACCTCGCGACCTACACCTTCAACCGGCACGTGATCGAGCATCGCTTCTGCCGCATCTGCGGCTGCCAGCCGTTCGGCCTAGGCCGCATGCCCGACGGCACCGAGACGGCCGCGATCAACATCCGCTGCCTCGACGACGTCGACCTCGAGTCGATCCCGCGCACGGCGTACGACGGCCGCGCCGGCTGAGCGCGGCGCTGCGTACGAGCGGGACGGGCCGTCGGTTGACGCCGCCGGTGCAACGCTGCGATTCGAACGGCACCATGCGTGGAATGACCACCGACACGGGCCGTCACGGACACGCTCGATAGAATCGCCGGCTCCCCCTGCCGGACCGAGCGCCCATGCGATCCATCGTCCTCGCCCTGCTGTGCGCCACGCTCGTCGCGGGCACGGGTTGCGGGAAGAAGGAGGCGGCGGGTGGGCCCGGCGGCGGACCCGGCGGACCCGGCGGGCCGGGTGGGGGCGGCGATCGTCCGACTCCCGTGACCCTGCAGATCGTGCGGAGCGAGGCCTTCGCCGACACGCTGCAGGCGCTGGGCACGGTCAAGGCGCGCGAGTCCATCGCGGTCACCGCGAGCGTGAGCGAGAAGGTGCAGCGCGTGCATTTCGACAGCGGCGACGCGGTGGGCGCCGGCGCGCCGCTGGTCACGCTGAGCGGGCAGGCCGAGCAGGCCGCGCTCAACGAGGCGCGTGCCACGGCCGCCGAAGCCGACCGCCAGTACCGCCGGCAGGCCGAGCTCGCCGCGCAGCAGCTCGTCGCACGGTCGCAGCTCGATGCGCAGCGCGCCACGCGCGATGCCGCGCAGGCACGCGTCGCCCAGGTCAGCGCGCAGCTGGCCGACCGCGTGATCCGCGCGCCGTTCGCGGGCGTGCTCGGGCTGCGCCAGGTCAGCCCCGGCTCGCTCGTCACGCCGGGCACCGTGATCACCACGCTCGACGACATCGCGAGCGTGCACGTCGACTTTCCCGTGCCGGAGACGCAGCTCGCGCAGGTCGCCTCCGGCCAGACGCTTGCCGGCACCGCCGCGGCGTATCCGGGCCGTACGTTCGAAGGCCGCGTGGCGACCGTCGACGCGCGCGTCGATCCCGCCACGCGCGCGGTCATCGTTCGCGGCACGTTCCCCAACGTCGACCGCGCGCTGAAGCCGGGCATGCTGCTGCAGGTGCGCGTGAGCCGCGCCGAGCGCCCCGCGCTGCTCGTGCCGGAGATCGCGGTGGTGCAGGTGGGCACGGAGTCCTACGTCTTCCGCGTGGTGGACGGGCAGGCCGAGCGCGCCGACGTGCGCCTGGGCGTGCGGTCCGGTGGGCGGGTCGAGGTGCTGGAAGGCCTGAAGCCCGGCGACGCGATCGTGGTCGACGGCGTGGGCAAGCTCCGGCCGGGCGCGAAGGTGGTCGACGCCGCGAAGGCGGGGTCCGGCCCGGGCGGCGGGAAGGACGGCGCGCCGCGCGGCGACGCCCGCGGCGGCCGTGCCTGACGTGGGGCGCGCGATGCGAGCGACCGCCGCCGTGGCACTGCCCCCCAACCTGCGCGACGGAGCCGGCGCCCGATGAGCCTGTCCGAACTTTCCATCCGCCGCCCGGTCTTCGCGACGGTGATGTCGCTGCTGCTGATCGTGCTCGGCGTCATGGCCTTCACCCGCCTTACCCTGCGCGAGCTGCCCGCGATCGATCCGCCGGTGGTCTCGGTCGACGTGAGCTATCCGGGCGCGTCCGCCGGTGTCGTCGAAACGCGCGTCACCCAGGTACTCGAGGATGCGCTCTCGGGCATCGAGGGCATCGAGGCGATCGAGTCGCGCAGCGCGAACGGTCGCGCGTCGATCTCGATCGAGTTCACCCTGCAGCGCGAGATCGAGGCCGCGGCCAACGACGTGCGCGACGCGGTGAGCCGCGTGGCGAACCGCCTGCCCGAGGAAGCCGACCCGCCGCAGATCGAGAAGGTGGAGAGCGACGCCGACCCCATCCTGTGGCTCAACATGAGCTCCACGAAGATGGACACGCTGCAGCTGTCCGACTACGCCGAGCGCTACGTGGTCGATCGCCTCGCCTCGGTGGAGGGCGTGGCACAGGTGCGGCTCGGCGGCCAGCAACGCTACGCGATGCGCGTCTGGCTCGATCGCGACGCGATGGCCGCGCGCGGCATCACCGCCACCGACATCGAGAACGCGCTGCGCGCGGAGAACGTCGAGTTGCCGGCCGGCCGCATCGAGTCGCAGACGCGCGACTTCTCGCTGCGCGTGGCCCGTGGCTACCAGCGCCCGGAGGATTTCGCGCAGATCCCGCTCGGCAAGGGCGCCGACGGCTACGTCGCCCGCCTCGCCGACGTCGCGAAGGTCGAGCTCACCTCAGCGGAGCGGCGCGCCTACTACCGCAGCAACGGCGAGCCGAACATCGGCCTGGGCATCGTCAAGACGTCGACGGCCAACAGCCTCGAGGTCGCGCAGGCCGCGCGCGAGGCGGCCGACGCGATCCGGCCGTCACTGCCGCAGGGCACCGACATCTTCGTGGCCTTCGACACCACCACGTTCATCGACTCCGCCGTCGAGCGCGTCTACCACACGCTGATCGAGGCCGTGGTGCTGGTGCTGGTGGTGATCTGGCTGTTCCTCGGCAGCTTCCGCGCGGCGCTGATCCCGGCCGTCACCGTGCCGGTCTGCCTGATCGCCGCGTTCATCCCGCTCTACGTCTTCGGGTACTCGATCAACCTGCTGACGCTGCTGGCGCTGGTCCTGTGCATCGGCCTGGTCGTCGACGATGCGATCGTGGTGCTGGAGAACATCCAGCGCCGCGCCGACCTCGGCGAGCCGCGGCTGGTGGCCGCGTCACGCGGCACGAAGCAGGTCGCGTTCGCCGTGATCGCGACCACCGCGGTGCTGGTCTCGGTGTTCCTGCCGATCGGCTTCATGCAGGGCAACACCGGGCGGCTGTTCCGGGAACTGTCCGTCGCGCTCGCGGGCGCGGTGGCGCTGTCGGCGTTCGTCGCGCTCACGCTCACGCCGATGATGTCCTCGCTGCTGGTGCGGCCGCACAGCGAGGAGAAATCGAACCCGGTCACGCGCTGGGTGAACACGAGGCTGGAGCGCACCAGCGCCGGCTACCGGCGCTTCCTCGACCGCACCGTCGAGCGGCCCTGGCTGTTCGGCGTGCTGATGCTGGTGGCGCTCGCGGCGAGCTTTGTGCTGTTCAAGATCGTGCCGTCCGAGCTTGCGCCTGCGGAGGACCGCGGGTCCTTCCAGATCTCGATCCAGGGGCCGGAAGGCGCCGGCTTCGACTACACCGTGAAGCAGGTGCAGCAGGTCGAGCGCATCGTGGCGAAGCACACCGGCGACGATCAGGTGATCCGTCGCTACAACCCGCGCGTGCCCGGCGGGTTCGGCGCGAGCGAGGAGATGCACACCGGGCGCATCGCGGTCTTCCTGCAGGACTGGGACAAGCGCGAGCAGACCACCGCGGACGTCGCCGACAGCCTGCGCAAGGAGCTCGGGCGCCTGCCCGGCGTGCGCGCGAATCCGCAGGTCGCGGGCGGCCTCGTGCGCTCGCGCGGGCAGCCGATCAACATCGTGCTCGGCGGGCCGGAGTATGCCGAGCTCGCACGCTGGCGTGATGCCCTGGTCACGGCGATGGAGAAGAACCCCGGCTTCTTCTCGGTCGACTCGGACTACAAGGAAACGCGGCCGCAGATGCGCGTGGAGATCGATCGCGCGCGTGCCTCGGACCTCGGCGTGAGCGTGGTCGACATCGGCCGCGCACTCGAGACCATGATGGGCAGCCGGCGCGTGACCACGTTCGTGCAGAACGGCGAGGAGTACGACGTCATCCTGCAGTCGGCGCGCGAGCTGCGTGCGTCGCCGGCCGATCTCTCCGCGATCCAGGTGCGTTCGCGCGACGGTGCGCTCGTGCCGCTGTCGAACCTCGTCACCCTGCGCGAACTCGCCGAGCCCGGCACGCTCAACCGCTTCAACCGCCTGCGCGCGATCACGATCTCCGCCGGCCTGTCGCCGGGCTACACGATGGGCGATGCGATCGGCTGGCTCGAGTCCACCGTGCGGCAGGAGCTGCCCGAGCAGGCGCAGATCGACTGGAAGGGCGAGTCGCGCGAGTTCCAGCAGGCCGGTGGCGCGGTGCTGCTCACCTTCGCACTCGCGCTGCTGATCGTGTTCCTGGTGCTCGCCGCGCAGTTCGAGAGCTTCGTGCATCCGCTGGTGATCATGCTCACGGTGCCGCTCGGCGTGCTCGGCGCGCTGCTCGGCCTGTGGCTCACCGGGGGCACGCTCAACCTCTTCAGCCAGATCGGCATCGTGATGCTCGTGGGCCTCGCCGCGAAGAACGGCATCCTGATCGTCGAGTTCGCCAACCAGCTCCGCGACGAGGGTCGCGGGATCCACGAGGCGATCGTCGAGAGCTCGGCCGTGCGCTTGCGCCCGATCCTGATGACCTCGATCGCCACGATCGTGGGTGCGATCCCGCTCGTGGTCGCGGGCGGTCCGGGCTCAGCGAGCCGCGCCGCGATCGGCATCGTCGTGGTCTTCGGCGTCGCATTCTCGACACTGCTCTCGCTGTTCGTCGTGCCGGCGTTCTACGTGCTGCTGGCGAAGTACACGCGCTCGCCCGAGGCGGTCGCGCACGAGCTGGAGCGCCTGGAGAAGATCACGCCGCAGGCCGACGGCCACGCCTGACGTCGACGCCATGGCCACGCGCAAGACGCGAGGCTGTGGCGATGCAGCAGACGGATGTGTTGATCGTGGGCGGCGGCCTCGCCGGCCTCGCCTGCGGGGTCGCCCTGTCCGACGCCGGGCTGCGCGTGCGCGTGCTGGAGGCCTCGGGCACGCTCGGCGGGCGTGCGCGCAGCTGGACCGAGCCGGTCACCGGCGATCGCGTCGACATCGGACCGCACATCCTGCTCAGCGCGTACCGGAACATGCGCGGCCTGCTCGAGCGCCTCGGTACGGCCGACCGCGTGTACTGGCAGCAGGACAAGTTCCTGACACTGGTCGACACGCCGCATCCGCCCGTCGACATCCGCGTGCGGCGCCTGCCGCCGCCACTGCACATGCTGCCGAGCATGCTGTCGATCCCGCAGCTGTCGTGGTGGGATGTCGCCTCCAACACGCGGCTGATGTGGCGCACCGCGCGGCTCACGCCGCAGGCGATGGACGCGCTCGACGACGTCCCGGCTCTCGACCTGCTGCGACGCGAAGGCGTGTCCGAGCGCTACATCGACTGGTTCTGGCGCACGGCCTGCATGACGGTGATGAACGCGCCGGTCGAGGAGACGTCGTCGGCGGCGCTGCTGCAACTCTTCCGCTACCTCATGGGCGTGGGCGGGTACGAGGTCGGTTTTCCGAAGATCGGCCTCGGTGACCTCTATGCACCGCTCGCGCAGGCCGCGATCGAGCGCGCGGGCGGCGAGGTGCGGCTGCGCGCACCGGCATGCGCGCTCGTGGACGAGGACGGCCGCGTCGTCGGCGTGCGGCTGCAGGACGGCGAGGTGCTGCGGGCGCGCCACGTGGTCGTCGCGGTGCCGCCGCACGCGCTGCGCGACCTCCTGCCGCCGGCATGGCGTGGGCGCGCGCCCTTCGACACGCTCGGCGACTTCCGCCCGAGCCCGTACGTCAGTACCTACCTCTGGTTCGACCGGCCGCTCACGAACGCGCGCTTCTGGTCGAAGGTGTGGACGCCCGAGGCGCTCAACTTCGACTTCTACGACCTCTCGAACATCCGCGACGACCTGCCGCGCGATCGCGCGCTGATCTGCAGCAACATCATCGACAGCCGCCGCCTGCCGCCGATCGACGATGCCGCGATCGTCGACGCCACCCTGCGCGAATTGCGCGAGTACCTGCCGCAGGCCGCCGATGCGCGCCTCGTGCACGCGGACGTGCATCGCATCCCGATGGCGATCCCGCTGCCGCTGGCCGGAAGCGAGTCGATGCGACCCGGCGTGGAGGCGCCACTCGGCGGGCTGCTGCTTGCCGGCGACTGGCCGCACACGGGGCTGCCGGCCTCGATGGAGAGCGCGGTGCGCGCGGCGCGGCTCGCGGCCGAGGTCGTGCTCGCGCGCGAGGGGCGGCCGCAGCCGCTCGCGGCGCCGCTGCCGCAGGTCGAGGGCCTGGTGGGCCTCGTCGGACGCGGACGGATGCCGTGATCACCCGGTCGGCTGCGACAATGCGGGCTACCCGAGCCGATGCGACGCACCGATGAACCGACCCCGTGATCCGCGCGACCGCTCGCCCTGGTCGTCGTCGCGACCGCCTCGCGACGCGAACGGCCCGCGCGAGACGGGCCCCCGTGACGACGCACGCCCCGGCCCTGCGGAAGGACCCTACGGTGGGCGCGATGCAAAGCCCGCCCGGCCCAGTGCAGACCGGCCGCGAGCGGGCGCTCCGGGTGACCGCGGCACGAGGGGTACGTCGCACGGGGCGCGGGGCCCGGAGGGGGCGCAGGCGCCCATCGGCCGCGCGCCCTGGAGCGCGGAGCGCGCGCGCCCGGCCGGCCACGACGCGGCGCGCGATGGCGAAGTGGGCGAGGGGCGTCCCACGGGCCGCGAGGAGCTGCGCCTGTACGGCCTCAATGCGGTCGATGCGGTCTTCCGCCGGCGCCCGCAGGCCATCCGCAAGGTCTACCTCGCCGAGGCGCGCATCCCCGCGGTGCAGCCACTGCTGAAGTGGTGCGTGGCCAACCGCGTCGGTTACCGCGTGGTCGACGAGCCCGACCTGCAAAAGCTCGCGGCGAGCACCCACCACGAGGGCATCGTCGCGGACGTGCTGCGCGCGCCACCGGTCGCCCTGTCGACGTGGCTGCAGGCGGCCGACGGCCCGCAGTGCGCGCTGTGGCTCGACGGCGTCGGCAATCCGCACAACTTCGGCGCGATCCTGCGCTCGGCCGCGCACTTCGGCGTGGGCGCGATCCTGCTGCCGAAGGAGTCGACGCTCGCGCTCTCGGGCGCCGCGGCGCGCGTGGCCGAGGGCGGCGCGGAATCGGTCCCGCTCGTGCGGCTCGGGCGCACCGACAACGCGATGGCGCAGCTGCGCTCGGCCGGCTTCGCGCTCGCGGCGACGGTGGTCGCGGGCGGCCAGGACGTGTTCGCCGCCGCGCTGCCGCAGCGGCTGGTCTACGTGATGGGCGCGGAAGGCGAGGGCATGGACCGCGCCCTCGCACAGGCCTGTGACCTGCGCCTGTCGATTCCCGGCAGCGGCGCGGTGGAGAGCCTCAACGTGGCCGCGGCGACCGCCGTGTTCGTCGCGCAGTGGCGACGATCGCTGGCGGGCGCCTGACGCGCGCGCGCCGATTCAGTAGCGACGTGCGCCCAGCAGGCCGACCGAGAAGCCGGCCTGCTTGAGCCGCGCGGTCGCGCGATTGTTGAGGAACAGGAGCGCGAGCAGGCTGACCAGCGGGACGAGCATCGCCGCGAGGCAGAGCAGGCGGGCCCACAGCGGGTAGCGCAGCCCGCGCGTGATCTTGTAGATGCCGCTCCAGCCCAGCCCGATCGAGATCAGGATCGCGGCGATGAGCAGGAAGAACCACAGCGCGCCGAGCAGCGGCGCGGCCAGGTAGAGCAGGATCGCCCAGATGATGCTCTTCTGCCCGTAGGCCACGTCGTCGAGGCGGTCGCTGTACTTCTCGCGGACGACACCGGTCGCGACGGCGGCCGTCGGCATGCTGTAAGGATTGTCCACGAGGCCCCCCGACCCCGGATGACGCGCGATCGCGCGGCCGGCTGCGCCGACGCGGCGAGCTTACCGGCTTTCACCCGGGGATGGATCGAGGGGGCGCATGGGCGCGGCCGCGAGCGGCAACGCGGCCTCGACCCGCGTGCGTCCGGCCGCCCCGACAATCGCGAATCGCCCGCCGAGCTGCTCGGCGCGCTCGCGCATGCTCACCAGCCCGAGCCCGGAGTGAAGGTCTGCCGGCAGGCCGCGACCGTTGTCCTCCACCGCGAGCCGGAGCCAGGCCTCGTCGCAATCGAGCTCGAGCCGCACATGCGTGGCCCGCGCATGCCGGAGGACATTCGTGAGTGCTTCCTGCGCGATGCGGAAGCAGGCCAGCTCGACGTCGCGCGGCGGCCGGCAGTCCAATGGCGCGACCGCCAGCTCGAGCGCGGGTGCATCGCCCCGGAACAGCGTGCCCGCCTGCCAGCGCAGCGCGGCCTCGAGGCCGAGCGCATCGAGCTGCGGCGGACGCAGCAGCAGCGAGATGTCGCGAAGGCGCGCGACGGTCTGGTCGGCGATCCCGATGATTTCCTGCGCGGTCTCGCGCACCAGCCGTGGATCGGACTCGCCGAGCAGGGCGACCGCGGACAGCTTGATCGCGGTGATCGACTGCCCGATGTCGTCGTGCATCTCGCGCGACAGCGTCGCGCGCTCGTCCTCCTGCACGGTGAGCAGGCGTCGCGCGAGCGTGCGCAGTTCCTCACGCTGGCGCGCGAGCTGCGCGGCGAGCGCGTGGACGTCGTCGGGGCGTGGGGCATCCATGCACGGAGTCTGCCATGCGCGCGCGTGAGCGCCCGGCGCAGGCGCGCAGCGGTGCATGCGCGACGGGCGGCAGGCGCGCGCGAACCGGTGCGCGCACCGCGTGGGGGCGTGGCGCCGCCCCACGAAGGTACGCCCGCATCACCGGCCGGCATCGCGTGGTGGCGGATGTGCAGGACGCGGGCGCGCACGAAAAAGGCCGCCGGGCGATGCCGGCGGCCTTCGGTGTCGCGGCGTCCTCGACGCGCAGCGTCAGAACAGCTCGATGCCGCCGGCGTCCATCGACTGCTGCATCACCGGCTTGTGCGGCGGGCGTTCCCACTCACCGCGCATCGAGGCGATGCGCTGGGCGATCTGGCCGAGCGCGCGCTGCACTTCGACGTCGTGATGCGGGCGGTGCAGGAGCTCCTGCAGCGCCACGGCCTCGCGATTGATCGCCGACAGGCGCTCGAGGTGCACGTTCGCTGCGCCGAGGGCCTGCGTGGCGATGTCCTCGAACTGCAGCGAGCGCACGGCCTCGGAGACCGAGCCGTCGATGGCACGGCCGCAGGCCGAGATCTCGTTCATGCCGTTGCCGAGCGAGCGGTTGATGCCTTCCACGCGATCGAGCATGGCGGCGGCTTCGCCGCGCGCCGTGCGGGCACGGTCCATGTCGCGGCTGGCCATCGTCGTCACGGTGTCGCGCACCTTGGCGATGGCGTCCTTCGACGAGTAGGCGAGCTTGCGGATCTGCTCGTTGAACGCCGTGCTGCGCTCGGAGAGGTTGCGGACCTCGTCGGCGACGACCGCGAAGCCGCGGCCCGCCTCGCCGGCGCGCGCCGCCTCGATGGCCGCGTTGAGCGCGAGCAGGTTGGTCTGGTCGGCGATCGACTTGACGTCCTCGAGCAGGGCGAAGATGCCGTCGAGGTGCTCGGCCATCGCGTCGATGTGCGTGACCGTGTGGCTGCTCTGGCCGCTGACGGCCTCGAGCGCCTCGACGAGCTGCTCCATCTGCTGGCTGGCCTGCACCGCGAAGCGCTGCACGTCGACGCCGCTGCCGGCGTCGGAGCGGTCGATCAGGCGGGCGACCACCTGGTTCTGCTCGCGCGACTTGCGGTTGACGGCCTCGAAGCTCGTGCCGAGCTTGGCCACGGACTCGCGGATGAGGTCGCGGGTGCGGTCGATCTCGTGCTTGGAGCCGTTGATCTCGGTCGTCACGAAGGTGCGGAGCTCGTCGAGCACGCGCATCTGCTCGCGCACCATCGAGACCTGCCTGCCGCCGATACGGGAGACCGACCAGGCGAAGGCGAGCCAGGCGCCGAGCATCGCCACCAGCGCGCCCCACTGGACAGCCGCGGGCCAGTCGAGCCCGACGGCGAGCATGACGAGGAAGGTGAGCGCCACCGGCGCGGCGATTCGGATGAGTACGCGGGAGTCCATCGCGGCTCTCTGCAAGAGGTTCAAGGGCGATAACGGCATGCGGGCCGCGCGCTTTAGCGCACCGCGTCGCGAAACGTCATGCGGCTTCGCGATCGGTGCTCGCCAGCAGCCTCTGCGCGATCGATCCGAGCGGCAGCACCGCCTGCGCCGCGCCGCGCGCGACGGCCGCGCCGGGCATGCCCCAGACCACGCTGGTGGCCTGGTCCTGCGCGAGCGTGACGGCGCCGACCTCGCGCAGCTTCAGCAGCCCGCGTGCGCCGTCGTCGCCCATGCCCGTGAGCAGGGCGGCGCTGGCGTTGCGGCCGGCATGCTCGGCGACGGACTCGAACAGCACGTCGACGCTCGGGCGATGCCCGCTCACCGGCACGTCGTCGCCGAGCCGGCAGTGCCAGCGCGCGCCGCTGCGCTGCACGCGCAGGTGGCGGCCGCCGGGCGCCACGTAGGCGTGGCCCGGCATGATCTGCTGGCCGTCCTGTGCCTCGAGCACGGTCATCTTCGAATGCTTGTCCAGCCGCTCGGCGAAGGCGCCGCTGAACTGCGCGGGGATGTGCTGCGCGATGACGATTGCCGGTGCGTCGGCCGGCATCGCGGCGAGCACGTCGCGGATCGCCTCGGTGCCGCCGGTGGACGCGCCGATCGCGAGCAGGCGGTCGGTGGTGCGGTAGGTCATCGCCGACGGCAGCTCGGCCGGCAGCGGCCGCGCCTCGACCCGCGCGACGCGGGCCTTCGCCGCGGCGCGCACCTTCTGCTGCAGCACGCCGGCGTACTCGGCCATGCCGCGCGCGACGTCGATGCTGGGCTTGGCGACGAAGTCGACCGCTCCGAGGGCCAGCGCATCGAGCGTGACGGTGGCGCCGGCCTGCGTCAGCGAGGACACCATCACCACCGGCATGGGCCGCAGCCGCATGAGGTTCTGCAGGAAGGTCAGGCCGTCCATGCGCGGCATCTCGACGTCGAGGGTGAGCACGTCGGGCTGGAGCTGCTTGATCTTGTCGCGTGCGATGAAGGGATCGGCGGCAGTGCCGACCACCTCGATGCCGGGATCGGCGGCGAGCAGCTCGGTCATCAGCTGGCGGATCAGCGCCGAGTCGTCGACGACGAGCACGCGCACCGGGCGGGTCGCGCCCGGTGCGGCGTTGGAGAGGATCATGAGAACAGTTCCACGCTGCCCGCCACGGGCGTATGGGTGAGGCGGCCGTAGAGTGCGCGCTCGGCCTTGACGATCTCGGCGTCGCGGGTGACGGGCAGGTGGCGGACCAGCGCGCGTCCGCTCTGCACGAAGAAGCAGACCTTGCGCGGATGGATGTCGCCGAGGTCCTGCGCGATGATCGGGATGTCCTCGGCCTCGAGGTAGTCGACCACGAAGCGCGCATTGCGCGTGCCGATCGGGTCGCTGGTGAAGCCGCGCAGCACGTTGCCGCCGCCGAACACCTTCGCCTGGAGGCGCGCGCGACGCGCGCCGCGCTTGAGCAGGTCGTTGATGAGCAGCTCCATCGCATGCGCGCCGTAGCGCGCGCTGCCGTCGGAGCTGGCTGCCATCGACGACGGCTGACTGTCGGGCAGCATGAAGTGATTCATGCCGCCCACCCCGAGCGCGGGATCGTAGAGGCAGGCCGCGACGCACGAGCCGAGCAGGGTCACCAGCGCGATCGGCTGGTCCGTCACCCGGTATTCCGCCGGTAGCAGCCGGAAGGCATGCGTCTGCAGCGCGGCGTCGTAATACGTGCCCGGTTCGGCCAGGGCGGCCGCGGGAAGGCTCATCGCGCGGGCCTCGGCGTATAGATCGTGCGCCCGGCCGGAGTGAACAGGTCGGTGGCGTGGTTGAAGCTCTCCGAGTGGCCGGCGTAGAGCCGGCCGGCCGGCGCGAGCAGCGGACGCATACGCTCGAGCACGCCGTACTGCGTAGGCTTGTCGAAATAGATCATCACGTTGCGGCAGAAGATCGCCGCGAGGCCGCCCTGCACGGGGTAGACGGCATCGAGCAGGTTCAGGGGCGCGAACTCGACGAGCTCGCGCAGCGCCGGCTTGACGCGGCACTGCCCCGAATTGGGCCCGGTGCCGCGCTGGAAGAACGCCTGGCGCCGCTCGTCCGACAGCCCGGCGATGCGGTCGAGCCCATAGACGCCGCGCGCGGCCGTTTCAAGCACCTGCGTATCGATGTCGGTCGCCAGGATCCGCACCGGCGGCGTGGACGTGCCGAAGGCTTCGCAGGCGGTGATCGCGAGCGACCACGGCTCCTCGCCGGTGGACGCCGCCGCGCACCAGATGCGCAGCGGCGGCGCACCCGCCGAGGGCGCCTGCTCGCGCAACTGCGCGATGAGTGCCTCGAAGTGGTAGGCCTCGCGGAAGAACGAGGTGAGGTTCGTGGTCAGGCAGTTCACGAACGCCTGCCACTCGTCGGCATCGTCGCGGGTCTCGAGCAGGTCGAGGTAGTCGACGAAGCGGCTGACACCGTATGCGCGCAGGCGGCGCACCAGCCGGCTGTAGACCATGTCGCGCTTGTGCGTGCCCAGGCTGATGCCCGCGCGCTGGTGGATCAGGCGGCAGATGCGGCGGAAATCGCGATCGTCGAAGGCGAACGTGCGCTCCAGCGCGCTGCCCACCGGTGCCTCGCCCGCCGCCGCCGCGCGCCCGCGCGTGCGCATCTCAGCCATCGTGGCGTTCCCGCTGCCAGGGCGCGTTGGCGGGGTCCCGCACCTGCGCGGCGAGCCAGTCCTCGAAGGCCCGCGGCGCGAGCGCCGGCGCGTAGAGGAAGCCCTGCGCGGAGTCGCAGCCGATGCCGCGCAGCAGCTCGGCCTGCGCATGGTTCTCGACGCCCTCGGCGGTCACCGCCAGCTCCATGTTGCGGGAGATCAGCACGATCGAGCGCACGATCGCGGCGTCGCCGTGGTTCTCGAGCATGTCCCGCACGAAGGAGCGGTCGATCTTGACGCGGTCGATCGGGAAGCGCTGCAGCATCGACAGCGAGGCATAGCCGGTGCCGAAGTCGTCGAAGGAGAGCTTGACGCCGCGCTCGCGCAGCGCGGCGAGGGCGCGTGCGGCGTTGTCGTCGGGCTTGAGGGCGATCGTCTCGGTGATCTCGAGCTCCAGGCGGTCCGCGGGCAGGCCGGTGGCCGTGAGCGCCTCGTCGACCTCCTTGCCGAGGTCGGTTTCGTGCACCTGCCCCGGAAACAGGTTGATGCTGATCGCGATCTTGCGTCCGCCGACTTCGGGCCATGACGCCGCGTCGCGGCAGGCCTGCCGGATGATCCAGCCGCCGACGTCGTTGGCGAGCGCGCTGCCGGCGAGCACGTCGAGGAAATGGATCGGCGAGAGCAGGCCGCGCTCGGGATGGCGCCAGCGCAGCAGCGCCTCCGCGCCGAAGGTGAGGCCGTTGGCGAGGTCGATCTGCGGCTGGTAGTGCAGCTCGAATTCCCCACGCGCATGCGCGCGCCGCAGCTCGACCTCGAGCATGCGGCGGTCGATCACCTCACGGCGCATGCCGAGGTCGTAGCGGCACCACTGGCGCCCGCCCTTGGCCTTGGCCTTGTAGAGCGCGAGGTCCGCGCGCGCGATGAGTTCGCTCGCGCTCGCCGGGCCGGCATCGGACTGCGCGTCCTCGCGCGTCGCGACGCCGATGCTGGCCTCGAGGTGGATCGGATGGCCCGCCACGTCAAGCGGCTCGCCGACGGCATGCAGCACACGCGCAAGGCGCTCGCCGAGCGCGAGGTCGTCGTGGCCCGAGAGCAGCACGGCGAACTCGTCGCCACCGAAGCGGCCCACGGTGACCCCGGCCGGGACCGCACCGCGGATGCGCGAGGCGGTGGCCTGCAGCACGCCGTCGCCGGCCGCGTGGCCGAGGGTGTCGTTGATCGTCTTGAAGTTGTCGATGCCCAGCAGCGCGAGCGCGAGCGGCTCGTCGGCGGCTTCGAGGCGCGCGGTCAGCATCTCGACGACGGCGCTGCGGTTGGGCAGCCCGGTGAGCGCATCGTAGAGCGCGATCTGGCGCAGGGTCGCCTGTTGCTCGAGGTCGTCGGTGAGGTCGCGCAGGATGATCGCGTGGCCCTGGCCGCGGCCGAGGCGCCAGCTGCAGCGCGTGGCTTCCAGCGTGCGCACGTCGCCGCCGCGCCCGAGCGCGCGCAGGCGGTACTGCGGCTCGCGGCCGATCACCGCGTCGAGGTCGTCGCCGTTGAGCCACGTGGTCGCGGCGACGGGATCGTCCTGCAGGTAGGTGGGGAACAGCAGCTCGATCGGCATGCCGCGCATGCGGCGCTCGCGCAGGCCGAACAGCGTCTCGGCGGCGCGGTTGGCCTGCGTGACCTGGCCGAGGTCGTCGGTGACGATCATCGCGCTGAAGGTGGCCTGCATGATCTGCGTGGCGATGCGGCTGCGCCGCTGCAGCTGGTGGCGCTCGATCAGGCGTTCGCCGAGGCCGGCCAGGCGCTCGATCGCGCGCAGCACGTCGCGGCCGCAGGCCTCGCGCGGGAGCGGGTCGGCCACCGCGAGCACGCCGGTCTGACGACCGTTCTCGCCGAACATCGCCTGCGCATGGAAGAAGCGCACGCGCGGATGGCGCGTGACCAGCGGCTCGCCGATGAGGCAGGGGTCCTCGTGCGCGTCGGGTACGGTCATGCGCGGCACGTCGGGCTGGATGCCCGCCGCCATCGTGAGCAGGTGTGCGTCGGCGTTCGCATCGACCCCGTGGCGGGCGATCACCCGCAAGCGCTCGTCGCCGTCGAACGCGCCGAGCCAGGCCATGGGCGCCTCCGCGAGCCGCGCGGCGAGCGCGACCAGGTCACCGAACTCCTCGCCGCTGACGGGCGCGTCCTGGAGCGAGTCGGCGATCTGCAACGGCAGCGCGTCGTTCGCGTCACCGGGCTGCGGCGGGGCGGTGTAGGCCATGGGGCGTCCTGGGTCCTGGGCCGGGTGGCGTGCGCCACGCGGGCGGTGCGCGCCCTCCGGGCGCGGCTTCCCGCTACCGACTTAACGGCGCCTGTGGTGCCTGGCTGAAGGCGGGCTGTCGACGCACCGTCCGCCGGCGTCCGGATCGGCAACAGCGGTCACGTTTCGCAGCGCCAAAACGACGATCGCCGGCACGGGGCCGGCGATCGTCGCGCGCGACGGCGGCAGCCGTCAGAACTCCTGCCAGTGCTGGTCGCCGGCGCCGCTCTTCACGGTGCGGACCTTCGCCGGCGCCGCGGTGGCGACCGCCGGGCGGCGCGAACGCGCCGGACCGGGGCCGGCAGCGGCCTTGACCGGCTCGACCGCGCGGGCGAGGGCGGCACTGACCTCCGCGCTCGCCTCGTCGAGGCGGAACGCGGCCACGGTCTCCACCAGCTGCACGGCCTGCTGCTCGAGCGAACGCGCGGCGGCGGAGGCTTCCTCCACCAGCGTGGCGTTCTGCTGGGTGGACTCGTCCATCTGCAGCACCGCCTGGTT